>CANQNF010000001.1 GCA_947625125.1 uncultured Clostridia bacterium
GCTCTTTTAACTGCTTTGCCGAACTTTTTCTTCATACTTTGTCACTTTTGACGATTGACTTTTTACCATAGGACTTTTAAAAGCGCTCACTATATATCCCGACAAAAACCGTGAAAAGGTTTTGAAAAAATACAAAAAAACGCACCCTTAAGTCGGGGTGCGTTTTGGCTGCGGCACTAGGATTCGAACCTAGGGAATGCTGGAGTCAGAGTCCAGTGCCTTACCACTTGGCGATGCCGCAATGTTGGCTGGGATAGGTGGATTCGAACCACCGGAATGACGGAGTCAAAGTCCGCTGCCTTACCGCTTGGCTATATCCCAATGGCTGGGGTCTGAATCATGCGTCGGCCAAGACAGCTTTGTTATTATATCACAGCCGAAGAAAAAATGCAAGGGGTTTTTGAAAATTTTTTTAATTTTTTTGAAAAATTTAATTTCGTTACAGAATTTTTTCGCATAGGCATACCGCATGTGCGGCTATTCCCTCGCCCGTGCCGGTGAACCCGAGACCCTCTTCCGTGGTGGCCTTTATCGACACCGAACCTATATCAATGCCCATGGCCGCGGACAGGTTCTCTCGCATTTTCAAAATATACGGAGCAAGCTTCGGAGCCTGTGCAAGCACCGTAACGTCGACGTTTGAGGGCCTGAACCCCGCATTTTTCAGAACTATGCAGACCTCTTTTAAGAGCATTATGCTGTCCGCGCCGGAATATTTCGGGTCGCTGTCCGGGAAAAGATGGCCGATGTCGCCAAGCGCTGCCGAACCTAAAAGAGAATCCATCACGGCATGCGTTAGGACGTCGGCGTCGGAATGTCCCAAAAGACCCTTTTCATAGGGTATATCAACGCCGCCCAAAATAAGCTTTCTGCCCGAAACGAGGCGGTGAACGTCGTAGCCGTGACCTATTTTCATTTTATTTCCTCCGCATCCTAAAATTGCCTCAGCCGCCGCAACGTCGTCGCGGGTCGTGAGCTTGATATTCGTGTATTTTCCGACGCTTAAGTGGGGCGTAACGCCGATGTTGTCAAGAAGCTGGGAATCGTCGGTGTAGCTTTTGTCCGCGCATTTTAATGCTTTAAGATACAGCCCAAGGGAGAACGTCTGGGGCGTTCTTATCGAGAAAAGCTCCTCTCTTTTCGGCGCAAAGCTTTTTTCCGGGGACTGCCATCTCACGGTGTCTTTTAACGGCGTGCAGATGACGGAGCTCCTGTATTTTTCGGCGTCTTTGATGGACAGGTCGACCTCCTCGGGACTAACGAGGGGTCTTGCGCCGTCGTGGATGAGGATAAGGTCGCCCTCGGCCTTTTCGGCGGCGTTTCTGACCGATTCGGAGCGGGTTGCCCCAGAGGACACAAAGACCGGTTCAAGGCGGAGTCCCGCAAGCTCGTGGGCATAGATTTCAAAAAGCTCAGCGGGAGCCGCTATGACGAGCTTTATCACGTCGGGGGAGCTTAAAAGCGCTTCGGCAGAGCGCCGTATGCAGGTTTTGCCGCCGAGGGCAATAAGGAGTTTATTTTCGCCCATTCTTTCGCTGTGCCCGCCGCAGGCCATCACCGCAGTAGTTTTTCTCATCGTCCCGCCTCCTTGGAGTTTGAGGATGGCGACTAAAATAAATTATAATAATCGCTTGTGATCATTATAGCACAAAAAATTGAGTTTGTGAAGAGGGAAAAGGGATAAAAATAGAAGTGGGGTTTGGCAGGGAAAATCTAAAAAGGTTTTACCCCGCTTTTCCTCAAAAAGCGGGCAGGGGTCTTGGGGACGGAGTCCCCAAGTCGCAGCCCGCAGGCTGCGAAATCCCCCTCGAGAACGCCGGCAGGCGTTCTCGAGGGTTAAGCGATAGCGAAGCGCAGGAAAGGGAGCAAAAACAGTCCGGTGGACTGTTTTTGCCGGGGAAACCCTCGCTGGGGGTTTCCCCGAAAGCTCTCGCCCCGCACAAGCCCCGAGCGAGCGAACGCGGCAGCGTTCGCGAGCGAGGGCAGGCAGAGGCACAAAAGTAAAAGGCTCCAGCCGGCTCCTCTCCCCAAAAAAAGAAACGCCCTGCCTAATAGGACGTTCCTTAAAAACAAAAAACAGAAAGAATGACCGGTGATCGCTTACATTATTCCGCCTTTGCGGTGAAGAACTGCTTGGTCTGCGGGAGTTTAAGAAGAAGAACCGTCACGGCTACCGTGAGAATGAGCTCGACGCCCATGTAAACGCCGTTGTAGATGATGCTGTAGACCCACTCGTTCTCGGTGTAGAATGCTTCCCAGATGTTGCCGACGGAATGCCATACCGCAGCGCCGCTTATGACATGGCTGACATATCTTAAGAATATAGCAAGAACGGTGCCGCCGACCATTTTGCCGAAGCTCTTGTTGCCGAAAATGCCGGCAAGACCTAAGACGGTAAACGCGATTATGTAATCAAAGAGGATGCACATAATGAGCATAACCCCCGTGAGACCCCAGCCGAACAGGCCGTCCATAACGCCCTGCAAAAACTGGATGAGAGAAAACGCAAAGGCGGCGATAAGACCCCACTTAGGACCTCTGCGGATGCTGTAAAGCGTTATAGGCAGCATCGAAAGAAGCGTGACAGAGCCGCCCCAGGGGAATTTGATGAGACGAATGAAGCAAAGAACAGTGGCTAGAGCCACCATCACGGCGCCCTCGACAAGGGCAAGAAGTTTTTGGTTTTTCATGGTAATAACCATCCTTTCGTAATTGGGGCAAAAAATAAGCCCCGAAATGACGTCATTCCTGAAGGCAAAAATCAACATATAAAGCAAAAGCTCCCTACGCCGGTATTAACCGTATCAGGTTTTAGGGTCAGAGCTGCATGCTCTATCTCAACCCGTGCACGGGTCCCCCTGTTTTGACGATGGATATAATAGCACATTTTATTGGGTTTGTCAAGTAAAATATGATAAAACCTGCAAAGCGTTTATAATCAGCATTTTATCATGATAAAAAGCAGCCGCCCATTATGAACAGACGCTTTTTATCTTATTTTTTATCAGCATGGTTCGCCGCTATCAGAACCTCGGCAGCTCGTCCCTTGTGATAATTACCTCGCTGTCATACACCTTTTTCATCATATCAAGGTCGGTATAAGCCCCCGAAAGCTCGGTCGTTCCGTCCTTGACGATATAGTCCCAGTTCCAGACCGCGAACCAGAGCCAATAAGCGTTGTCTCTCACAATAAGGTCGGGGTCGGGCATCGTCGCGCACTCGCTCATCGTCACCATCTTCTTCCCGTCGGACCAGTCCCTCATATCCGCAAGAGTCGCAGGCGAAACGCCGTAGTCATGGGCCTCGCCGTAGATGTCAATAGCGGCGATGTCGCAGTATTCGTCACCCGGGTACCAGTCCTCGTTCTGAGCATTCCACACCCAGATGAGATTGTCAAGCTCATGGTAGTCCGTCATCCTGTCGTACATCAGCTTCCAGAGCCACTTGTATGCGTCCGCACCCGAGGCTCCCCACCAGAACCATCCGCCGGAGGCCTCGTGCAGAGGTCTCCACAAAACGGTCACGTTCTTATCCTCTAACTTTTGCAGATACCCCGAAATAACGTCGATGTCGCTGACTATCTTATAGGCTTCTTCGGATATTGCGCCGTCGTTGTAAAGCTTTTCTATGTCATCAAGGTCCATGTGCGCCAAGTCCTCGTCTGTGACGGCGTTTGAGAGCCTGAAATCGGTTTTATCGGTGTTGAAATCCGGCTTCCCGCACGGGGCATGCCAGTGCCAGTCGTAAACTACGAGGCCGCCGTCCTTGCTCCACTGAATGGCCAGGTCATAGTCCTTGGCAGGGCGGTCGTTCTGATACGGATAGCTTGGGCTGTCGAATATAAAGTCGAACGCTCTTATGGCAGGATACTTCCCGAGACCCTGATACAGCGCGTCGGTCTCGGTGTTGTTTCCGTAGTCGGTGCATTGTCCTGCGAGCGTGCGCTTGCCGTAAATTGCACGGAGATACTGATAAATATTCTGAGTCTTAAGGTTTGCATACTCGTTTGAAAGCGTCTCGTTCATGCCCGAATAGAGGCTGTCGTCTATGGATTCGCCGTTTTCGATTTCTATGCAGTCAATAGAGAACCAGCTCCACCCCGAGCCCACGGTGATGACGTTTTCGCCGGCTTCAAGAAATACTCCGTCGGCCTCAGCCTCCGCCCAGTCTCCGGCCTCGGAGTAGATGCTGAGGGCTTTTTTTCCGTTGAATAAAAGCTCGTTTTCCTTGTGGTCGCCCGCGCAGTTTCTGACGGTTATCTTATAAAACTGATTCGACGGGATATCGACAGTTAGTTTAAAGCCCGCGTTATCGGAGATATCCACATACCCGTCGCCGGAGTATCCCGACTTGTCCGTTTTGACGGTCACGCCGGAGCCGTGCTCGCCGTCCTCGGCCTCTAAAACGGTGTGGAATTCCTGCTCGTCAATGCCGCCGTAGGAGAGTTTTTCAAAGGAATAGCTCTCGGCGGGAATGACGTCGTCAGGGTCTACAAGTTTTCTTTTTGAACTGAATCCGCATCCGGTGCAGGAAAGAAGCACGGCCGCGCATATCATAAGTGAAAGAAGACGTTTAAGCATAAAAATTGACCTCCGATACAGTTTTTTATATTCATTATTTTTATAGTACCACTTTGCAAAGAATAAGTCAATTTTAAAAATTGAATCGGCGGCAGCATCGGATCAGGTTAAAAAATGAACAGTGCGATCTGAGGTCTCTCTTTCGTGCGTGCTTATCATAAATATTCAGATTGCAGCCGCAGGCTGCGTTTTGAGATGCTGTAATCCGATTTCTGCCACCCGCGGACGGAACCGCACCGTCTGCTCCGGCGGAGCCCCGCCCGGCCCGTAGGGCCGGTCCGACGGCTTCGCCGTCGGGCTCGCTTCGCGAGCCGGGGCTCCGCCCCGCACCAACCTCTGTTCCGTCAGCGGGTAGGTGGGGAGCAGGGACTGGTAGAAGCCGCCAAAGCGCCCTCACTTTCTGCATTTTCCATGGCTATGCGCCCGTCCTACTCCCTGCCCATTCTCAACTTTTGCAGCGCTTTGGGATTGCGTGCTCTCAGGCCCACCACTCATGCCAAAAAACAAAAGACACCCTATAGGTGCCTTTGTTTTTTGGAGCAAGCGACGGGAATCGTAACCCCTAAAGACGCGTTATTTCTTGCCGTTCGCTCACGCACGCCGTGCCGGCTTGGCTCGCGCAGCTCCCGGAGAAATAATCGCGTCTACGCCCAAAGCTCCCTCACTTCCTGCATTTTCCATGGCTATGAACCCGTCCTACTCCCTGTCCATACCCAACTTTTGCAGCGCTTTGGGGTTGCGACTTTTCAGGCCCATCACTCATGCAAAAAAACAAAAGACACCCTATAGGTGCTTTTGTTTTTTGGAGCAAGCGACGGGAATCGAACCCGCACGGTCAGCTTGGGAAGCTGAAGTTCTGCCACTAAACTACGCCTGCTTTTAGATGAATAGAAGTTAGAATTTAGATGATAGAAATTAAACTAAGTAAAAAATTGGAGCCGGAAACGTGACTCGAACACGCGACCTGCGCATTACGAATGCGCTGCTCTACCAACTGAGCTATTCCGGCCTGCTTTTGGGGCGCAGGTTATATTATACACCGAAAGTTGTATTTTGTCAACAAAATAATATGAAAAAATTTGTTGGAAAATTTAAAATATTTTTGCTAAAAGTATTTGCATTTATGTTTAAGATGTGATATAATAAACAGAAAGTATTTATTTT
Organism: uncultured Clostridia bacterium; assembly: GCA_947625125.1. Lineage (GTDB taxonomy): Bacteria > Bacillota > Clostridia > Oscillospirales > Ruminococcaceae > Faeciplasma. Next base: position 5,745 of record CANQNF010000001.1, read on the forward strand.
TATTCGTCAGGTCATCCTTTTGCGCCCTGAAAACCGCCGTAAATCGCATGATCCGGCTTATATATGATGGTTTATACTCTTGGAGTATCTATGAAAATTAGTAATATCTGAAAGGACTGTTTATATGTTCCAGGAAAACAGGGCAAAGCGCTCGCCGATGCAGATAATAGGGCTTGTAGTCATCTTCATTCTCGCCGTGCTGATAATTTTGACATTTGTCATTTTCGGCATGTTCAAGGATGAGGGCTCGGCTCCAAAGCTATTCGGCTACCGTGTGTTTGTTGTCGACAACGACAGGATGGAGCCGAGAATTCCCGAGGGCGCGGCCGTTTTTGTCGAGGAGGGCACTCTCCCCGACCCCACTAAGCAAAGCGTTATACTATGCCGTATCGACGATCAGCTCTGGGTCATCGGCTTTGTCGGCACCCAGACCACCGAGAGCGGCGAGGTAAGTTATCTTGTAAAATATGACAACGCTACCGACGACAAGACTTGGGGCATAAAGCAGACCGACATCATCGGCGTTGCAAAGACCCAGGACAAGCTCATCGGCGGCATAATCCGCTTCGCGTCGTCTAAGGTCGGCATGATGACTATTGTCATAATTCCCTGCCTGATAGTAATTATCTATGAGGTGATAATGCTTTTGGTAGGCGGCCGCGGCTATGTCAAAGAGGGCGGCAGCTCCCGCAAATCCAAAAAGCGCAAGGACCGCAGCAGCGGTGAAGAGGTCATTCGCAGAGTAGGCGGAGGCCCCGACGACGAGGACGCTCCTCCCGAGAGAGAGGACATCCAAATCCCGATAGACCCCGTCAAGGAGGAAAAATTTGTCGAAAAGCAGCTCAGAAAGGCCAACGACAAGCTCCATGACACGGTCAAAGAGGAGACCGGCGTTTTAGGCGGCGAGGATGAGATAAGGCTTGATAAACTCGAGGTCGAGCCCGAGACCGTCATCAGGCGCTCCGACATCTTAAGAGAGGGCGCCCAGACCATGGAGCCGCTAAAGGACGAGGCCGAAAAGATCGCACAGAATCTGAGGACCGCCTCCGACCCCGGACTGTTTGCCGAGGAACCTAAGCCGGCGCCGACGCCTGTGCACGTCCCCGAGCCGAAGCCCGAGCCTGCTCCCGAGCCTAAGAGTGAGAAAACGTCCGTCATAGGCGAGCTCTCCGCAGCAAGAATAGACGAGCTCATCAAGCTTTTGGAGGAAGAAAAGAAGCGCCTCGGAGATGGTGAAAAGTAAAAAATAGCATAGTTAAGCCGTCAGCATTAGCCCCTCTTCCATAAGAAAACAAGCCCGCATAATCTGACTCAAAGCCGCCAGCTTCATCGTTGGCGGCTCTTGCATTCCACAAAGGAGTGCGTGCGAGCCAAACAAAGCGTTAAAACTTACTTTTCGCCTGCCCTCGGCGGAAACGATTGCCTCGGTTGGCTCAAAGAGTTTTAATCGCGTTGTTTACGACCGCCTCAGTCGTATTGCAAACAAAACATGTCATATGATGTGCTTCGCAGTGCCCGTTGGGCACTCTTGTTTTCTTATCTCAGAGGGGCTTTCTGGCGGCTTTTTTGATATTTATTTTTATCATCAGCACAGCGGTGCGAAGATTCTCAGCACGCCGTCTATAAGCCATTTTCCGAAGCTTTGGCCGACGTTTTCAACCGTGCGCTCTACGCAGCTTTCCTGAGTCTTTTCAAAGTCTGCGGAGAGCTTTTCGAGAATCTCCGAACGGTAAAACAGCGAGTTGTTCTCAAAGTGCAAAAACAGGCTGCGGTAATCGAGATTTACGGTGCCGACCGTGCCGACCCGGCCGTCTATCACGCATGCTTTCGCGTGAACGAACCCCGGAGTGTACTCGTAGATCCTGACCCCGGCCTCTAAGAGAACACGATAAAAGCTTCTCGACATCCTGTAAACAAGCTTTTTATCCGGCACGCCCGGCATGATTATTCTGACGTCAACGCCTCTTCTTGCGGCTCTGACAAAGGCGTCCAAAAGCGCGTTTCCGGGCATGAGATACGGCGTATAGAACCACGCGGTCTCACGCGCCTGCGACAGCAGATCGATATAAAGTTCGTTTGAAACGGCGTCGTCTCTGAGCGGTGAATCGTAGTAGCTGAGCACAATCCCGTCGCTTGCGGAGCTATCCAAAGCCGTCTTGAAGTATTCCTCCGGCACGGTCTCGCCGGCAAATGCGTTCCAGAACAGCGCGAACATCCTGACGAAATTCCCGACGGGCTCGCCGGTGATTTTAAAGCCGATGTCTTTCCAGTGGCCGTGTTTTTCAATGTGGTTAATATATTCATCGGCAAGGTTCACGCCACCGCTGAACGCGACTTTGCCGTCTATAATCAGCATTTTTCGGTGGTCGCGGCAGTTGAGCGTGCCCTTGACTGTGACAAGCGGATTAAATGACACGCAGCGGACGCCCTTTTTCCTGAGAGCTTCGGCGTCCTTTTTTGTATATGTGGAGATGCTGCCGAGGTCGTCGTACATCACTCTCACGTCTACGCCGTTTGCTGCCTTTTCGGCGAGTATTTCGGTCATCGAATCCCACATCAGGCCGTTTTCTATGATGAAATATTCAACGAAGATGAATTTTTCGGCCTTTTTCAACTCTTCAAGCATATCCGGGAACATATCGTCGCCGAGGGCGTAATATTTTGCCGACCGGTTCACGCACGGTGCGAAGCCCGTCTTATTCTCAACCCAGGAAAATGTCTGAGCAAGGCGCTTGTCCTCGGCGGCAATGCCGTTTATAATTTCACTCGATTCATTCTTGTTTTCGGGCAGGCTGACCCGCTCAAGCTTTTTCTTAAGGGGTTTTGTGGTGCGCTTGTTGCCGAAAATAAGGTACAAAAGCGCGCCCGGGAGCGGGAATGTGAGTATGACCAAAAGCCAGAGAATTTTGTAGGTGCTTTCGTCCTGCTTGGTGATCAAGTAGAGCACGAAAATCAGCGAGAGCACCGATAAAGCGGCGCTTATAAGCGTCGCCCAAGGCGCGAGCCAGCTGAAAAGAAGATAGAGCCAAAGCGCCTGAAGCAGTATTGCAGGCAGGACCGTGAGCACGCGTCGAACGATTTTATTCATAAAAAATTCCCCTTTTTTGTGCTAAAGCATCAATATAATTTTATTATAACATTTTTGCAGAAAAAGTCAATATAATTTACTATAAAGGTTATTTTTCTGCATTATTCTCTTGACATCCCCGGGTTTTCATGCTAAAATAACTGTAACATTCTTACATTTGCGGAGGCGAAATATGAAGATCGCGAGTCAGGGCGCCGACGGGATGGTGCGGTTTTTAGTCCCCGAAAAAGTCGAATACCCTAAAACCGACGAGCTTTCCGACCTCGCGTCGTCGGTCGAGCCATACATAGGTCCGGTGCACGTCCGGCCGATCTCGCCGTACCGCTCAAAGGGCAGGAAGCTGCTCACGCTTGAGCCGATAAACCTTGCGGTTTTGCGCGCTTTGGGGGATTTTGAATGCTTCAACATCACCGACGGCGTCGAGGAATTTTGCGAGCGCGCCAAGTTAAAAGTTTTGGGTGATTTGCCTGGCGGCAGGCCGTCGCGTGCCGCAAAAAACGCAGCTTTTGACCTCATGATAGATTTTGATTACCGAAAATTTTCCTCTAAAATATGGACTCTCGGCGAAAGATTTCGCTCCATAGACTTTGAAGATTACGAGCTCATCGAGGACCTGTTCAGCGAAATGGTAAGATTTTACTATCTTCGCATGTTCGACAGATACGTCCCCTCCACCGGCGAACCGAAGATAACCTACCCCGGCCTGCCCAAAAGATGAAAAAATCTCCCTTGCTTCGGGGCAGGGGAGACTTTTAAAATATGCGTCCGTTCGCGGCCGGACCTCCTGCGCCGGCGGAGCCCCGCCCGGCCCTTTGGGCCGGGCCCGACGGCTTCGCCGGCGGGCTCGCTTGCGCGAGCCGGGGCTCCGCCCCGCACTCCGTCCTGCTTCCGCCAACTCAGCGGTTCGGAGCTGTACCTCTTACCGGAGCTTTACCCCCTCCCCCCTCTTTTCTTATAGTCCTCATCTATCCTCTTTTTCCACTTCGCGCCAAGGGGAGCGCTGCTTCTTACGGCGCATATCGCCTCGCTCAGCACCTCGTAATTGAGCTTCGTGCCCTCGCTGTCACTGTTGTAATTGACGGCGCGGTCCTCGCAGATGCCGAAAGCCTTTGCAGTCTCGACGGCGTCGATGTTTGCCCCCAAGAACAGAAACTCCCAGCCGTACTTTTCTTTCTGACGCTCAATCATTTTCTTGACCTCGTCGCTCGAATAGAAGCGGCTCGCGTTTTCCATGCCGTCGGTGGTGATGACAAAGAGCGTGTGCTCCGGCACGTCCTCCTCGCGGGCATATTTGTGGATGTTCCCGATGTGGTGGATAGCGCCGCCGATAGCGTCAATAAGGGCGGTGCAGCCCCGAACGCTGTACTCTTTTTCGGTGAGCGGTTTGATATCCTTAAGGTCGACCCTGTCGTGGATGACCTCGCTCACGTTGTCGAACAGGACTGTCGAAATAAGGGCTTCTCCGTCTGTTTTTTTCTGTTTTTCGATCATCGCGTTGAACCCGCCGATGGTGTCGGATTCGAGCCCGGCCATGGAGCCGCTGCGGTCAAGGATGAAGACGATTTCGGTTAAATTCTTTTTCATGATAAAACCTCCTGAAATATAACGTGTGCCTTTTGCTTACAGTTATATTATAGCGGAGGTTTTTTGTGATTTGGTCGCCTGAGAGGCGACATTTTTATCTTCGGCAGGGGACTGCTTTATCCCCATGTCATGTATTACTGAGAAAAAGCAAAAAGCAATAATTCATGGAATCTTTAAATATATATTATTGTATATCGCTCATGCCATTTTGCCTTTCTGCATTTACTGATACTCCGCAGTCAGTCCCTCGGGTATCTCGGTGACGTTTTCCTCTTTTAAAAGCATCGCGCCGCCGTCCCACTTCATCCAGCCTACGAGCCATTCTTCGGCGGGGTATCCCTTATATTCGCTGATTTTGTCATCCTTATCGCCGTCGACATAGCCTATCTGCCTGCCCTTATCGCTTTTTTCGATTACGCAAAACGGCACGTAAGTCCTGCCCTCCCAGACTATCCCGCGGACCTCGGAAATCCCGGTATCTACCGTGCATGATTTCATGTCGACTAATTCCGACCCGCAGGACGAAAGAATTATCATAAATAATGCCGCGGATAAAACCATCAGATGCCTTTTGAATCCGCCCATGCTCATGCCCCCAAAAGACTCTGGTCGAACGCGAAAAGCGCCTCGTTTATCTCAAAAATATTGTAATTCCCGTGCTCGATAAAATACTCGATTATAATATCGAACTTGCTCGCGTGAGACAGCGCGAACCCCGCCTTTTCGAGCATTTCCCTCGTCTCGTCAAGCGGCAGCTCGAGCGCTATCGCAAAGGCTATAGCGGTCGGCTTTGACGGCCGGTAATTTTTGTCGCTCCGGATTTTTGAGAAGAGTTTTCTGTCAATATTTGCCTTTTTATAGCATTGCGCGTCTGTCATGCCCTCCTCGTCGATTTTTCGCAGGAGCATTTCCGAAAAGCTCTCGTCAAGCTGCTTCATCGCCTCGTCGAGAGAGCTCGCGGCCGGTTTCGGAGCGGGCGCCATGTCTGCGGAGGCTGTTGGCATTATGCTTCCGAAAATATTTTTTCTCGGCATTTCGCTGCGCAGAAGTCTGCTCTCACGGCTTTCTGCGTGCTCGTCGGCATAGCGGTCGTCTATGTACTCCTCGATGTCCCGAAAAAGCTTCTCGCCAATTTCAAAGGACGCACGGTCGAAGATGACGATATAGACCGTCATATCGTTATCCTCAAGGAATCTGCTCACCGAATCTATAGCGACCCTCAGCGCCTCGGCACGGGGATATCCGTAGGCTCCCGCCGAAATAAGCGGGAAAGCCACAGTCTCGCAGCCGTGCTCCTTGGCAAGCTCCAAGGACCTCATGTAACAGGACTCCAAAGTTTCCTTTTCGCCGTATTTTCCGCCCTCCCAGATGGGTCCGACGGTGTGGATTATGTATTTGCAGTGCAGGTTATGGCCGCCGGTTATCTTGGCCTCGCCCTCGGGGCATCTTCCGAGGTGCATACATTCCTCCAAAAGCCCCGGCCCGGCAGCCCGATGAATAGCTCCGTCGACCCCTCCGCCTCCCATGAGAGTGGGGTTAGCGGCGTTGACAATAGCGTCGACCTCCATTTTCGTAATGTCGTTTCTGACTATCTGTATCGGCATATCTACCTCTCCTTTCCTATATGATTATACCACATATTTATTGAAAAGTCTATAGAAATTATTTTTTATGCATTCCGTTCCTCAACCCCCGGTTTACTTTTCCAACCTTTATTCTACATTCCGGTTATTGCCAAATCCCCGCCGCCGTGGTATGATAAATACAGACAAAGCGCTTAGTCTGCACTAAACTAAAAACAGGAGTGTTGACAATGGAAATATCCGTATCAAAAAACTTAAAGGAGCTTCGCCGCAAAAAAGGCGTTACCCAGGAAGCCCTCGCCGACTATCTCACGATAAGCCCGCAGGCCGTGTCGAAGTGGGAGCGTGACGAGAGCCTGCCCGAGCTCGAATACGTCGTTCGGATGGCTGCCTATTTCGGCGTTTCGGTGGATGATTTTTTGGGAGTCGGCGAGATAAGAAAGCGCGAGCGCATAGCCGAATACGAGTCCGAATCCGAAAAATACGACCGCACAGGCGAGGCCGAAAAGCGCGTCGAGGTCTGGCGGAGAGCCGTGGATGAATTCCCTAACGACCTTGAATGCCTGACAAGACTCATGCAGTGTCTTCACGGCAGCCCGAACGGTACAACCGAAGAGATTATCGAGCTTGCCGAGCGCATACTCAGGGAATCTACCGACAACCACCAGCGCAACTCGGCAACTCAGGTCTTGGCCCTCAACCTCATGCGCGAGGAGAGATACGACGAAGCCGAGAAGCTCATCAAAACTCTGCCGGGCATGTGGATAACGACGGACAGGCTTTTATGCGACCTCTACTGCCATAACGGCGACAAAGAAAAGGGCAAGGAGACCGCCTGCGGAAACATCATGTACTACTACGACATGGCACTCATAGACCTTTACAACCTCTGCGTGTTCAACAAGGGCGACTATGAGCACTATATCAAGCTTCACGAGATCGCGATAAAGCTTGCGGACGTCATCTTCGACGACGGGTTCTACGGCTTTTACAACTGCCGAATCTATGCGAGGCACTACTGGCTTGCAAAGCTTTATACCAATCTTCACAACGATGAAGAAAAGGCGAGATACCACCTCGAAGCGGCTGCGAAGTGCGCGAAAGATTACGACGGTCTCCCCGAGGAATTCACCTATAGGGGCACGCTTTTCGGCGACGGCATTAAATGGACCCAGAAAAACATCACCCGAAACTCTACCCAGAGCATCTGCGAGACGCTTTTGCACACCATCGACGGCCACGGCCTTGACGACGGCTCGTTCGACAGGTGGAGAGAAAAGGACTGGTTCAAAGCGGTCGTATCCGAATTAAAGAAGTAAAAAAATAAAAAGGCAGGTTCACATGAGCCTGCCTCATATTTTTGAAGTGCATTTTATTTTGCATACGCCTTTACTATCTCGCCGATATAGATGGTGTGAAGATCGTCTTCGGGATAACATTTTTTATACACGTTTCCGTCGGTGAAGCATTCCTTTTCCATTTCCTGCGCATATAGCTTTCTGCACACAAGAACAAGGTCCGCCTCCTCAAACGTCACGCTCCCGTCGGTAAAGAGGGGAGTGATACCGGCTTCTTTCGGCTTGTCATGGTCTCTTCCCGAGACAGTCCCGCAGAGGTTAAGGGCTTTTCTGTAGCCGTCGGGGAAGAACGTCAGAGTGAACATATCCTCCCGGTCGACGAATTCTTTGGTATATCTCTGCGGCCTTATGTAGCAGGTCGCGACCGGCATATTCCAAAGTATCCCCACGCCTCCCCAGGAAGCGGTCATGGTGTTGAACGAGCCCTCTTTTCCGGCCGAGATAAGGCACCAATCCCTGCCTATTCTCTCAAACGGGTTAAAAACTATCGACGACGGTGAAATTTCCTTTAGCATTTTATAAGCCTCCGTTTCGGGTTTTTCGGGGATTATCCCGCAAAATTATATGCGGATAAACCGAAAAATATTACTTTTCCTCGAGGATATGCCTGTGCTCGTCAAGAAGCTGCTTTATTTTTTCATGCGGGTCAAGAATATCGCTGACCGACATATCGTGATTCAACGCCGCCACGAAATAGGAAACATATTTTGAGCAGTCGACGGTGTGGAACCATTCGCGCTTTTTAAGCTCGGGATTGAGATAGCTCAGATTCGTGCCGAAAATCCCGCTCAGCTGTCCGTCGGCATAGGCTTTGTCGAACGCTTCGAGGCCGTTTGTGAATAGAGTGTATGTAGCATATGCGAATATCCTCTTTGCATTTCTCGCCTTGAGCTCTTTTGTGAGGTCTAAGACCGAGTCGCCGGAGGAGATTATATCGTCGGCTATGAATATATCCTTTCCGGCCACGTCGTTGCCGAGATATTCGTGCGCGACGATAGGGTTGCGGCCGTTCACGATGACCGAGTAATCGCGGCGCTTATAGAACATTCCGAGATCTACTCCCAAGACCGAGGCGTAGTACATATTTCTTGACAGACCGCCCTCGTCGGGGGATACGACCATGAAATTATCCTTTGCAAAGCTTAAGTCCCCGATGGAATGTACAAGAGCCTTTAAGACCTGGTAGGAGGGGATGATGTTGTCAAATCCCATCAGCGGAACGGCGTTCTGGACTCTCGGGTCGTGGGCGTCGAATGTGAGGATGTTCTCCACCCCCATCGACTGCATCTCCTGAAGCATCCAAGCGCAGTCAAGGGATTCGCGGTAGTTTCTTCTGTGCTGTCTGCCGCCGTAGAGAATAGGCATTATGACGTTGATTCTGTGGGCCTTTCCGCCGGCCGCCTGGATTATCCTCTTGAGGTCCTGGTAGTGGTCATCGGGGGACATGTGATTTTCGTGTCCGAACAGGGGATAGGTGCAGCTGTAGTTTCCGGTGTCGCAGATGATGAACAGGTCGAGTCCTCTGACGGTGCTTTCGATGAGAGCCTTAGCGTCTCCGGACTGGAATCTCGGACAGTTGCAGGGTATCAGGAACGTGTCCACGTCCTGGCCCGACTGCCTTGCCCACGTTACGAGATAGTCGTTGATTTTTTCGCCGAGCTCGCTCGCGCCTTTCATGGCGATGATGCCGAGTGGAGCGACGCTCAGGTTGGGATTGAATACCTGGGCCGTCTTTCTTCTTTTAGTCATAAAAGCCTCCAAAAATATATTTGTATCCTCGACTCCGAGGACCGGGTCACGCTGCAAAAAAGCCTTGCTCAGTAATTATCCCGCTTCTTCTTCACGGCTCTCCTGACGTTTACCGCGACGGTCGCCGCTATCAGGCATACAAGGAACACCGGCACGAACCAGGTGTTTGAATTGTCTATCTTGAGCTGGTTCCAGAGCGACTGCATATATTCGTTCGTATCGGGGGAGAGGTTTACAAAGACCTCGGTGTGTTCCGCCAAAAATTCGTCGGAGGGGTATCTTTTCTCGTCCGCCTTGACGTCGTCGTCCAAAAGCTCATACGCCGCCGAATTCGGCGTGGAATACCCGACGTAATCGGAGTTTGCAAGCGCTATCTCGGCCTCGCAGAGGAAGTTTATATACATCTCCGCCGCCTCTTTGCTTTCGGCGGTCGTCGGGATGCACATGGCGTCGACGAACCAGTTTGTTCCCTCTTTCGGGATGATATAGGTAAGGTCGGGGTTATCGTCGCACATCGTGACCGCGTCTCCGACATAGTAGGGGCCTATGGTTGCCGAGCCGCCCTCCAGTTTGTCGAAAATCTCGTCCATGACATACCCCTGCACTATCTCTTTCTGGTCCTTTAAAATAGAAGCGCAGCGGTCGAGCTCGGCCTTGTTCTGTGTATTGAGGCTGTAGCCCAGATACGCCTGAGCTATGCCGAAAGCGTCCCGGGGGTTATTGAACATGAGGATATTTCCGGCATATTTTTCATCCCATAGCGCTCCCCAGGAATCTATCTCATCGTCTATCATCGTCGTATTGTAGATGATGCAGACCATGCCCCAAAGATAGGGGACCGAGTATTCGTTATTCGGGTCGTACTGAGGATTCAAAAAGCTCGGCATGACGTTTTTGAGGTTCGGGATGTTGTCAAAATCAAGCTTTTCGAGCATGTTCTCTTCTATCATCTTCGAGATCATATAGTCGGACGGGATTATTATGTCATACGTCGCGCCTCCCGAGAGAAGCTTTGAATAAAGGGTCTCGTTCGAGGCAAAGGTCTTGTAGTTGACCTCTATTCCGGTCAGGGCTTCAAAAATCTCGTTTACGTCGAGGCATTCGTCGTCGTTTATCGACATGTATTCGCCCCAGTTTGCGACGTTCAGGGTTATCTCCTGACCCTTGAATTTCGAGTAGTCATAGTCCGAAAACAGCTCAGGGTCGAGGCCGAGGCTCTCAAGGCTGATTTCATCTTCCTCGGGAGCGCCGCCGCAGGACGTGAGGCAGAGCGCCATGACGAGCGCCATGACAAAAGCAAGCAATCTTCTCATCTTCTTACCGCCCTCGCTTCCTTTACGGCTGCCCGCGAGAGAGCCAGCTCACGCCTGAGCTTGCGGTTTTCGAGCACGTTCTTTGCTATGAGTATCGCCGCGATGACCACAAATATTATCGCCGAGAGAGCGTTTATCTTGGGGGATACCTTTACCCTCGTCATCGACTCTATCGTCACCGACAGCGTTTCGACGTTTGTTCCCGACGTAAAATAGGACACTACGAAGTCGTCGACCGAGTATGTCAGCGCCATCAGGAATCCCGAGAATATGCCCGGCATTATCTCGGGTATCACGGCCTTGAAGAAAGCCTGCCTCGGGTTGCAGCCGAGGTCCTGTGCCGCTTCCACAAGATTCGGGTTCATCGACCTTAGCTTCGGCAGCACGTTATATATGACATACGGCACGTCGAAGCTTATGTGCGCCAGAATAAGAGTTGCAAAGCCGAACTGGAATCCCGAGTGGGACACGAAGAATTTAAAGAGTATCATGAGCGAGATACCCATGATTATCTCGGGGTTGATTACCGGGATGTACGTCGCGCCCATCAGGATACCCTTGCCGAATTTTCCCATGGAATGGATGCCGAGCGCCGCCATCGTTCCCAGAATGGTCGCCAAGACCGAAGCCGCAAGGGCCACTATGACGGTGTTTAAAAGAGACGTCAGAATTCTTTCATCCCTGAACAGGTCGGCATACCAGTGCAGCGTGAACCCGGTCCAGTTTGCCCGGGACTTGGACTGATTAAAGGAAAAGATAATGAGCACCAAAATCGGCAGATAGAGGAATATGTATAAAAGATACATATAAATTTTAGAGGATATACTTTTCACAGCGCAACATCCTCCTCTGTACCGAACTGGTTAAAGAGGCTCATCATAAACAGCACTATTATCATAAGTACAAGCGCCATAGCAGAGCCCAAATGCGGGTTATAGGAGTTGCCCGAGAACTGCATTTCGATAATATCGCCTATAAGGTCGTTGGTACCTCCTCCGAGCATGCGGGAGATGATGAACGTCGAGACCGACGGCACGAATACCGCGATTACTCCGGTGGAAATGCCCGGCATCGAAAGCGGAAGAAGTATCTTTCTTACGAGCCTGATTTTATTTGAGCCGAGGTCCTGCGCAGCCTCGATGACCGACTGGTCGATTTTCACCATGACGGAATAAAGCGGCAGTATCATAAACGGCAGGTAGTTATAAACCATGCCCAAAATAACGGCCCCCGAATTGTTTATCAGCTGATACGGGCCGAGGCCGATAAGCCCCAAAAGCCTGTTGATAACGCCGTTTTGCTCCAAAAGTGTCATCCACGCGTAGGTCCTCAAGAGGAAGTTTATCCACATCGGCACCATCAGCAGAACCACCAGCGTAGACTGGTTTATCCTGTTGGCGCGGGAGATTATGTAGCCCGCGGGAAAGGCGATTATAAGGCAGATGACCGTCGCTATTATGGCGAACAGGATGGAGCGGAACAGCACCGCCATATAGTCGGACATTGCGAAGATATTTTCAAGCGTGATTTTTCCGTCCGAGCCGGTAAAGGCAAAGCCGATTACGAGAGCGAGAGGCACGACGGTAAAGATCAGCACCCACACCACATAGGGTATGGCGAGAGAACGCGGAGCCCTCATTATTCGGCCTCCGACTTGTGCATTATGTGGATATCCTCGGGCGTTACGTTCATGCCGATTATCGAGCCGACGTCCTCGCTCCTCGTCGACTGGATTATCCACTTATATCCGAGCGCGTCCACGGTTATCTCGTAGTGCACGCCCTTAAATACGATGTTTTCTACAACGCCCACGATAGCGCCCTGCTCTTGAGGAACGACTTTTATATCCTCGGGACGAATGACGACGTCCACAAGCTCGTCCTTGGCAAAGCCCTTGTCCACGCAGACGAACTCCTTGCCGGCGAACTCAACGAGAAAGTCCTTTCTCATTATCCCGTCGATGATGTTCGATTCGCCGATAAAGTCGGCTACAAAGGCGTTTTTAGGCTCGTTGTAAATATCCTGAGGCGTGCCTATCTGCTGAATCATGCCGTCGCGCATGACGACGACGGTGTCCGACATGGTAAGCGCTTCCTCCTGATCGTGAGTAACATAGATGAAAGTAATTTCCAGATCCTGCTGCATACGCTTCAGCTCGATCTGCATATCCTTGCGGAGCTTAAGATCCAAGGCTCCCAAAGGCTCGTCCAGCAAAAGGACTTTCGGACGGTTGACCAACGCTCTTGCGATGGCGATACGCTGCTGCTGCCCGCCCGACAGCGAATTGATCGAGCGCTTTTCATAGCCTTTCATGTTTACAAGCTCGAGCATCTCCTCGACTCTTGAACGAATCTCGTCCTCGGGCAGCTTCTGGATTCTGAGCCCAAAGGCGATGTTTTCGTAGATGTTGAGATGCGGGAAAAGCGCATACTTCTGAAATACGGTGTTGACCTGCCGCTTATGGGGAGGAAGATTTTTGATATTAACACCGTTAAAAAATAGCTCACCGCTTGCCATTTCGGCAAAGCCCCCGATGATTCGCAGGGTTGTAGTCTTGCCGCAACCCGACGGCCCCAGAAGAGTCACGAATTGCTTGTCGATGATGTCGAGGTTGATGGACTTGAGGATCTGCTCCCCGTCATACTCAACAACAGCGTTTCGCAGACTGATGATAGTATTTTCCAATTACTTTCTTTGTCTCCTTCTTTTTTATAGATTTTTGCTCGGCCATGCCGTGAGGATACGGCATAATCCACATTCAATTATAATTAAAATTTTCAAAATTTCAATAGAAAAAATCAACTTTTTCATTTTCAACAAAAATCGCCTCGGCACGCCCTTAATCTTATAAAAATATATCAAATATTTGCCCTGAAAAAGGTTGAAATTTTTCCCGCGATAGTGTATAATAAAGACTGAGTTATAATGGGCGGTCCCGAGAGGGGAGACAGCTTTCCGTTTTTGGGCGCCGCCGGAGAGAGGTTTTTTCATGAGCAAGACGACCCGTTTTTTTGAGGGAATGAAAGGCAAAAAAGTCGCCTTTATCGGCACAGGAGTGAGCCACAACGAGCTTATAAGGCTGTTTTTATCCAAGGGCATCGACGTCACCGTCCTCGACAGAAAGCCCCTAGAGGACTATGACAAAGAGCTTTTATCAAGCCTTGACGGCGCAAAATTCATCACCGGGCAGGGGTATCTCGACAGCCTTGCGGATTTTGACGTCGTGTACCGCACCCCCGGGATGTACTATAACAACCCCAAGCTTTTGGAGGCGCGTGAAAAGGGCGTTGTGATAACGAGCGAGATGGAGAGCTTTTTCGAGCTCTGCCCCTGCCGAATATTTGCGGTGACCGGTTCTAACGGCAAGACCACCACGACTACCCTTATCTCGGAATTTTTAAAGGCCGAGGGCTACACTGTCTGGCTCGGAGGCAACATCGGAAACGCGCTCCTGCCCCGAATTGAGAGCATTTCCGAGGACGACTACGCCGTAGTCGAGCTTTCCAGCTTCCAGCTCATCTCAATGCGCCAGTCGCCCGACGTCGCGGTAGTCACTAACATCTCCCCGAACCACCTCGACGTCCATAAAGACATGGACGAGTATGTGGCGGCTAAGTGCAATATTTTGGACCATCAGTCCGCGTTTTCCAAGGCAGTCATAAACGCCGACGACCCGGGCTCAATGCAGCTTCGTTCACGGGTCAGGGGCGCTCTGAATCTTGTATCATTAAAGGAGAAGCCCGCAGTAGGAGGGTATCTTGACAAAAACGGGATTTTATGCTACCGCGACGGCAGAAAATCGGTAAAGATAATGTCCGCCTCAGACTTAAGGATCCCCGGCAGCCATAACATAGAAAACGTTCTTATGGCGATATCCGCCGTCTGGGGAGACGTATCCGCAGATTCGATTGTAAAGACCGCCAAAAAATTCAGCGGCGTCGAGCACCGCATAGAATTCGTCCGCGAGCTTGACGGCGTGAAATACTACAACGATTCCGAGGCCACCACCCCGACGAGCACTGCGGTCTGCTTAAAATCATTCGGCAAGAGAATAATCCTCATCGCCGGAGGATACGACAAGATGATACCGTTCGAGCCTTTGGCGAAGCCCATCAACGACTATGCCAAAATACTTATTTTAATAGGAGCGACCGCACCGAAAATCGAAAAAGCCGTCACCGAGGACGTCTCCTATGACCCTGAAAATGTTAAAATTCTCCATGCAGGCTCGATGAAAGAGGCGGTAAAGCTTGCCAGGGAAAATTCCGTTTCGGGAGACGTAGTCGCCATGAGTCCCGCCTGCGCAAGCTTCGATATGTACCCGAACTGCCTTGTCCGGGGCAGGGATTTCAAGGACCTTGTCAAGGCGCTGAAATGATAAGGCTGATTGAAAATTTCGACGGCTCGGGACTTGAAAAGAGCCACTATTCGAGGGTCATCCTCTCCCACCTTTCCGCATACGGCACGGGCTATGATTTCTGCCTGTTTTACGAGATAGTCGAGAGAAAGAGGATAGGCGTTATATCGGTCTTTAACGGCTCCGTCACGGCGGACCTGACCGACGGCGCGAGGCCATCCCCGATAATAAGACGGGAAATAAGAGAATTCGTGGATTTCCAAAGCCCCTATTCGGTGGAGCTTCCCGCGGGACTGGTCTTAAAATCCGGATTTCCGGGCTATAAAAGCTCCGAGAGGCGCTTTTTTGAGGTCATTCCCGGCGAGACCTCCGACGGCCTTTCCACGCCCGATTTCGACTATGTTTTTAATGCCATTTCCCTCCCCGGGGACAGCTACCCCCTATGGCTCACCGACACCGCAAAGCGCGTAAATTCGGGGTTTTCCGAGCTTATACGCTATGAAAGCTCTGTTCTTACCGTGAGATTCAAAGCCCCCGGTCTCGCTTTTGTGACAGACCTTGCCACGCCCGAAGAGGACCGCGGAAAGGGCTATGCCAAAGAGCTTTTACGGCGCACGGCCTGCCGCTTAAAATCCGAGGGTTATATAACATATCTCGCCGCAAAGCCGTCCCTATGGGAGTTTTACGAAAAGGTCGGCTGCAAGACGGTCGGCGGGGACTTTATCTATTTAAAAAAGGAAAATTAAATTTACAGGAGCAGTATAAATGGAAGAATTTTTCAGAATAGACCCGAGACTTCGCGAGCTCTCCGACGCCGCCGAAAAGGCATGCGCGGAGGATTTTGAGCGGGTCGAGAAAATAGCACGCTACAATGGTGAAAAGGTGCTTCACGCGTTCATCTCAAACAACGTCCCCGA
Organism: uncultured Clostridia bacterium; assembly: GCA_947625125.1. Lineage (GTDB taxonomy): Bacteria > Bacillota > Clostridia > Oscillospirales > Ruminococcaceae > Faeciplasma. The sequence continues at coordinate 21,694 of CANQNF010000001.1, forward strand.
GACGGCGCTTCACGGCACGACCGGCTACGGCTACGACGACCTCGGCCGCGATACTCTTGATAAGGTCTATGCGACGGCATTCGGCACCGAGGACGCCTTGGTCCGCTTCAACATGGTAAACGGCACCCACACCATCTCCACGGCCCTGTTCGGTATTTTGCGGCCGGGGGATCGGCTTCTGATGTGCACGGGCGCACCCTACGACACCCTTGAGGAGATAGTCGGCAAAAGGGGCAGACCCGGAGACGGCAGCCTTGCCGATTATCAGGTCGAGTATGAGGAAGTTGAACTTTTAGACAACGGCATGCCCGACCTCGAGAGGATAGCTGAGCGCGTAAAGGGCGCAAAAATAGCCTATATCCAGCGCTCTCGCGGTTATTCGACCCGTCCGTCATACACGGTCTCGGACATTGAAAAAATAATCAAAGTAATTAAAGAAAACGACAAAAACGCCATTATAATGGTAGACAACTGCTACGGCGAGTTTGTCGATTATAGGGAGCCCACCGAGGTCGGAGCGGATATCATGATGGGCTCGCTGATAAAAAACCCGGGCGGGGGAATAGCTTCGACAGGCGGCTACATTGCCGGAAGAAAGGACCTAATCGAGCTTTGCGCATACCGTCTTACCTGCGTAGGCATGGGCAAGGAAATAGGCTGCACCCTGCACCAGAACCGTGAAATGTTCTTGGGATTTTTCTTAGCGCCCCAGACGGTGATGAGCGCCTTAAAGACTTCGATATTTGCGTGCAGATTCTTCGGGCTTTTGGGCTGCGAGAGCCTACCGAAGCCGGGGAAGCCGAGGGCCGACATAATCGCCTCGATACTTCTAAAGAACGAGGACGCCCTATGCTCGTTTATAAGGGGCGTCCAGCACGGCGCGCCGATAGATTCCTACCTGACCCCCGAACCGATAGAGACCCCCGGCTATGAATCCAAGATAATAATGGGAGCCGGAGCGTTTACGATGGGCTCGTCGATAGAGCTGTCCGCCGACGCGCCGATAAGACCCCCTTATGCGGCATGGCTTCAGGGCGGGCTTACATATCCCACGGGAAGAATGGGAATAATCCTTGCGGCACAGAACATGCTTGACGAAAAGACTATAAAGCTTTAAAAGGAGAGATAAATATGGCGGAAGAATACAAGGTCCTGCTCAGCGATTTTGTCAGGGAAGTAGGTCTCGAGGTGGTATACGACCCCGGCGACCTCAGCAGCACCTACATAAAAAACAACGATATAAACCGACCCGCGTTGCAGCTTGCCGGCTTCTTTGAGTATTTCAACTCCGACAAGCTCCAGGCATGCGGCAACACCGAGTATGCCTACCTAAACGGTCTCGACGGCGAGACGAGAACTATTCGTCTTGACCAGCTCTTTTCCCACCGCTTCCCGGGTTTGATCGTCTGCCTCGGCAGGGACCCGTTCCCCGAAATGCTCGAGTCCGCTCAGAAGTACAAGGTCCCGCTTTTTAAGACAGACCTCACGTCCTCCGAGCTTTTGGCAAGGGGCATAGCTTTTCTCAACGTCCAGCTTGCCCAGCGAATCACCCGTCACGGCGTTTTGATCGAGATCTACGGCGAGGGCGTTCTCATTGTAGGCGAAAGCGGCGTAGGTAAATCCGAGACGGCGATAGAGCTTGTCAAGCGCGGCCACAGGCTCGTCGCGGACGACGCAGTCGAAATAAAAAAGGTCTCGGCGATTTCTTTAGTAGGCTCATCCCCCGAAAACATCCGCCACTTTATCGAACTTCGGGGCATCGGAATCGTCAACGTAAGACGTCTTTACGGCATGGGCGCCATCAAGAACTCCGAGAGGATAGACCTTGTCGTAAAGCTTGAGCAGTGGGACCCCGAGCGCTTCTACGACAGGATGGGCGTCGACAGCGAGTACACAAACATCTTAGGCGTAAACGTCCCGTCCATCACCATCCCGGTAAAGCCGGGCCGCAACTTGGCGGTGATTCTGGAGGTCGCGGCCATGAACAACCGCGAGAAGAAGATGGGCTATAACGCTGCTCAGGAACTCCTCGGAAACCTCGGCCTTGAGATGGAGGGTACCGAGACCGTCAACAACTGGACCGACCTATGATGAAAGATCTTTTAATTCAGGCGGATATGCACACCCACACCCTCGCTTCCACCCATGCGTATTCGACGGTAACCGAGAACGCGAAATTCGCCTCCGAGATAGGCTTAAAGGCCATCGCCATGACCGACCACACCGGCAACATGCCCGATTCTCCGCATATCTGGCACCTAAGAAACGCAAAAAGAGTCTTGCCGCGAGAGCTTTTCGGCGTCACGGTGATTCGGGGCGCAGAGGTAAATATCGCCGATTATTCGGGCATGCTCGACACCAAGGACTCCGACCTCGACTGGCTCGAGTGGGTCGTTATGTCATATCATCGCCACTACTTCCCGGACTTTAAGCCGGCCGACCCCGAGACTGTCACGGCCGGGTATTTAAAGGCCCTTGAGAATCCGAAAATCGACCTTATCGGCCATCCCACGGCTTCGACTTTCCCGGTGATATGGGAAAAACTCATTCCCGCCGCAAAGGAAGCCGGAGTCGCGGTAGAATTAAACGAAAGCTCGATAAACACCGGGAAAAGCCCGGCCAAAGAGGTCGCGGAGATGCTCAGGCTCTGCAAAAAATACAAATGCTTCATTTCGGTCGACACCGACGCGCATTTCTGGAGCCTTATCGGACAGACCCCCGCCTGCGAAAGGGCGCTTTCGGAGAGCGAATTCCCGAAAGACCTGATACTCAATTCCGATTGGGACATGGTTCGGGAGCGCGTCCTTTCAAAGCACCCCGACTGCGGAATATGAAAAGGTCCGACGGAATAAAAATTATCACAGCAAAACTTACGATGGGAGCGTATTTTTTTGACGCACAGGGAAAAAATCGATTTCATAAGACAAAAGGCGTTTGCCTGCGGGGCAAAGGTTTTTGACAGCGAACCGCTTTCAAAGCATACCACGGTCAGGGTCGGCGGAAAATGCGACCTGATGATTTTGACTCCGGACAGCGAGACCGCGGCAAGGCTGTATTTTGCCTGTAAAGATATATCGCTTTACAGCATGATCCTCGGAAACGGCTCCAACTGCCTGTTCTCGGACGGCGGCTTTAGGGGAGCGGTGATAGTCTCGACATGCGAAAAATCGGGTATAACGGTGAACGGAAACACTGTCTCGGCACCGTCGGGAGCGATGCTCATAAACGTCTGCAAAGTCGCGCAGGAAGCCGGTTTGGGAGGTATGGAGTTTGCCTACGGCATTCCCGGAACGGTCGGCGGAGCAGTCTATATGAATGCCGGAGCATACGGCGGAGAGATTAAAAATATCGTCAAATCGGTAAGGGCCATGAATTCTTCCGGCAAGGTCACCGCCTTTACAGCAGACGAACTTGAGCTCGGCTACCGCTGCTCAAGATTCGAGAGCACCGACGAGGTGATTTTGTCTGCCGAGTTTGAACTCACGCCCGCAGACCCGAAAATTATCCTTGAAAAAATGGAGGAGCTGATGGCGAGAAGAAAGTCCCGCCAGCCTCTTGAATACCCCTCGTTCGGTTCAGCTTTCAAGAGACCCGAGGGGACCTACGCCGGGCTTGTCATAGAGCAGAGCGGCCTTAAGGGAGCGGTACAGGGCGGAGCGATGATATCCGAGAAACACGCGAATTTCATAATCAACCTCGGAAACGCCACCGCAGAGGATATCACGACCCTGATAGCGCGCGCGCAGGCCGAGGTAAAACGCGCCACGGGATACTCATTAGAGCCCGAGGTCAGGCTTATACCCGAGAGCCGTGAATGAAAAGGAGCGAAGCATGAAAATTGTTGTTGTCACGGGAATGTCGGGCGCCGGAAAATCCACCGCGCTCGACGTGTTTGAGGACTTGGGCTACTACTGCATAGACAATATGCCGCCCGAGCTTTTGGGCAGCTTTTCCGAGCTGATAAGAAATTCCGCCCCCAAGACCGAGAAGATATGCTTTGCCGTAGACGTTCGTTCGGGCGGGCTTTTCTCGAAATTCAGCGAGTGCGTTTCCAAACTCAAGGAATCGGGCGTCGACGTCAAGGTCGTCTTTGTCGACTGCGACGACAGCGTTCTTATCAACCGCTATAAGGAGACCCGCCGCCGCCATCCTCTTGAGCAGGAGGCCTCCGGCAACCTTATGCGCGCCATAGAGATGGAGCGTCGCGAGACCGAGAGCGCAAGGACCCTTGCCGACATATATCTTGACTCCTCCCACACGAGCATGGGCAAATTCCGCGAGCGTTTAAGGGAGATATTCTCCGAAAACGGCGGAGAGCTTTTGGTGGACGTTCTGTCGTTCGGGTACATGTACGGCGTCCCCAAGGACGCTGATTTGGTCTTTGACGTGAGATGCTTTGAAAATCCCTATTACATACCCGAACTTCGGCTCAAGACCGGCCTTGACGACGAGGTCTACAACTATGTTTTCGGCTTTGAGGACGCAAACGAGACATACCGCAGGATAAAGGATTTGATAAAGTATCTCATCCCGCTTTACAGAAAGGAAAAGACCCGCCTTGTCATAGCGTTCGGCTGCACTGGCGGAAAGCACCGTTCCGTAAGCTTTGCAAGGCGACTTTCGGACGAGCTTGCCCGCGAGGGTATGACGGTTCGGGTCGAGCACAGGTGCGCCGAGAGATGAGTGCAAGCGTTATTTTTTCCCACAGGGTCAAGGCCGAGGCCGCAGGAAACATCACCGGCCGAAAGAAATGCGACGCGGCCCTCGGGGGCATGATACTCTTTTCCCGGGAAATAAGCCCCGAAAAAATCGTTTTTCGCACCGAAAATTCCGACGTTCGGGACCTCTTTGTCCGCCTTTGCGAGCATGCTGCGGGCGAGGGGAGCGTGACGGTTGAAAAAATCCGCCGGGAATCCGATTCGTCTCTTTATTCATTGAGCATTTGCGGCTCCCAGGCAATCTCGACAATATCCGACCGCGTTGGTCTTAGCAGCCTTGAGCGCACGCTCAGAGACTATGAAACCATTCCGGACAAGCTGTTCGGAGCCTTTGTCGCGGGCATTTTTCTCGGATGCGGCAGTGTGGCAGACCCCGAAAAGGGCTACCATCTTGAATTTGTGACTCCCGATGAGAAAATCTGCCGCGAGCTCGGGGCAATGCTCTCCGAGAGGCTTTACATCACCGGCGGGATAGTAAAGCGCCGGTCGTCCTATGTTTTATATTTTAAAGAGAGCGAGCACATCGAGGACATCCTGACCCTTATCGGCGCACAGCGCGCAAGCTTAGAGCTTATGAACCTGAAAATATATAAAGATTTAAGAAATCACGCCAACCGCGCCACCAACTGCGACACCGCGAACGTCGGCCGCCAGAACCGTTCGGCAGTCCGCCAAATAGAGGCAATAGAGGTTATTAAGGCCTCCGGCAGGTTTGACAAGCTTCCGTCCGAGCTTAAGAGCGCCGCCGAACTGAGAATCGAAAATCCCGACCTGAGTCTGAGCGAGCTGACCCTGAAATCCGGCACGGCTGTCTCACGCTCGGGCATGAACCACCGCCTGCAAAAACTTATAGACATAGCCGGGGAGATAAAAAATGCCTGAATTCACACATCTTCACATACACAGCGAATATTCATTACTCGACGGGGCCTGCCGAATAAAGCGCCTCGTCGCGCGCGCTAAGGAGCTCGGAATGAGCTCTCTTGCCGTCACCGACCACGGAAACATCTACGCCGCCGTCGAATTCTACGACGAGTGCAAATCAAACGGCATAAAGCCGATAATCGGCTGCGAAATGTATTTTGCCGAGGGTTCACGCTTCGACAGGTCGGGAAAGCCCTACCACCTGATACTTCTCTGCAAAAATTACGAGGGATATTTAAACCTCTGCAAGCTCGTCTCCCGAAGCTACACCGAGGGCTTTTACTCAAAGCCCCGTATCGACTGGGAGCTTTTATGTCAGTATAAAGACGGCCTCGTCTGTCTTTCGGCATGCCTTGCCGGAGAGATAGCGCGCGCTCTTTCAAACGGCGACTATGCCGAGGCTGTGGATACCGCCAAAAAATTCAAGTCGCTTTTCAGCGAGGACTATTACATCGAGATAATGGACCACGGCCTCGAGGAAGAAAAGCGCATAATTCCCTACCAGTTCAGGCTTGCAAGAGAGCTCGGCATAAAGCCTGTCGCCACGAACGACTGCCACTATATCGACAGGACAGACGCAAGGATGCAGAAAATTTTAATGTGCATAGCCACCGCCGCCAAGGAAAACGACCCGGACGCGATGGACTTCGGCGCCGACGAGTTTTATTTCAAGTCGGAAAACGAAATGCGGGAGCTGTTCGCTCTTCATCCCGAAGCGATAGACAACACTGCCGAAGTAGCGGAAAAGTGCGGCTTTGACTTTGAATTCGGCCACACCAAGCTTCCCGGATTTTCTATCGAGGGAGTCGCGGACAACGAGAAATATCTGCGGGAGCTTTGCCGGGACGGCCTGAAAAAAAGATACGGCGAAAACGTCCCCGACGGAGCGCCCGAGAGGCTTGAATACGAGCTTTCCGTCATCTCTCGGATGGGCTTTGTCAACTATTATCTTATAGTCTGGGATTTCATAAGATACGCAAAATCCGTCGGAATCCCGGTCGGCCCCGGCAGGGGCTCGGGCGCCGGTTCGCTTTGCGCCTACTGCATAGGCATAACCGGCGTCGACCCCTTAAAATACAATCTTTTATTTGAGAGATTTTTAAATCCCGAAAGGGTCTCCATGCCAGATTTCGACATTGATTTCTGCGTGGTAAGGCGGCAGGAGGTCATCGACTATGTAAAGCGCCGTTACGGCTCCTACCACGTCGCGCAGATAATCACGTTCGGCACCATGGCCGCCAAGAACGCCATAAGAGACGTAGCGCGTGCCATGGACGTTCCGCTTAGGGTCGCAGACGCCCTCGCAAAGGCAGTCCCGTTCGGTTACACCTTGCAGCAGGCGATAGAAAAGTCCAAGGATTTCGGAGAGCTTTACCGCTCCGACCCGAAAAACAAGGAGCTTGTAGATCTTGCCAAGCAGGTCGAGGGCATGCCGAGGCACGCCTCCACACATGCCGCGGGCGTTGTTATAACCGACGGCCCTGTGTCGGATTACGTCCCCTTGCAGTCCTCCGACGGCCAGCTCACGACCCAGTACACGATGACGGTGCTTGAGAGGCTTGGACTGTTAAAAATTGACTTTTTAGGTTTACGAAACCTTACGGTCATCCACGGCGCCGAGGAGCTTATACGGAAAAATGACCCCGATTTTTCGATAGAAAATATCCCGTACGACGACCCCGAGGTGTTTAAAATGCTTGCACGGGGAGAGACGGTAGGAGTTTTTCAGTTCGAGTCCGGGGGCATGACCAACACCATCATGCGCCTTGTCCCCGAGAATTTAGAGGACCTCATCGCAGTAATTGCGCTGTACCGTCCCGGGCCGATGGATTCGATACCGACGTATATCCGAAACCGCCACGACCCGTCCCTGATAAAATACGACACCGAAAAGCTTGCGCCGATACTTGACGTTACTTACGGCTGCATTGTATATCAGGAGCAGGTCATGCAGATATTCAGAGAGCTTGCGGGCTATTCCTACGGGCGCGCAGACGTCGTAAGGAGAGCGATGGCGAAAAAAAAGCTCAAGGCGCTTGAGTCGGAGAGGCGGGCGTTTATCTACGGAGATGAAAACACCGCCGGCTGCATTAAAAACGGCGTTTCCGAGGAGGTCGCCGGCAAGATCTTCGACGATATGCTGAGCTTTGCGTCATACGCGTTTAACAAGTCCCACGCCGCCGCCTATGCCACCGTCGCCTATCAGACCGCATATTTAAAGCGCAGATATTTCCGCGAATACTTCGCTTCGCTTCTTTCAAGCGTCATAGAATCCGCGTCTAAAATAACCGAGTACACCGAGGAATGCGAGAGAAACGGCGTTAAGATTTTCGGGCCCGATATTAACCTCTCCGAGGAGGGCTTCACCGTCACCGACGAGGGCATACGCTTCGGACTTTTGGCGATAAAAAATCTTGGCAGCGGTCTTATCCGTGCGGCAGTGTCCGAAAGAGAAGCGGACGGAAAGTTCACTTCCTTATACGATTTTATAAAGAGGACATACGGTCATGAGCTAAACTCAAAGGCCGTCGAGTCGTTGATAAAGGCGGGGGCGTTTGACAGCTTCGGCAGCACCCGCAGAGAGATGATAGAGGGCCTTGAATCCTTTATCCATGCAGTCTCGTCCGAAAAGCGCGACAACCTCGAGGGCCAGACAGACCTGTTCGGAATAAGCGACGGCGGCGGAGAGCCCGAGCTTATGAGGGTAGGGGAGTACGGCATGGCGAAGCTCCTCGAATATGAAAAAGAGGTCCTCGGGATATATGTTTCGGGGCATCCACTCTCCGAATACCAGCCCTGGCTCACGGCCGGCGGCATGAACACGCTTCGGGAAATAGCCGACGGCGTCGAAGCGGGCGAGATAAAAGAAAAGTCCGAGGTAAGCTTTATCGCCATCGTCAGAAAAATCACCGGCCACGTCGCAAGAAACGGCCAGGAAATGTGCTTTTTAACATTTGAAGATATAACCGCAGAGGCCGAAGCTGTGGTATTTCCGAGCGTTTACGCCGTCTGCCGGGGAGCCGTTAAGCCGGAAGAAAGGGTATACATCCGCGGCAAGCTCTCCCTAAAGGACGACGACAGAATTTCCGTCCTTGCCGACGAGATACTTCCGGCAGATGAAAAAGTCCGGCAGCTTTCAAGGCTCGCAGTCAGGGTTCGGACCGACAGCGCCGACCGTGAAAAGATCGACTGCCTCAAAAAAATCGCCGCCGAATACCCCGGCAGCGCACAGCTCCAGCTTTATCTTTCGGACTTAAAGCGGATAACATCGTTAAAAGACGCCAAGACCGCAGCCCTCACCGGAAGCCTCCTGAGCGCGCTGATAAAGCTTTTCGGCAGGAAAAACGTCCGCCTCCGCGAGAGGATATAGCCCCCGATCCCCGCTCACAAGGTATTCGCTCCGCTCATGCTGTTTTAAGCACACCCCACCCCCGCCCAACCTCCCGAAAACCCCGGCCTCATCCCCGCCCCCTCCCCTCAAGGGGAGGGGGCCGAACAATTCTTTATTTTGCACCGTACCGGCCTCTTCGTGGAGGCTTTTTTATTTTTTAAAAATTCCCCCCAACATGTTGACAACTCAACTTTCATGTGCTATAATGCAAACGTTGAACTTTCAACATTACAAAGGAGGACTCGATATGCTTGAAAGATTCCAGGATTTTACTTTTCAGATCTGCCAGATCCAGCGCCTCTGGAACCGCATAGCCTCGGCAGGCATGGAAAAATACGGCCTCAAGGGCTCCTACGTCGTCTACCTGATCGCCCTGAGCCGCTGCCCCGAGGGACTGACCGCAGCCGAACTCGGAAAAATCTGCGGCCGGGATAAAGCCGACGTCAGCAGGGCGGTCGCGGTCATGGTTTCAAAAGGACTGCTGTCAAAAAATCCCGCTTCGGGAAATCTCTACCGTGCCAAGCTCGAGCTGACCGACCCCGGTCGCGCGCTCACCGAAGAGGTCTCATCCAAGGCCGAGGCCGCCGAAAACGCCGCCGTCAGGGGCCTCACCCGTGATGAACGCGACACGCTTGCAAAGGCGCTCGGGACCATCCGCCAAAACCTCTGCGAGCTCGAAAAAAGCGGCATTATAACAAGCCCGGAGACAGCCGCCGACGGCCTGCCCGAGATAATCCCCGTCTACTGAAAGGAGTAAAATTATGGCAATTAAAATACTTTTAGACTCGACAGCCGACATAGCCCCCGAGCTTGAGCCGAATTTTATGAGGATAGCCCTGCCGATTTTTTTCGGCGATGAAAAATTCCGCGACGGCGTTGATTTGAGCCATGCCGAATTCTATAAGAAATTGGCGGAGGCTTCGGAGCTCCCGAAAACGAGCCAGGTAACGCCCTTTGAATTTGAGGAGGTCTTTTCCGAGGCAGTCGCCGACGGGAGCGAACTGGTGGCGATACTTATTTCCGGCAAGCTTTCTGGCACATATCAGAGCGCCGTGAGCGCCGCCGAACGCTTTAAGGGCAAGGTCTTTTTGGTGGATTCCGGCTCGGCAACCATCGGCACCGGCATTTTGGCAGAGTATGCTCTGAGGCTCCGCGAGAGCGGTCTTAGTGCCCAAGACATTGCGCAAAAGCTTGAGCAGGCCAAGAGCGCCGTCCGTATAGTCGCCATGGTCGACACGCTCGAATATTTAAGAAAGGGCGGCAGGATATCCCGAACGGTGGCGTTTGCAGGCGAACTTTTGAACTTCAAGCCGGTCATCAGCCTCGAATCGGGGGAGATAAAGCTTTTAGGAAAGGCGCGAGGCGCGCGCCAGGGCAACAATCTTTTGGAGCAGGAGATAGAAAAAGCGGGAGGCGTGAGGTTCGACATGCCGGTGCTTTTGGGATATTCCGGCACCGACCCCACGACCCTGAACCGCTACATAAACGATTTTTCCCATCTCTGGAAAGACCGCTCCGACAGTCTCAGAATCGCCGAGATAGGAAGCGTCGTCGGCACGCACGTTGGACCGGGCGCTGTCGGGGTAGCTTTTTTTGCCGCCGAACTTTAACGATTTTTTGTGTGATATTTTTGCGCAGCAGATTGTCTCTATACAAATATGCATATAATATACATATTTATGTGCAATTTTATGCGTAAATCCCGCCGAATATTAAATTTTATTCATAAAATTCATAAACTTTAAAAATCATTCCCGCAAGCCCTTGACATCTGCGGGAATGTTGTTATAATAAGTGTAATGCTAATTTGGATAAAAAGGTGAAAAATTTGAGCTTCAAGGTATTCATAGACGGCGCCGAGGGCACTACGGGCCTCCAACTCAGGACGCGTTTATCCGCCCACGGCGAAGTTAAGCTTTTAGAGATCGACCCCGAGCTTCGCAAGGATCCGGGCGAGAGAGCAAGGCTTATAAATCAGAGTGACGTGACGTTTTTGTGCCTGCCGGACGCGGCCGCGGTCGAAGCGGTGGGACTTTGCACAAATCCCGAAACGATAATCATCGACGCCTCCACCGCCCACAGGACTGCCGAGGGCTGGGCCTACGGCTTTGCAGAGCTGAGCAAGGCTCACAGGGAAGCCATATCAAAGGGCAAAAGAATAGCAAACCCCGGCTGCCATGCGACCGGCTTTATAGCGGCGGTCTACCCGCTTGTTTCAAGGGGGATAGCGCCGAAGAACTACCCGTTTACCTGCCACAGCATAACCGGCTACTCCGGCGGCGGAAAAAAGATGATAGCCCAGTACGAGGACGAAAACCGCGCGCCCGAATTCGGCTCCCCGAGACAGTACGGCCTCGGTTTGAAGCACAAGCACCTCCCCGAGATGCAAAAAATCACCGGGATAGCCGAACCGCCGGTCTTTAATCCCATCGTCTGCGATTTCTACAGCGGGATGGCGGTGAGCGTGCCGATCTATACTTCATTATTGAGCAGGAGTATCTCTCTCGACGGGGTCTTGAACGAGCTTTCCGAGCATTATTTCGGCAGCGAGCTTATAAGCGTGCATCCTGCACCAGAGAGCGGATTTTTGCCGGCGAACGAAGTGTCAAAGACTTGCAGGCTTAAAATTTACGTCAGCGGCAACGACCGCCAAATGACCATCACGTCGGTATTCGACAACCTTGGCAAGGGCGCTTCGGGCGCTGCGGTACAGAATATGAACATCGCCGTGGGGCTTCCCGACACGGCATACTTAGAAGAAGGAGACAAGCTGTTATGATAAAGAAAATTGACGGCGGAGTTTGCGCGCCAAAGGGCTTCAAGGCTGCCGGTATGCACTGCGGAGTCCGCAAGAACCACTCCAAAAAGGACATTGCGATGATATTCTGCGAGGTCCCGGGCACTGCCGCCGCAGTTTACACACAAAATAAGGTCTACGGCGCGCCCATCACCGTCACGAGGAAAAACCTCTCGAACGGCGTAGCGCAGGCTGTTATATGCAACTCGGGAAATGCCAACACCGCAAACCTTGACGGCGTTGAAAAGGCACAGCTGATGAGCGACCTGACAGCCAAGGCCCTCGGCATTAAGTCGGAGGACATCATCGTTGCCTCGACCGGGGTCATCGGCCAGAGCCTCGACATGGAGCCCATCTCCTACGGCATAAGCGAGCTCCCGAAGCTTTTGTCGGTAAACGGCGGAAACGACGCCGCACAGGCGATAATGACGACCGACACCAAGGTCAAGGAGATCTCCCTTGAGACCGAGATAGGCGGCAAGCCGGTAAGATTCGGCGCCATCTCCAAGGGCTCGGGCATGATACATCCGAACATGGCGACAATGCTATCTTTTATTACAACCGACGTGAATATTTCCCCGGAAATGCTCCATAAAGCGCTTGTCACCGTCGTGAACGACACCTATAACATGATAAGCGTCGACGGCGACACTTCGACAAACGACATGGTCTCGGTCATCGCCTCCGGGCTTTCGGGAAACGAAAAGATAACCTCCGAGGGCGGCGACTACGATAAAGTCGTCGAGGTTCTTTATGAAATAGGCGGATTCATGGCGAAAATGATAGCCGGGGACGGCGAGGGCGCGACAAAGCTTCTCACCTGCAAGCTTTACGGGGCCGCGGATATACGCTCTGCAAAGGTCATAGCAAAATCTGTCATCGCGTCAAGCCTTGTCAAGGCGGCAATGTTCGGCGCGGACGCCAACTGCGGAAGAGTTTTATGCGCCATGGGCTACTCTGGCGAGGACTTCGACCCGTCGGGGGTCACGGTCTGGTTCGAGAGCGAGGCAGGCTCCATCAAGGTCTGCGAGCAGGGCTGCGGCCTTAAATTCGACGAGGATATCGCCAAAAAGGTGCTCCTTGAAAAGGAGATAGTGATAAAGATAAAGATGGCCGAGGGAGACGCCGAAGCCACGGCATGGGGCTGCGACCTGACCTATGACTATGTAAAGATAAACGGAGACTACAGGACCTGAACAAAAGTCCGAATTAAGTATATAACGGAGGGAACAGGAAATGAAAGACACTCTTTCAACATCCCAGCAGGCGCACGTCCTGATAAGCGCTCTGCCGTATATCCAGAAGTACACCGGCCGCGTGGTCGTCGTCAAATACGGCGGCAACGCGATGATAAACCCCGAGCTGAAAAAGGCGGTCATGTCCGATATCGTCCTGCTGTCTCTTATAGGGGTACGGGTCGTTTTGGTGCATGGCGGCGGGCCCGAGATAACCGATACTCTCAAAGCCCTTGGCAAGGAGAGCAGGTTCGTAAACGGCCTCAGATACACAGACGCCGATACCGCCGAGGTCGTGCAGATGGTCTTAGCAGGCAAAATAAACAAGGATCTCGTATCTTTGATTACGCAGTCCGGCGGCAGGGCTCTCGGTTTTTGCGGCATAGACGCCGGCATGATAAAATGCAAGAAGCTCTCGGGAGACGCGGACCTCGGGTTTGTCGGGGAGATAACCTCCGTCGACCCGACGCCGCTTGCCAACGCCATCTACAACCGCTATATCCCTGTTGTGGCCACTGTCGGCACCGATGAAAACGGCCAGGTTTATAACATCAACGCCGATACCGCAGCCGCCGAGATTGCGGCCGCGTTAGGGGCGGAAAACCTCATAATGCTCACCGATATAAGGGGCCTTATGAGGGATATAAACGACCCCGATTCGATGATACAGGAGGTAAAGCTGTCGGAGGTCGCCGGCCTTACCGAAAAGGGGATAATCTCCGGCGGGATGATACCCAAGGTCGCGAGCTGCGTGAACGCCCTCAAAAACGGAGTCAAAAAGGCGGTCATGATCGACGGCAGGATAGAGCACTCAATTCTGATAGAGATGTTCTCCGACGAGGGCATCGGCACGCTGTTTACGAAGTAAGGGGGGCAGCTATGACAAATTCCGAAAAAATACAGTCGATCGACAAGGAATACGTCATCCACAGCTACGGGCGTTTTCCCGTCGCTTTGGAGCATGGCGAGAACGCCGTCTGCTATGATTTTGACGGCAAGAAATACATCGATTTCACAAGCGGCATCGGCGTAAACTCCCTCGGCTTCTGCGACAAGGGCTGGGTCAGCGCGATAACCGCACAGGCGTCAAAGCTCCAGCACATCTCGAATTTATACTATACCGAGCCCTGCGCAATGCTTGCGAAAGTCCTTTGCGAGCGCACCGGCATGAAAAAGGCGTTCTTTGCAAACGGCGGAGCCGAAGCAAACGAGGGCGCTATCAAGGCTGCCCGCAAATATTCGTTCATGAAATACGGCCCGGGCAGAAATAAGATCCTGACCCTTGTAAATTCTTTCCACGGCCGCACCGTGACGACCCTTGCCGCCACCGGCCAGGACGTTTTCCACAACTACTTCTTCCCGTTCACCGAGGGATTCGAGCATATCCCCGCGGGCGACATCGAGGCTCTTAAAGCCCACAGCGACGGCGTTTGCGCAGTCATGGCCGAGCTTATACAGGGCGAGGGCGGGGTTTTGCCCGTGGACAGGGACTATATTCAAAAAGCGGCGGAATACTGCCGTGAAAATGATATTCTTCTTATCATCGACGAGGTTCAGACCGGTATCGGCAGGACCGGCAGCCTGTTTTGTTTTGAGCAGTACGGAATCATGCCCGACCTTGTCACCGCTGCAAAGGGAATCGGCGGGGGACTGCCTTTAGCGGCCGTACTGTTCGGCGAAAAGGTCGAGGAGGTATTTCGGCCGGGCGACCACGCCACGACGTTCGGTGGCAACCCGATAGCCTGCGCAGGCGCCCTTGAGATAATGAAGAGGATAGATGATAAATTCCTTGAGGAGGTCTCGAAAAAAGGCGAATACATCCGCGAGCGGGTCATGAGCATGCCCCACGTCGTCGGCACCGCCGGAATGGGCCTGATGATAGGTATCGAGCTCGAGGACGGCTATAAGCCCGCGGATGTCGTAAACGCCGGCCTTAAGAGCGGCGTGCTTTTGCTGACCGCAAAGTCCAAGGTAAGGCTCCTGCCGCCTCTGACCATAACCTACGACGAGATAGACGACGGCCTCAAGGCGCTCGGCGAAGCCCTGAAAGAGATATAAACCCAAGACGTCGGAGATTTTCTCTCCGGCGGTTTTTATATTCCCTCGCGCAAGCTTTTGCTATTTACATCCGCCGAAAAAAGTGGTAAAATATCAGAAAAACCATTGAAAGGACGGTAGATATGAAAAGATTTTTATGCGCCGCAGTTTCTTTAGCGATGGCGCTGAGTTTTTTGAGCGGCTGCGCACGCGGGGAGAACACCCCTCCCGAGCCTCCGGCAGAAACGACCGAGGCCGCAGCGACCGAGGCGCCCGCGCCAGAGACCACGGCCGAGCCTGCGACCGAAGTTCCCGAAACGACGACTGAGCCGACGACCGCCGCGACGGAGGCTACGACATCCGAGACCACGACCACCGAAGCCACGACGGTCACGACCACCGCCTCCACGGTTCCCGAGACCGAAGCGAGCACCGAACCCGCGTATTCTCTGACCCCGGCAAGCGGGAGCATGTACGCCCTCAACGACGTAAACGTCCGTCAGGGCCCCGGCACCGAATACGAGCGCGTCGGACATTTGAGCCGAGGCCAGCAGTGCGAAATTCTCGGCCTTACCGACAGCGGATGGTATAAAATTAAATTTAAGGACGGCGAATATTTTGTGAAGCAAAGCTATCTTGGAAACGAAAAGCCCGCGGAGACCACGACTGCCGCAACGACTGCCGAGGCGGTGACGACGACCGCAGCTGCGACAACAGTCGCCGCTACAACTGCCGCCGCGACCACGACTGCCGCAACGACGGAAGCCGCAAAGCCCGTAAAATCCGAAAAGACCAAGTGGGTCGCGACTTGGGGCACGGCTATGCTCACGGCCGCAGCCGAGCAGACCCCGACTAACCCGTCTTTGCCGAATAATACCGTCCGCCAGCAGATACGCGTCTCCATCGGCGGCGAAAAGCTGAGACTTCTTATATCAAACGAGTTCGGCGCTACAGATTTAAAGATAGAGAGCATAAAGATCTCAAAGATTAAGAGTGTCCGCAGCCCCGAGGTCGATCTTGACACCGAGGCGGCTCTGACCGTCGACGGCAAGACTTTGTTCACGGTGCCCGCCGGGAAAAAGGTCACCACCGACGTTTTAGACTATGAATTCGACGCCCGCGAGGACCTTGCCATAACGATGAAGCTCGGCAGCGTTCCCTCGACCCTCACATGCCACACAGCCTCCCGCTGCTCGACATGGGTAGTCAAGGGCGACCACGTCTCCGACAACAGCTATGCCGGCAACCAGGAGATGACCGCCTGGTACTTCATCGCCGAGCTCGACACCCTCGCAGAGGAAGATTCCGGAGCGATAGTCTGTCTCGGGGACTCCCTCACCGACGGCGCGAGCGTGTCGACAAACAGCTTCAGCCGATACACCGACGAGCTCGCCAAAAAGCTCCAAAAAGACCCCGAGCTTTGCCATCTTTCCGTCGTCAACAGGGGCATCGGCGCCACGGCCCTCTACACCTACGGCAACGACTCCGGCAGAAACCGCTTCCAGCGCGATGTTTTAGACACTGCGGGAGTTAAATATCTCGTCATCCTCTACGGCGTGAACGACATAGGCGGCGCCCAGAGCGACATCTCGACAAACATTATAAACGAGTACAAATCAATGATCAAAAAAGCCCACGACAAGGGCATAAAGGTCTACGGCTGCACTCTCACGCCGTTCAAGGGCAACGGCTACTATTCCGACCTGCACGAAAAAATCAGGCTTGCAGTCAACAAGTTCGTCATGTCATCCGACTCCGGCTTCGACGGCTATATCGACCTGTCGTCGGCCGTGGCGAGCGCTTCCGACCCTGCGAAGATGGACAGCAAGTACGTCTCCGTCTGGAACGACTATCTCCATTTCAACGACGGAGGCTACAAGTACATCGGCGACACGGTTTATAACAGGCTCAAAGAATTAGGGATAGAGTGATATGACCGAAACGGAGGAAATGAATATGTTTAAAAAATTTGCGGCATTTATTTTGGCGCTTGCCATGGCGTTTACGCTCACGTCCTGCGGCAGCGGCGTCACCATCCCCGACGAGGACGGTTGGTCGGCTGTCTGGGCCTCTGCACAGCTCACCGCAGGCACCGACGAATTCCCTACGAACCCTTCCCTTAAGGAGAACACCTGCCGCCAGCAGATAAGGGTAAACCTCGGCGGCGACAAGATAAAGCTCACGCTTTCAAACGAATACGGCGAGCTTCCCGCCATGTTTGAATCGGTCCACATCGCCCATCTTACCGAGGCCGGGAGCAACGCTATAGACACCTCCACCGATACCGTCGTCACGTTCGGCGGCTCCGAGTCGTTCCAGATAGAGCCCGGCCGGAAGATGACCTCCGACGAGATAGATTTTTCCTTTGAAGCATTGGACGACCTTGCCGTCACGATTAAATTCGGCAAGTATGCCGGCAGCTCCGCCACGAGCCACACCGGCGCCCGCTGCTCGACATGGATAATTTCCGGCGACCACGTCATGGACGAAAGCTTCACTGCCGAGGAGACGATGACGAGCTGGTACTTTATCTCGGAGCTTGACGCCTGGACCGAGGCGGGCACCAAGACGGTGGTACTTCTCGGCGACTCCATCACCGACGGATACGGCGCAAACCCGAACAAATTCGAGCGCTGGAGCGACGAGATGAACAGGCTCTTCACCGCAAACCCCGACTACTCCAACATAAGCGTAGTCAACGAGGGAATCGGCGGAAACTCGGTGTTCGGCGGTCTCGGCACAGCTGCTAAGGACCGCTTCGACCGCGACGTTCTCGACATCGCCGGGGTAAGATACGCCGTAGTTCTTATAGGCATCAACGACATCGGCTACGCGAGCGAGGACATCTCCGAGAGCATCATCGAGGAATATAAGGTCATGATCGACAAATGCCACGAAAAGGGCATAAAAATCTACGCGGGAACGATTTTGCCCGTCGGCGGCAACGGCTACTATTCCGACCTGCACGAGCAGATAAGGACCGAGCTCAACGAATGGATACGCTCCAAAAAGGCGAAATTTGACGGCGTTATCGACTTCGACGAGGAATTGAGAAGCGAGAGCGACCCGACATATCTCAATCCCGAGTATTCTCTTGACAACCTCCATCCGAACCCGGCCGGCTACAAGAGAATGGGCGAATACGCCTATGAAAAGCTCCTTGAGTTCTGGTCTGAATGATTTAAAAGGTCCTGTTTTTCGGCATTTTAGCGCGCTCCACGAATCATAGACATGTTCTTTTCTCCATCGCTTGACCCGCGGGCATTTCGAGTGTAAAATGAAATGCGAAAGGAGAGGTGCATATGGATTGCCAAAAATTCGGCAAATTTATTTCGGAGGAGCGTAAGCGCCAGGGCCTCACTCAAGCCGAGCTTGCTAAAAAACTATCAGTCACGAATAAGGCCGTCAGCCGCTGGGAAACGGCGCTCGGATACCCCGACATAACAACTCTTGAACCGCTTGCCGATGCTCTCGGCGTCACTTTGGTGGAGCTGATGCGCTCGGAGAGAACGGCGGAGGAAAGCTCGGGACAGGACGCCGAAAGGGCGGCAGACGAAGCGGTCGCGGCGGCGCTGGAAATTGCAGAGATGAAGCGCGGTCTCCGCGAATTCACGGCGGCGGCGGTCGCGATAAGCGCCGTAGGACTGATTTTGATAGCGCTTGCGGTGTTCCTGCCGTCGGCGGCGACAGTCTGGACGATACCGTTTGTGTTTTGCGTTACGGCAGGTCTGATTTGTCTTGCAGAAGCGGTCCGAAACCGCCTAAGAGAAAGACCGAGCTTGCTCTGGTTTGCGGCCTCGGGAGTCCTCCTCATCGTCCCACTGATACAGCTTATAATTCTTTTCGCACTTGCATTGATGTAAAAAAAGCGAAAGCCCCCGTCCCGGAGAACTCCTCCCGGACGGGGTGTTTCGTATAAAATCATGCGATTTCTACACAGTGCAACATGCGCAATAATTTTGAGAAACAAAAATTTGCATTTGCGCTCGCCATATGTTATAATATAAAAAACTATCTAAGGAGGCCGTTACGGTGAGCAACAGAACAGATTTTGATTTTAAGGACCCCTCCGACTTCCCCAACACTTTCCCCCTCCCCGACCCATTTTTATTTTTTGACGGAAGACCCGTCGGAGCAGGGGAGTGGCCCTTGCGCGCTGCCGAGATTCGTGAGGCGTATCAGCGCTGTATGTACGGCAGGTGGCGCGACGGCTCCGACGAAAAGCTTGGCTACGAGCTTTCCGGCAGCTCCCTGAAAATAACGGTAAAACGTCTCAGCACCGGCTCTTCAGCCTCTTTCACCGCTACGGTAACGCTCCCGGACGCAGCCTCCCCCGACGGCGGCTATCCCGTTATCGTCGGGATGCATGCCGGAATAAGCGAGGAAACCGCCGCAAAACGGGGCTATGCGGTCATCACCCTCGACTCGTTTGCGCATGATATAGCCTCCGACGACGCGTGCCGCACCGGCGCTTTCTACGACCTGTACCCATACGGGCCCGACCCGGACGAGCAGACCGGCGTTTTGATGGCATGTGGCTGGGGATGTTCAAAAATAATCGACGCGCTCGAAGCAGGCCTTGCAAAAGAAATTAACGTCAGCCCCGTAAACACCGTCGTTACCGGCGTTTCGAGATGGGGAAAGGCAGCGCTGGTCTGCGGAGCGTTTGACCGAAGATTTAAAATGGTCGCCCCGTCATGCTCTGGCGCAGGCGGCGCAGCCCTCTACCGCTACGTCTCCGAGGGCAGGACCTACGATTTCAGCTCAAAGGGCGAGCCGAGCCGCTACACATACGCAAAAAACGAGCCGTTAGAGAGCCTGCAATCGCCTGCCGAGAGGGGCTGGTTCAACGACGAATTTTTAGGATTTAAAAGCGCCGAAAGCCTGCCCGTCGACCAGCATTTGCTCTGCGGTATAATTGCCGATCCCGGCAGATTTTTATTTATCATCGGCTCCTGCGTCGGCGAAGATTGGGTCAACGCCCCGGCGATGTGGTATAGCTATCTCGGTGCAAGAAAAATTTTTGAAGCGCTCGGTCTCGGCGAAAATATCGCGATAAACATTCACGCCAAGGGCCACGCGGTCATCCCCGAGGACGTTGAGTACATGACGGACTATTTCAACGCCCTTGTTTATAAAAAGCCGCCCGAAAAGGACCTTGATGATTTGAAAACCTCGGTCTTTGCGCTCGAGCAAAACGCCGACCACGGCATGGACGGCTTCGACAAAGAGTGGACTGAAATGCGGGGATAACGGATTTTAGAGCATGGGGCGGAGGCCAGACTGTAGTTGTATGCAATTCCTCAGACTCCCTTTGCTTAGGCGCCTCTTTTGCATTATGCCACATCACTCTTATCTGATACAAGAAAGTGAACCGGGCTTTTGACGCTTCACTCCCTCGCTCGCGACTCCTGCCGGATTCGCTCGCTCGGGTTTAGCGCTGACAATTACTTTTCAGGATAATCCCGGCAAGTGGTCCCAAGCGACACTCTTTACTTTCTGCAAAGCTTTTCATTTTGTTAGCGTCGCTTAGCGAAGACTTCTTATTTGCCAGAGTAATGATATAACAACCCGTCCGCCGGACTGTTTTTGCTCCATTTCCTGCGCTTATTTAAAAATCCCCGAACAGCGATGACTTGAGTCATCCCTGCTCGGGGCTTAAGATTTCGCAGCCTGCGGATTGCGGCTTGGGGAGAACTTGCACTTAAAACTCTGCTATAAAGTTCCAGGAAGCTTTGGAGCAGCAAGTTTTTCGCATCTGTTCTGCTGCCCCAAAGACCCCTGCAGCCTTTAAAGTAAGGGTCGGCGAACCCTTTTTCGATTTTAAATCCCTTACCCCACCATCCCGTCCAGCTCGTCTATCAGCTCGCCGAACAGCCCGAGCGCCTTTTCAATCGGTTCCGGGGAATTCATATCCACCCCGGCGATCTTAAGAAGGCTTATCGGGTCGGTCACGCTGCCGCTTGACAGGAATTTCTTGTACGCCTTAACGGCGGGCTCTCCCTCGCTCAGGATCTTCTGCGAAAGGGCGATGGCCGCCGAGAATCCCGTCGCGTACTGGAAAACGTAGAAATCGTAGTAGAAGTGGGGGATGCGCTCCCACTCAAAGCTTATTTCACGGTCGTTTTCAATGCCGTCGCCGTAATAATCGCGGTTGAGCTTTGCATACAGCTCGCACATCGAATCTGCGGTAAGGCTCTCGCCCCTTTCGGCCATCTCGCCTGTCAGCATCTCAAATTCGGCAAACATTGTCTGGCGGTAGAGCGTGGTCCTGAACTGTTCGAGGAAATAATTTATCAGGTAGGCGCGCTCGGTCTTGTCGGTCGTATTTTTCAGCAGGTACTGCATAAGCAGCGCTTCGTTGCAGGTCGACGCGACCTCTGCCACAAATATGACGTAATCGCTGTAGACGGTCGGCTGATTTTTCAGAGACAGGTAGGAGTGCAGCGCGTGCCCCATTTCATGCGCAAGAGTGAACATGCTCTCAAGGTCGTCGCTGTGGTTCAGAAGCACATACGGATGAGGGCGCTGGCCGCTTGAGTAGGCTCCGGAGCGCTTGCCGATGTTCTCGTAAACGTCTATCCAGCGGTTTTCAAAGCCCTCTTTCAGCATATCCGTATAGTCCGTTCCCATGACCGAAAGCGCCTTTAAAACGGTCTCCTTGGCCTCGGAAAACGTGATTTTCTTTTCGGCGTCGGGCACTAACGATGTGTAAAGATCGTAATAGTGGAGCTTGTCAAGCCCCATTATTTTTTTGCGAAGCTTTACATATTTATGCATAAATCCCATATTTTTGTGCACGGTGTCGATAAGGTTTTTATAGACGGACACAGGCACCTCGTTCACGCTTAACGCCGCCTCTAAAATTGATGGATAATTTCTCGTCCTTGCATTGAAAATCCTGCCCTTGACCTCGGAGTCATAGAGCGAAGCGACGGTGTTTTTAAACTGCTCATAGGAGTTGTAAAGGGCCGTGAACGCGTTTTTTCTCAGGACTCTGTCGGGGGACTGGACGAGGGAAATGTAGCTTGAATTTGTGAGCTCGCGCTCGTTTCCGTCGGAATCCTTGACGGCAGGGAATTTTATATCGGCGTCGGCGAATAGGCTGTAGGTGTTTGAGGCGCCCATTTTTACCTCCTGGGCCTGCGCAAGTATCTTCTCGCCGTTTTCGTCAAGAGTGTGGGCCTTTCTTTTGCGCACCCTGTCGAGCGCTATGCGATAAAGTTCGAGGTCGGGCTCATCCTTATAAAATTTTTCCATTTTTTCATCGGGAATGGCGATGATCTCGGGCGAAGCAAAGCTTTCGGCAGCCGCGAAGCCGACGTAGAAGCTGCTTATGCGCATTGAGAAATCCTGGTATTTCGGGTCGGCGGTGTCCTGGTCGGAGCGCATGGACGCGTAGCCGTAGAGGGCCCCGAGACGTATGCCTGCCTCGTCGTCGAACTTCAGGAATTTTAGCAGGTCGGCGGCGCTGTTGCCGAGTTTGCCGCGGAATGATAAGGCTTTTTCGGCCATCGGCGCCATATCAGAGAGTTCTTTTTCCCATGCCTCGTCGGTCGGGAAGATGTCCTCGAGCCGCCATGTATCGCTCGGATTTATTTCGGAGCGAGCTTTAACTTTTTCTGCCATAACGATCATCCTTTCTTTTGCTTAGCTACATTTTACCACAGTCCGCATGATTTGTAAAGAAGAAAAATGAAATAGGGGGAGAGAAAAGCTAAAAGTTTTCGCTTGAGTATTGTTGGGGCACAAAAAAATAAAAAGGCTTCGCCGGCCTTTTGGCGCACGCAAAACCTGAGTGAGCAAAATCTAAAAAGGTTTTACCCCGCTTTTCCTCAAATGAACAAGCTGGTTTTGTAGCTGTTCACACTTCGCAATCGAAAACGATTGTAAGACAAGCTGATTTTGCTGCCAATCAACCGTCCACCGGACGCTTTCTTGGGCAAAATCTCGCGTGTATTTCTCGTGTTCTCAGACAAAACATCGCAACTGTGGGCAAACCCCGCAAGGGTTGTCCCCGAAAGCTAACGGTCAGCACAATGCCCGAGCGAGCGAACGCGGCAGCGTTCGCGAGCGAGGGGGGACAGAGACACAAAGGCAAAAGCCCCCGCCATAGCCCCTCCCTTGGGGGGAGGGGTTGGGGGAGGGGGTACTTAAATAGTATGAGCGAAGCGAATACCTTATAAGCAAGCGCGCGCCAGAGCCCCCTCAATGAAACTCCTACCTACCCCCTCTCTCACTCACCCCCTTTATCCCGTCCCGTCAGGGTCCTCCCCCTCTTTTATCCTGCAAGCTATCTTTCTCGCAGCGCTCATGATAAACTCCGAGTTGACGATCTTCCCGCTGTTTTGGCAGACCCGCGCCCCCAAAACCGGGAAAACGTCCTCGACGGCGCCGAGGTCGAAAGCGGCCTCGATGGCGCTTCTTATGCAGCGCTCGACCCTCGCCGGAGTGGAGCCGTGGAGCCTCGCGGTCTCGACGTAGACGTCCTTTGTGAAGCTCAGCCTGCGCCTGCTGAGCTGTCCGTCGATACAAAGCCCAATCGCCGTGACGAGATATGAATACCCGCTCAGGTGCGACGGAACTCTCATATTGTCAAGAATTTCCATGATCATGCTGTCCCTATTCATATGTCATATCACCCCGAAATGTAATTTTTTAGGCGAACTTTATTATAGTATCACGATAAAATTTTTACAGTCGAAATTTGTCGAATTTTTATGCGCTTTCCATAACTTTGACAGTTTGCATAAAATTCACATTTTTTATGATTATTATATCATGCAAAATGGAAAAGTCAAGTATCTTTATAATTTTTTACAGGGATTTTTAAGGACTATTTCTTGAATTTTGCAGCATTTCTTAGGACTGCCGCCGAGAGCCATGCCGAAAAAATTCCGAGCAACGCCCCGGCGAGCACGTCGGTGGGGTAGTGGACGTAAAGATACATCCTTGAGAACGATATCCCGACCGCAAGTATAACGGCGGGCAGGAAGAACCCCGAGCCGGAAAATCCCAGGCTCGCCGCAACCGCAAAGGACGACCCGGCGTGTCCCGACGGGAACGAGAAGTCGGAAAGAGGCGGTATCAGAAGCGTTATCTCGGGGTTCACCGCGTACGGCCTCGGCCTTGCGAAAATATTTTTCAGAATAAGATTGCAGAGTATAAATTCCAGTAAAAGCGCCAAAGCCGCATAAATTCCGCTTTTTCGGGTCTTTTTAAAGCACAGAAGCATAAGGACTGATACTATCCATATCCACCCGCCGTTTCCCAAAAACGACAGAAAAATCATTGCCGAGTCCAAAACCCCGCTTCTTACCGACTGCAAAAAATCAAGAAACATTATCTCCATCCATGCGCCTCCGAAAATTATTTCAACATCATTATAGCATGTTTTTGACCCCATGGCAAGAAAATTATACCGCAAAATCCCGTCGCCATAGGCGACACCTTGTAAATCTGTTTTCTGACCTCCGACTTCTGATTTTCGCTATGCTCCGCTTTAGCGGAGTATAGCGAAAAGGGAGTGTCCAAACCGCCCTCATTATAGTAATTCATGGTTAGATGATTAAAGGTTCGCAGCTCCTGTCGGAGCTGCGTATCACAAGGGGACGCCCTCACTTGCAGTGGCGTCCCCTCTTGAAAAAATAGCCCACCGGGCTATTTTTTCAATTCACCCCTTGCGGAGCGCCTTCGTGTAAAAAATTTCGCAGCCTGCGGGCTGCGACAAGGGGCTCTGCCCCTTGACCCTGCAAGCCCTTTGAAAAGGGCTTGATCCTAAACTTTTATATTATGTGGTCGAAACGGTCACTCCCTAGCGAAAATTTGCTCTTGATTATTTATAAAAACTGTGCTATAATATATTGATTATAATGGAGGAGTGTGAGATATTGAGGATTTTGGGCATCGACCCGGGGTATGCCACGGTGGGCTTCGGGATACTTGACTACGACGGCAGAGCCTTTAAGCTGATAACATTCGGCGCCGTCACCACCGACCCCGAGCGCAGCTTTTCCGAACGTCTCATGACTATCCACCACGACGTCAGCGACCTGATAAAGATTTATACGCCGGAGGCAATGTCCGTCGAAAAGCTGTTTTTCAACACCAACCACACCACCGGCATCGACGTCGCCCAGGCCAGAGGAGTTATTCTTTTGGCGGCAGAGCAGAGCGAGGTAAAAATCTATGAATACACGCCTTTACAGGTCAAAGGCTCGGTAGTCGGATACGGCAGGGCCGAAAAGCACCAGGTCCAGGAGATGGTGCGCTCGATACTCGGCCTCAAGGAGATCCCCAAGCCGGACGACGCGGCCGACGCCTTAGCTCTCGCCATCACCCACGGCCACTACTCCGCTTCGGTTGCATTTTCCGAATACTCAAAATTTGCATACGAAAGCGGAGACTACCAAAAATTCAGAAATTCTCCCAAAGGAGGAAGAAGATAGATGATATACAGCGTAACCGGAAGAGTAGCCCTCGTCACCCCCGAAATGGCGGTCATAGAATGCGCGGGCGTGGGATATGCGTGCAAGACTACGCTTTTCACCGCCGAAGAGCTTCAGGGGCTTGAGACCGCTACATTATATACATATCTTGCGGTCAGGGAGGACGCCATAGACCTCTTCGGGTTTGCCTCCGAGGAGGAGCTTGAGTCCTTTAAGCTTCTGACGTCGGTTTCGGGCGTGGGAGCAAAGTACGC
Organism: uncultured Clostridia bacterium; assembly: GCA_947625125.1. Classification (GTDB taxonomy): domain Bacteria; phylum Bacillota; class Clostridia; order Oscillospirales; family Ruminococcaceae; genus Faeciplasma. Next base: position 47,498 of record CANQNF010000001.1, read on the forward strand.
CCTTTCTATTCTTTCGTCCATGACCCCCGACCAGGCGGCCCTTGCCATAGCCTCCGGAGACGCAAAAGCGTTCACCAAGGTCAAGGGCGTGGGGTCAAAGATAGCCCAGAGAATAGTTATGGAGCTGAAGGACAAGGTCTCAAAGGACTACGGTTCTATACCGTCTGCGGGTCCTGTATCCGCGGGCGCACGTCCCGGCTCGAACGTTTCGGACGCCCTGTCGGCTCTTGTGGTCCTCGGGTATTCCCAGTCCGAGGCGGCGGCATGTCTTTCGAGAATGGACCCGTCCGCGCCAGTTGACGAGCTGATAAGGCAGGCTCTCAAGGAGCTCTCGGTCGGCAAATTTTAAGGTTGGAGGAAAGCCATGATAGAGACCGGCGAATTTGATTTTGAAAACAGGGTAGTCGCTCCCCAGGTCATCAAGGAGGACGACAACGATTTCGACTACTCTCTGCGCCCCAAGACCCTTGCCGAGTACATCGGCCAGGACAAGGTCAAGGAGAACATGTCGATATACATAGAGGCCGCAAAAAAGCGCGGAGAGCCCCTCGACCACGTCCTGCTCTACGGCCCTCCGGGTCTCGGAAAGACCACTCTTTCAAACATCATCGCCCATGAAATGGGAGTGAACATAAGAGTGACGTCGGGGCCCGCCATCGAAAAGACCGGCGATCTGGCCGCGCTTCTGACGAGCCTGCAGGCGGGGGACATCCTCTTTATAGACGAGATACACCGCTTGAGCCGTGCGGTCGAGGAGATTTTATATCCCGCTCTTGAAGATTTTGCGATCGATTTTATGATAGGTAACGGCCCTGCGGCACGTTCGATAAGGCTCGACCTGCAGCGCTTTACCCTTGTCGGCGCTACCACCCGTTCTGGACAGCTCTCCGCGCCTTTGCGCGACCGCTTCGGCATCATCCAGCGTTTGGAGCTTTACTCTCCCGACGACCTTGCGGTGATAATAACCCGTTCGGCTACGATTTTGGGAGTAGCCATCGACCCCGACGCCGCACAGGAAATGGCCAAGCGAAGCAGGGGCACCCCGAGGATAGCGAACAGATTCCTAAAACGCGTGCGCGATTACGCCGACGTCATGGGCAACGGCCGCATCACCAAAGAGATAGCCAAGATAGCCCTCGACAGGATGGAGGTCGACGGCCTCGGTCTCGACTCCCTTGACAAGAGGCTTTTGGGCATGATAATAAAGGGCTACGGCGGAGGCCCCGTCGGGCTCGAGACCTTAGCCTCGGCTATCGGCGAGGAAGCCGTGACTCTTGAGGATGTCTGCGAGCCGTATCTTATGCAGCTCGGCTTTTTGGCGAGGACCCCAAGAGGCAGGGTAGCTACCGAGCTTGCCTACGAGCATCTCGGCCTGAAAAAGCCGGGAAGCGCGGCTAACGACAAACAGACAACTCTTTTCTGATCGGAAAGGAAGCGAAGAACATGACCAGGCTTTTTAACGAGGAGGGCGCTTCCGGGCGCGCCGTTACCGAGCTCAGCTGCGAGATGATGATAAAAACAGGGCGAGCGCTTGCCCTTACGCTTTTGGAAAAGACCGGCAGGAAGCCGAAAATTCTCATCGGCCGCGACACGAGATTATCAAGCGAGATACTCTGCGCCGCTCTTACGGCGGGCTGCTGTTCGGCAGGCGCGGACTGCGTGGTCTTAGGGGTCATCCCTACTCCGGCCGTGAGCTATCTTACCGGCAGGTATTCCGCCGAAGCGGGCGTTATGATAACCGCCGAGCACAACCCCTTTGAATATAACGGTATCAAGCTCTTCGGAGCGGGCGGGGATTTCCTCGACAGGGGACTGCTCGAAAAAACCGAGAAGCTCGCCCTGTCCCAGAACGCCGAGACGAGGTGCCGGGGCGGCGAGGACATCGGCAAGATAATCTATGAGGACAAGGCCGAGTGGGACTATGTCAGAGGGCTTTTAAAGCGAATAGACGCGGACCTCAGAAACATCCGGGTCGTTATAGACTGCGCAAACGGCGCCGGCTATCTTTGCGCCGAGAAATTCTTCAGGGGCATAGGCGCGACCGTGAGCCTTATAAACAATTCTCCCGACGGCAAAAACATAAACTCCGGCTGCGGAGCGTTCGACCCCGACTGCCTGTCAAAGGCCGTCCTTTCACAGCGCGCCCACGCCGGCATAGCCCTTGACGGCGACGGCGGCAGGTGCGTGATGGCGGACGAAAAGGGAAACATATTAAAGGGCGATTCGATCACGGCGATAATCGCGACCTGTCTAAAGGCCGAGGGAAAGCTCCCCTCGAACGGCTGCGTCATCTCCCCGACGATGAACCTTGCGTTTTCCAACTGGGCAAAATCAAAGGGCATTTTGATATCCTCCGCCCCCGACGTCGGAATTCGGCTGATGACGGAGAGGATGAAAGAATTCGGCTACGTTCTCAGCGGCTCGGAATCGGGCCACGTCGTAGTCGGCCGCAAAGCCGCCGACGGCATGCTCGCGGGAGCGTTGGTCCTACAGGCCATGGCCGTCACCGGCAAGAAGCTCTCCGAGCTTGCGGCGGGATATGAGCCCTATGAAACGATAAGCATAAACATAAGACTTCGGCCCGAGTATTGCGGTCGTTGGATGGACGTTCCGGCCCTCAGGGAACTCATAGATTACACCCAGAGCAAGCTTGAGGGCAGCGGCAGGATCTTGGTCAGGGAGTCGTCAGCCTCTCCGATACTTCGGATACTTGCCGAGGGACGCGACAGAGACGTTGTATGGCAGTATGCCACCGCAATAAAAAAGACCGCCGTCGATTACGTCGGCGAGGAGGATACGGAGGAGACCGGCGATGAGAACAGCTGAGTCCTGGAGCGACTACCGGCTTATAGACGCCTCCGACGGCATGAGGCTTGAGCGCTGGGGAAACATCACCTTGAGCAGGCCCGACCCGCAGGTTATTTGGAAGACCGAGCGCAAAAACCCGCTTTGGAGAAGCTGCGACGCCGTTTACCACCGTTCCGAGCACGGCGGAGGAAGCTGGGAATTCAGAAAAAAGCTCCCCGAGAGCTGGAAAATAAAATACGGAGACCTCACCTTTATAATACGTCCCACGGGCTTTAAGCACACCGGGCTATTCCCGGAGCAGGCCGTGAACTGGGACTTTGCCGAGAGGCTGATAAAATCCGCCGGCAGGCCGATAAGCGTTTTGAATCTTTTTGCATATACCGGCGCCGCCACTCTTGCCTGCCTTGAAGCGGGGGCTTCTGTATGCCACGTCGACGCGTCAAAGGGAATGGTCCAGTGGGCCAAGGAAAACGCCGCGGCCTCCGGGCTTTCGGACAGGCCGGTGAGATGGATAGTCGACGACTGCCTGAAATTTGCCGAGAGAGAAATCAGGCGCGGCCGCAAGTACGACGCGATAATAATGGACCCGCCGTCCTACGGCAGAGGCCCACAGGGCGAGGTCTGGAAGCTTGAGGATTCGGTGTTTGATCTTGTAAAGACATGCTCGGAGCTTTTGAGCGACAAGCCGCTGTTTTTCCTTTTAAACAGCTATACCGCGGGGCTTTCCCCGTCGGTCATGGCCTATCTTTTGGGAGCGCTTTTAAAGCCGAAATTCGGCGGGAGCGTATCTGCGGACGAGATAGGACTTCGGGTCGATGAGATAGGAATGAGCCTGCCTGCGGGATCTACCGCGATTTGGCAGGGAGATGTGCACTATGACCCGAGCGAAGTAAGTATCAGGGGATGAACATGGAAAAATTCATTGAGATAAAAGACGTTACGTTCAGCTATATAAACGACTTCGACGAGCCTCCCACGAAAAACACCGTCTTAAAAGGTGTAAGCCTTGACATAAGCCGGGGAGAATTCGTCGCGGTCTTAGGCCACAACGGTTCGGGAAAATCCACCCTTGCGAAGCTTCTGAACGCGATAAACCTCCCCGAAACGGGGGACGTATTCGTCGACGGCATGAACACCCGCGACGAGGAAAAGCTTTACGACATAAGAAAAACCGTCGGCATGGTTTTCCAAAACCCCGACAACCAGATAGTCGCAACGGTCGTCGAGGAGGACGTGGCGTTCGCGCTTGAAAATATCGGCGTGGAGCCCTCCGAGATACGCAGGCGAGTGGACGAGGCGCTTAAGGAAGTAGGGATGTATTCCTACCGCGAGCACGCCCCCCACAAGCTTTCCGGCGGCCAGAAGCAGCGCGTTGCGATAGCGGGGGTATTGGCCATGCAGCCCGAGTGCATAGTCATGGACGAACCGACCGCCATGCTCGACCCGATAGGCCGGCGGGAGATAATGGAAACGATAAAAGAGCTCAACGCCCAGGGGGTCACGATAGTTCTTATCACCCACTATATGGACGAGGCTGCGCAGGCCGGCCGAGTAGTCGTCATGGACGACGGCAAGGTCATCATGGACGACGAGCCCAAAAAGGTCTTTTCGCAGGCCGAAAAGCTTCGCTCGGTGGGCCTCGACGTCCCCGGGGTCACGGAGCTGACGCATCTTCTCATAAAAGAGGGGATAGCGCTTCCCCCCGACATTATTTCGGAGGACGAGTGCGTAGAGCGCTTATATGAAATTCTTAAAAAGGACTGATGGCATTTGGGAATAATCAGGACAGAGAATTTAAGCTACGTCTACGGCGAGGGCACGCCTTTTCGCAAGGTCGCGGTAGACTCTGTCGATATTGACATAGACGAGGGCGAGATAGTCGGCATAATCGGCCACACCGGCTCCGGAAAATCCACCCTGATACAGCATTTCAACGGCCTTTTGAAGCCCACCTCGGGAAAGGTCTTTATAGACGGCGAGGAGCTTTTTGCCGATAAGTCGCGGCTTAAAGAGATACGCTTTAAGGTGGGGCTGGTATTCCAGTACCCCGAGTATCAGCTCTTTGAGGAAACGGTCTATAAGGACATCGCCTACGGCCCCAAGAATATGGGTCTTTCGGACGACGACACAGACCGCAGGATAAAGGAGACCGCAAGGCTTGTCGGCCTCGGTCCCGAGCTTTTGCAGAAATCCCCGTTTGAGCTGTCCGGAGGCCAGAAAAGGCGAGTGGCCATAGCCGGAGTCATGGCAATGGAGCCGAAAGTGCTTATACTTGACGAACCCACGGCGGGCCTTGACCCCAAGGGCAGGGACATGATACTTCGGATGATAAAGGAGTACCACGCAGAAAAAGGCGTGACGGTTCTTTTGGTGTCCCATTCGATGGAGGACGTTGCCAAGACCGTCTCAAAGATACTTGTCATGAACGACGCCAAGGTTTTTATGTACGGCGACCGTTCTCAGGTCTTTGCCAGGGCAGAGGAGCTCACGTCGATGGGCCTTACGGTCCCGCAGGTCACGAGGGTCTTCGACCGCTTAAGAGCGATGGGAGTGGAGTTTTCGGACGAGGTGTTCAGCGTTGACTATGCCAAGGACCTTGTCATGAGGCTTCTTAAAGAAAAAGGAGACGTTAAGGTTGATTAAAGATATAACGATAGGCCAGTATTTCCCGGGCAAGTCGGTCGTCCACCGCCTCGACCCGCGGGTAAAGCTGGGACTCACGGTTTTATATATAGTCATGCTCTTTGTCGCTTCGGGCTTTTTGGGCCTCGGAGTGGGTGTGATATATCTTCTTTTGGCATTTTTGCTTTCCGGCATCCCTCTTAAGATGATGCTCAAGTCGGTAAAGCCGATAGTCCCGATAATAATTTTCACCGGCATATTAAACCTCTTTTTCATATCCTCCGGCGAGATTTTATTTGAATGGCATTTTATAAAGATAACCACCGGCGGACTTCGGACCATGATATTCATGGCTTCAAGGATAATTCTTCTCATTTGCGGCACGGCTCTTCTGACATACACCACCTCTCCTATAACCCTGACCGACGCCATAGAGAGGATACTTTCACCCCTGAAAATAATTCATTTCCCGGCCCACGAGATAGCCATGATGATGACGATAGCGCTTCGGTTCATCCCCACGCTCATCGAGGAGACCGACAAGATCATGTCCGCCCAGAAAGCGAGGGGCGCCGACCTCGATACCGGAAACGTCTTTCAGCGTGCAAAGGCTCTTGTACCGATACTGATACCGCTTTTCGTGTCGGCGTTTCGGCGTGCCGAGGAGCTTGCCCTTGCGATGGAGTGCCGCTGCTACCACGGCGGCGACGGCAGGACCCGCTTAAAGCAGCTCAAAACCGCACCGAGAGACTATATCGCCTTAGCCGTGACGCTTCTGTTTTTGGCGGCGGTCATAGTCTTGAACATCTTTGTTAAAATATGAAAAATTACAAGATAACCTGCGCCTTTTCGGGCACTAAATACCACGGCTTCCAGCGCCAGGATAACCTCCCGACGGTCCAGGGCGAGCTTGAAAAAGCCATATACCGCCTCTTGGGCGAGAGGGTAGCGATAAACGGCTGCTCAAGGACCGACGCCGGCGTGCATGCAAAAGAATTCGTATTTAACGTCAACCTTTCCACGCCTATAGACTGCCGGGGCATAAAATACGGCATGAACGGCCTTTTGCCCCCAGATATAGCCATACTCTCCGCCGAGGAAGCCCCCGACGATTTTCACGCCCGCTACTGCTGCAAGGGCAAGGAGTATGTGTATCTTATTCACAATTCCGAGACGAAATCCCCGTTTTATGCCGACAGGATGTACCGTTCATGGTACCCTATCGACGAAAAAAAGCTCGACAGGGCCTGCCGGGATTTTATCGGCGAGCACGACTTCAGGGCATTTTGCGCGGCCGCATGCGACAAAGAGATAACCGTGCGCAGGATCTTTGATTTTAATGTCATTCGGGACGGCGACGTCGTAAAATTCACGGTCTCGGGCGACGGGTTTTTATACAACATGGTGAGGATAATGGTCGGCACGCTTCTGTTTATTAACGACGGAAAGATAGCCGAGGACGCCCTGCCGAAAATTTTATCCTCCGGCGACAGGACTCTCGCCGGAAAAACGGTCCCACCCCAGGGGCTCTATCTCAGCAGAGTATTTTACTGAAAGAAGGTCTGCAAATGCCCTCCGTAAAGTCCTTTGAGACGGATATGAGACGCGCCCGCCGCAAAAAGCGGGCAAAGAGAAATATAAAGAATTTCATGTTCATTTTAGCGGTCGCGATGGTCTTCGGGCTGGTGTATCTCAGCCGCGACGCGTGGATAGATTTCTTCGACGGCATACTTGACAGACACCAGACCGCGGTCCAGAACGACGGAATGCTTGCGGGAGGGAATTACCCCATCGACATCTCGAAAAAGACCCACACCAAAATCGGCGCCATTTCAAAGGACTGGACTCTCTTTGCCGACACGACGTTTTATGTATACGATTCGTCGGGAGACGTCGTCTATTCCGCGCAGACCCCCTACTCCAATCCCATCGTCGACGAAGCGGGCAAGAGAGCTCTTGTCTACGACCAGGGAGGCTATAACTTCACGGTCTGCGGCCCGAGGGATGAAATATACTCAAAAAGACTTACAAACCAAATCCTTTTGGGAGCGGTCGGCCCCGACGGCAGCGTAGCTATCGTCACCGCCGATGAAAAATACGTTTCATATCTCACGATTTACGACAAGAGCGGCTCGGAAATTTACCACTGGGCCGACGGCACGATGATAACCGCCGTGAGCGTCGCCGAAAACGGAAAGGGCTGCTTAGTGTCCTGTTCATACGCAAGGTCCGGCAGCTTCAAGTCGGTCGTCACTCAGCTAAGTTTTAATTCTACGGAGGTCGCTATGCAGACCGCGCCCCTTGAGACCTTGGGATTTTCGGTAGAATACTGCGACGGCGGGTCCTGGCTTTTGGGCAGGGATAAACTGTACCGCTTAAACGCCGACGGCGGGATAGAGTCGAGCCTTGAATTCGAGTATGAACTCTCGGACTTCGACCTCGGGGAGAGCATGGCCGCTTTGGTATTTGAAACCGCAGACGGCAGCGGCGGCACCGTGACCATAGTCTCGGCACAGGACTCCGAAAGCGCGAGCGTACCCTTGCAGGACTCCGTGAACGAGTGCTATGTGAGCGATAAAGCGGTTTATGTGCTGACCGAAAAGAGCGTGAACGCCTATAACGCACAGGCGGGTCTTTTGGCCACTGCGCCTCTTTCGACCGCCTACAGGTCGTTTGCGCACGTCGGAAACGAGATATTCCTTTTGGGGTATCGGTCGGTGGAAAAAATCGAATTTACGTTCTGATAAGATTCTTCAAGGAAGTGGATATTTATGGCAACCGAACTCTACTGGTTTTACGACGTCCTCGCCCTCGGGACGATACTCATAGCGGTCTACTGCGGAGGAAAAAGGGGGTTCATGAGAAGCGTTGTTTTGATAGCGCTCATCGTCGCTTCGCTCATTGCGAGCTGGTTTATCTCCAACATCGGCGCTCCGGTCATATACGACAGTATTCTTCATAAGAAGATAATCGCGTCTTTGGACGACGCCTCGGGAAAGACCGACCCTCTCGATGTTGTCGCCGAGACGGTCGCGGGCGGAGGTTACGGCGTTGAGATGACCGACCCCGAAATCGAGGGGGTCATCGGTCTCGGCGGCGATTTCTTCGCAAACATAGCTTCCGAGATAAAAAATAACGGCTCGGGCGACGACGAGGAGGACATCCGAAGCGGCGTAGAAGCAAGCGTTACGGACAGCATGCTCACTGCTCTCTTGGGAGACGTAGTCTCTCCCGCCACCTTAAAGGAGGTCCTCGCTCAGGTCGAGGGCGCCGAAAACAGCATCCGCGAGACGGTGGACGTATTTTTGCACGGAAACCGTGCCGAGACCGCGACCGCCGTTGAAGAAAGGCTTGTAGCGCCCGCGGTCAAAATGATCTTAAGGGGCATAATCTGGGTGGTTTCGATGTTCATTCTCACCATCCTTTCAAGATTCGTGGCAGGGCTCTTTGAAAACGTCAACGAGATACCGATAATAGGGCCCGTGAACGTCTTTGCGGGGAGCGCCCTCGGATTTTTGGAGGGAGCCGTGATACTCTATCTTATATCCCAGGTCGTCAGGTTCATAATATATCTCACCGGGGATACGCTGATGTTTTTGAACACGTCCGCAGTCTCGGAGACATATCTGTTCCGTTACTTTTACAATTTCGACATAACGTCGCTGTTCTGAAAATTTCCGACATTTAAGATATAATATTTTATCAGGGAGGCTTAATTATGATGATCTGTTCAAACTGTCACAAGAGACCGGCGGTCGTATTTATCACGACGACGAACGGCAGCGAGAAAAAGAACGAGGGGCTCTGCCTTATCTGCGCAAAGGAGAGGGGACTGCCCCAGATAGACGAATACATGAAGCAGATGGGGATAACCGACGAGGACTTGGAGGCTTTTTCCGAGAGCATGAACACCGACGGCGACAGCTTCGAGCCGGGCGGTTCGGGCACCATGCCGAATTTCTTTTCAAATCTCATGAATAAATTCGGCGGTCAGCAGCAGGGCGACGAAAACCGCGCTCAGGACTCTCAAAAGACCAAGGGCAAGTCAAAGAACGCTCAGCAGGACGGCAAGGAGCTCAAATTCTTAAACACCTACTGCACCGACCTCAATCAGCGCGCCATGGACGGCAAACTCGACAGGATAATCGGCCGCGACCGCGAGATCGGCAGGGTCATGCAGATTCTGTCCCGCAGGCAGAAAAACAACCCCTGCCTGATAGGCGAGCCGGGCGTCGGAAAGACCGCCATCGCCGAGGGAATCGCCCAAAAGATAGTTTCCGGCGAGGTCCCTTATAACATCAGGGGCAAGCGCCTGTTCCTGCTCGACATGACCGCTCTCGTCGCGGGCACTCAGTTCCGCGGCCAGTTTGAAAGCCGTATGAAAGGCCTTATCGAGGAAGTCAAGCGCGAGGGCAATATAATCCTCTTCATCGACGAGGTGCACCGTCTTGTCGGCACCGGCGACAGCGAGGGCTCGATGAACGCCGCAAATATCCTGAAGCCCGCCCTTTCGAGGGGAGAGGTCCAGGTCATCGGCGCCACCACTTTCAAGGAATACCGCAAGTATATCGAGAAAGACTCCGCCCTTGAAAGGCGATTCCAGCCCGTCACGGTCTCCGAGCCCACGGTCGAGGACACCGTGCAGGTGCTCATGGGCATAAGAGGCTACTACGAGGACTACCACCATGTAAAAATTTCCGACTCGGCATTAAGGATGTGCGCCGTTCTGTCCGAAAGATATATAACCGACAGGTTCCTGCCCGACAAGGCGATAGACCTTTTGGACGAGGCCTGCGCAAGCGCCTCTATAAGAAGTCCCGAAATAGGGGAGTATGTTGATTTGCAGCAAAAGCTCAAGGATACCGAAGCCGAGGTCTCCGAAAAAGAGAATTCCGAGAACCCCGACTATGAGGAGATAGCGAAGCTTCGCGCCGAGACGATGCGCCTTGAGGGCGAGATAGAAAAGCTTAAGCCAATAGCCGAATCGGTGACTGTCAGCGAGGACGACCTCTCCAAGGTCATTGAGCTTTGGACCGGCATCCCGGCGAACAAGATAGTCGAGACCGAGTATGAAAAGATACGCAGCTTAAAGGCCGCCCTTTCCAAAAGAATAGTCGGCCAGGACGAGGCCGTCGAGCTTGTCTGCAACGCCATAAAGCGCTCCCGGGTTCAGCTCACCGAGAGAAAGCGTCCCGCTTCGTTCATCTTCGTCGGCCCCACCGGAGTCGGAAAGACCGAGCTTGCAAAGACCCTTGCCTCCGAGCTTTTCGACGCCACCGAGCCGCTTGTGCGAATCGATATGTCTGAGTACATGGAAAAGCACACCGTCTCCCGCCTCATAGGCTCTCCTCCGGGCTACGTCGGTTACGACGAGGCCGGCCAGCTGACCGAAAAGATCCGCCGCAAGCCCTATTCCGTCGTCCTGTTTGACGAGATAGAAAAGGCCCACCCCGACGTCATGAACATTCTATTGCAGATACTTGACGAGGGCAGGGTCAACGACGCCCAGGGCAGAAGCGTGAATTTTGAAAACACGGTCATCATCATGACGTCGAACGCCGGCTCCACCGACAAATCCATGGGCATAGGCTTTTCAAAGACCGAGGCCCAGGTGACAAGGGATCGCGCAATAAAGGGTCTTAGGGAATTTCTGCGCCCGGAATTCATATCAAGAGTCGACGAAATAGTGGTATTCAACCCGCTCACCAAGGACAACTATGCCGATATTGCGCATATCATGCTCAAAGAAATGGAAGCGCCGCTTGCCGAAAAGCTAATTATGTTTACATTCGACAGGGCCGCCGAACTTGCGATAGCGGACATGGCATATGATGAAAAGTACGGCGCCAGAGACATCCGCAGGGTCCTGCAAAAGGAGATCGAGGACAAAATAGCGAGCCTCATCGTCGACAGCGGCGAAATCAAGCTTCGCTCCATAAATGTGACTGCCGAGGACGGCAAAATTAAGGTCGAGGGCTTGAAATAAAGCCGCAAATTGTAAATTTTCTGTTAATTTTTTCTCCTATCCTTGAATTTTTCGCCGCATTATGCTATAATAGGCGAGCCGCATGTTAAGGGCACAAAGAGGCGTATTATGCCCGCCCGACACAGCGAGTTTTATAGAAAAGGCAGGTGCCGCTATAATGTATGCAGTTATTGAAACCGGCGGAAAGCAGTATCAGGTAAAAGAGGGCGATATCGTCTTTATCGAGAAGCTTCCCGTAGAGGCCGACGAGACCGTTACCTTTGACAAGGTCATAGCAGTCTCGAACGGCGAGGGCGTGACTGTCGGAGCTCCCTATGTATCGGGCGCAGCAGTCGAGGCAAAGGTCCTTAAAAACGGCAAATCCAAGAAGATAACCGTTTTCACCTACAAGCCCAAAAAGGGTTCCACTCACCGCAAGATGGGCCACAGACAGCCTTATACTCAGGTCCGCATTGAGTCCATCAAGGCGTAATGATCAAAGCAGTTTTTGAGCGTTCCGGCGGAGAATTCAAAGGTTTTTCCGTTTCGGGACATTCGGGATATTCGGAACCCGGCAGCGACATCGTCTGCGCGAGCGTTTCCTCGGCGGTCATGCTAAGCTGCAACGCCGCGACCGAGGTATTTAAGCTCAGAGCCGACGTCAAAGCGGGCGAGGACTCCGTATCTCTCAGGCTTCATGATAAAGACAACGGCGTTGTCAGAGCGCTTTATGAGCATCTTAAGGCACTGGAAGAGGATTATCCCGAAAACATAACAGTTAAAATTTCGGAGGTGTGATAAATGTTAAGAATCAGTATGCAGTTCTTCGCCCATAAAAAGGGCGTCAGCTCCACCAAGAACGGCCGTGAGTCCGAGTCGAAAAGACTTGGCGCCAAGAGGGCGGACGGTCAGGCGGTGCTTGCCGGAAATATTCTTTACCGTCAGCGCGGGACTCACATCCATCCCGGCGAGAACGTCGGAATAGGCTCTGACGACACTCTCTTCGCCAAGGTCGACGGAGTCGTAAAATACGAGCGCTTCGGCCGCGACCGCAAGAAGGTCAGCGTTTATCCGGCTGAGTGATCAGGCAAACAGAGTTGACGGAATCCCGGTACTTATAAGTCCGGGATTCTTTTGAAATTGAGGTGAATTTATGGACGGATTTGTAGACGAGGTGAACATCACCGTTGAAGCCGGGGACGGCGGCGACGGCGCGGTGTCCTTTCACCGTGAAAAATACGTCGCGGCAGGCGGTCCCGACGGGGGCGACGGCGGCAAGGGCGGAGACATCGTCTTTTTGGTGGACGACAATCTCAACACCCTTATAGATTTCAGGTACAAGAGAAAATTCAAGGCCGAGCGCGGCGAAAACGGCCAAGGTTCGAGAAAATTCGGGCGCTCTGCCGAGGACCTTGTCATAAGAGTCCCGAGGGGGACTGTCGTCAGCGACCGCGAGTCCGGCCGGGTCATAGCCGATATGTCGGGCAGCGAGCCTGTCGTCATCGCAAAGGGCGGCAGGGGAGGCCGCGGCAACGCGCACTTCGCCACCCCGACAAGGCAGATCCCGAGGTTTGCAAAGCCCGGCTTCAAGGGCCAGAAGTTAGATCTGCACCTTGAGCTTAAGCTTTTGGCGGACGTGGGACTGGTGGGCTTTCCTAACGTCGGAAAATCCACGCTTATTTCGGTGGTATCCGCAGCAAAGCCGAAAATCGCGAACTACCACTTCACCACGCTCATCCCGAACCTCGGCGTTGTGAAAATTTCGGATGAAAATTCTTTCGTCATCGCCGATATCCCCGGCCTTATCGAGGGCGCTTCCGAGGGGGTCGGCCTCGGGCATGAATTTTTGCGGCATGTTGAGCGCTGCCGACTGATACTCCATATAGTCGACGTTTCGGGCAGCGAGGGCCGAGACCCCAAAGATGACTATGAAATAATAAACCGCGAACTGAGAAGCTTCAGCGAGGAGCTTGTAAACGCCCCACAGATCGTCGCCGCAAACAAGTGCGACATGGCGAACGACGAGCAGATAGCCCTGTTCAAAGAATACATTGAGAGCAAGGGCGTGCCGTTTTACGCCATATCCGCCGCCACGACCGAGGGCACAAAGGAACTCATGAACGAGGTCTACAAGGCGCTTAAGGGACTCCCGCCGCTGAAAGTTTTCGAGGCCGAGCCGGAGCCTCTGTGGCAGGAGCCAGAGCCGGACAAGATGAGCTTTGAGATAACCGAGGATGACGGGGTATACTTTGTCGACGCCGACTGGCTCGAGGGGATTTTACGCACCGCAGACATGGAGGACTACGAGAGCCTCCAGCATTTCCAGCTTGTCCTAAAAACCAGCGGCATCATCGACGAGCTCATTAAACGCGGCGTAAAAGAGGGCGACACGGTTTCCGTCGGAGGATTTGAGTTTGATTATGTTGAGTAAGAATCTTACGCCTGCGGAGATTTCCGCGAAATATTCGACTCCGGCGCTTGCATTTTTGGGGGACGCGGTCTATGAGCAGCTCGTGCGCCGAATGATAGTTTTAAGGTCGAACAAGCCCGCGAACGCCCTGCACAAAGAGGCGGTCGGGTATGTATGCTGCGAGTACCAGTCGCAAGCGGTCGAGAGGATATTCGACAGGCTTTCCGACGAGGAGCAGGCCGTCTATAAGCGGGGCCGCAACCACGACGGCATAACCCCGCCGAAGCACTCCACAGCCCAGGATTACCGCAGAGCCACGGGTCTTGAATGCCTTTTCGGGTATCTTTATCTTTTGGGCAGGGACGAGCGCGTCGAAGAAATTTTCGGCATGATAGTCGCCTGAGCGTTCAAAAAAATATGCGCAAAAAAACGGCATGGACTAAAACCACGCCGTTTTATCATGCTCAAATAATCAGACCTCTTTTAATTCATACTCCCTTGAGCCGAGGCCGAGAGCCGCAGCCGCCTCGATGGTGTGAACTCCGTTGCGGGACTCCACCCTTTCAAGGAAATGCTTCTGTCCGGGGTCGTCCTTGGCGGCGTAGACGAGGTCAAGGCATGCCTGATCTATAGCGACGGGGTCAAGAGACGCGAGCACGCCGATATCTTTCATGCAGGGGTCCTCGGCGACGTCGCAGCAGTCGCAGTCAACCGACATGTTCGCCATGACGTTGATATAGGCGATGTTGCCCTTGAAATATTTTATGACAGAGCTTGCCGCGTCCGCCATGGATTCGAGGAAGCTGTCGTGCGGAGCCGCCCAGATATTATGCTCGGTATCGCCCGAGCCGTGGATATAGGCCTTTCCGTAGGACGACGCCACGCCGATGGAAAGCTGTTTCAGCGCTCCGCCGTACCCGCCCATGGGATGCCCCTTGAAGTGGGAAAGAACGAGCATGGAGTCGTATTTTACGAGATTTTTTCCGACAAAATTCTTTTTGATGACCTTTCCCTCGGGTATCTCAAGGACGAGGTCGGGACCCTCGGCGTCAAGAAGATCGAAGTCGAAATAATCGTTCCAGCCGTGCTTTCTGATGGCCTTAAGGTGCTTTTCGGTGGTATTGCGCTGGCCGTCGTAAGCGGTGTTACACTCGGTAACGGTGCCGCCGACATGCTCAACGACAGGCTTCCAAAAAGCAGGTCTTAGGAAGTTCTGGTTCCCGACTTCGCCGGAGTGGACCTTGATTGCGACCTTTCCGGGAAGCGTAACGCCGAGCTTTTCGTAAAGTTTTAGCACGGCCTCGGGGCTGACAGATTTTGTGAAGTAAACAATAGGTTTCATGACTAACCTCCGATTTTTTTCTTTATTGTACCACAGTTTTATTAAAAATGCAAGAGCGATATTTGAGGGAAGGGTAAGGAATGAAGTCGAACATATAGCAAGAACCGGTCGAGGATGAGCAGTACAATATTTTGAAATAAAAAATTTGTAATAATTATAGTTTCGTCCTAAAAAGACTTTAATTATACATTGTATTAACAGATTCTGCTTTACTGTAAACCGAATTTGAACAAATCATATATGCAGGATGGCAGTAGGGGAGCGCTCGCGGATAAAAATCTGAATGGCATGCCTTTCCATTCGCTCTCCCGAGGTCATTGACAGAAATTCTCTTTTTCTTTTTCATCCCCTCCACCCCCACGATATCGTCGAGGCTTACTTCGCTTCTGTCCTCGAAAAGCATCGCCCGTTCCGCTAAATTCACCGCCCGCACGGTCTTGACCTCCGAAACGTACCGCCCGCCCTGCTTTTTCTCGTCCGGCACAAAATAGGTCACCCTCACCGTCTGCTTCGGGTTTTCCACCAGTTCCATCAGCCTTTCGTTCAGCAGCTGCGCCTCGTACTCGCTTAAAACTATCCTGCCGTCGGTCAGGCGCGCCGTCTCCTCCATGGCCTCGCTGTGCCCGGAAAGAGCCGCAAACGGGCTGAACTGTGCGGCCCTGTCGCGATTCGACATGTGCGCTCGCGTCTCGGACTGCTTGTGCGGAAGATGTATTATATCGTCATATTTTCCCATTTTTTTCACCTCATTTTTGACATGATCGCGGTCCCGTTTTGCTTGAGCCAGCCGTTCCACCTGTGATAATCCGGGAACGCCCGCAGGACCTAGGCGTAGAACCGTTCCGAATGGTTCATCTCTTTTCTGTGGCATAGCTCATGCACCACCACGGCGTCCACCACCTCCGGCGGCGCCAGCATGAGCAGGCAGTTAAAGCTCAGATTTCCCTTTGACGAGCAGCTTCCCCATTTCGAGCGCTGGTTTCTTATCGTGATTTTTCCGTAGCTTACTCCGATTTTTTGGGCATAGTATGCTGCTCTCTCGGGTATTATCTTAGCGGCCTTTTCGGCGAGCTCTTTAATTTCATCCGCGCTCAGGGGCTCCACGTCTCCGAGTGCGGCTTTTCTTTCCTCTATTTTTCTGAGATTTTTCTCTATCCAGTCACGATGCGCCATGACGAATTTTTCTATCTCGCCGGCGCTTATCCTCATCGGCGCCCTCACCGTAACGCCGTCCGGACCCACCTCTATGCCGAGGGTCTTTCTTTTGCTCCTTATGATTTTATAGTTCATGCCTTGTGTCCTCCTATCTGGCGGTTGCGCTCTCTGGCGGTAGCGCCCTCCTCAAAATTCATTCCCTTTAAAACCGCGTTTTTTCCGTATTTTTTCTTAAGACCCACCACCGCTTTTTGCAGGTTATGCTCCTTTTCAAGCGCGATTTTTTGCAGCTCTCGCTCCTTATCGAGCTTTTCATAATCCGTGAACATATCGAGCTGCTCCGGCGCATCTTCCGGAATATCCGTTTCGGGCATGACGTTGCAGGCGGCTATCGTTATTCTTCTCACGAGCATGTTTTTATCGACTATTCTGTCGTACAGCTTCATGACCGCCTCCGTCATAATTTTTGCGGAGCTTGTAAGGCGCTCTAAATTTTCGGTGCCGTGGGCATGCTTCGGGATTTTCCTGCCGTAGCGGTCTATCGTCACCTCGCCGCTGTAGCCCTTTGAAATATTTTCGACGTCGTATCCTATCGTCAGGACGAGCTGATTTGTGACAAATCCCTTGTCCACCAAATCGAGCGCCAATATATCCGTCATCTCTTTGACAATAAGTCTTGCCTTTTCGGACGGATACGGCTCTGTCAGCACCTGTCCCGAGCTTATGCTCTTTGTTTCGGGACGGTATGCCTTTATGTCAGCTAAAGTGACCGGTTCCCATCCCCAGGCATGGTCTATCAGAAGCTCCGCGTTTATGCCGAAAAGCCTGTAGAACAGGCTCTCGTCGCGAAGAGACTGCCTCGCCACGTCGCCCATCGTGAACATATTGTACTGCTCAAGCTTTGAGGCATAGCCGCTGCCTATCCGCCAAAAATCCGTCAGTGGACGGTGGTCCCAAAGCTTTTCCCGATAGCTTTCCTCGTCGAGTTCGGCTATCCTGACGCCGTCCTTATCCGGCTGCATCTTTTTTGCGACTATGTCCATGGCTATCTTGCAAAGGTAAAGATTCGTGCCGATTCCGGCTGTGGCGGTAATGCCGGTGGTTTTAAGCACGTCTCGTATAAGGGTCATCGCGAAGTCGTGCGCCGAAAGCCCGTATGTCGTGAGATAGCCGGTCGCGTTGATAAACACCTCGTCTATCGAGTATATGTGAATATCCTCAGGCGCCACATATTTAAGATAGACCTCGTAGATTTTGGTGCTGTATTCGATGTAATAAGCCATCCTCGGGACCGCCACGATATACGATACCGCAAGAGACGGGTCGGCTGTCAGCTCCTCCGAAAGAAAGCTTTCCCCGACTAATTTTCTTTTGGGAGATCTTCGCGCACGAACGGCGTTGACCTCTCTGACTTTTTGCACGACCTCGAAAAGCCTGGGCCGTCCGGAGATTCCGTAGGATTTCAGCGACGGCGAGACCGCAAGGCAGATGGTTTTTTCGGTCCTTGAGGAGTCCGCGACGACAAGATTCGTCTTAAGCGGGTCGAGCCCGCGCTCCCGGCACTCGACCGATGCATAGAAGCTTTTAAGGTCGATAGCGATGTAAATTTTCCCCGTCATGCCGCGCCCTCCTCTCCCGAATGTAATAGAGAACAAATGTTCTTTATAACATTATACCACATTCTCCCGTTTTGTCAAGAGAAAATAAGGAGTAAAATTTCGGAAAGAAAGCGCCACGACCCCGTGGGTTTCACAATATGCACCCCACCCTCTCTCCATCCCCCTCTCCCCTCATCTTCTGCCTCACCGGGCGAAGCCCGGGTTCAGCTTCGCTGAACCCAAACGCCGGCTTCGCCGGCGTTTCGTCGGCCTGCGGCCGACGGGGGCTTCGCCCCATTGGCAGAAGATGAGGGCCGCACACCCCCCCGCGCACCCCCAAAAAAAGCCCCAACGGCGGCAGTCCTCGCCCTTGGAGCTTAAATCCGTTTTTGTCAGCGCCCATTACCCCCAAAGCGTGCTCAGGTAATCCACCCTTTCCCTCGCCCAGTTCACCGTCGCGACCGACTTTGACGACCGACTCACGCCGTCCTTGTCGAAGTCGTCCTCATAGTCCCTCGCGGTCTTTTCAACGCCGTCCATGGC
This sequence comes from uncultured Clostridia bacterium, assembly GCA_947625125.1. Lineage (GTDB taxonomy): Bacteria > Bacillota > Clostridia > Oscillospirales > Ruminococcaceae > Faeciplasma. The sequence continues at coordinate 65,941 of CANQNF010000001.1, forward strand.
GGAGATTATCGCGGGCTTTCTGGCCTGCCACTTCTCTTTTACAAGATCTTGGAACCAGTCCGCCGAGTAGAAGAGTATCAGCCACGGGTTGGAGCGGTCCCCCCAGTTGCTGACGAAATAATCGTCCTTGAACCTTGCGACGTACAGCCCGCCGTCGGGTTCGCAGTGATAGTCTGAGTATCCCCAGTCAAAGTCCCAGGGCGCGACCATCGTCAGACGGGGATATTTCGAGCCGCTCCCGTAGTCGACTGCAAAGAAGAACGACCCGCCGCCGACGTCCTGGTCGTTTACGATCTCGTAGGTGATATACATATCCACTACCGAATCAACGTCAATGACGGCGTTTATGCAGTCGTATGCCGAGGCAAATTCATCCTGCGCGGGCTGAATCTCAAGGTTTTCATCAACCTTGTAATATTCCCCGTATTTGATGGCGCGCATCGCTATCTCCCAAAAAATCTCGAACCGTCTCTCGATAAATTTAAGCTGTTCGTCGGTGTTTAAGTCGTTTTTGACAGAGTATGCATATTTTCTCGGCACCCTCTCCGTGCCGTAAACGTCGGTTATAGGCTCGCTGTTATATATGAGATAAAAATACGGGTCGTCGTCGGATGTGGCATAGTTGTCGAGCTCGACAAGATACCCTATATCCGTGCCCTCGTAGCCGTTTTCGGCTTCGTTTATATCCACGCGCTCGGAATTCTCCTGAGTCTGCTCGCAGAGTATATACATCCCGGCATATTCCTCGTTGACATAGACCTGCACGGGCGTCGCGTCTGAGACATAGTAATTTCCCTCGTTGACGGCGTCGGCGATTTTGAATGCCAAAAGATTTCTCACGCCGGTGTCATAGGCCTTTAATAATACCCATGAGCGGCACCTTGCAAACTGATTCAGCCCGAGCATCGGCTGTTTCTCGTCAAATTTTATCCTGTAGGACACGATGTTGTGGCGTATAAAATCCACGTCTCCGTAGTCGGCGCTTGCGTTGCCCCTTACCCTTATGCCGCCGGTCGCGGCTATTTTATATATATCGTCGCAGTTCATCGTCTCGACGAGGCAGTTTGTGTATTCCTCAAGAGACAAAATCTCCGACTCTCCCTCGGTCGAAATGTGGATTATCGGCAGCTTACATTCCGAGCAAATCTGTTGATAGTAGCTCTCCCTTGCGGCAGGGTCTATCCGAAAGCTTTCATAAAGCCCGCTTACCTCGGCAGGCGGCGTTATATCTACGTCGCTCCTCCAGTCGTCTATTATCATTCCCGAGCCGTCTTTCTGCTGAGTTTCGGTCACGGGGGCAGGGGACGCTTCGGTAACGCTTGCCGTCTCCTCGGGCAGGGTCTCGGGAGCAGGCTCCGTCGCTTCGGTCTCGACAAACTGCGGAACATCGGGGTCTCTCGGGGGCTCATAGCTTGTAATGCCGTTTGTTGCTTCGGGGGGAGCGGTTATCTCCTCCTCATGAGAATATAAAGACGAGCAGGACGACAGCGCCAGAGCTATCGCCGTCATAAAAGCCAAAGCGGCTGTTTTTCGGTTATATATCATATTTCCTCCGGATATGAGCAAATAATTATGTAGCGATCATGAATTTTTCGGCGCAAAATGCCTTTTGATATAATTATACCACCCTTTTTGAAAATATCAATAACAAACCGGTAACAATAATCGAAAATTAAGAAATTTTTAAGAATTTTGCGGGATGATTTTCACTTTATCAGGCTCATAAACTCCGGCTCGTCCGATAAAAATTCCTTTCCGTTCAGATAATAAAGCGGCGAGGTCTCATCCTTTATCTCAAATTTCAGTCTGTTTGCGCATAGCGCCTGGCGTTTGGCCTTATAGCGGCGGTTCGGTTCATTGCGGCCGTACTTTCCGTCCCCCAAAAGCGGGCAGCCGATGTATGCCATATGCGCCCTTATCTGGTGAGTTCTCCCTGTCACAAGCTCCACCTCGCACAGACAAAGCTCCCCCAGATTTTTCACGACCCTATACCTCGTCACGGCAATTTTCGCGCCCGGAGTTTTTTCGGGCCTGACATAGACGGTGTTTTCCTTTTCGTCTTTAAAAAGGTAGGTTTTTATCTCTCCTGCCCTTTCACGGGGAGTCCCGACGGTAAGGCAGAGATAGCTTTTTTTGATTTCGCGGTCGCGTATCAGGCGGTTTAGCTCTCTTAAGCTTTCGGCATTTTTTGCGCATATGACAAGGCCCTCGGTGTTTCGGTCGAGGCGGTGGGCGAGTGCCGGCGCGAAAGAAAGTTCGCTTTTGGGGTCGTATTCGCCTTTTTCGGCGAGATATGCCGTAGCGCGGGCGATGAGCGTGTCAGTCTCGCCGCTGTCGTCCTCGTGAACGACGAGCCCCGCGGGCTTTTGCACTATTAAAATATTTTCATCCTCATATACGACATTTATTTCCGAGGAAACGTTTTTTTCCGTGGGCGCGCTGTCAGGCACCGCAAAAAATTCGTCGGGAATATACAGCCTCAGCACGTCGCCCTCGCAGAGCCTGTCGGAAATCTCGCAGCGCCTGCCGTTGAGCTTTATGTCCTTTTGGCGTATGTATTTATACATTCTTCCTGCGGGCAGCCCTGGCACGGCCTTTCTTAAAAACCGGTCGAGCCTCTGCCCCGCGTCATTTTTCCCGATCACGAGTTCTCTCATAAAACCCCTCCTTCCCGGGACGGTAAAATAATTATACCATTTTTATAAGGATTGTCAACAGCGGGAAAAGATATAAAATATTGCCGCAGGCGACACCTCGAAATTCTGACATCTGATTTCTGACTTCCGTATTCTTGATGCGGACGCATTTTTGCCCAACCACTTGCATTAGTTGAAAAAATGTGTTATAATAACTACATATTGTACTTTGATTTTCCAAGGAGGATTCAAAATGCCGGGAAAAAAGGAATACGGCAACGAGGCCATACGCTCTTTAAAAGGCGCCGACAGGGTCAGAAAGCGCCCTGCGGTAATATTCGGCTCGGACGGTCTCGAGGGCTGCAAGCACTCCGTCTTTGAAATTATCTCAAACTCCGTCGACGAGGCGCACCAGGGCTACGGCAAGAAAATTTTCATAACCCGCTACAACGACAATTCCATCGAGGTCGAGGACCAGGGCCGAGGCTGCCCGGTCGACTTCAACAAGGTCGAGAACCGCTATAATTGGGAGCTTGTCTACTGCGAACTCTATGCCGGCGGCAAATACGACAACGCCAAGGGCGACGGCAGCTATGAATATTCGCTCGGTCTGAACGGCCTCGGAGCATGCGCTACCCAGTACGCCTCAAAATACATGGACGTCGAAGTGTACCGCGACGGCTACAAATACGACCTGCACTTTGAAAAGGGCGAGAACATCGGCGGTCTCAAAAAAGAGGAGACCAAGCGCCGCCAGACAGGCACCAAGACCCGCTGGCTGCCCGATTTAGAGGTCTTTACCGACATCGTCATCGAGAAAGAATACTTTACCGATATGCTCAAAAAGCAGTCTATCGTCAACCCGGGCATACAGTTCGTGCTTCGGTATCAAAACGACGACGGCGATTTTGAGACGTTTGAATATCTGTACGAAAACGGAATTTTGGACTATGTCAACGAGATAGTCGGGCTTGATTATCTGACGGCTCCGCAGCTTTGGACTGCCGACCGCAAGGGCCGCGACCGCGACGACATGAACGATTATAAGGTCAAATATAATTTTGCATTTGCATTCTCAAAGACCGTCAGGCTTGCCGAGTATTACCATAACTCAAGTTTTTTGGAATACGGCGGCTCTACCGAAAAGGCGGTAAGACAGGCTTTCACAAGCTTCATCGACAGCTACATGAAGCAAAACGGAAAGTATCTCAAAAACGAGGCCAAGATACAGTATCAGGACATCGAGGACTGCCTTGTGATGGTGTCGAGTTCATTCTCGACGCAGGCTTCCTATGAAAACCAGACCAAAAAGGCGATAAACAACAAATTTATCTACGACGCCGCCGTCGATTTTCTGAAGCATCAGCTTGAGGTCTATTTCATCGAGAACCCCGAGGACGCCGGAAAGATATGCGACCAGGTCATGATAAACAAGCGCTCGCGTGAATCCGCCGAAAAGACGAGGATAACCCAGAAGAAGATATTCACCGAAAAACTCGACATGGCGAACATGGTCAAAAAGTTCGTCGACTGCCGCTCCAAGGACGTCGAAAAGCGTGAGCTTTATATCGTGGAGGGCGACTCGGCGCTCGGCTCTGTCAAGCTTGCAAGAAACGCCGAATTCCAGGCCGTCATCCCGGTCAGAGGAAAGATCTTAAACTGCTTAAAAGCCAGCTATAACAAGATTTTCGAGAGCGAGATTATAACCGACTTAATGAAAGTCTTAGGCTGCGGAGTCGAGGTAAAAAGCTCCAAAAACAAGGACCTTTCAAGCTTTAATCTTGCGAATCTGAGATGGTCAAAAATAGTCATCTGCACCGACGCGGACTATGACGGCTTCCAGATAAGAACGCTTATCCTGACGATGCTCTACACCTTGGCGCCGACCCTCATCGAAAAAGGCTACGTCTTTATTGCCGAGTCTCCGCTTTATGAGATAAACACCAAGGACCGCACTTATTTTGCATACGACGAGGCCGAGCGCGCCGACATCATGAAGCAGATAGATGGCCAGAAATTCACCATCCAGCGCTCAAAGGGACTCGGCGAAAACGAGCCGGATATGATGAGCCTGACGACGATGAACCCCGAGACCCGCAGGCTTATAAAGGTCGGCCCCGATGAAGTCGAGCACACGAAATTCATGTTCGATATGCTTTTGGGGGACAACCTCTCCGCCAGAAAGGAATTCATAAACAACAACGGCCACGACTATCTGGAACTCGCCGATATATCCTGACCCCGGGCTCGCCACCTGCTCGCACAGCCCCTTTGGGGCGCGCTCCGCAGACGGCTCGCCCTCGCCCTATGCGCGCCCGCTCAAATAATTCAGAAAGAGGATCCGTATGCCTAAAAAATCAAAAGATAAAGAAATTAAACAGCCTAAACTTTCCGAGCGCCACGCTCAGGCCTATATCCAGGGCGCCGGCGCCGTAGTCGACGAGCCGATAACGATAACGCTTGAAAAAAACTATATGCCTTATGCCATGTCGGTCATCGTTTCGCGCGCGTTCCCGGAAATCGACGGCTTTAAACCGTCCCACCGCAAGCTCCTTTACACCATGTATAAGATGGGGCTTTTGACCGGCCCGAGGACTAAATCCGCAAATATCGTCGGTCAGACGATGAAATTAAACCCACACGGCGACCAGGCCATCTATGAGACGATGGTCAGGCTTGCAAGGGGAAACGAAGCGCTCCTGCACCCCTATATCGACTCAAAGGGAAATTTCGGCAAGGCGTATTCAAGCGATATGCAGTATGCGGCTTCGAGATACACCGAGGCAAAGCTTGAGCCTATCTGCAACGAGCTTTTTTCCGACATCGACAAGGACACCGTCAACTTTGTACCGAACTACGACAACACGATGCAGGAGCCGGAGCTTCTGCCGGTGACGTTCCCCTCTATTCTTGTGAACTCGAACGTCGGCATCGGCGTATCGATGGCGAGCGCGGTCTGCCCGTTTAATCTTAAGGAGTTATGCGAAGCCACGATCTCTCTGATGAGAGACCCCGAATACGACGTCATGCAGTCGATGAAAGGCCCGGATTTTCCGGGCGGCGGCTATATGATATGGGATGAAGATAAGTTAAGACAAATTTACAACACCGGCCGCGGCTCTGTCAGGGTAAGGGCAAAGTACAGCTATGACAAGTCGGCGAACTGCATAGAGATAACCGAGATACCCCCGACGACCACGGTAGAGGCCATCATTGAAAAGGTCATAGATCTTGCAAAATCCGGCCTCAAGGAAGTCTCCTACATCCGCGACGAGACCGACCTTTCGGGTCTTAAAATCGCAATAGACCTCAAGAGGGGAGTGGACCCCGACGAGCTGATGCGAAAGTTATATAAGCTGACCCCGTTGCAGGACAACTTCTCCGCAAACTTCAATATCTTAGTCAACGGCTATCCCAAGGTCTTGGGCGTGACGGATATTTTGCGGGAGTGGATAAAATTCCGGGTAGGCTGCGTAAAAAGGCGCGTGGCGTTTGACCTCAACAAAAAGTCCGAGAGACTGCACCTTTTGGAGGGCCTTGAAAAGATACTCCTCGACATCGACAAGGCGATAAAGATTGTCCGTGAGACCGAGGAAGAGGCGGACGTCGTCCCGAACCTGATGATAGGCTTCTCCATCGACGAGACTCAGGCCGAGTACGTCGCCGAAATAAAACTTAGGCATTTAAACCGCGAATACATCCTGAACCGTTTAAAGGACGTTTCCGACCTTACAAAAGAAATTGCCGATTTGCAGGACGTTTTGGGCAGCGAGCGCAAAATAAAGCTCATCATCATCGACGAGCTTAAAAAGGTCTCGGAAAAATACGGCCAGCCTCGAAAGACCGAGATAATCTACATCGACGACGAGCCAGAAGTCTCGACCGAGGTCGAGGTCCCGGATTATCCCTGCCGCCTGATACTGACAAAAGAGGGTTATTTCAAGAAAATCACCCCCCAGAGCCTGCGCATGTCCTCCGAGCACAAGCTTAAAGAGGCGGACGTCATTACCACCGAGATAGATTTGTCGAACCGTGCGGACCTGCTGTTCTTTACAAATAATGCCAAATGTTATAAGGCAAAGGCTTCCCAGTTCTCCGACTCAAAGGCGAGCGTTTTGGGAGATTTTATCCCCGTGGCATTGAAGTTTGACGACGGCGAGGGCGTAAGGGCGATGGCGGCGACCCTCGACTATTCGGGCTGTCTGGTGTTTGTGTATAAAAACGGCAAGGCGGCAAAGGTGCCCTTAAGCTCGTTTGAGACAAAGACGAACAGAAAGGTGCTTTTAAAAGCGTACTGCGAGAAGCAGGAGCTTATCGCGATACTTGACGTCAAGGACGGCAGCGAGGTCATGGTCCGCTCCACGAACGGCAGGATGATAATATTCAACACCGGCATGATACTCCCGAAGTCGACCCGCGACACTCAGGGCGTTCAGGTCATGACCCTGAAAGTGGGCGCGTCGGTCGAGAGCGCGAGGGTCATAACTCCCGAGCAGGCTTCCGAGCTCTCGAAGTTCCGCACAAAGACCCTCCCGGCCGCCGGCCCATTTGCCAAGGACATCCCCGACCCGGACCAGATGACGCTGTAAAATGATAGCCGGATTTAAAAAATGATTTTTAAAATGCCGCCGCAGGCGATGGAAAACTTGCGACGGCGTTTTTTATTTTAATTTATGAGAACCACATGCCGAAAATCGGCGAGAGCGGTATCATAAATACCGAGAATATCATTGACGATACCGAAATAAGCGTCGCCCGTTGGGCAGACGGGAAGCGGTCGTTCAGCCTTTTGTCGCTTACAAGCTCTAAGCTGTCGTCAAGAAATCCCGCCATAAAGCCCGAAGCCATCAGCACCGAAAGACGAGTTCCTCTTGCCGCAAAAGCGCACAGCAAAACGCCCACCCCCGTCAATGCAACGGCTTTGGAATAGGACAGTCGGTCGAGTTTATTTGTCAGCAGTCCCGCCAGACCTCCACCCAACTCCAGCACAAACAGCGCCGGCCCGAGCAGTGCGGGAACCGCCACAGCCGCTTCTAATTTTTCTTGCAGATAAAATCCCGTCAGCGTTGCGCATGCCCCGACGAGGGCGTTAAGTATCATTATCCGTACAGCCACGCCGTCAGATTTTATCAGCGCCCACGCTTCTCGGACGGTTTTTGCCAAGGCTGCGGGCAACGTCCGAAAATTTATACCCGAGTCGTCCCGTTCGGGCTCGGTTAAAGTCAGAACGGCGGCTAAACCGATGAGGGCGATAACCGTATCCAAAAGGTACGCCGCCCGCCAGCCTAAGAGGACGGTTGACCCTGCCAAAAGCATAGCTCCGCCGCTGCTGAAGCGGTAAACGCCGTGCTGAACGGAAGAAAATTTAAGATATTCAGACCCCTGACCCGCTTGAAGCATGGATTCATATGTGACAGCCTCGCGGGTTCCCGATTCGAGATTATACCCAAGAGCCGAAGCGGCCAAAGACAGGCATACCCCGACCATGCCATGCGAAATAACCATCAGCAATGTCGAGAGCACGAACATAACGTGACTTGCCGTCAGAGTTCGCTTCCTGCCCAGAACGTCCGCCAAAAGTCCCGACGGAAGCTCACAGCACAGGCTTACGACGTGAAACACAGCCTCTGCAAAGCCGATCTCCACCAAGGAAAACCCCCGAAGAGCCAGCAGCAGGACCCACACGCTTCCGGCCGGTCGAAATCCCACCGACCATTCCAAAATCAGAAGAGCCGTTTTTTGTTTTGATATTGATAATTTTTTATTTTTTGGCATAAAAATTGCGCCATCCTTTCTTTTTAATAAGAAAAGGACAAGCGCGGCCGCTTATTTTGACATGGTGTCAGCTGAAAAAGGGCGCACTTATCCTGTGGATGGCCGTATCATAGCCGTTAAAATGCAGTACCAAGCCGTTTTGCACCCACTGCATATTGCGCCCTCCTCTCGAAAAGATAAGTTATTATAGCATGAATAGAAGCAGATGTCAAGGAGCTTACCTCTTTGGGAGTGGCCATTTCGACCACATTATATAAATTTATGCCTGATGATTTTCCGTTACTAAACGTTTTCCGCCTTTCCCACTTGCCGCACTTTCTGCCTCATAAAAAACTTCGAGGCGCTTTGATTGCAGCTTCTCAGGCCTATCCAACAAGCCAAAAACATACCGGCACCCTTGCGGGCACCAAAAAGGGGCTCCCGCAAACGCTTGCGTTTGTGGGGTAAAGCCGGAATCAGAAGCGTTATTTCTTCCCGTTCGCTCTCGCTCGCCGTGACGAATTGGCTCGCGGAGCTCACGGAGAAATAATCGCGTCTGGCGACGGATGAATGAGCGGTGGCATTTATTCAGTTATAAGAATGCCGCCGCGAACGATATGAAGCTTGCGACGCCGTGGTCTGTCCGACAGGAATCGTAACCTCAAAAGATGCGTTATTTCTTCCTGCTCAACTTCCCTCGGCGACAACGATTGCCTCGGTCGTTTCGCAGAGAAATAATCGCATCTATGCCCAAAGCGTCGCACCTCCTGCGTTTTTCGCGGCAATGAGATTGTCCTACTTTCTGCACATTCTAAACTTTCGCAGCGCTTTGGGGTCGCAGTTTCTCAGGCCTACCCAACAATCCAAAAACATACCGGCACCCTTGCGGGCACCAAAAAGGGGCCCCCGCAAACGCTTGCGTTTGTGGGGATAAGCCGGAGCGACGAAGTGAATGAGCGGGGGCATTTATTCAGTTATAAGAATGCCGCCGCGAACGATACGAAGTCCGCGACGGCGTGGTCTGTCCGACAGGAATCGTAACCTCAAAAGATGCGTTATTTCTTCCTGCTCAACTTCCCTCGGCGGCAACGATTGCCTCGGTCGTTTCGCAGAGAAATAATCGCATCTATGCCCAAAGCGTCGCACCTCCTGCGTTTTTCGCGGCAATGAGATTGTCCTACTTTCTGCACATTCTAAACTTTCGCAGCGCTTTGGGGTCGCAGTTTCTCAGGCCTACCCAACACTCCAAAAAATAAAACCGCCCTAAAGGGCGGCCTTATTTTTTGGTCTGTCCGACAGGAATCGAACCTGCGCGCATACGGTCGGAGCGTAATGCTCTATCCACTGAGCTACGGACAGCTATCGCAATTATAATACCGCATTTTCCCCGAAATGTCAAGTGCCGGGGAAATTTTTTACGGTTATTTTTGTTATTTTTTGGCAGGATTATCTCCCGACCCACCTGATTTTTTTGTTTTCGGTGCAGCTTTCATCTTCTGCGCCGTGAGTTCATAGCTCATATTTATAAGCGCCTTTATCTCTTCAAAATCGACGCTCCCGTCGAGCCTTGCCGTCAGCCAGTGCGCCTTTGACATATGATAGGCAGGGTGGCAGCCATCCTTTTCGAGAAACGAGCCGAGCGCGATAGGGTCGCATTTTATGTTCAGAATATCCACGGGCGCCGAGTCTTTAAACCCGAGTTTATCGCGTGAAATGCGCATAATAAGCCCGTACCATTTTTTATTCCGGGCATTTCTCAGGACAGCATACTCCGGCTCGTCGTCCCAAGGATAATCCGGCTCGGTCCCGTAGTATTCAAGGCAGTACCTCAGCACTTCATCGCGGAAAGTAAACATTTTTCTCCTTTTGTTCATAAACTCAGTTACAGAATTTTTTGCCATTGTATACCATCTCGGTATGAGCTGCTTCATATTATCAAACTGACAAAGAATATCCGTGTTCATAGTCAGTATATCTTTTAATCTCTCGGGTGCAAAATATTTTGCCCATACAATCGAGGTAATCGCACTGACGGAGAGGTAGTATGCCAGAAGCCGCCAAAAATCTTCGGGAACCAAGTCTTTAAAATATCCGTCAATCCATGTTAATAAAGTATATACTTTTTTGTCTTCACCGAAAACGCCGAAATCCACCGGCTGCGGCATGGGGATTTTCAATTCGGCAAACTGCTTCAGCAGCCGGTATTCCTTTTGCTTTCGCTGAAGATCCTGCGGGTCTGAAATCCGCAGCAGCAACCGCTGATCGTCGGTTGTAGTGATGCAATATTTTTCATCTCCCGACATTCCTTTGCGGATGGGCTTGACGTCGCGAAACGCGGAAAATATAGGGAGTTCTCTCAAATAGCTCATACGGTCTCTCCAAACAGGCGGCCTAACAAATACCGTCTTGCAAAACGGCCGCCGTCCGAACATGCGGGCAATGTTGTCGTCACAGCCCAAACCTCTCTTTTATCATCCTCGCCGCCTCGTCTGCCGGGACGTCGGTATTATCTATCCTGAGATAATTTTCAAACCCCGTCTCTCCCGGCAGGCTCTCCACACGGCAGGTCTTTTCGTCATGCAAAAGAGCCTCGGAAAATTCAATATCCCGCTTGCCGGGCTTATTGACAAGGCGGTTTTCGGTGCGGTTGCGCCTCAGCCTTTCCTCAAAGTCGGCGACAAGCTCGACAAGATAGACCTCGCCGCCCGCGTTCTCAAAAATCTTTTTCACATTTTTGATATATTCCCCGTCGCTGTCCGATGAAAAATCCCAGATATAGGTAAACACCATGCCGTAGTTGTCGCTTTTGGCATAATTTTCAAAGACAGTCTGCCGAAGCGCAAGTATCGTTTCGGGCTCAAAATACCCGAAAACCTGCGTCACAAGGTCTATCGTCATGTGGTTGTGAAAAAGTCTGAGGCCGGTTATTTTGCATAGCTCCTGGCCGACCGTCATCTTCCCCGAAGCGCCTCCGCCGATAATGATGACAAGCTTCATTTTACCTTATCTTAGCGCCTGCCGGCACGCCGTCGTCAAGGAAGCACACCTTTGCAGACCCGTCCGGCATATCTGCGGCGCATATCATGCCCTCGCTAAGTTCTCCTGCAAGCTTTGCAGGCTTTAAATTCGCGACAAACAGCACAGTCTTCCCGACAAGGTCCTCCGGAGCATACCACTTGGCAATGCCGGATAGCACCTGTCTGCCGCCCATTCCGTCGTCGATTCTGATTCTTAGGAGTTTTTTGGACTTCTCGACCTTTTCGCAGGAAACTATCTTTCCCGCCCTTAAATCGGCCTTGAAGAATTCGTCAATATCTATTTCGGGCGCAAGGGGAGCGACCTCGGCGTTCTCCTCAGCCTCTTTAGCGGCCTTTTCGGCGGCAGCCTTGGCTTTCATAGCCTCCATCTCGGCGATAAGCTCGTTGAGCATCTTTTCGCTGTCGATTCTTGCAAACAGCGGCTTTGCCTCTCCCACGTTTGTCCCGGCGGCATATCCACCGAACGCCGAAAGCGAGTCGAAGGACTTCACGTCGGTGTTTATCTGTTTAAATATCTCTTCGCCGGTTGCGGGCATGACCGGGCTCGCCAGTACCCCTATGAACCGAATCGCTTCGATAAGCTCATACATTACGGTCTCAAGCCTTGATTTATCCTCATCTTTGGCGAGTACCCATGGCGACGTCTCGTCGATATACTTGTTTGCGCGCCTTGCAAGGGCGATGACATCCTCGGTGGCGTCGGCGAGCCTGAAAGCGTCGACGTGTCTGATGTAATTTTTGGCGGCTTCTACGCAGCAGGCTTCGAGGTCGAGGTCTGTTTCGGTTTTTTCATGAGGAGCATGCACCGTGCCCCCGAAATATTTATTTACCATCGCGACGGTGCGGTTCACGAGGTTTCCGAGGGTGTTCGCAAGGTCGGTGTTATATCTGTCGATAAACGCCTCATAGCTCATCGAACCGTCCGCTGCAAAGGGCATTTCGGAGAGCATGTAGTATCTTGTGGCGTCGGCTCCGAAGCGGCCGGACATCTCTTCGGCATAGATGACGTTGCCCTTGGATTTTGACATTTTATCCTCGCCGAACAAAAGCCACGGATGTGCGAATATTTTTTCCGGCAGTTTAGCGCCGAGAGCCATAAGTTCGATTATCCAGTAAATCGAGTGGAATCTTAAGATATCCTTGCCTATGATATGGGTACAGTTTTCCCAGTATTTGCTATAATTTTCGGAAGAATTGCCGTCGGGGTCATACCCGAGCCCGGTGATATAGTTCGAGAGAGCGTCTATCCAGACGTAGATGACGTGTTTCGGGTCAAAGTCCACGGGAATGCCCCACTTAAAGCTCGAACGCGACACGCAGAGGTCCTGAAGCCCCGGCTTGATAAAGTTATTTATCATTTCCTTTTTGCGGCTTTCGGGCTGTATAAAATCGGGATGAGCGTCCAAAAACTCCTCAAGCTGCTTCTGATACTTAGAGAGTCTTAAGAAGTATGCGTCCTCCTTGGCGCGCCTTACCTCGGCTCCGCAGTCGGGACAGCGGCCGTCCTTGAGCTGGACTTCGGTAAAGAAGCTTTCGCACGGCAGGCAGTACCAGCCCTCGTATTCGGACTTGTAGATATCGCCCTGCTCGTAAAGCTTTTTAAATATCTTCTGCACGGTTTTTTCGTGCTCGGGGTCGGTGGTGCGTATGAATTTATCATAGCTTACGTTCAGGCTGTCTATATCCTTTCGGATTATCGAGGAGATGTTGTCGACGTGCTGTTTCGGGGTTATGCCCTGTTTGCCGGCTTCTTCTTCGATCTTCTGGCCGTGTTCGTCGGTGCCGGTGAGGAAGAAAACGTCATAGCCCTCCATTCGCTTTGTCCTCGCAATCATATCTGCGCAGACGTGGTCGTACATATTGCCGATATGCGGTCTTTTAGAGGCGTATGCGATAGCGGTGGTGATTAAAAAGGGCTTTTTGTCCATGATAAACTTCCTTTCAGCTTGTAATTCTTTAAGCCCCGTCCGGGCCCAAAGTAACGGTAAATTATATTATACACCATTTTTTAAAGATGTCAAGAAGCAGGGGAGGGCAGAAGACAGAATTTAAATGAATAGAAGAAAAAATTAAAGCGCATAAAATACTTTTGCTTCGGAAGAGGACAAAGCGGCCGCATTATTCACTATTTTAAAATCGTCACCATAGGCGACACCTTGAAAATCTGTCATCTGATTTCTGACGTCTGTTTTCTTGATGTGGGCGATTAGGACGCATCTTCTTGCTTCGGTTCACTTGACATCCCCGCAAAAATGTGCTATACTGTTCCCGATAGGGGAGTAATTGGCGCTATGCGTTTACTAAGTCAACAATCGCGGCGGGCTTTCCGTCTGGCTTGGTTATAAGACCCTGCGGCTTCGCACGGACTTAACAATGAGACTTATCTGCTTTTTATGGGGCGGATAGGTCATTTTTATTGCCCCAAATTCTGTAAAAGAGGTTATTCATATGTCGATCTGGCTGCACTTTTTACTTTTTGCGATAGGCATTGCGCTCATCGTCAAGGGCGGAGATTTCTTCGTCGACTCGGCGTCATACATCGCCGAAATATCCGGCATTCCCAAGTTCATCGTCGGCGCTACGATAGTCTCGCTTGCCACGACAATGCCGGAAATGCTGGTGTCCCTGATGGCTTCGTTCCAGGGGGCTGCCCTCGGCGACGCCGCCGAAGCTGCGGGAAAATATTCTATGGCCGTCGGAAACGCCATCGGTTCCGTCACCGCCAACACCGGTCTTATCCTTTCCATCGCCATCATTTTCATGAGCATTGCCGTGTCAAGAAAAAAATACCTCGTGAAGAGCGTGCTTTTGATAGCGTCCGTCGTGACTGTCTGGCTCGGCTGCCTCAGCGGTAAGCTCTCGATAATTGCGAGCGTTATTCTTCTTGTTATTTTTGCGGCATTTGTTGTCGAGAACATCAAATCCGCAAAATCGGACATGACCGGAAGCGACGAGAGGCCGGAATTTGTCAAAAAAGAATTCATAATTAAAATTGTTTTATTCATAGTCGGTGCGGCGATGCTGGTCGTCGGCTCTGATCTTCTTGTAGACCACGGCACCCCGATAGCGCAGTTCTTCCACGTCCCCGACGGCATCATTGCGGTGACGATGATCGCCATCGGCACGTCCCTGCCCGAGCTTGTCACGACCCTGACCGCGATTATCAAGAAGCAGTCGAGCCTCTCGGCAGGAAACATCATCGGCGCAAATATCATCGACCTGACGCTTATTCTGCCGCTCAGCTCGCTGGTGTCCGGCGGCCGCCTGACGATTGATTCCCAAGGTATAACTTTCGACATCCCTGCCTGCATGATAGTGATTCTTATCGCCATGCTTCCGACGCTTTTCACCGAAAAATTCCGCAAGTGGCAGGGCGCCGTGATGCTCGCGGTATATGCGGGCTACATCGCCCTCGTCGTCTCCAACGGCGCCGGCACGGTTGCGTAGGCGGCAGTATTTTAGCGCGATATTAAGCGAGCTTGCACATATATCCCGAAATAACACCCGCACCGTTTTATCAATCAAAGCGGTGCGGGTTTATATATAAAGGCGCTCCTCCCACCCCTCGCTCGCGAACGCTGCCGCGTTCGCTCACTCGGGGCTTTGCGCTAAGCCAAGGCCCCCTGACCCTTCCTTTCCCATTACCCCGTAAACAATCCGTAAAGATTTTTCCTTTCTCTTGCTATTTTCCGAAAAATGCTGTATAATAAAACCATCAAACCACGGGAGGCGGACATGAAAACAATACTGATCGTCGACGACGACGTGCACATCGGCGACATGCTCGAGGAGGCTCTTTCAAAGGAGCGCTACCTTACAAGGCGAGCATATTCGGGCACGGAGGCGATAATGATACTTGAAAATTTCCGTCCCGACCTTGTTCTTCTGGACCTCATGCTTCCCGGTGCGTGCGGCGAGGAGGTCCTGCAAAAGACGGGCGACATCCCCGTGATTGTTTTATCGGCAAAGGCCGACCCCGATTCAAAGGTGTCTCTTCTTTTGGGCGGCGCGCGTGATTATGTCGCAAAACCCTTTAATTTGGGGGAATTGATGGCGAGGATATCGGTGCAGCTTCGCGGTGCTCCGGACGCTTCCGGCGGGCTCTGCGAATTTGACGGTATATCCCTTGACAGCCTTAATCGAACGGTTAGCTATCATGGCGAGCCGGTAAAGCTCACGAGGACCGAATATGCGATTCTGAAGATCATGATCCAGCGCCCGAAGCAGGTTTTCACAAAGACCCAGATTTTAGACAGAATATCTTCGGACACGCCCGACTGCACGGACAGTTCTTTAAAGATACATATATCGAACCTGCGGAAAAAACTCCGCGAGGTCTCCGGCAAGGACTATATTGAGGCTGTTTGGGGCATCGGCTTCAAGCTCGAACAGGGCTCCAAAAAGCAATAAAAAACAGAGTCTTAGGCAGTCTCGCATAAAACAACAAAACCAAAATTTTAATGCGGCGGTCTGCCAAAAGGGTGCTAAACTAATTTCATTAGTTTACACAAAGCCATTCCGAGCAATCGGGTATGGCTTTTGCTTGAATAAAGAAAACCATCGGTGCCGCCGGTGGTTTTCTTTGGACAATAAAATCAAATACAAATTGGAACTCGCGCTGTGATAACCGGGATTTGAAATCATCATTTATTGATTCTTAAGTATTGGTGCTTTAACTATATGGATTTAAGCGCAATCATTATATAAGCAATTTAAAAATCTCTCGGTTCCCGCTGACCCGCCAGCAGAGCCACTGCATAAAGTCCGCGCCCGCGAGATAGATGACGATCGGCAGGGCGAACGCCGCAAGAGTGATTACCGTCGCGGTCGTCGGGCTTTTGCATTTATAAGAGATGAACAGTACGACCTCCGCGAAAATCGTCAATGAAATTATGCGGTAGAACGTAAGCAAAACTAAGTATCCCAGCACCGGCAGGCCGCCTAATTTTGCATATGCCGAAATCGCGGAAATCGGCTCAAAAAGCCCCTGCGAGCCGTAGGTCAGAATCATCTCGACATAGTGCGGGACGTACACCGCGAGGCAGATTATCAGCGTAAAAATCGCGGCGACGGCGGAGTTATGCTCGAAATAAGTGCGCTTGCCCGCTTTAGTGGTATAAAGCAAAAAGCCGATTCGCGCGCGGTTGTCATAGGCTATAAGCGGCGAAATTGCGAGGCAAATCCCCAAAATCGCGACCAGCCCGAGCTTATAGTCGGTCTTGAAGCCGTTCACGCCGAAAAGCTCTTCCCAGCCGGTCGTGTAGTACATAAATTCGGGCACATCTCGTGCGGAAAGGCTAACCGCATTATTATATTGGCTAACGAGTTTTTCAAATCCGCTGCGCTTAGACCAGTATTCGTTGTCGGTGAAAGCGCCTGACATCGCGGCTTTATAGCCCTCGGCGAGCTTGTCGGCGGCCGCACGCATGTACTCGTAGACCTCTGCGGGGCTTTGTTTCGCGTAAGCCTCGGAGGCGTAAGCGCGATAATAGTTGTCGCTAGAACTGTACGGGCGTACGTAGTTATATTCGCTGTAAAGCGAAAAAGCAAGCACGGCGGCGAATATCAAAAGCCCCTTATGAAGAAGGAATAATTTGTGCATAGAATATGCAAAAAGCCGTTTCGGAGGCTTTATTTTTATGATTCTTTTGCGGGATTTCTTGACCTCGGATATTGATATATTCTCATAAAGCCTTACCGTCACAAAAATTAACAAAATTATCAATATGGCGAGCACTGCCGTCGTCGTTCCGAGCAGATTTATCGGAAAACCGAACAGGTTGATGTTTGCATATGTTTTGAACAGGTGCGCCGAATTGATAAACGCAGCTAAGTTTATCTGCTTTATCGGCGAGAGCACCGACGTCTCGGAGATGATGAGATAAAGTGCGGTTTCGACCCCTCCCGCAAGCAGGAGCACGAAGTACGCAGTTGTGTTTTTGAAGCGTATAAACAGGCTTTGCGCGATGAGCGCGCAGATAAACATCGCCAAAATCTTGTAGATGAACACGAGCGCGAGCAGCTGCAGAACGCTTATTCTGAGGTTGCAGCCAAGGAAACCTTTTAAGGACTGCGCGGGTCTCGACAGATCCCCCAAGCCGAAGCGAACCGAGCCTATCCACAGATTCAGAAGAAAGAAACCGCCCCCGAAGAGTAAACACACAGAGAACACCGCCGCCGTTTTTGACAGCGCAAGCCGGGTTCTTCCGTATCGCAGAGGTTTGACTAATCCTACTATCCCGCACTCGCGGTCTTTATAAAAAATCACGGTTACGGCGGTGAATATTATGAATAATAAAAGTATATCCGACGGCGTGTTCTCAATCGCCAAAAGCACTCCGTTTGACGGCGCAAAGACCGGCTGAATGCTCCGAACGCTGTCATACGCGGCCGGAGTTTTGACGATATTTCGGTAAGCAAAGCTCGAGGGGTCTGCAAAAATCGAGACCGCGGTCATCGTCGCTGCTGCGTCATCGATCGACTGCAAATACTGACGATACGTCCCGACGGCCTTTAGCTGCTCGATTTCTTCATTCATCATCTGCCGGACTTCCCACTTGCCGGCTTCCCACCCGCCGAACATATTGTCACGCCGGGCGACCGAGTAGTCGTAGGCTTGCTCAAACGTCTTGCCCTCGGCGAGGGCGTAGTATTCCTTGTACTCTTTCGCCGGGCAGTACATTCCGAAAGTCTGCGAGCAGGATATGTAAATATTCAGCAAAACCGCGCAAATAGCCACTAAAACGAACATTTTTTGGTGCAAAAGTTTGTAAATCTCGTTACGGAATATCATGTGTCGTCACCGTAGTATTGCATATATAAGTTCTCTAAGTTTTTCTCGCCGGTTTTAACCTTTTCGCATAATTCGGGGACGGTTCCCTCGTCGATGAGCTCGCCCTGCTTTATGAGCAAAATGCGGTCGGCGATGGTCTCAATGTCGCTGACGATATGCGTTGAAATTATGACGATTTTGTCTTTCGATAGCCTTGAAATCAGGTTTCGCGTGATGACCCGCTGTTTCGGGTCAAGACCCGCCGTCGGCTCGTCCAAAATAAGCAGCTTCGGATTACCTAAGAGCGCCTGCGCTATCAGCACCCGCTGCTTCATTCCGCCCGAGAAGCCGCCTAACTTTTGGTCGGCCTGCTCGGAAAGCTCCACCAAATCAAGCACCCGCTCGACTTCGCCGCGAATCTTCTCCTTTTTAATGCCTTTTAGCGCGGCAAGATACCCTACAAACCGCGAGGCGGTGAATGAGGGGTAAAGCTCCTGCTGTTGGGGCATGAAGCCGATTTTGCGGCGGTATTTCGCCTGTAATTTTTCGATGTCCTCGCCGTTCCAAAGAATTTCGCTGTCGGTGTCGGCGGGGATATTTTGCGTTATGAGGTTCATCATCGTCGACTTGCCCGCGCCGTTAGGGCCTAAAAGCCCATAAACGCCGTCGTGAAAGTCATAATCGAAGTCGATGAGCGCGTGATTCTGGCCGTAGTGCTTGTTCACGCCGTTTAAGGATAGTGTGTTCATGGCTCACTCCTTTTGAACATCTCATCTTCAGGGACTTTTTTGAAATTATCTCCCCCGAACTCGCTGTAAATAATATAACTGCCGTCGTGATAGCAAAGAACATAGTTATATTTTGGGATAACTCCCTTGTTGATCTCGAGTATTTCACCGGTCGAAAGGTCGATAGCGGTGCCGTCGGTATTGAAGAAATACCCGTTGACAGGTAACACGGCAATGTTATCAGGCAGCTCATAGTTTTCATAAACCATTTCATTGCCTTCGCTGTCAACTATGACTGCATTGTCGCCGTCCATATATCCGTAGTAGCCGCCGCTTGCAAACATCGGTTTGTAGGCATCGTATTCATTGATTGAGGATAAAGGCATATCCCAATCGGTTATCTCACCTGTTTCGAGGTCGAAACGAAGAAAAATACTGTTATAATCGCGTATATACAAGCCTCCGTTATATTCTCCGAGTATACTCGGAAGTGCGGGATAATCTGTAAGCTGCCATTTATTGTATTCCTTATTTGTAAAATCATAGCTGCAGATATATGTTTCTCCGTCACCCGTTGCGACGCCCGTGTGAGGCTCGTGCTCCTCCTCGATAGTGGTAAAATAGGCGACCGAACCTTTCATCACAAGGTCCTGAATGTAGTCGACATCTTCAAGGGTATCATACTTTATCCTCGAGCTGCCGTCAAGCTCCGCCTTATAGATATCCTTATAAACGTGCAGATTTTCGTCTTTGTCCCACTCGGAATTATAGCGGAAAAAGTAAAGACTATTCCCTACAACTGTCGGGTGGAAATCCATTCCGAAAGAAGTGCAGATATCGGGATCGTTGTGCCGGCAGTTCGGTTTCGAGCACATTAACGCCGACTTCATCGAATCGAAGTCGAAAAACCACAGCCGCTGAGCCATAAAATCGTCGCCGTCATAATCCTCGGAATAAAACATGCCGTTCAGATTGAGATTTGAGAATCTGCTGTTCCTGCGAGCGGTTTCATAGCCCTCGGCGTAATCGGCTTTCTTTTCCGCGCCGCATGCTGTCATAATAAACAGAGCGGCAAAAATAAATATAAGTATTTTTTTCATATAAATCACCTCTATAACCATCATATCACAAGCCTAAAAGGCTGTCAACAGCATTATCTTTTCTCCTCGAAAATTTCCTCAGGCGAGACCCTGCGATAGCTCCCGTAATCAATACCCGTTCTCACTATATAGCCGCCATCGCGATAGTCTAAAACAAAATCTCCCGAAGTCACAACATCTGCGTTAAGTTGGCGTATCTCAAGCGTATTTGTATCAAGCGCCATGCCGTAAAATGGGCTGAACAGAAATCCGTTTACAAGGCAGCTGCCTATATTTGGAACAAAGTCGGTTTCCACAGCGTCCTCGCCCTGCCGCACAATGAAACTTTTCTCGCCTGTTTGGAAACAGAGTATACCGCCGCCTGCAAAAAATTCTCCCAGCGGGTCGATGTCATACGGCGGGTCTTTAAGATTTCCGCCTGCCAAATCATAGGTTTTATATGCGTTCACCGTCATTTTCTGACCCTCGTCGATATAGGCGTTCCAGTCCTCATCGGTCGCCGTCGAGAAGTCGATAGGTTCCTGCTTTTCGTTTTTATAGCTCGCTCTGACGTACAGTTTTCCGTCAAAATAACCTTTTATTTCGGCAGAAGTATCATAGCCCCGGCAGATCTCGCAAAGCGTCTCGGCCTTGTTTGTTTCGCAGTTGAACGAGCACAGTCTGACGGTTTTAAGTCCGCTTTCGGTAAAGCCGTCGTCGTTGAATTCCGACTCGGAAACAGTGAAACAGAGCGTTTTGCCGATTATTGCGATAGGTGTGAGCGAATCCGAAGCGCAGTTTTTGATTTCGGCAAGTTTAATTCTACCGGTGCCGTCCATGCCCGCGCTGTAAATTTTGACAGCCTGTTCGGGGCCCCACTCCGGGTCGTTTGTCATAAAATAAATTTTGCCGTCGACAGCGACCGGGTGGTTTCCCATGCCGAATGCCGAGCAGGTCTCGGGGTCGTCGTGAGGGCAGTTCGGCTTTGAGCATATGGCGGTCGATTTAAGCGTATCGAAGTCGGTAAAATTCAGTCGGAAATCCGCAAACTGCGCGGTCATCACCTGCTCGGTGTAAAACTCGCCGCCTTTCGCGGACATATGGGTGTTTGTGTTGATGACCGATGTTTCGTCGGTCGAAACAACGGGCGCCGGCTCAACCGTATGCGGGCCTTCCGATTCTTTTTGCGCCGTTTCGCCGCAAGCCGTCAGAAGCGTCAGTGCTGCCAAAACCAATGCAAATAATTTATTCATATAAATCACCTCTTTGACATTATACCCCCCCGCGAAAATTTGTCAAGGGGCGAGAGTGGTTATCCTTAGGCCTCAAAAAGCTCATCGATTGCCGCTCTTATGTATTCCCCTTGATTCTTTATGACATATTCCCCACCGATTTTATAAACCACTTCGGCGGAGGCGGGGATTTTTGCTCGAATAATCTTTATTATAAAAAACCGTGCGCATCACTTCATAAAACTGCCGATCGCTGACCGAGAAAAAGTCTTTATATTCGCCGAGCTTTGCAAACAATTCTCTTGTGTCCTCTGTGTCCTCGCGGTCGCGGGTGTTGTAAAGCTGACGGATTTTCACCTGAAGCCGACTGTTCTCAAACTCCTCTCGGCTTGCGGGCAGAAGCATCAGCGCGTCGGAATATCCGAGCCGCTGTAGTAGCGATCTCAGAGTATTTCCATGAGGAACATAATTACCGTTTTCAATTCGTGAAAGGGTCATCGGCGAGCACAATCCCTCGGCAAGCTCCGCTTGCGTGATTCCGAGCTCATCCCGCCGCTGTTTTATAAAATTCCCGATGTTAAATAGCGCCATATATATCATTCCTTAATCGTGGTGATTATTTTATTATAGCGCAAATATGACGATATTTCAATAGAAGCGGGAGATTTAATGCTGAATATAAGGGAAAATCACGATAAAATTGAAAGTTTTATTGGGCATTAACAGTGACGGGGATTGAATTTCAAGAAGAAAATACACTTGGCAAATTGGTGCTCACCGTCCTTCAGGCACTCCATGACCGGCGCAAAAAATTCAAAATACTTCGGGATCGCTATGACGTATCTCCTTATAATTATTGCTTACTGGCAGTCAACCTGAGAATCGCATCCATATTATCGATAATAAACTGCTGTGCTTCGCGGTTATATACGACGACGCGGTAATCGCCGTACATTCCGTGCCTGAAATCGACGGAAATGCCAAGCTTTTCGCCCTCTTCTGTCGGGGTCTTTATAGGCTTCCCGTTCAAGTCTGTCGTTTCGGAAAGGGCACCTATGCTGATGAGCCATTCCGTTATTCTCCTGTGACTAAGCGGCTTCATGGCGTCATCGTCGATAAGTTTGTTAAACCTTTTGGTTATTTCACTTATCGGCATCGGATATATAGAAAACTGAAATGCAGAGAGCTGTTCCTGCGTGATTTCAAAAGGATTCTTCGCTGATTTTTTAGCGGGACCGACCCCGCCGGCCTCGATGACGCGTCTCAAAACGTCCGACACAAAGAAGAAGCACCTTGACAGCCTGATGTTGTTGACTATGTCCGTTTCGGCGACCGGTTGTCCGTCGAGCGGATTAAAACCGTTAGCCAGCTTATCAATAAATGTCTTTGCATACTCAATTTTTTCAAGCTCTGTCATATTGTCCTCCGAAATAAATAATATTTAGGTAATTTGCCTATATTTTTATTATACACAGATAATGGGGATAGTCAAGAAAAATTGATATATAGCGATTTATCACGGTGATTCGCAAAGTAATAAATCCCGCCGGGCCTCTGTTCAGCGGGATTTTTCATATCTCTATTTCATGCCATGTCACATTCCCGCACCCAAATGTTACATTTCCGTTATTGACCTATCGCGGCGGACGCGGTATAATGGAGCCAAAACCCGAAAGGAAGTGCAAAAATGCAATTTAACGAAACGCTTGCCATGCTGCGAAAATCGCGTGGCCTTACCCAGGAACAGCTCGCCGAACAGCTCGGCGTGTCCCGCCAGGCGATCGCCAGATGGGAGTCCGGCGAGACCGCCCCCGACGTCTACATTTTAAGCGATCTTTCCGAAATTTTTGAGGTATCGGCGGACAATTTACTTAACGGTGTTAATGAAGCTTCTGCTTCCGCAGCGACCCTGCCTCCTGCCGAGCCGACCGAAATATCTGCGAAAGCTGTAGACACCGCGCCGCTTCGGGCAAAGCTTAAATTCGCTGCCGCAGTCATTGCAATCGCTGCCGTCACCGTTACGGTAAACATCGGAATAATTAAATTTTCCGGCATTAAATCCTCTGGCATGGCAAATATATACGGCCCATCAGGCGAGGAGACCCTGAAGCTCACGAGCCTGTCAAATGCCCCAAAAACCGAGTTTTGGACGGCTGACGAATATGAAAAATGGGCGGACGAGCAGCTCGAGATCTACCGAGAAAAATTTGAAAATGGTGATAAAATTTTGTGGCATACCGACGGCGGAGAGCAAAGCCGGGCGCTGACGGAAAATGACCTTAAAAATATCGAAAAAGCCTTTTCCGAGACCCTTTCGGCCATCAAAAAAGGCGACCTTTTCACGAAAGACGAGACGTTTTTCTGGACGGACGAGAGCGGCGAAACCTACTTTGTGGCGCATGACGACGCGTTTGTCACAGCCGATTCGGGGGAGACTACGGTCACCGAAATCAGCGATGATTTTGAGATTTTTGATGATACTGCGGCTTAAAGCGTCGCGCAGAGGAATGCCGAAAACGGCGGGAATACGTTTGAGGAAATATTCGCAAAATACACAAAATTCGGCCTGAAATATGTGGAAACCGACGGAAAACGCATGCTCTATTACAACGGAAAAGCGGTCGGAAAGTTTATCGACATCGACCCCGACGGCGGGATATTTGTATTTACTCCCGACGGCTCCGGCACTCTTACCGTGCAGGCGGAGTACGATGACGAGGGCAATCTGAGCGGAGTAGTGGAGGCAGAGTAGGCGAGGACTTGGGGGAGATACTAAACTGCCGCGCACCTACTTCTTGCCGACAAAAGAGAGATCACACGTTGTCCCCTTGACACCTCCCTGAGAATATGCTAAACTCCATTTAACAGCGCGCCGCAGATGCGGCAAAAAATCGATTGGAGCAATGAAAAATATGAGAATATGTAAATCATCCTGCGAAAATAAATCAGACTTTCGCATGATCGCCTACACCCGAAAGCCCGCCCCCGACTATTCCGAATTTTTGGGGCATAGCGTGCACTTCGCCGTGGCCTCGGCCGACCGCGTCGAACCGCTCTACATGGGCTACGGAAAGCTCTTTGCGGAGTGCAGCTTCAGCGAGGAAAACGGCGTCGTCTCCCGAGGCTGCCACGACGTCGACGTCCGCCTTGTCGACGGCGTTTATATCATCACTGCCCGCGAGATAGTAAGGACCAACCATGGGCACGGCGAATTTTCCCGCGCCGACTCGGGGCGATTCGTGCGCTGGAAAACCACTGATTTTGCGGACTTTTCCGGTCCCGAAATAACCTCGGAGCGCTATGCCGAAAATGAACTTTCAAACACCGAAATCGCATGCTCGGAATTTTCTTCCGACAGTCTCGACGTCGCCGAAAAAGCCGTTTCTATCCCCGCTTCTGCGGATTTGGCGGCAAGGCTTCTTGAAAAAAATATTACGGTAAAGTATTTGTCGACAGAGCTTCCCGCCGAGGTGACTGCCGAAAGCAAAAAAGATGTTGAAAAATTAAATGCTTTAATTAAATATACAGACGGCTCGGTCCATCGCAAGCGCGTAAAATGGGACCTTAGCGGCGTTGACTTTTCAAAGCCCGGCAGATACACAGTCCATGGTGAAATCGTTGCCCGGCATTTCCCGTTCCCGGTCGAAAACCACCCCTGGGGAGACCCGGTCCTCACCTATTTTAACGGAAAATACTATTTTATCGCAACGAACGACGCAAACGGCGACACCTCTTTTGAGATACGCGAAGCAGATACCCCTGAGGCCCTTTTTGAGGACGGCGTTCGTCGGCAGGTGATTCTGAGCGCCGAAACGACTGTCTATAAAAATACTTTCTGGGCGCCCGAGTTTCATATTATCGGCGGAAAAATGCGGATATTCTGCGCTCTTACGACGGGCACGGGATTTGACCCGCAGTGCCATGTGATGACCCTTAAGGACGGCGGAGACATGCTTTGCCCGGACGACTGGAGCGCTCCCGTCAGGTGCGTCATGCCGGACGGCAGGAATCTTAATATCGACCCGCTCGGCGACGGCAAAAACGGTATCACCCTCGACATGAACTGCTTCGACTCGGGCGGCAGGAGCTATGTCGTCTGGTCTTATAGGACATGGGCAGGCACGGACAGCGGCTCCATGCTGATGATAGCCGAAACGAACCCGGACGAGCCGTGGAAGCTTAAAACGTTTCCGAAGCTTCTTTCGAGGCCGGTTTACGGTTGGGAGAACAACAACGGCACCGACAACAACGAGGGCCCGTACGCGCTCGTGACCGATAAAAAGGTATATCTTGCATATTCGGGAGGCGACGCGAGGGGCCAGACCTATGTTGTGGGCCTGCTGAGCGCGAATGTAAACGACGACCTCTGCGATATTTCCAATTGGGATATTCCGGGGGCACCCGCGCTCGCCTCAAATTTTGTTCCGGGGCAGTACGGCTGCGGCCACAACGCCTTTTTCCGGGATGAATTCGGCGACGTATATATAACTTATCACGGCGTCACCTCTCCCGAGAGCAGGGCCATCGTCCCCGGCGTCCGCCGCGTGCATTTTTCCAAGGACGGCGCCCCGATACTTTATATGTCAAACGCCCAGGACCTCCCGGATGATAAAAAATCGGTAACGCTGACGGTCATAGTAAAAGGGGAGGGGAGAGGGAAATAAATGCTCTTTCATCAGTTGAGCGGATTTTTTAGTTAAAATGAGATAAACAGTCATCGCCTGTGAAAAAGCATAGGCGCTTTACTTTTTGAAGCCGTGCGCTAAAACTGATTCTAAGGAAAATAAAAACCACTCAGACCGACAAATGCCGTATCTAAGCGGTTTTGGCTTGGCCTATTTGCACAATTATGACAACAAATAATCTAAGTATCAATGCGGTGCGATGTTATACCCCAAAATTTGTGAGGAATCCTCATTTTCCTTCACCCCCACCTCACATGCAGTATCTTATGCATGCTCGCCTCCTCCCCGTTTGAATCAACCTCGATCAACCCCTCATCCGTTTCTGCAAACAGCGTGTACGGCAGCTTTTTCAGGCCGTTCAGCACGACAACTGCCTTTGTCTGTCTTGAACGAAAACCCTGTTTTATATCCGTCTGAGCCTCTTTCAGACCGTCCGCCTTTTTCAATTCCCAGCTTCCGCCCTGATTCAGCTTAAAAACTATGTATTCCGGGCAGTCGATTTGCGTATCTTCGGCAATTTGGCCGCCCTTATCTTCTCTTCGTCTTGTCCGCATGTTCAGCGGCCAATCGGATGCCATATACGCCCTGCCGATAAGCTTTTCCGCCGTAACGTCAGTCTCTGTTTCTTCATGCAGAGCGTCGGCGACAGCTTTAAACAGCTCACCTGTGGAGACCCAATTCGGCGTGTGATTTTTCTTTGCGAGCTCGGCGGCCCTTTCTTTGTATATCT
This sequence comes from uncultured Clostridia bacterium, assembly GCA_947625125.1. Classification (GTDB taxonomy): domain Bacteria; phylum Bacillota; class Clostridia; order Oscillospirales; family Ruminococcaceae; genus Faeciplasma. Next base: position 92,595 of record CANQNF010000001.1, read on the forward strand.
GCTCCAAAACGATTCTGCCCAAAACTTTGGCAGCCCTTTTTACGACATACGGGCGGTCAGGCACAATGCTTCGGACTTTTGTTTCACTCGGCCGTTTTCCCGGGCCTACGACAGGGTCTTTCTGACGGTACATTATAAGATGAACCAAGTCGTCGTCCAAATCCTCTCCGATGATACTTGCATATCCGAATTCAAGGCCGATTTCTTTTAGGGCAGAAATCACCTTGTCAAGCTGTTCGGCCAAAATATCGTAGATTATTTGATTGGCTTTCTCCTGTTCGGTTTTAGGGGCAGGCCCTTTGTGCTCCTGCGTGAGCTCATAAAGATAGAATTCTTCCTGCTGATAGACGTTTTTGTTGAACAGGATGTCAAGCGCAGGCCTCTCGCCCGGTTCAAACTTCGGAATATCGCCGGAAAGGGCGTCCACCGCCTTTTTCGGCAGCTCTGTATCGTAAATTTTCGCGTCTATAAAGGCTTCCCTGATTTTTTCTCGATCATTCATTTTGCTTCCTCCTAAACTTTTTATAAATGATTTATTTGCACGTTCATCCGCCATGCCAAAGAATAACGGCAAGCGCACGAAACCGCGAACTTTGCCGTCAAAACGAGCCTATGCACGCCCGACCCAAAGCTGTGCATGCCCGATTTTTTATGCCCATAATCCATTCCGATATTTTCTCTTCCAAGCCCCAAAATCGTATTTTTCAGCTCCGAATCGTCGGCATATTTTTGAAAATGCGCCATACCTAACCGCTTCGCCCATTAGGCAGCCATTTATTTTTTTGTCAATTATAACACACGAATGCCGCAATTTCAACATGTCAGGCGACAGAGTACAAAAATTCGGACTCATTATGAGCATATTTATCAAACAGTCCAAACTTTTGGACGCATTTCATGCTACAATACAATTGACAAAATAAAAGGAGCTGATTTTATGATGATCTCGCCCGAAAGCTACTACATGGGCTTAGAAGGCAAAACGGCGGAGGAAATTCTTACGGAACTTAACGGGCTGCGCAGGGAGATCTCCGAGCTTAAAGCCGCGCTGCGATCAAATGATTTCACTGTGCCCGACATTAAGCCGAGCAGGGGTGTGCGGCTGTCAATGGCGCTCGACTATTTCGATATGGCGAAAAAGGCGCTTTTGGAGGCAGGCGGCGAGTATGTACCGACCGAGGACGAGCAAAGGGCGCTTGCTTTCAACGCTCGGCTCGACAAGCTGACGGTGATTGAATTCACGGTCAGCAGGCATTTTTTGATAACTAAAACCTTGTCTGCAGACTTTTCGGGCGGCAAGACCTCCGTGAAAATTATCTCCGTGACAAACCCGCTGTACGGGAACGAAAGGCGGAAAAAGGTCGGCGAAATCGAGCGCGAAAGGCTTATTTCCGAGCTTAAAAGCATTCACATGGGCGACTGGGACAGCGCGTATAATCTGCCCGGAATTATGGACGGCGAGGACTGGAGCGTAACGCTGAAATTTTCCGACGGCTCGGATGAGTGTTTCCACGGCAGCAACGCATACCCGTTTTCATTTACGCGATTTTGTGGTGTTATGGGGTATGACGAGGACGACGAGATGGAATTTTAGAGGAAAATAAAGAAATTTAATTGCATGCGATAAGTCAGTCTGCGATAATGCTGTATGTATTCTATACAATGCCTCTTTTAAATCATAATCTAACCATTTTCAAAATCATGGTCATTGAATTTTTGAACACAATATTGTATAATAAATAAAAGCCTATGGTATTATAGGGATTCATTGTGTATAATAACCTGTGCATTCAGGAACAGTGTTATATCTCGAGGTCGCGCATTAGGGCGTGAGGCGCTAATATAATAAATACATAAAAGCGCCTATCGTCTTAGTAGTGATAGGCTATTTCATCAGGAAGCAGACATTCCATCCACATTATAAAAATCCGTTGCCCGATGAGTCATATTTGCTAACTACTTTTCACTAACCATTCTTCATTTAAATGCGGTCGCTTTGGAAACACACTTTCATTATATTATCTTGCAAATGAAATATTTATGTGTTATAATGATAATTGAAAAAAAGATATTTCGGAGGAACCATGACTGACGCTGAATTTTTATCCGCCAAGCGAGCTGCGCTTAAAAAATATTTTTCACATTTGAATCCCATGCAGCAGGAGGCCGTCTTTACCGTGAACGGCCCGCTTCTTATTCTTGCGGGAGCAGGAAGCGGCAAGACCACCGTGCTTGTAAACCGAGTTGCGAACATGATATATTTCGGCAACGCGTATATGGACGAGACCCGTTTTGCGGGAGTCTCGCCGGCCGACTGCAAATTCCTCGAGGATTACGCCGCAGGCCTTGAGACCGACAACCGCAGGTTAAAGAGCATAGTCGCCGTCGACTGCGTGAACCCCTGGAGCATCCTCGCCATCACCTTTACCAACAAGGCCGCAGGGGAGCTCAAGACCCGTCTCGGACTCATGCTCGGGCAGGACGCCGACGGCATAACCGCCGCCACGTTCCACTCCGCCTGCGTGAGGATACTCCGCCGTGAGATTGACCGCCTCGGCTACGCCTCAAACTTCACCATCTACGACGCCGACGACTCCCAAAGGGTCATAAAATCCTGCCTTGAGCAGCTCGGCATGTCCGACAAGCTCTTTGCGCCGAAGATGATACTTTCCGAGATCTCCCATTCCAAGGAATCGAGGATAACCGCCGAGGAATACATGGCGCAAAACATGAACGACTACCGCAAAAAGCGCATCGGCGACGTCTACAGCGCCTACCAGCGCAGACTGAAGGAAGCCAACGCCGTCGACTTCGACGATATACTTCTTTTGACGGTGGAGCTTTTCGAGCAGTTCCCCGACGTCTTGGAGCACTACCAGAACCTCTATAAATACATACTTGTCGACGAGTACCAGGACACCAACATGGTCCAGTACCGCCTTGTGTCGCTTTTGTCGCAAAAAAGGGGCAACCTCTGCGTAGTCGGCGACGACGACCAGTCGATTTATAAATTCCGCGGAGCGACGATAGAGAACATCCTGAGCTTCGAGAACCAGTTTGAGAACGCCCGGGTCATCCGTCTTGAACAGAATTACCGCTCCACTCAAGCCATCCTCAACTGCGCAAACGAAGTCATAAAAAACAACCGCGGCAGAAAGGGCAAGAACCTTTGGACTGCCGGCGGCGAGGGCGACAAGGTGACGGTATACCGTGCCGCAAGCGAGCAGGGCGAGGCGAGATTCGTCGCGCAGACAATTTATGAAAGCGTAAAATCAGGCGGCAGGTGGGGAGACAACGCCGTTTTATACCGCATGAACGCCCAGTCAAACGCCATAGAGCGCGCTCTTGTGGCCTCGGGGATAAGCTATAGGGTCATAGGCGGCGTGAAGTTTTACGAGCGCAAGGAGATAAAGGACATAGTCGCGTATCTCTCCGTTCTGAATAACGAAAGCGACGTTTTAAGGCTCAGAAGGATAATCAACGAGCCTAAGAGGGGAATAGGGGACCAGAGCGTCGCCTCTCTTGAAGCCGTCGCGGCAGGTATCGGCGAAAGCCCCATGAGCATAATGCGGCAGGCGTTCGACTACCCGGTTTTGTCAAGGACTGCCCAGAAGTTTACAGATTTTGCAAGAATGATGGACGAATTAAAGGAGATCTCCGAGACCGAGCCACTTGATGTTTTGCTTGATGAATTGGTGGAAAAGACCGGGTATCGGGATATGCTTATCATGCAGGGCGAAGAGGGCGCGGGCAGGCTTGAGAACATCGAGGAATTGAAGTCCACGATGGTCAGCTACTCCCAGGCAGCCGAAGAACCGAGCCTTTCGGGATTTTTGGAGGAGATAGCCCTTTACACCGACGTCGACAGCCTCGACTCGGACGCCGACGCGGTCACGCTCATGACCGTCCACGCCGCAAAGGGCCTCGAATTCACCAACGTCTTTGTCGTCGGCCTTGAGGAGAATATCTTCCCGAGCTCGCGCTCCAACGATACCGAGGAGGATTTAGAGGAGGAAAGGCGGCTCTGCTACGTCGCCATAACCCGCGCAAAAAAGCGGCTTTACCTTTGCTGTGCGCGCCAGAGAATGCTGTTCGGTCAGACCCAGTACAACAAGCCGTCCCGGTTCATGGGCGAGCTGCCAAAGGAATTCTGCCGTGAAATTTCCGAGGAACAGCCTAAAATATCTTCGGGGTATTCCTCCGAGCGCTCACGGCCTGCCAAATCGTCCGGCTTCGGGTCGTCTCCCGCACAGCGGACTTCGGCTCCCACGGCCTCCGCTAACTTCCTGCCGGGAGATCGGGTGTCCCACAACATCTTCGGCGAGGGCACGGTAAGAAAGGCGACCGCCATGTCAAACGACACGCTTTTGGAGATAGAATTCGAGCGGGTCGGGGTCAAGAAGATCATGGCAAATTTTGCAAGGATAAGAAAGCTGTGAGGTAAATTATGGCAAATTACGACAATTTTATGACCCCGAATATGCTCTCTTTAGACGACGCATACGCGGTCAAGATACTTATATGTTATTTTCTTCGTCAGATAAATCGGCCCATCACGCCCGACCAGCTGACCGAAATAGCCACCGACGACGGAATAATCAATTATTTTGTTTTCATGGAGGCAATGAACCAGCTCCTTGAGGCAAAGACCGTTACTCTTGAAAAGCAGGACGACGGCGAGGACGCCTATGTCCTTTCTGAGCTTGCGAAGTTGGGGGCGGACGAGTTCAAGAGAATGCTTCCGAAAATTCTTCGGGACAAGATATTGAGCTCGGGACTCAGATTTTTTGCGAAGCTTAAAAATGAAAATAACGTCGATTCATATGTCACCGAGATGGAGAGGGGATATGCGGTCGGGGTCAGGTGCACGGACGGCCCGTTCGTTCTTATGGATCTGAAGCTCTATGCCCCGGACAGGGAGCAGGCCGAGCTTTTGCAGGATAAAATAGTGAAAAACCCCGCCGACTTTTATGCCAAGGTGCTCGACTTTGCCCTTGAGAATGAGGATTATAAGCCCGAGCCCAAGGAGGTGGAGCTGTGAGCGGAAGCTTTTTTGCACTGTGCTCGAGGATGAAATATATCAACCGCTGGGGGCTGATGAGAAATTCAAGAGAGGAAAATATCGCCGAGCATTCCCTTGAAACGGCTATTATTACCCATCTTTTGTGCGAACTGAGAAACCGCAGATTCGGCGGCTGCATAAATGCCGAAAAAGCTGTGTTGACGGCTATTTACCACGACGTCCCCGAGATAATTACGGGGGATCTGCCCACGCCGGTGAAATATTATGACCCCGAGATTCGGGACGCCTATAAAAGGGTAGAGAACGCGGCATGCGAGAAGCTTTTAAGCTGCATCCCCGAGGATTTAAGGGAGGGCTACTGCGAGGTCTTAAATGAGCCGGAGGACGAGGATATCCGCGAGATAGTCAAGGCCGCGGATAAACTTTCGGCGCTTATTAAGTGTATTGAGGAGAGAAGAAGCGGCAACACGGATTTTGAGGAGGCGGAGAAGTCGACGCTTGAGAGCATACGCAGGATGGGATTAAAAGAGGCGGACGCATTTTTGGCGGAGATACTCCCGAGTTATTATCTAACGCTTGATGAATTGACTGAGGATAGATGAGAAGCGCGTTTAGCGCAAGCCCGAAGCAAGCAAAATCTAAAAAGTTCGCCAGCCTTTCAAGGCTGCAGGGGTCTTGGGGACGGAGTCCCCAAGTCGCAGCCCGCAGGCTGCGAAATCCCCCGAGAGAACGCCGGCAGGCGTTCTCGAGGGATAAGCGACAGCGAAGCGCAGGAAAGGGAGCAAAAACAGTCCTGTGGACAGTTTTGCCGTAGGGGACCCTCGCCGGGGGTCCCCTATGCGGCGAGCGCGAATGCGCGAGCCGCACTCGGAAAAGGGTTCGGGGAAAACCCTGCAAGGGTTTTCCCCGAAAGTTACCGGTCTGCACAAGCCCCGAGCGAGCGAACGCGGCAGAGTTCGCGAGCGAGGGGGAGAGGCGCAAAGGCAAAAGTCAGCACCAACACCCCTCCCTTGGGGGAGGGGTCGGGGGAGGGGGATATTAAATAGCATGAGCGAAGCGAATACCTTTTTAACTCGGGAGGCATGGACAGGAATTAAAATTCTCGGACTATTCTTATCTTTTGGGGCGGGTTCGAGGCACAAATCCATAGCCTTACTCCCTCTCTCCCGCATCCGTCTGTAGCTGCGAACTTGGTGAGTAACGCTGCAAATTCCCGCCCTCTCCTCACCTCTATCCTCTACCCTCTATTTTCTATCTTCTATGTTGACTTCACCCCGAAAAAGTGCTAAAATAATAAAAAAGGAGGAGATTTCCGTGAAATATTACATAGGTATCGACCTCGGCGGCACGAATATAGCCGCAGGAGTCTGCAATTCGGAATTTAAAATAATCGCCAAGGCTTCCACCCCGACCAACCGTCCGAGGCCCTGTAAGGATATCTGCTACGATATGGTTAAGGTCTCGCTTGAGGCGATAGAAAAGGCAGGCCTTACGCTTTCCGACATCGAGTCGGTGGGCGTGGGTTCGCCGGGGACGGTGAACAGCGACCTCGGGGTCATCGAGTATTCCAACAACCTCGATTTTTATAACGAGCCCGTCGCCAAGTATATCCGCGACGAGATGGGCCTGCCGGTCTATGTCGAAAACGACGCCAACGCGGCGGCTTACGGAGAATTTGTGGCAGGCGCTGCAAAGGGCGCTAAGGACGCGGTCTGCATAACCCTCGGCACGGGCGTCGGCGGCGGAATAATCATCGGCGGAAAAATTTATTCGGGATTTAATTATGCCGGAGCAGAGATCGGCCATATGGTGGTCGAGGTCGACGGCGTACAGTGCACATGCGGCAGAAAGGGCTGTTTCGAGGCGTACAGCTCTGCCACCGGTCTTATAAGGATGACGAAAGAGGCCATGGACGCTCACCCCGAGTCTAAGATGCACGAAATGATGGGAGATCACGTCTCCGGCCGTCTTGCGTTTAACGCCATGCGCGCAGGCGACGAGGCCGCAAAATCCGTCGTAGACAAATACATAAAATATCTCGCCGAGGGCATCGCCAATACTATAAATATTTTCCAGCCTGAAATTCTCTGCATCGGCGGGGGAGTCTGCAACGAGGGAGACGCGCTTATGGAGCCGTTAAAGGCCGAGGTCAGGGAGCTTGTCTATTCCAAGCGTTCCGAGAGAAACACGGCGATAGTAAGGGCCGAGCTCGGCAACGAAGCCGGCGTCATCGGCGCCGCATTCCTCGGGATAAGCAAGTAAGGGAAAATTATGGGCATTTTTAAATCATTATTTGGCAGTAATTCTAAAACTCCTGAGTCTGAGAAGAATACTGAAAAAGTATCTGATTCCAAAAGAGGGTATGTCAGTGCCGGCGGTTTATATCCCGATGAACTTGCTATGCTTGCTCTCGCTGAAAAATTCAAGACCGAGGAGACAAATTATCCGGATTATTTAAGGTCAAAATTCTTTATTGGTTTCCCGTCGAGCACTTTGAATTCCCTTTTGTCTCGCGGCTTTTTAAGAATGAGCACGCCCTCGGAAATGCTTTCTACTTTAAAATTGTCTGATTTAAAGAAGATAGCGTCCGAACACGGCTTAAAAGTCAGCGGGTCAAAAGAGGAATTATGTGGTAGGATTTCTTCTTCTTTAGACGAGTCTGAGTATGCAGATGCAGTGCATGTTAAATACTGGAAGCTGACAGATAAAGGCTATAATGAACTTGCAGCAAACCCATATATAACTTATATGACTGCAAAACATTTATATAGTCTTGAAAATCACGGCATAAATATTGTCACCTTGAATTCAATAATACATAATTTGCCGAAATATAGTATAAGAGATATTGTATGGTCCGAAATGAACAAGGCAAGAATTATTGAATATAAACAAGCAATCAAAGAACGTAATTTTCAACAGTATGCCAATTTGCTATACACAGCAACATTGTTTTTGAAAGAAGAGTCAAAATTTAGAAACGCTTTAAATTCTTATTTTGACTATATTTTCTATAGGGAAAATTTTGTAGCCGGAGCGAACGGTATAATTCTTGGTTCCTCGAAAAGCAACCTGTCAATAGACTTTTATGTTTATGCCGAGCTTATGCCTTATGAATTAGATATAATAAGTGAATTGACGGAGAAAAATGGGCTTGATGAAAAATCTTTAAGAGAATTGATGAATAATAATTTTTCAGCTCAACAGGATAGCGGCGTTTTCAGTAACAAGCAGCTCATAGATTTTGTTATATCGGAAATGAATGGGAGAAAAAAGGATTCGCAGGAGATTTGCTTGGATGTCGAAAAGAACATAAGAAGGATATTGAAAAAAGGTCATTTCTAAGATTTAAAAGGTTTAATTAAGTTTTTACAAAATCGGAGGACCGCCATGAGCCTTTTGATCAGGCAGAAGATCTTCACCCTGACCGATACCTACGAGGTCAGAGACGACGCCGGCAGGCCGAGATACGCCGTATCTACGGAGTTCCTGACCCTCGGGCACCACATCCACATCGTCGACCTTGAGACCGGCCGCGAGGAGGCCTCGATAGACGAGAAGCTGCTGACATTTTTGCAGAAAGCCGATATAACGGTCCGCGGCAGCAGTATTCTCATGCGCCGTGAGTTTACGTTTTTCGTCCCGAGATACAGCCTTTCTAACGGCTGGAGCGTGGACGGCGACTTTTTGGGACTTGAATATGATATAAAAAATTCCTTGGGAGACGCTGTCGCACGGGTCTCCAAAAGGCTTCTGAGTTTAAGCGATACATACGAGCTTTACACATATGAGCGCTCGAACGAACTTGCGGCGATGGCGGTGGCGATAACTATAGACATGATGAACTGCCGGAATTAGGAGGACAAATGGTAATTTTAGCGATAGATTACGGCGATTCGAGGACGGGCCTTGCCGTCTGCCAGAAGTCCGAAGCGATAGCCTCTCCGCTCGGGACGGTGTTTGAAAAAAGCCCCGAAAAGCGCTTTGAAAAGCTAAAAGCGGCCGCATTGGAGCAGGGGGCCGAGCTAATCGTCGTGGGTCATCCCGTGAACATGGACGGCAGCGTCGGAGAGCGCGCAAGACTCTGCGAAGAGTTTGCCCATCGGCTTGAGCAGGAGACCGGGATAAAGACGGTCCTTTGGGACGAGCGCGTGACGACCGTTCAGGCCATCGGCATTTTAAACGAGACCAACGTCCGCGGCAAAAAGCGCAAGGAGGTCATCGATTCGGTGGCGGCGACGCTTATCCTCGAAAGCTATCTTGACTACCGAAGAAAAAAGGGCCTCAGCGGCCTGAAATATTGAAAAAATCCCACCCGGACGATCTCCGAGTGGGTTTTTGAATCATTATTTTTATCATGCTTTGGCGGTCTCGGCCTCTTTCTCCTCGGCTTCGAGGGCGTAGGCTGTCTCGATTTTTTTGAGCAGTTTTATCATATCCTCGCTCTGACGGGGGGTCTTTTTATATTTCCCGAGCGTTCCGGCCAATTTTCTCGCCAGATCCTTGCGCCCGAGCCTTAAATACACCAACCCGAGGTACAGCCCCGCCCAGACCCTTACCTCGATGGGCTTGCAGTCGAGCATATCCTCAAACCCTGCTTTAGCGCCGTAGAAGTCCTTTTCGGCATACTTGAGCAGCGCGTCCGTCAGAAGCTTCTCCGGCATATCCGGGTATCTTGACACGAACGACTGACCGAGCGCGACGGTGGATTTGGCGCTCTCAATATCGCCGGTCAGGAGAAAAAGATAGGTGTAGAGCGTGTAATATCTTGCGGCAAGCCTTGGGTCGAAGCGGTCGAGGTCGATATCTCTTAAGACTGCGAAAGCGTCCTCATATCTTCTTCCGTCGCAGTACGCTTTAGCAGCGCAAAGGTCGTTTCTTGCGCCAAGCGAGGTCCCGCTCAATTCTCTGCGCTTGTCCTCGATAAGGTCGAAGTATTCCTTTGAATAGCCCGTTTTTTTGAGCACCTTGGCCGCACGCCTGCGCTGAAGTCTGTAGATCGTTAAAACGATGATGTAGATAAGAAGCGCCGTGAGCGCGAATACCGCAATTATGCAGGCTATCGAGCAGGCAAAGCTGAAGTTTTCGGTGAGCCATGCCGGCAGATCGGTCCCCATGAACGAGCCGCTTATGCTGAGATTAAAATTTAGGATAGGGAACCAGTTATAGATATTTTTTTCGGAAATAAGGCCGATGACGACTGCTCCGATAAGAAGCGCCGACAGAAAGAGGACGATGCAGAAGAGCCAGATGCGGAGGCTTCTGGCCTCAAGTCTTGACTTAATCATGGATTAACACCTCGCAGTTTAGGGGCAAAATCATGCCGTATAACCATCATATCACATTTTTCAAAAAAACGCAACTGTTATTTTTTAAAAATAAGGCAGAAAAACGGCGAAGAAAACAGGGGGTACTTGTCATCTCAAGGGGTCAATATACGAAGTTGAGAACAGAAATCAGCTCCCAGTCTTCGTTAATCTCATTATTTATCATTATCGGAGACTTGTTGTAAGCGGATTCCCTTATCGGCAAATTATCGCTGTCATATTCTATTATATAAAGGTAATGCGGCAATTCCATGTCCATATATTGATCATAAAATTTTTCTTCGATCCTGACCAAATTTCCCACGGAGTCATACTCGTAATATATGTATCTTGTCCATGTCGGCCCACGGTTGTCAAAAATCTTAATTATCCGGCCGTTCGAGTCAAAATCATATGTATAAATTTCTTCTTGATCAATACCGGAAATATATGTAGAAACAGATGCATTGGTAAGCTTGTTCTGACTGTCGTATTTATACGTCACTGTCTCGCTTCCGTTTGCGACCGATTGGAACGATTTAACAATATAGCCGTCCTTGTTATACTCCGAGTACATTTCTTTAATATAGCCTGAGTCGTCGGTAAAGTTAAGTACCCAAACTTCTCTTTCAGGGTCATACTCGAGTAAACTGGCATTAGCGGCTTCATCGTAGGGCTGAGGGTCCTCATATTTATTTTCCGTCTTAGTCACATTTACATTATGTTCTCCCGGATCTGTAAGTGGGTTGAAGTTGTTATCACTGCTCATATAGGCAGTATGAGCAACAGCTTTTCCGGAGTCGTCATATTCGGTTTCGTTCATCCCCAGCCATTGCCGAGAAGTTGAGTATATCGAGAATTGATTATAGCGCTTGACATTGGGGTTGTCGGATGGTGCGCGCTGCACAAAGCCGCCGAAAGCTATTATCGAAAAGTCGGGCTCTACTATCGGCATAACCTCCGGCGTTTCCTCCTCCTGCTCCGTTTGCTCTTCCTGCCCGGTCGTCTCCGGCCCGCCCCTGTCCTCATCCCCGCCGGCCTCGGTCTCGCCTTGGCCCTCGCCGCCTGCAGAGGCCGCCGCTTCCGCAAGCGCTCTTATCTCCTCGAGTTTTGCCCGCAGCTCGTCGCTGTCGGTCTCGGCGATGCCCCTCTCAAGCGCTTCAATGGCGCTCTCATAGTCCCCAAGCGCGGCATATGCGTCCGCAAGGCCGATGTACGCTTCAACATTTTTCGGGTCGATTTCGATGACCCGGTTAAATTCGACGATTGCCTGCTCATAATTACCGTCGAGCAGGTATTTTTGTCCCAAATCAAGATGCGACTGCCACTCTGCCTTTTGAGCAGCGCACGAAACCAGCCCGAGCGCAAGCGCAAAGACTGTTAAAAAAACAATAAATTTTTTCATTTTTATTCCTCTTTATTCCGATTTTCCGTATTCGCGGTCGAGTTTTTTCCTGAGCCGTTTGCGGCTTCCGGCTAAGGCCGCCGTCACGATGACCGCGGCGATTGCCGTAACCGCAAGCCCTAAAATACCGCCGTAGAAAAGAATTTCGCCATGCGTTAAAGCCATAATTTTCCTCCTTTACAGCCAGCCGTTGTCCCTAAGCTCCGAAATAAGCCCCTCGAGGCGCTGCATTTCGGGGTCGGATTCTCCCGGCTTCACGCTGTTTTTATACATTTCCTGCGCGCTCTCAAAGTACTTTTCTGCCTCAGAATAGTCCCTCTCGTCCGTCGGCGCCATGCTCTGGCGGTCGGCCTCCAAAAACGCCTGCCTCATCGGCACCCGGTAGTTGTCCGGGAAGTCCTCCGACATTTTTTTCAGAATATCGTCCGCAAGCTCGAATTTTCCGGCATTGTGATAGAGTATCGCCAGATCCTGCATTATCCTGAAATCGGGCGAACCCTCGCCGATAAGCTCCTCAAAGACTCCTATCGCCTTTTCGGTATCTCCGAGGGCGATATATGCGTCGGCAAGCCTCTCTTTCATCTCAAACTCCCGTCCCACGGGAATTTTATCAAAGCAGCTTTCCAAAAGCTCCGCAGATTTTTCTGTCATTCCGAGACGGCGGTATGCTTCATCGGCGGTCTTGACGGCGCGGTATCTTATATATTCGTCGCCCGACGTACCGGATAGCCCGCAGAGAATCTCTGCCGCGGCCTCGAAATTGTCCTCCGAAAAAGCCGCTTCGCCGTTTAAAAGGCTGAGGCTGTCGTCCGAAATTCTGAGTTCATTCGCTCTTGAAATTATTTTTCTCGCACCGTCACTGTCGCCGGTTCTTGCAAGCGAGATGGCGTAGTCGCGGAAGTATGCCGGCTCGTTCGGGGCGTTTTCCGTGGCAGTCTTAAAACAGTCTCTTGCGGCGGCATAGTCCGGCTCGGCGGCCTGATAATAGGTGTTCCCGAGAATGTAATATATCCCGCCGTAGTCGGCCCTTGCCTCCGGGATGTCCCTGAACTCGGCGATATTTCCGAGGTTGCTTTCAATATATGCCCGGCATGCGGCAGCGTCTCCGTCGTTCCATAGCCTCTCGGCCATGGCCCTGTAGGGGTCTATCCTGTCCCAGAAGAGCGACAGCGCGTCGTCGTAGGAGCTTTCCGGCTCGCTTCCGTTGATTATTCCGTACACGTCGTTGAAATAGCGCTCCTCTTTTTCCTGGGCCATGGTTTTGCTGCCGAAAACGGTCATCCCGGCAAATCCCGCAAAAGCGAGCGCAAGAACGGCTCCTGCTATGGCGGAACGTCTTTTTGAGGCGCGCCAGCGGGAGTCGAGCTTATATATTGAATTTATCGCGTCATAAAGCTGAGCCGCAGAGGGAAATCTTTCTTTCGGCTCAAGTCTCATGCATTTTTCGATTATGCTCACGACGGCCATGCCGTACTTTCCGGATTTCTTTAATGACGCCGTCTTTCCGGCGTTTTCCGGGGGTCGTACGCCGCTGAGAAGATGATACATCGTCGCCCCGAGGCTGTAAATGTCCGACAGCTTCCAATCTATCCCCAAAGAGACGTTTTTCGGCTTTACCTCGGGCTTTTTGGTTTTATCTAAAATTTCGGTGAGCTCTTCGTCAGACCCGTCGTCCGGGACTTCTGGAGCGCTCATCCGCTTTTTGAAGCTTTCGTATATTTCATATTGCTCGGGAGAGGCATACCCGAGGCTTCGGCTTATGAGCCTTACGTCGTTGCCGCTTACAAGCGCCGCGTTAAAGTCGATAAGACATACGTCCCCGCTCGGACCGAGCATGATATTCGCGGGCTTTATATCGCGGTGGCAGATATTCTGCTTATGTATAACGCTCAGGGCGGACGCAAGCTGTCCGAACCACTTTACCACCTGCTGCTGAGTAAATTTTTCCCCACGGTCCAAGAGCTTGTCCATGCTCTCGCCCTCGACAAACTCCATCACCGTAAAGACGCGTCCGTCCTGCTGGATAAAGTCAAGGACCTGCGGCAGATATGGGCTCTTCACGTTTTTAAGAGCCTCGGCCTCGTTTCTTCTGGTGCCGGTGTCGGCGCCCTCGGGGTCCTTGAGTTCCTTTATAACTACATATTTTTCCAGTCTTGTATGCCACGCCTTGTAGACTTTTCCGCCGCCGCCCTCGCCGAGTTCCCTCTCTATTTTGAACGACGGGTCGGAGAGTATGCTGTTTTCCTCCATTTTTCCCTCATTTCCCTTAAATTCTCAAAAATTTGGTCTGGCTGTTGAGTTTCGACATCCCGTCTTTGCCGAGGCTGCAATCTTCGACGATAAGAACGGTCCTGCCGCAGGTTATCTTATCGCCGGGCTTTATCTTCTCCCTGCCCTCTAAGGGGGAGTCGTTCAGCGCGGTGATATTTGAAGCGCTGAGATTTTCGATATAAAGCTCGCTGTCGATTTTAAACTGCTTTCTTGAGACGCTCTGGTCCGCCAGAACAAGGTCGCAGCTCTTTTCGCGGCCGATAAGCACCTCTTTTTCTATCACCATGGTCTTCGACTCTTCCGGCCTTTCAAGGTTCACGAGCCTCACAAAATGCGCGCCCTCGGGGATGGGTCCGTCGTCTGTCTTGAGAAATTCAGTCTCTCCGGCAGGGTCCACCTTTTTCTTGCCGATGCCGAAAATACCCGCTCCCAAAGCATACGGAGCCGCTAACCCCGCTGTCGGTTTTTTGGCGGTAATGCTCATGCAGGTCAGCGCTAAGACTGCTATCGCCATGGTCAGAATGATTTTTTTCATGATTTTTCCTCCTGTTTTTCATTTCGTCCTATCCCGAAAGACCCGGTCAGGTCGTAATAAATTCCGCATACGTCAAAAAGCTTCGCAGATATATCCGCAAGGTTTCCGGATATCGCTCCCGCTTCTTCGCATATCTCCTCGGCTTGTTCCGAGATTTTTCCGTCGAGCATTATCTCCGACGTCCTTTTTTTGACCGTAAGAAGCATGTCCGAAAGCTCGGAAATCTTTACGGCGGCGGCCCTTATGGCCTCGGTATCAGCAGATATTATCATATTCCCTCCATGCCGGAAAACATCGCGGAAATCCTTTCTTCACAGGCGAGCGCCTCCTCCAAAAGCCTTTCCAGTCTGTCGGCGCTCTCCACGGCTTTTTCCGCAGACTCCTCAAGCTGAACCGTCTTTTTTTCCAATCCTCTGTCGGCCTTGTCAACGCTGTCGGGAAGCGGCGAATCGGGAAAGAGTATCCTGCGGCGGGCCTCCTTTTCAAGCCCGTCGGCATAGTCGAGATATGCCGCCGAAAGGTCTCTTTCATAAAACGCCGCCTTTTCTATTTTTTCAAGATCAATACGGAATTTCATTTTCGATTTCCTCCGCAAATTCTCCTGCCGAAATAAGCGCGGAAATTTCACCGGCGCGCTCTCTGAGGGCGGCGGCCTCGGTTTTTAAGCTCTCCACGTCTGAGCTTATCCTGCTTTTTTCGTTTTTTACGGCGGATATCGCGTTCTTGACATTGTCGTCGTCGGCGCCCTTGTCCGTTCCGGCTTCATAAAAAGAGCTGCCGGGCTCGATTGCGCCGTCTAAGCATTCCGCAAGCCGCTTTGCCTTGGAGTTTATCCTGTCGGAAAATTCCGCCGCAGACGAATCCACCGAGTAAATTATCTCCTCAAGGAGCACGCCTATCATCACAAGCGCCGAAAGCTCTCTTGAAATTTCGGTCAGCCTCTCGCTTATAGAGGCAAGCTCCGCATAAAGGGCCGCACGGTAAAGCATTACTCGTTCAGCTCCTTTCTTAAGTCTGCGCAGGCGTTCTCGGCCTTTTCATAAAGCGCCGAGACCCGCTTTATCTCTCTTTCCATCCTCTCCCAGAAAGCCTCTGCGCCCGGGCTCTGCCAGTCTCTTGCAAGCGCCCTGACGGTATTTTTAAGCTCGGAAAGTATCTCCGCTATCTCCTCTGATTCAAGGTTTAATTGCCTGAGTTCCTCGTCAGTCATCGCCGTCGCCTCTTTCGGGGTCGGAGAACCTGACCCTCTCAAGCCCCTCGCCGTTTAAGATATATCCGTCTGACGCAAACGCCGGCCGCACATATCTTCTCAGCTCTGACGGAGTGAGCCTTAAACTGCCTATGAAATCGACTCTTCTTAAATCGTCGAAGATTATGTATCCCCTGAGATTTTTGACAAGCCTCGTCGCCTCCAGCGAGCCGAAGCCTCCCGCTCCCGGGATGTCGGAAAATACCGTGAAAACATTCCCCGAAGCCGTAAGAGCGGCTATTTCCCCGGCATATTTTTCAACTGCCTTTCGGTCGTTAAGTATTATAAGCGCGCGCTCTCCGCTTTCTTTTAACGCATCAAGCTCTTCTCCGAGGTCGTCCGTTAAGACCCTCTTGCAGCCGGTGATATTTAACCCGCTGTCCGCCCTGTCGGAAATGATGATTTTGATTTTACAGGATTTTTTGAGCGCGCCCGCGACTATCGTCTTTATGACGGCCGTTTTTATCCCAGATGATTTCGCCGCAATTCCGATATTTTCCTCCGTAAGGTCTATAAACACCGGCTCGGCAGTCTCAAAATCAAGTCCCACGGCTATCTTTTCGTCATTCGGATTTCCGAGCATAGCCGTCTCCTCAACGCTCAAGGACTTCGGCAGCTCCGGCATTTTCACCGGCCCCGGCTTTGGATATGCTTTATTTATTTTTTCGGCAAACTGCTCCTCCGAAACGTCCTGTCCGAACGGGCTGTAGGTCTGGAACAGATACATATTTCCGTCGACCCTTACGCGCCCTCTCCCGGGGACGCTCTTTGAGGCCGGCACGGTTTTACCGAGAATTCCGATATAAGAGCCCGGGTCGGTAAGGTGCAGGGCGATCCTTACCGGGAAGCAGCTCATGAACTTGCTGCCTATTCCCGAGGCGGACGTGTCGGAAGCCAATGTATAGACCCCGACCGACGGACCCTCTCTTAAAAGATACACGGCGTCGCTATCGTACTCCTTGACGGCTTCACGGAATTCCGAAAGATTGTCGATGATTACGACCTCGGAGGTCATAACTTCCGTACCCGCCGCAAGCGTTTTTCTTCGGCTTATTTCCCGGCAGATAAATTCTACTGCCCGCCTTAGGCTCTCCCCGGGGTCGGTCGCAAGACCTATGCAGTGCCGAAGCCTTGACATGCCCATAAGCGCCTTAGAGGCAAGGTCGATTATCATGAACCCGAACTGCTCGGGCGAATTTTTTGAGCACAGCGAGCGAATAAATGTCTTACAGAGCTCCGTCTTTCCCGAACCCGATTCGCCCACGACAAGGACGTTTCCGTCCGAAATATCGAGCCTGAAAACGGGCTGGGACTGCTTTTCGACGTCGTCGATAATGCCTATCTCGGAGTCCATAGCGCCGTCTGATGATAGATCATCGGTCGGAAAATCTATATTTTCCGGCAGGGGACTTAAGAATATCGGGGACGGCACGGGCTCTCCCGAGGTTTTTACATAATCCGAAATATAATCGATAACTGCCCGAAGCTGTGTCAGGCGTTCGCCGTTTGAATCGGACGCCTTTTTCACATACACCGGCGTTCTCACTCCGCTGAAAGATACTTCAGAGACGGTGAATTCGCGCGCGCTTCCGTTTTTGTCGCTGAGGGCCGACGCCCCGGTATACGCCGACTGAAACAGGGTAAAGACTTCGTTGTTCCCGACCTGCAAATATGCCTGGCCGCGCTCCTTGATCTCGGAGGCGAGGGGAGTCCTCAGGACTTCATAGCTGTCGTCGCGGGACGCCACTTTCAGGCAGATGCGGAAGCGGGAGTTGGAAAGTATCTGTTCGCTGACCTGGCCCGCGGGCTTCTGTGTGGAGAGGATGAGGTGAACTCCGAGGCTTCGGCCTATTCTTGCCGCGCTTATGAGCTCGCGCATGAATTCCGGATGCTCGGCCTTGAGCTCGGCGAATTCATCCACGGTTATGACAAGATGCGGCAAGGGTATTTCGGCCGCCCCGGCACGGTATTTTCTTATGTAGCCGTCTATGCTGCTGACGTTTTCGTCTGCAAACAGCCTTTTGCGGCGCTCTATCTCGGACCTTATCGAGCGCAGAGACCTCTCTGTACCCTCGCCGTCGTTGTCGGTGATTATGCCGACGATATGCGGCAGGCCCTCAAACTGGTTCGCCATTCCGCCGCCCTTGAAATCTATGAGCAGGAAAGCAAGCTCGGTCGGCCTGTAATTAAGCGCTGCCGAAAGAATATATGTAGACAGAAGCTCGCTCTTGCCCGAGCCGGTAGTGCCGGCAATAAGCCCGTGGGGGCCGTGCGCGCGTTCGCTTATATCGAGCCTCAGAACGTTTCCGAGGGCGTCGAGTCCCAAAGGCACGGACAGAGAATGCGAAACGTCCGCTTTTTTCCATTTTTCGGGCATGCCGTAGTCCTCGGGCTCGAGGATGTTGAGTATCTCAAACAGGCTTACATCCGTCGGAAGCTTTGCCGCCAAGGATGTGCCCGAGGCGTATATCGGCGCAAGTCTTTCGGCGATGAACGATATGCTGAAATCGTTTATTTCATCGGGCGTGAACTTTCTCTCGGCGTTTCCGTCGTTTTTGGAGGAAACGCTGCACCCCGACGTATCGAGTTTTATTATTTCGGAGCAGTTTTTCGGCAGGTTCTCGCAGTATGACCCGAAGAAAACAAAGCTCACACCAAGCTCGGAAAATTCCTCGGAGAAGTTATAAAGAGGATGCTTTTTTACGTCGAATTCCTCAAGCGCGAACACGACGATATGGGGGCTTTTTATCTCTCTGCCCGATTCAAGAGCGGACTTTCTCTCCGACATCACAGAGTAAAGATACTCAAATACCCGGTCCCTGCTCTCTCTGTCGCAGACTATCCCTCTCAGCTCTCCGCCCACGCCGTTGAGATGCGGGAACCACTTTACCCAGCCGTATTTTTCCGTCTCGCCGGACGGTATCATTAAAATCACCTTTACGTCCTCGTATGAGTGGAGGATACAGACCTGCGCCAAAAGCGTCTTGAAAAATTCATAGCGCATTTGCTCATCGCCGATAACGCCTATAGTACCGGACGCCCGTATATCCACTCTCACGGGAGTCCCGTCCACCTCGGAATATTTTTCGCACACGCTTTTGGCAAGCGCCGTCATTTCGTTTTCAGCGCCCGAGTGGTCCATAGGCTTAAAGACCGGCTTTCTCATCGCCGGGTTGGAGCCCGTCCCGAGACTGAGGCTCAGAAAATCATCGTCGGCGGGAGATCTCTCAAAAATCCTGCCGGAAAAGGTCTTTACGAATTCCCGCAGGCTTTCGCAGTCCGGATAAATATGCCAAAGCTCCGTCTGCTCGCGGAATTTTTCATCCTCAAGCTCGGCAGTCTTTTTGAGGATGATTTCCCTGTACCCGTTCTCCCATTTTTTTAAGGATGAGCGGTAGGTGAGCCTGCCGTGCGCGAACCCGAAAACGGTGGTCAGAATGCCGACCGCAAGAGTCGAAAAGTTTGAGATGACAAGTCCCGCGCCCTTAACGCCCGAACCTATAAGGCTTGCCTGGGACAGTGCTGAGACCGCTATCATCGCAAGGGTAGGGGAGAGCTGTAAAATAAGGCTCGTTTTGGGAGCGTCCGGCTTTTTCGGAGGGCCTGCAATCTCTATAGGCTCCGCCCCGAGGTCTTTTTTGAGCCTCGGTCCGCGGTTCAACTCGGGATACCGATACGCCGGGGTCTCCTCTCTTAGCGGCATATAATCAAGTCCCGAAGCGACGGAGAGGTCCTCCCTTTCCGGGGTATACAGAACGCCGTTTTTAAAGTAGAATATGAAATCCCCGAGGGAGATAAAATCAAAGTCGGAAATTTTTGCTATACCGAAAAAGCGCTCGCCGTTCAAAAGCGCGCTGTTAGGCGCAAAGGACGCGTCGGCGGATATATCGCCGTCATCATTTGAGAGGACGATATACTCCCCCGAAATAATATCCGAGTCAAGCTTTATATGCGCGCCGTCGGTGTTTCCGATGACGACATGGGAGAGGTCTCTTATATCGATTATCGCGTCATAGTCGGGAGCGGGATCGGGGTAGGAAAAATATGTATAAAATTTTAAAACATCGGCGCCGCCTTGTCTTAAAGAAAAAATATCGCCGTGCAAAACGCCGAATTCCGAAGCCTCTTTGCCGGTTCTTGAGATAAGCGCCGCTCCCTCTTCGCAGGATATCCTCCAGCCGTCCCCGGAAAAGCAAACCGTGACGAGAACAGGACCGTCGAAAAGCTCTCTTTTAAGCCTTATATCGCAGTCCGAGACGCTGCCTATTCTTATCCCGGGCCTGTTTTCCGAGAGCACGGCCGCCCTTGTGACTCCTCCGCCCTCGATTATAAGCTTCAGCTCATTCATCCCTCTGCTCCTCCGTTCCGACGATATTTATAACGCTGCCGTTTCTGAGACCGAACTCGCGCAGGGTCTTGTCGCCTCTTAAAAAAGCGACGGGTCTTTCGGCTCTCAGGCAGTATTTTTCGGGCTTTCCGAGAAATTCCGGAAAATATGAGGAATAAAGCGCTTCGCATAGCTCGAACGCGGATATGTCAAGCGGCACCTCGAGGTCTTTGGAGAAGCTGCCGCCGACGGCGCTCACGGTGATAACGATGTTCTTGTCCGACATAACACCCTCCGAAAATAAATATACAAAACTATAATATCACATTTTTCCCGAAATTTCAATACTTTATATTTAAAAGATATGACGTATGCCGGGGACTCATAGCGCCGCCCGAGATGACGGAAATGCCCGGCTTGTGCATCCTGCCAAAAAACGCTCTGAAAATTTGTCATAACTCACAATTCCCATTTGCTTCCCTGGATGTTATACTAAAGGCGAACATAACTGCGAAAGGAGAGTTTAAAAAATGAGCGGCAAGCTTTTTACGCTGGTAAATCCGAACGCTCAGCAGGGCGTTAAAAACGTGCTGAAATTTTTGTCCGACATCTCGGGCGAGATGGTCGTCACCGGACAGCATACGCAGTCGATGGCGCAGGAGGAGCTGCATAAAATCCACGAGATAACCGGCCGCATGCCGGCGCTCTTGGGCTTCGAGCTTTTATCCTATTCGCCGAACATAAATTATCTCGACACCGACGAGGAGTGTCAGACCGAGGTCGAGCTTAACTACGGGACATTGAAGCGCGCATGGGAATGGGCCGAGAAAAAGGGACTGATAACCTTTACCTGGCACTGGTTCTCTCCTTTGGGAGGGCGCTCTAAGTCGTTTTTCACCCGCAACACCGATTTCGACGCGGAAAGGGCGGTCATAGACGGCACCCCCGAAAACAGGGCGCTTTTGTCGGATATGGACTGCATGGCGGGGCTGTTAAGACCGTTTTGCGACAGGGGCGTGCCGATAATCTGGCGGCCTTTCCACGAATCCGAGGGCAGGTGGTTCTGGTGGGGCGCCAAGGGTCCCGAGACCGCAAAAAAGCTCTTCAGGCTCATGTACGAGCGCTACACAAACGTCCACGGCTTAAATAATCTCATCTGGACCGCAAATTCACCGCTTCCGGCATGCTACCCCGGCGACGACGTTGTGGACATAATTTCTCGGGACATCTATCCCGAGCCGCACTGCCACGAATCTCAGGAGCAGAAGTATCATGAACTGACAAAGATAACCGAAAGCGAAAAGATAGCGGCGATAGGGGAGATAGGCGCCCTGCCGGACATAGACGAGATATGCCGCAAAAAAATCGGCTGGTCGTACTATATGACATGGTCCCACGGCTTTGTTCTGGGCGAAGAGGTCAACTCCTACGACTATCTTAAAATGCTATACGACAGCCCTTATGCGGTGACAAAGGACAACTTGCCCGAGCTTTACTGAAATTAAAATCCCCGTCTTTGGCGGGGTTGTTTTTTGTTTTCAGCAACCTCCCGAGCGCTTTTTGCATCTTAATAGGTAGAACGTTCTGAAATAGGAAAGCAGGTGACGGCCGTGGACGAAGCCGAACTTATAAAGCTGTATTTTTCCCGCGACGAGAGCGCGCTTACTCTGACTAAAAGCCTTTACGGCGGGATTCTCAAAAAGCTTGTTTTCGGGATCTTGCGTTCCGAGGAGGACAGCGAGGAGTGCCTGTCCGATGTGTATTTCAAGCTTTGGAGCACCATCCCGCCGGTGGAGCCCAAATCATTCAAGGCGTACGCTCTTAAAATTGCGAGGACCGAGGCGCTGATGGCTCTGCGAAAAAAGACCGCCAAGAAGCGCTTCGGAGGTACGCGAATCTCTCTTGACGAGCTTTCGGACATCCTCCC
This sequence comes from uncultured Clostridia bacterium, assembly GCA_947625125.1. Classification (GTDB taxonomy): domain Bacteria; phylum Bacillota; class Clostridia; order Oscillospirales; family Ruminococcaceae; genus Faeciplasma. The sequence goes on from CANQNF010000001.1 coordinate 114,638, forward strand.
CGACAGGAGCACGCCCGACGGCACCGAGGGAGAGATAGTCGCAATAATAAATTCTTTCTTAGAGGACTTAAGCCCCGATTCAAGAAAGATATTCTTGCGAAAATACTGGTTTTTCGACAGCGTGGAGGAAATATCCCGGCGCTATAATTTCAGCAGGTCCAAGGTCAAATCGAGTCTTCGTTCATCCCGGGAGAGGCTCAGAGAGCGCCTGAAACAGGAAGGAGTGGTTTTATGAATATACCGAGGCTTGCAAAGCTTTTGGGAGAAGCCGACGAAAGGTATATCCTTGAAGCCGCGGAGGAGGAGACCAAAATGACCAAAAAAATAACAAGAGGAAAAATTATCGCAGTCTTGGCGGCATGCGTCTGTCTAATCTGCCTGATGGCGGCAGGCCGAGCGCTCTTTGATTCAAAAGATTATCTTGAGGATTTCGACGCCGACCCAAGCTATATGCTCCAGGACAAGATGATAACAAGCGACGGCGAGGGCAATTATTTCGGCATAATCATGTGCAGAAACGGGTTCAGGCTGATGGGCTCGGACGGCTCGGGCGGCGAGAACGCATATAACATTTGCGACGTGCCGGGCTGCGACCATACCGACAATACGGTCTGCCTGGCGCTCGGATGGCCGGAATTCACGGGCCTGTCATTCTATGACGGAAGACTGTACTGGACGGCAAGACCCAAAGGGGTAGATTTGTCCGAAAGATTAGATACCGTCGATATACTTTCCGCAAAGGCCGACGGCAGCGATATTCGTGTGGAAAGAGAGGTTTCGGGCGAGGTGTTTGACGACACCATGTATAACAAGTATATCCGTGCGCACAGGGGCTATATGTATTTCATCGGCGTTCACGAGCCCGAGGAGGTTTTCGATTCCGAGACTATGACGTCGCATAAAAAAGACCCCGACGAAAGGTACACGCTCAACGTGTATGCCGAGGAGCTTAAGGAGAACGGCGGGAGTGAGAAGATTTTTTCTTTGGAGTATGAGGACGGCGCATATACTACGTTTACATCACAGTTTTATGCAAACGATCTTTATATCATGCTCAAGTCGCAGAGCATGGACGATCCCGAAAAAATCAAGTTTGAGATATATAAGGTCGATCTGAATTCTCATGCCTCAAAAAAAATCTACAGCACGAAAAAATACGATATTTCCTGTTGGTGGATGGGAAGCGGCGAGAGGCTTTATTACACCGAAAACGGCAAATCGGAGCTGATGGAGCTTGACGTCGGAAAGGGCAGGCCGAAGAAGATGTTCAATATCCCGAACGGAGACATCAAAACGGTGATAAACGGCAAGGCGGTAAGCTTGGACGGAAACGCCGAAAAGGTCTGGGTCACGGATTTTGACGGCAGGACCACGGAGCTTGATTTCAGCGCGATGGCGGAACAGGTCAGGGAAGAGTACGGCTATGCGGGGATAGCGGTCTGCGGGGTAGACGACAAGAACGTGATATTGCAGATGTGCGACGACGAATGTTTCGGGATAGTGCCGCTTGACGGAAGCGAGCCGAGGCTGATAATCGCATCCTGCATAAGCGACCCGAGGTTTGAGAGGATGGGTAATATTATCCGAGCAAGCCCGAAGAAAGAAAAAACTAAAAAGTTCGCCAGCCTTTCAAGGCTGCGGGGGTCTCGGGGACAGAGCCACCGAGTCGCAGCCCGCAGGCTGCGAAATCCCCCGAGAGAACGCCGGCAGGCGTGCTCGAGGGATAAGCGTAAGCGAAGCGCAGGAAAGGGAGCAAAAACAGTCCGGTGGACGGGTTATTATATCATTACTTTGGCGAAGACGAAGTCTTCGCTAAGCGACACTAACTAATGGAAAGTTTTGCAGAAAGTAAAGAGTGTCGCTTGAAACCACTCGCCGGGGGTTTCCCCGACCCGACGGCATGAAATGCCGTCGGGCTTCGCGAAAGGGGCTTGGGGAAAACACCTTGCAAAGGGGTTGTCCCCGAAAGCTGCCGGTCAGCACAAGCCCCGAGCGAGCGAACGCGGCAGCGTTCGCGAGCGATGGGGAGGCACAAAAGTAAAAACCCCGCCCCTCCGAGCCTTTCGCTCAAAGGGGCGTTCGTTTACCATTTTTTTAACGCGCTCGGACAGTAATTCTTCCTCGCCGCTGCCCTTAGCTCTACAAAGCACCCGCACTCCCGGCAGATGCCGTTCTGAAGCCCGTCGCAGCTTCTGCAAATCTCAAGCCTGCGACTGTATTCGCCGTCGGGGCACTTCACGTCCTCGGGCAGAGCCTCGATAAGCTCCCCGACTTTTTTATAGAGCCCGTCCGGGTCGACTTCCGCTAAAAGACACCGCTTGCAGACAGGTTTTCCGTCTATCAGCACAGCTCTATCGAGATAACGGAGCACTTGGGAAGCTTGAGAGTGAGCTTCTCGCCGTCGAGCTTGACGCCGTCATACGCCTTGGGCGAGACATTGTCGGGGTCCTCAAAGGTGTTGATATCGTCGTATTTTCCGGTCAGGATCTTCGCGGAAACAGTCTTGTATTCGGCCCTCGGAATGGCGCAGTCTATGTCAAAGTCCTCCGAAAGAGAAGCGTTTGATATGGTTATGTGCATCTTGCCGCTGTCGTCGACGGATACCGACTGCGAAACGGCAGGGAATTTGCCGTCCTTGGCCTCAATATCGACGTTGTCGCAGCCCGAGTAGACGAGCATTGCTTCCATATGCTCCTTATACATGTCAAAGACGTGATAGGTCGGAGTTTTTACCATCTTGTCGCCCTCGGTCAGGAGTATCGCCTGCAAAACGTTGATCATCTGCGCGATGTTCGCCATCTTTACGCGGGCGGAGTGCTCGTTGAAGAGGTTCAGGTTGATGGACGCCAGAATAGCGTCTCTTACGGTGTTCTGTTGATAGAGGAATCCGGGGTTGGTGCCCTCCAAGACGTCGGTCCAGATTCCCCATTCGTCGACGATAAGTCCGATTTTTTTGTCATTGTCATAGCGCTGCATGACGCCCTCCTGGTCCTTGAGTATCCTCTCCATGAACCAGGTGTGCTGCAACGTGTTGTAATATTCTTCCTCGGAGAACTTGACCGAGTCGCCCTTGTGCTGCCACTGATTAGTCGGGACGGTGTAGTGATGGAGTGACAGCCCCTGCATCTGCCACGGTCCGACGTTTTTCATCATCCCGTCGGTCCAGTTGACGTCGTTAGAATTCGGTCCGCATGCTATCTGCTGTTCTGCGCCCCTGACGAAGCAGTGGAACTGCTTATAAAGGCTTGAATAATAGTCGGCGTTCATCTCGCCGCCGCAGCCCCAGTTTTCGTTGCCGATGCCGACATACTTGACTTTCCAGGGGTTCTCGCGGCCGTTTTTCTTTCTCAGCTCGGTCATCGGGCTTTCGTTGGCGGAGGTCATGTACTCCATCCATTCGGCGGCCTCCTGGACGGTGCCGGAGCCGACGTTTACGGCGACATACGCTTCGCAGCCAATAAGCTCGCAGAAGTCAAGAAACTCATGCGTGCCGAAAGAGTTGTCCTCGGTAACTCCGCCCCAGTGGATGTTTACTATCTTCTTGCGGTTTTCCTTGGGGCCGACGCCGTCCCGCCAGTGGTATGTATCGGCGAAGCATCCGCCCGGCCAGCGAACGACGGGGACTTTGATGGCCTTAAGGGCCTCGACGACGTCTTTGCGGTAGCCCTTGATGTTCGGAACGGGGGAGTCCTCGCCGACGTAGATGCCGCCGTAGACGCATCTTCCGAGGTGTTCTGCGAAGTGGCCGTAGATCTCCTTGTTGATTTTTGATATTTTGTTGTTTTTGTCGATGGTCATTTTAAGTGTTGCCATAATTTTTCCTCCTTGCCTTTTTACCCTATAATACTACGTTTAGGGCGATATGTCAACCGTTTTATCAAAACTTTCAAAGATTTCATATACTTTTCATTTTTGATTTATCCTAAGATTGCACTAAGATATAGTTTTGCATTTATGCAGATTTGCTGACATATAATCACTGATTTCTTGCATTTTATGATATTTTTGCGGAGCATGAGGCATGGGGACCGCTTTTTTTCCTGCTCTTTTTCCACATTTTCAGCCCGCTTCGGCCGTGTTTTTATCTAATCTGCCGATTGACAGAAAAGCGGGGATGTGCTATAATCCTATAAATGAATAAATTCCACAAAGGCAGCGACGAAGACGGAATCCGCAAAATTTGTCGGCAGAGAGCCGGGCAAGCTGAAAACCGGCGGCATGATTACGGGTTCAAATCACTTCCGAGCCGGAACTCCGAAGTATAAACTCAGGGGCTCCCGTGTGCGCGCGTTAAAGCGCAAGGGCTTTTAAAGAGCCTGAAGCGGCGGACTTTGTCCGCAATTTGAGTGGTACCGCGGGAACATCCCGTCTCAAAGTTTTCTTTGGGACGGTTTTTTTAATGACGCGGGACTGCTTAAGAAAAGAAATTTATTTTAAGGAGAAGAAGTACCATGAGCAACCAGACTGCAAGCCGGCTCGCAGAGATCGCCGAAAGAATCCGTGAAATGCGCGAGATAATGGGCTGGACGACTGCGGAGGCGGCGGAAAAGACCGAGGTCTCCGAGGAGGAGTATCTTAAGTACGAGAGCGCGGAGGCCGATCTTCCGTTTACCTTTATCCACAAGTGCGCGCTCGCTTTCGACGTCGACCTCACCGACCTTTTGGAGGGACGTACTGCGGCGAGACTGTCGAGCTACACCCTGACAAGAAAGGGTCAGGGTCAGGTCACGGCGCATGAAAAGGGCATCGACATCGCAAATCTTGCGCCGAAATTCCGCGACAAGATAGCCGAGCCGTACTGGGTAAAGTACGACTATATCGAGTCTCAGCAGAACGTGCCGATACACCTCACCAAGCATTCGGGCCAGGAATTCGACATTATTATTTCGGGCAGCCTCAAAGTCCAGGTCGGCAGCCATATCGAGATATTAAACGAGGGCGACTCCATTTATTATAACTCTTCCACGCCTCACGGAATGATCGCCGTGAACGGAAAAGACTGCGTGTTCGTGGCGGTAGTCCTGCCGGGCGAGGATGATACCGAGGAAACGGCCCGCACGTCCCTTATTCAGGCCAACCGCCCGAAGAAGGACGCCCTTTTGGCGGAGCGCTTCGTCGATTTTATCGAAGACGAAAACGGCAAGCTTGTGGACATGAAATTCCACGACACCGAGACGTTCAACTTCGGCTTCGACTGCGTCGACGCTATCGCCGACAAATACCCCGACAAGCTCGCGATGATACATGTTGACAAGCATAAGGTCGAGCGCAGATTTACTTTTAAGGACATGAAGCGCGCCACCAACCAGACCGCAAACTATCTTCGTTCGCTCGGCATAAAGCGGGGCGACAAGGTCATGCTCGTCTTAAAGAGGCATTATCAGTTCTGGTTCGCGATGGTTGCGCTGCATAAACTCGGAGCTATCGCCATTCCCGCCACGAACCAGCTCAAGCAGCACGACTTCGAGTACCGCTACGAGCGCGCAGGCGTTTCGGCGATACTCTGCACGGCTGACGGCGACGTCGCCGATATAGCCGAGAGAGCCGCAAAGAACTGCCCGTCGGTAAAGACCAAGATACTTGTCGGCGGCGCAAAGGACGGCTGGCACGACTTCGACAACGAGTACCAGCTCTACACCGGCAAATTCGAGCGCCCCGAGGATTGCTCTTCGGGTCAGGAGCCGGCGCTGATGTTCTTCACTTCCGGCACGACCGGCAACCCGAAGATGGCTCAGCACGCCCATACATACGCCCTCGGCCACTTCGTGACCGCCAAATACTGGCACTGCTGCGAGCGCGACGGGCTTCACCTGACGATTTCCGACACCGGCTGGGGCAAGTCACTTTGGGGCAAGCTCTATGGGCAGTGGCTCTGCGAGGGCGCTGTGTTTGTGTATGACTTCGACAAATTCGACGCCGCGGATATTCTGCCGATGTTCGCAAAATATAATATTACGACATTCTGCGCGCCCCCGACGATGCTGAGAATGATGATAAAAGAGGACCTTTCGATATTCGATCTAAGCTCTATCCATCACATGACGACCGCAGGGGAGGCATTGAATCCGGAGGTCGCGAAGCAGTTCAAGCAGGCGACCGGGCTTGAGATAATGGAGGGCTTCGGCCAGACCGAGACCACGCTCGTCATCGGAAACCTCTACGGCGATACGCCGAAGTACGGCTCGATGGGCAAGGCTTCTCCTCAGTATGATATAGACATTTTAGACCCCGACGGCAATCCCGTGGCGAACGGCGAAGTCGGCGAGATATGCATAAAAACCTCCGAAGAAGTCCCGCTCGGTTTGTTCTTGCAGTATTATCTGGACGACGGATTGACGAAAGAGGCATGGCACGACGGCTACTACCACACCGGCGATACGGCGTGGAGGGATGAGGACGGGTATTTCTGGTATGTTTCGAGGATAGACGACGTCATCAAGTCCTCGGGCTACAGAATCGGCCCGTTCGAGATAGAGAGCGTCATCATGGAGCTGCCGTATGTTTTGGAATGCGGCGTATCGGCTGTGCCGGACGAGATCAGGGGTCAGATAGTCAAGGCGAGCATAGTGCTCACAAAGGGCACGGTCGCCACGGAAGAGCTGAAAAAGGAGATACAGAACTACGTCAAGAGCCACACAGCGCCATACAAATATCCGAGAGTAATCGTATTCAGGGATGAGCTTCCCAAGACGATAAGCGGAAAGATTCAGAGAAACAAGCTGTGATAGAGGATAGAAGATAGAGGGTTAGAGGATAGAGCAGGGTTTTAAAGCTTGTCGCAAGGTTCAGGCGAGCGAAATCTGAAAGGTTTTACCCCGCTTTTCCTCAAATGAACAAGCTGGTTTTGTAGCTGCGGGACTGCCCTCATCAAAAACGACCGATTCGGTTGTCCCGCAGACAAAACCCCGCGTGTTCCAGCGGGCAGGTTCCAAGGGCAGCGCCCTTGGTCGCAGCCCGCAGGCTGCGAAATCCCCCGCATCCGGAAAGGATGCCGTCAGGCATCGTTTTCGGATGCTTAATCCGAAAAAAGATCAGGAGGGTAGCCCAAACAGTCCGGTGGACTGTTTGGGCGTAGGGGACCCTATCAAGGGGTCCCCTACCCGACGGCATTTCATGCCGTCGGGCTTCGCGAAAGGGGCTCGGGGAAAACACCTTGCAAAGGGGTTGTCCCCGAAAGCTGCCGGTCAGCAGAAGCCCCGAGCGAGCGAACGCGGCAGCGTTCGCGAGCGAGGGGGGAGAGCCGCACAGGCAAGAGCAAGCCCCCGCGCCCATCAAACAATCTCCAAAGGAGGCGGTCGACACGACATTTAAGCGAGTTACCCTTTTTGCCGGTCACTACGGCTCCGGCAAGACCAATCTTGCGGTCAATTACGCCATAGAGCTTAAAAAAACGCATGACCGCGTCGTCATCGCCGACCTTGATATCGTCAACCCCTATTTTCGCACAAAGGATTCGTCGGAGCTTCTGAACTCCATGGGTATCGAGACGGTGTCTCCCGAGTTTGCAAACTCAAACGTCGATCTCCCGGCTCTGCCGTCCGAGCTTTACGGCGTGGTTCAAAATCGCCATAGATACGCTGTTTTGGACATCGGCGGCGACGACAGGGGAGCATACGCCCTCGGCAGGTTCGCCCCCTATATCTTAGAGGAAAACGACTTTGAGATGATTTATGTTGCAAACTTCTGCCGCCCTCTTACGCAAAGTCCCGAGGAGGCGCTCGAGGTCATGCGCGAGATAGAGACCGCCGGAGGCATACCCTTTACTGCGATAGTTAATAACTCAAATCTTGCACACCTCACCACCGCCGAAACAGTTCTGGACGGATATGAAAAATGCCGCGAGCTGTCTTCGCTTTGCGGCCTGCCGGTGCTTTTCAGCTCCGCAGAAAGGAGCCTCGCCGGACAACTCAGCCTTGAAAACGTCTTTCCGATAGACATTCAGAAAAAATATTACGAGCTTTACTAAGGAGGATATTCTATGCCGAAGCTGACATTCAACGTCGATCTCTGCAAGGGCTGCGGCCTTTGCGTGGCGGCCTGCCCGAAAGGACTGCTTGTGCTGTCCAAGGACAAAATCAACAAAAAAGGACATTCTCCCGCCGAGATGACCGATCAGGAAAAGTGCATAGGCTGCGCGTTTTGCGCTACCATGTGCCCCGACTGCGTTATCACGGTAGAGAAATAAAGGAGGAAGATTATGGCAAAGGTTTTAATGAAAGGCAACGAGGCCATTGCCGAAGCGGCGATAAGGGCCGGCTGCCGCCACTATTTCGGATACCCCATTACTCCTCAGACCGAAGTCGCGGCCTATATGGCGAAGCGCATGCCCAAAATCGGCGGAACGTTTTTGCAGGCAGAGAGCGAGATCTCCGCGATAAATATGGTCTACGGCGTTTCGAGCGCGGGACTTAGGGTCATGACCAGCTCCTCGAGCCCCGGAGTTTCTTTGAAGCAGGAGGGCATTTCCTATCTTGCGGGCTCCGATCTGCCGGCGCTTATAGTCAATGTTCAGCGCGGCGGCCCGGGTCTTGGCGGCATCCAGCCCTCGCAGTCCGACTATTTCCAGGCAACAAAAGGCGGCGGCCACGGCGACTACCATCTCACAGTATTGGCGCCCGCTTCCGTTCAGGAAATGGCGGACCTCACGGTAAAAGCGTTCGATCTTGCCGACAAATACCGCATGCCCGCAATGCTTTTGGCGGACGGCACGATGGGCCAGATGATGGAGCCTGTCGAGCTTCCCGAGGACTGCGTACATACCGTCGAAAAGCCGTGGGCTCTGACCGGCACTCAGGGCAAGCGCGAGCACAACATAATAAATTCTCTCTATCTTGTCCCGGAGCAGCTTGAGCAGAAAAATCTCGAAAGATACGAAAAATATAAGACCGTCGAGCAAAACGAGGTCATCTGCGAGGAATATATGCTCGATGACGCGGACGTCTGCGTAGTTGCTTTCGGCATTGCGGCAAGGGTCTCGAAAAACGCCATCACCGCCGCAAGAGCCAAGGGCATAAAGGCGGGCCTGATAAGACCCGTCACCCTCTGGCCGTTCCCGTCCGAGATAATCAAAAAGACCGCCGATAAGGTCAATGGCTTCATATCCGTCGAGCTTTCCATGGGTCAGATGATAGAGGACGTAAAGCTTGCCGAGGAGTGCAAAAAGCCCGTCACTCTCTGCTCACGCGTAGGCGGCATGATACCCACGCCCGAACAGGTCCTCAAGGCTATTGAAGATATGGAAGGAGGAAAAATCTGATGGCTGTAGTATTCAAAAAGCCGGAGGCTCTCACCGACGCCCCCTTGCACTACTGCCCCGGCTGCACACACGGAATAATCCACCGTCTTGTCGCCGAAGCGATAGACGATTTGGGCATTTTGGGCAGGACTATAGGCGTAGCCCCCGTAGGATGCGCGGTTATGGCATACGACTATTTCTCCTGCGACATGGTAGAGGCCGCTCACGGACGCGCTCCCGCAGTCGCCACGGGTCTTAAGAGAGCCCGCCCCGAAAACATAGTTTTCACCTATCAGGGCGACGGCGATTTAGCCTCCATCGGCATGGCGGAGACCGTTCATGCCGCAACGAGAAATGAAAATATCACGGTAATATTTGTAAATAATGCGATTTACGGCATGACCGGCGGCCAGATGGCCCCCACGTCTCTGCCGGGCCAGGTCACACAGACTTCCCCCTACGGCCGCGATGTAAAGACCGTGGGATACCCGATAAAGGTCTGCGAGCTTTTGTCCGCCCTTGACGCTCCTTATTATATAGAGAGAGTCGCCGTGAACAATGTCAAAAACGTCATGAGCGCCAAAAAGGCGATAAAGAGGGCGTTTCAGAACCAGGTCGACGGCAAGGGCTTCTCGCTTATCGAAGTAGTATCGAGCTGCCCGACGAACTGGGGCATGACCCCCGAAAAGGCTCTTAAATGGGTGGAGACCGACATGATACCCTACTATCCTTTGGGAGTTTACCGCGACAAGTCAAAGGAGGCCGAGTGATATGGCATACACACAGATTCTGATTGCCGGATTCGGCGGACAGGGCGTGCTTTTCGCCGGAAAGGTCTTAGCTTATAAGGGCCTTGAGGAGGATAAGCAGATCTCCTGGCTTCCGTCCTACGGTCCCGAAATGAGAGGCGGCACGGCCAACTGCTCGGTGATTATTTCCGACACGCCCGTCGGCTCGCCGATAGTTTCCGAGCCGGACATTCTTATCGCGATGAATCTGCCGTCGCTGGATAAATACGAAAATTCGGTCGTTTCCGGCGGCAAGGTGTTTATCGATTCGTTCCTCATCGACCGCAAGATAACGAGGACAGATATAGAGGCGCACTATGTTCCGGCGACGAAGATCGCCCGCGAGATGGGACTGCCGACGCTTGCCAACATGGTGCTTTTGGGCAAGGTCATCGACAAGACCGGCGCGGTCTCAAAGGAGGGCCTCAAGGAAGCGCTCGCCAAGACCGTATCGGCAAAGCATCCCGAACTGTTGGAAGCAAATCTCAAGGCTATCCAGGCCGGGATGGAGTATGAGGAATAACCGCGCAGCCGATAATCCGATAGCTTACATCCGATCGCGGCGGCTTCTGCGCGCACCCGGTGGGCGAAGCCCCGCCGCCGTAAGGCGGCGCCGACCGGGGCTTCGCCCCGCACAAGCCGGAGGTTTCATCGCCCCCACGGCTCCTATCTCGCCGCCTGCCGCCGCCATCGGAAGCTCTCGCCCCATGCTCATAAAGAAAAATTTCAAAAAAGTGTTGCATTTTTCGTGGTAAAGCGTTATAATATCAACGAATTAAATCTTTAACACAGGAGGGCATTTTTATGCTTGACATTAAAATTCAGAAAACCTCCGAGCCCAAGCCCATCCCGAAAAAGGGAGAGCCTTTAGGATTCGGGCACATCTTCACCGACCATATGTTCATCATGAACTATACCGAGGGCAAGGGCTGGCACGACCCGAGGATAGTCCCGTTCGGCGACATCACCTTAAGCCCCGCCGCCATGGTCCTGCACTACGGCCAGGAGATGTTTGAGGGCTTAAAGGCGTACAGAGGCGACAACGGCGACGTATATCTCTTCCGCCCCGACATGAACGCAAAGCGCGCAAATAATTCCAACGAGCGCCTCTGCATCCCGAAGATACCCGAGGATGATTTTGTTCAGGCTGTAAAGGCCGTCGTTGACGTCGACCGCGACTGGGTCCCGTATGAGGAGGGGACGTCCCTTTACATCCGTCCGTTTGTCATCTCGACCGACCCGCACCTCGGCGTTGCGCCCTCCAAGACTTATATGTTTATCATCATTCTTTCCCCGTCCGGAGCATATTACGAGAGCGGTCTTGCTCCCGTCGGCATCTGGATAGAGGACGAGTATGTAAGAGCCGTGCGAGGCGGCATGGGGTATGCCAAGACCGGCGGTAACTACGCCGCTTCACTGGCCGCACAGGTCAAAGCTCATGACAGCGGCTATTCGCAGGCTCTGTGGCTTGACGGAGTTGAGAGGAAGTACATTGAAGAAGTAGGGTCTATGAACATCATGTTCAAAATTTCCGGCAAGGTCGTCACGCCTATGCTGAACGGCTCTATTCTCCCCGGGATCACGAGAAACTCCATCCTGCACCTTTGCAGAGACTGGGGCTATGAGGTCGAGGAGAGAAGAATTTCGGTCGACGAACTCATCGAGGCCGCAAGAAAAGGCACTCTCGAAGAGGTCTTCGGCACCGGCACCGCGGCCGTCGTTTCGCCTGTCGGAAAACTCAGGTACAAGGACGAGGTCATCGAGATCGGCGGCGGAAAGATAGGCGAGCTCACCCAGAAGCTCTACGACGAGCTTACCGGCATTCAGTGGGGCAAAAAACCCGACCCCTACGGCTGGAGAGTTACCGTCTGACAGTAAAAAACAAGAAGCAGCAGTCCGAAAACTGCTGCTTTTTCTTATACCGTACACGCTTCGCCTCCGGCCGCGGCCCCGAAGCCGTACCTCCTGCCTCCGCGGAGCCCCGCCGGCCCCCTTTTTGGGGGGCCGGGCCCGACGGCTTCGCCGTCGGGACTCGCGTCAGCGAGCCGGGGCTCCGCCACGCACTCCGTAAAGACTTCCGCAGAAGCCCCTTACCCGCCGGGGCGGGCCGCGGTCTACCCCTCCAAAAGCTGTCTCAGAGTCCCGAGCAGCTTTTTTTCACGCCGTGAGACCTGCACCTGGGTCATCCCGAGCCGCTTTGCGGTCTGCTGCTGGGTCCGGCAGAGAAAATACCGAAGATATATGAGCAGCCTGTCTTTCGGCTCAAGGGTCCCAAGCGCCTGCTCAAGGGCTATGCTGTCGGTGATTTTTTCATCGGGAGGCTCGACCGGAATATCCCGTATCTCGTCGCCGTCGTCCCCGGAGACGGTAAGGCTCACGACCGGCTGCATAACGCATACCGCCTCCGCCACATCCTCCGGCTCAAGCCCCGTCGCCTCGCTCAGCTCTTTTACGGTAGGCTCCCGCCCAAGCTCCGCTTCGAGCCTTTCCGACTCCCGCGATAGCCTCATCGCCCGCTCCTTAAGCCCACGCGAGACCTTTACCGACCCGCCGTCCCGGAACAGCCGCTTTATCTCCCCCAATATCACCGGCACCGCGTATGTCGAAAACCTCACGCCTCTGCTGCCGTCAAAGGCTTTCACCGCTTTCACAAGCCCCATGCAGCCCGCGCTGTAAAGTTCCTCATACTCTATCCCTCTGCCGCGAAATCGTCCGGCGCAGAGCCTCACAAGCCCCAAATTCGCCTCTACCGAGACCTCCGTATCGGAATAGGATCTATTCTGCGTAAACAATTTTTTACAGACCCTCCTTTTTATATGTACGGCTTATTTGAGGAGGCTGCGCTTTCCCAATTTTTTGGTCAGAGTTACCGTCGTACCCGAACCGGGGCGGCTTTTTACCGAAACGCTGTCGCAGAAGCTCTCCATCACCGAGAACCCGAGCCCGGAGCGCTCTTCGTCGGGCAGGGTAGTGTAAAGAGGCTCCATGGCCTTTTTCACGTCCTCTATCCCGCAGCCCGTGTCCCTGACCTTGACGACGACCTCGTCGCCGTAGAGCCTTGCGCTCAGCTCTATCGTCCCTATGCAGTCCCGATAGGCGTGCACTATGCAGTTTGTGACGGCCTCGCTGACCGCGGTCTTAAGGTCGCCCAGCTCGTCTATCCTCGGGTCTTTTGACGCTATGAACCCGCCCACGGCGCTCCTTGCAAATCTCTCGTTCTCCGACAGGCTTAAAAAAATAATCTTCATCGCGTTGTCCGGCTTTTTCATTTTTTTCACCTCTTCCCGTCGAGGAGCCTGTCCATCCCGGCAAGGCTCATCACTTTCTGTATATATTCCGGCATGTTGACAAGCTCCAGCTTTCCGCCTCTCTCGCACATATTCTTATATCTTCCCATGACGAGCCCGACCCCCGAGCTGTCCATAAAGCTTACCCCCGAAAAATCAAGCCTTAACTCTTTCGGCGAGCTGTCGTTGATAGCGGTATCTATGTCCATCCTTAACCAGCGGGAGGTGTGGTGGTCTATCTCCCCTGTGAGCCTTGCGGTCATCTTTCCTCCGCTTTCGGTAATATATACCGGCACACTTTATCATTCCTTTCAGAAAACTCTTTTTTATAATCTATCTCCATGACGACGAAAACTTTGTCAAAACCGGGCCGCCGAAAAATTTTTTTGAAAAAATTTTAAAAACCTCTTGACATATTCAAAAAAAGGGGTATACTATAATTAGCACTCAAGAAAAATGAGTGCTAACAGTTTGAGGTTCGGATTGCTAATAAGGATCGCTCACGGAGGTGAGATCTTTTGGACGACAGAAAGCTCAGGATTTTGCAGGCGGTAGTCGACGAGTACATCGTGACCGGCGAACCGGTGGGCTCAAAGGCGATAATGAAGTATGTGGGAGCCTCGAGCGCCACGATAAGAAACGAGATGGCGGAGCTCGAAAAGCAGGGCTATCTGGAGCAGCCCCACACCTCTGCCGGCAGGATACCCACCTACAACGGCTATCGGCTCTATGTAGACGAGCTGCTGACGACAAACCCTCTTTCTTTGGAGGAAAAGCGGCTTTTGGACGAAATGCTACCAAAGGACGAATATTCCGAGGAGGGGATAGTGAAGTCCGCCTCCAACGCTTTGGCCGAGCTAACGAACACCGCTTCTTTCGTGTCGAGCGAGACCCCGAAGTTTTCGGTCATCTCAAAGGTCGAGGTCATCCCGACCGGGAAAAGGCTCTATGTGCTTTTGCTCATAGCCTCCGACGGCAAGATAAAAAACCGCACCTGCCGCGTCGAAATAGACCTCACGCAGGAAAACCTCGATTATTTCTCCGCATTTTTAAAGGAGAATTTGGAGGGCGTTCCGATAAATCTTCTTTCGGAGGAGATGCTCGAGCGGCTTGAGACGGCTCTCGGCACCTATCTTCTGACCCTGTCGCCGCTTATCAGAGGGGTATTTGACATGACGAGGGAGATGACCCAGCGTGAGATAAACGTCGCAGGCGTCGGAAATCTTCTGACCTGCCGGGATATTGACCAGGGCGAGATAATCTCGTTTTTAGACCATCGCGACGACCTTAAAAACCTTATCGATTCGAGCTTTTCGGGACTGCACGTCCTGTTTTCCGACGAGGACGACGGGTTCGTGATAGGAAATTCGAGCATAATAAGCTCCGGGTTTTCCAAAAACGGCCACGTCGCAGGCCATCTCGGACTGATAGGGCCGATGAGAATAGACTATAAAAAAGTGATCCCATACGTCGAGTATTTTGCGGAGAAGATAACCGAGCTTCTTTCCGAAGAGCCCGACGTCGGGGAAGATGAGAGCGAGGATAAACAATGAGCGAAGAAGAAAAGACAGCCATGAACGAAGAGGCCGAAAAGCCGGAGGAGACCGCGACCGACGAGCAGCCCGAGGAGATGACTTCCGAGGAAGCGGCAGATACCGAGGACGAGAAAAAATCTCAGCCCGAGGAGCCGTCCGAGGAGGAAAAGCTCAGGGCCGAGAACGCCGACTTAAAAGACAAGTATCTGAGGCTTTTGGCGGAGTTTGACAACTACCGCAAGAGAAGCGTCAAGGAACGGGGAGAGATATATCCCGAGGCAACGGCAAGGGCCGTCGAAGCGTTTTTGCCGATGGCGGACAATTTCGAGAGAGCAGCCGCCGCCGATTGCTCCGACGACAAGTATAAAGAGGGCGTTATGATGATAATGCAGCAGCTGCAAAACGCTTTCAAAAAGCTCGGCGTCGAGGAGATAAGCCGCGTGGGCGAGACCTTTGACCCGTCGCTTGAAAACGCTGTGAGCCAAATCGAGGATGATAATTTGGGCGAGAACGCCGTCGCGCAGGTATACCAAAAGGGCTATAAGCTGGGCGACAAGATAATCCGCCACGCGACCGTCGTAGTCGCAAACTGCTGAGAATGGACCGCCCTCGGGCGTTTCAGATATACAAAAAACATCAACTTACATTTTATAAAAGGAGAAATTGAATATGTCTAAAATTATAGGTATCGACTTAGGTACAACCAACTCCTGCGTAGCCGTCATGGAGGGCGGCGAGGCAGTCGTCATCCCCAACAGCGAGGGCGCAAGGACCACACCGTCCGTCGTCGGCGTTTCCAAGAACGGCGACAGGCTCGTCGGACAGGTAGCAAAGCGTCAGGCGGTCGTCAACTATGACAACACCGTCATCTCCATCAAGCGCCACATGGGCTCCGATTATAAGGCCACTATGGGCGGCAAGCAGTACACACCCCAGGAGATCTCCGCGATGATACTCCAGAAATTAAAGACCGACGCTGAGGCATACCTCGGCGAAAAGGTCACAGAGGCCGTCATCACCGTCCCCGCATACTTCACCGACTCCCAGCGCCAGGCCACCAAGGACGCCGGACAGATCGCCGGTCTTAATGTCAGAAGAATCATCAACGAACCGACTGCGGCGGCGCTTTCCTACGGAATAGACAAGGAAGAGGACCAGAAAGTCATGGTTTATGACTTGGGCGGCGGCACGTTCGATGTTTCTATCATCGAGATGGGCGACGGCGTTACCGAGGTTTTGGCGACTGCCGGCAACAACCGCTTGGGCGGCGACGACTTCGACCAGAGGATAATTGATCTTTTGGTATCCGAATTCAAAAAGAACGAGGGAATCGACCTTTCCACCGATAAGATGGCGATGCAGAGGCTCAAGGAGGCCGCCGAGAAAGCCAAGATAGAGCTTTCAAACGTTCCGACCTCTAACATCAACCTGCCGTTCATCACTGCCGACGCGACCGGCCCTAAGCACCTTGACTACACTCTCACTCAAGCCAAGTTCAACGAACTGACGGCAGATCTTGTAGAGGCGACGATGGGCCCCGTTAAGCAGGCGCTCTCCGACTCCGGACTTTCGGCGTCCCAGCTCAATAAGGTGCTGATGGTCGGCGGTTCTTCAAGAATTCCGGCAGTTGTTGAAGCCGTAAGAAAAATAACCGGCAAGGAGCCTTTCAAGGGCATCAACCCGGACGAATGCGTTGCCTTGGGAGCGGCTATCCAGGGCGGTATCATGAACCGCGATATCGATTCGAGCCTCGTCTTAAACGACGTAACTCCGCTGTCCTTGGGCCTTGAGACCCTTGGCGGCATCTGCACCAAGATAATCGAGAGAAACACCACCATCCCCTGCAACCGCAAGCAGATATTCTCGACCGCTGCCGACAATCAGCCGGCCGTCGATATCGTCGTTTTACAGGGCGAGAGAGAATTTGCAAAGGACAATAAGCAGCTCGGCATGTTCAAGCTTGACGGCATTGCGCCTGCTCCGAGAGGCGTTCCGCAGATCGAGGTCAGCTTCGATATCGATACTAACGGTATCGTTCACGTCTCCGCCAAGGACTTAGGCACCGGCAAGGAGCAGAATATCACTATCACATCTTCCTCGAATATGTCCAAGGAGGATATAGATAAGGCTGTCCGCGAGGCCGAGCAGTATGCCGCCGAGGACAAGAAGAAGAGAGACGACGTCGACGCGAGAAACCAGGCAGATCAGATGGTGTTCCAGTGCAGGAAATCCCTCGAGGACTTCGGCGACAAGGTGAACGCCTCCGACAAGGCGGACGTAGAATCCAAGATAACGGCTCTCGAGGAAGCTCTCAAGGGCAGCGATATCGAGAACATCAAGGCCAAGCAGAAAGAGCTTGAGACCGCTTTCGGAGCAGTCGCCACCAAGGTCTACCAGCAGGCTAACCCGAACCAGGGCAACCCCGGCCAGGGCGGCTTCAACCCCGGTCAGGGCGGCAACCCCGGCGACGACGGATACGTCGACACGAATTTTAACAACTAACGCGCCGATGACGCGGGATAGGGGAGGACGTGCAAAAGGACGGCGATTCGGGAGGGGCTGCCTTTGATATGACTTTTACCGTCATCGCCCCGCCCTCCCACCCCACCCGCCCCTCCCGAATCGCCTTTTTAAGGCGCTCGGGTTATGATCCCATATTATAAATAACGGAGTAAACATATGGCAGACAAAAAAGATTACTACGAAGTCTTAGGCGTTCAGAAAGGATGCTCCGACGACGAGCTCAAAAAGGCCTACCGAGCGATGGTAAAAAAATACCACCCCGATCTTCACCCCGACGACAAGGACGCAGAGGCGAAGATGAAAGAGGTCAACGAGGCGTACGACGTCCTGTCCGATAAGGATAAGCGCGCAAAGTACGATCAGTTCGGCTTTGCGGGCGTCGACCCGTCATATGCGGGAGGCGCGGGCGGCTATTCCGGCGGCGGGTTCTCCGGCAACTTCTCGGGCTTTGGAGATATCGGAGATATTTTTGACAGCTTCTTCGGCGGCGGCATGGGCGGCTTCGGGGGCAGCAGAGCTAACCCGAACGCTCCGAGAAAGGGCCAGGATATCCGCACTCAGGTCCAGGTGTCGTTTCTTGAGGCATGCAAGGGCACCGGCGTGGATATAAGGGTCAACCGCCTGGAGAAGTGTCCGCAATGCGGAGGAAGCGGCGCTAAATCGGGAACCTCTCCCGAGACATGCCCCGACTGCCGAGGTTCGGGTCAGGTAAGGGTCAGCCAGCGCACGCCTCTCGGAGTTTTCCAGACAACGAAGACATGCGACAGGTGCGGCGGCTCCGGCCGAATAATAAGAGACCCATGCCCCGCTTGTTCCGGACAGGGCAGAGTAAGAAAGGTACTGCAAAAAAACGTCTCTATTCCCCAGGGCATTGACGACGGGCAATCCTTAAGAATAACCGGCGAGGGCGACTGCGGCGTGAACGGCGGCCCTAACGGCGACCTTATCATAAGGGTTTCCGTTAAGCAGGACGACGTTTTCGAGCGCGAGGGCTTTGACATCTACACCGAGATACCTATTTCGTATATGCAGGCGGCGCTTGGCGACGAGCTGATGATACCGACGATAGACGGAAAGGTCAAGTATCGCATCCCCGCCGGAACCCAGAACGGCGACAGCTTTGTTCTTCGCGGGCAGGGCGTTCCGAGGCTTTATCGCTCCGGCAGGGGAGACCACCACGTCAGCGTGCGAGTCGAGGTTCCGAGAAATCTCACAAAGAAGCAGGCGGACCTGCTGAAAGCGTTTGACGACTCTCTCGACGACCGCAACGACGCAGGACGAAAGAGCTTCTTCGACAGGTTTAAATAAATTTTTCAGAGGACAGCCGGAGGGGCTGTCTTCTTTTTTTATCGGCATT
The DNA here is from genome assembly GCA_947625125.1 of uncultured Clostridia bacterium. Lineage (GTDB taxonomy): Bacteria > Bacillota > Clostridia > Oscillospirales > Ruminococcaceae > Faeciplasma. The sequence continues at coordinate 133,363 of CANQNF010000001.1, forward strand.
TATATGAAATCCGGGACGGGTCACAAGGCGGCAGGGGCAATGGAGCCGTACCTTGTGCGCATGAAAACGGCCATCTGCCTCCCGCTGCCTTGGCGAAGCCCCGTCGGCCTGCCGGCCGACGAACCGGCGGTCAACCGCCGGTCGGGTTCAGCGAAGCTGAACCCGGAGCTTCGCCCCGCAAGCGGGATGCGGATGGCCGTATGGCAGCGCAGAAAGCCACAACTGCGGACTGCCCTCCCTTACCTCCTCCTCCGATAGACCCGATGGTTATTTTTCCCACCGTCGGCCTTTTCAATGTTCGGCAGGCGGCCCGCAGCTACCTCTCGCGCAAAAAACTTCCCGAAATCCGTGCGGACCCCAAACGGCTCCCGCTCCCATTCCTCGCCGAAAAGCTCCCGAAGCTCGAAAATCCCGCCGACAGGAATTTTTTGGGAAATTGCCTCCAACGCCGCCTCTAACCTCTTATGATGTTCCACGTCTTTTTCCTCCTTGTAATACAAAATGTCATATAATTATATATTATATTGTAGCATATAATAATATGACTTGTCAATGTATAATGTATATAAAAGGAGGAGATTTTTATGGATCATGAGCCTCTGCGGATCAAAAAGCGCGGCGAGGACGGGTCGCGGGTCATAAGCATACGGATCGGGGTGGAGCTTTTAGATGAGCTCGACCGGACGGCGGCCGAGTGCAATTATTCACGCAACGAGCTGATAAACCTGCTCTTGGAGCATGGCGTAAAGGATCTTATAATCGAGGAATAGGGCATTTTTCGTCATGCGCGCACAATTCATGCTTTCAAGAATGTAGCATAATTTACTAATTTTAAATCCGTCGCATTAGTGCCCCCTTGAAATTCCGACATCTGATTTCTCATTTCTGTCTTCTTACTTGCTTGCTTGACATCCTCGGTAAAAAGTAGTAAAATATAGTGTAGCTTCCACAAATGGGGGCAATCTCGTTTTTGCGGGGCGCGATATGAAAAAAATTCAGCTTTCAACCTCCCAAATAATTATTTTGGGATTTGCCGCGGCGATTTTGCTCGGCAGCCTTATACTTGCCCTGCCGATCTCGACTGCCGACGGAAAGGGCGCTTCTTTCCCCGACGCTCTTTTTACGGCGACATCTGCCATCTGCGTGACCGGGCTCGTGGTTCGCGACACCGCCACATACTGGTCCGCTTTCGGCCAGAGCGCGATTCTTGCCATGATACAGATAGGCGGCATGGGCGTGGTCACGGTCGCGGTGGCGCTCACGATGATATCCGGCAAAAAAATCAGCCTCAAGACCCGCACCACCATGCAGGAAGCGATTTCTGCGCATCACGTCGGCGGCGTGGTCCATCTCACCGGCTTTATAATTCGGGGGACGGCCGCTATAGAGCTTTTGGGCGCGCTTCTTTTAATGCCGGCGTTTATCCCGAAATTCGGCGTTTTAAAGGGCATTTGGTACAGCGTGTGGCACTCTGTCTCGGCATTCTGCAACGCGGGCTTTGATCTCATGGGCGTTCGGGGAGAGTTCTCCTCATTGACGACCGAGGCGTTTGACCCGCTTATAAATATCGTTATCATGCTTCTTATCGTCGTCGGCGGCGTCGGTTTTCTGACATGGGAAGACATAATTACAAACAAATGGCATTTCAAAAAGTACCGTATGCAGTCAAAGATAATCCTGACGACGTCTTTGCTTCTTATATTTGTCCCGGCGGCGATATTTTTCTTCACGGAATTCAAGGACCTGACCGTCGGCGAGAGGATATTTGCATCGTTATTCCAGTCCGTGACGGCGAGGACCGCGGGCTTCAACACGGTCGATCTCGGGCTTTTCAGCGGTTCGGGATTGGTTATTATGATCGCATTGATGCTCATTGGCGGCTCGCCCGGCTCCACTGCCGGCGGAATGAAAACGACGACGTTTGCGACGATGCTCTCGACGGCTCTTTCGGTTTTCAGGAGCCGCGAGCACACCCACTTCTTCGGCCGAAGAATAGGCGACGATACGGTAAGGCAGGCCGGAAGCATCCTCACGATGTACTTAACGCTCTTTCTTACCGGCGGCTGCATAATCTCTCGAGTGGAGGGCCTGCCGCTGAAAGAATGTTTATTTGAGACGGCCTCCGCGATAGGCACTGTCGGCGTGACCCTCGGTATCACCCCCCAGCTCGGCGGGCTTTCGAGAATGATACTTATACTTTTGATGTATTTCGGCAGGGTAGGCGGCCTCACGCTTATATTTGCCGCTCTTTCAAATAAGCAGACCCCTCCGTCCACCCTCCCGCAGGAGAAACTAACGGTGGGATGATGAGGCGAAATATGAATTATCTTGAAGAATATTACAACAATTATGACGAAGAAGGCCGCCTTCTTTCACGCCACGGCCGGGTCGAATACCTGACGACTGTTAAATATATTAACGAATGTTTATCCGGCATTCCCGACCCCGAGATTTTAGAAGTCGGCGCAGGCACAGGCAGGTACAGCGTGAGCCTTGCAAAGCAGGGATACAGCGTGACTGCGGTCGAGCTTATTCCCCATAATCTTGAAATTTTAAAATCAAAACTCAGCGGAACCGAGCGCCTTGAAGCCATGCAGGGGAACGCCATGGACCTTTCCGCGCTTTCCGACAGCGCATATGATCTCACGATGCTTTTGGGACCGATGTATCATCTCTACACGCGGGAAGACAAGCTCAAAGCCCTTTCCGAAGCGGTTCGGGTCACGAAGCCGGGAGGGTATATTCTTGTCGCATACTGCATGAACGAGCCGACGGTCATACAGTACGTCTTTGGGCTCAACAAGCTGCATGAGGTGATGGACTTAAAAATGCTCACCCCGGATTGGCACTGCATAAGCGAGCCCAAGGATTTGTTTGAACTGGTTCGCACGGAGGATATCGCCGCACTTGATGAGAAAGTCCCGATCGAACGCATAAAACTTGTCGCCACGGACGGCGCTGCGAATTATATGCGGGAATATATCGACGCCATGGACGACGAGACTTTTGAGAAGTGGATGGACTATCATTTCGCGATATGCGAGCGCTCCGACCTTATCGGCGCTTCCCATCACACGCTCGATATTCTCCGCAAGATTTGATTAACCGAATTTAATACCTAAGATCATGATAAATCAGGAGGCCTGAAAATGAAATCGATACTTTTGATAGGCGTCGGCCGCTTCGGCCGCCATGTTGCAAAAAAACTCAACGAGCTCGGCCACGAGGTCATGGCCGTCGACAAGAGCGAGGAGAGGATAAACGCGGTCCTGCCGATAGTCACGAACGCCCAGATAGGCGACTCGACCAACAAGGCGTTTCTTGAGTCGCTCGGAGTCCGAAACTACGACTCCTGCATAGTCACCATCGGCGACGATTTCCAGAGCTCCCTCGAGACCACGTCGCTTTTGAAAGAACTCGGCGCAAAGACCGTAATTTCGCGTGCTTCACGGGGCGTTCAGGAAAAATTCCTCCTGCGAAACGGAGCCGACCGCGTGGTTTATCCCGAGAAGCAGCTCGCCTCCTGGACCGCGATAAGATGCACCTCCGACCACATCCTCGACTATATCGAGCTCGACGGCGACATCGACATCTTCGAGCTTGAAGTCCCGAGCGACTGGCAGGGGAGGACGGTAATAGACCTCGACGTGCGCAAAAAACACGGAATCAACATTTTAGCAGTGCGTGAAAACGGCGTTTTGAATATGCACGTCGGCCCCGACACGGTGATGGACGTCTCGAAGCCGATACTCGTTTTGGCGACGCTTAAGTCGATACAGAAGTGCTTCAGAATATGACGATATGTTAATTATCATAAAAAATCGGCAGGGCTTTTCTTCCCTGCCGTAATTTATTTTTTTGATCATTATCTCTCCGCCAACAGCGCCGAATCGAGAGTTTTTGCCATTTCGAGGGCGTCTGCGGTGTAATAGTCGGCCCCGATTTTTTCTGCGGTCTCGGGGTTGAGGACTGCTCCCCCGACAAAAATTTTTGCCTTGCACCCCGCCTCTCGCAGAGCCCCTATCGTTTCTTTCATGTTCGGCACGGTGGTAGTCATCAGCGCCGAAAGTCCCACAGCAAAGGGCTCAAATTTTTTAACTGCATTAACTACATCCGACGGCGGCACGTCTTTCCCGAGATCGATTACCTCCCATCCGTAGGACTGCACCACTACCTTGACGATATTTTTCCCAATATCGTGGACGTCGCCTTTCACGGTCGCCAAAACGACTCTGCCCTTTTTGGCCGAGCTGTCCGGAAGTCTTGCCGTAACCTCGGCAAACGCCGATTTTGCGGCCTCTGCCGATGATATAAGCTGAGGCAGAAACAGCTTTCCCTGCTCGTAAAGCTGTCCCACATCGTTAAGCGCTTTAATCAAAATGTCATTCACGACCTCCATCGGCGGCCTGTGCTCAAGTTCTTTTTTCGCAAGCTCCGAAGCCCTGTTTTTAAGCCCCGAGCGCACGCAGTCATAAAGCGTGTCAGCGGATTTTTCCTCTTTTTTTGCAGATAACGTCCCGCTTGCCGCCGGGACAAAATCCTTATAAATCGAGATATAATTTTCTGAGTTTTTATCAATTCCCGATAGCAGCTCGAACGCCCTCACCGTCCCGACCATCTCGGAATCGGACGGGTTCATGATGGGCATATTCAGCCCCTGCCCGAGCGCCATCGCCAAAAATGTCCTGTTCAGAAGCGGCCGATTCGGCAGCCCGAACGACACGTTCGAGACCCCGAGCGCAGTCTTTACGCCGAGCGCGCTGACGAGCCCGACCGCCTTAAGCGTTTCCCGGACAAGCTCCTGCTCGGCCGATGCCGTCACGACGAGCGCGTCTATCATGATTTTTTCCGGCGGTATCCCGTAGTCGCCGGCCCTTTTTATGATTCTTTTTGCTATCTCAAGGCGCTCTTCGGCCGTTTTCGGCACGCCGTTTTCATCCATCGCGAGCCCTAAAACGACCGCTCCGTACTTCTTTGCCACCGGGAACACCCTCGCCATGACCGCCTCGTCGCCGTTCACGCTGTTGATGAGCGGAATGCCGTTGCAGACCCTTGCGGCGGCCTCGATGGCGGCCGAGTCTGACGAGTCGATTTGTATCGGCAGGTCGCAGAATTCCTGGAGCTTTTTTATCAGCCTCGGCATTAACGTTTTCTCATCTATCTGCGGCAGCCCGCAGTTTAGATCCAAAAGATCCGCGCCGTTCTCCTGCTGATTTAACGCCTCCGAGACAATATAGTCGAAGTCCTCGTTTATAAGCGCTTCCTTAAGCTTTTTCTTGCCTGTCGGGTTGAGCCTTTCTCCGCATATCTTCACCCCGTCAAGGCTGCAAATAATGCTTTGCGAGCATACCGCTGTGAGAGGCTTGTGCTCATGCTCTTTAACGTTTTGTCCTGAAAAAACGGAGAGCTTTTTTATAAACTCGGGAGTCGTCCCGCAGCACCCGCCAACGACCGAGACGCCCATTTTGACCATCTCCGAAACAGCCTCAAAAAACTCGTCCGAGCTCATGCTGTAGACGGTTTTGCCGTTTTTAAGCTCCGGCAGGCCTCTGTTCGGCTGGACGATGACCGGAAGCTTTGTCGAGGACAGGAGCCGCCCGACTATAGGGGTCAGCTCTTTCGGGCCGAGCGAGCAGTTTACCCCGAGCGCGTCGACCCCAAGCCCCTCGAGCGTGTATGCGACTATCTCGGGGGTCGAGCCCGTCAGGGTCCGGCCGCTTTGGTCGAACGTCATCGTCGCAAAAATCGGCAGGTCGGTGTTCTCCTTAAATGCCAAAATTGCGGCCTTAAGTTCGTAAATATCTGTAAAAGTTTCCAGAATATAACCGTCACATATATCCCGCGAAATCTCGGCGACGGTCTTGTAGGCTTCATAAGCCTCCTCGAATTTCAGGCTCCCCATCGGCTCCATCATCGCGCCCGTCGGGCCTACGTCGAAAAACACCGTTTTTCCGGCTTTTTTTGCATTTTCACAGGCTGCTGCGGCGACTTCTTCTAAGCCGTAACGGCCGTGATATTTTATCGGGTTGAGGCCGAATGTGTTAGTCGAAATTATGTCGGCGCCTGCGTTCGCGTAGGAAATGTGGATGGAAGATATAGCCTCCGGAGCGGTGATATTAAGGTCCTCGGGGACGTCCCCAAGAAGCCCGAGGCGCTCAAGCTCGCTGCCGAAGCCGCCGTCGAAAACAAGAATTTTTTTGCCTAAGCGTAGCACCTTTTTCCCTCCTTTAGGTAGTGGCAGCTCTTTGCCATAAAGCAGTCCCGGCAGGACTTCTCCGCCCTTTTCCCGACGGCGACGACCCCGGCCAGAGATTTCGACGGGAGCATGAACATGCTCGGGGTCAGCTCCATGCCGATTTTTTCGGGATGTAAAATGTCGAAAATATATTTAATGTCATTAACTGAGCTTCCGCCGTAGCCCGGGCAGAATCTGTAGGAAAGGTCGTCGCCGAGGGTCTTTTCAAATCTGTCCGAAAGAAATTCTATATATGCGCTTGCGCAGCAATCCGCCACTGCGGCCTTAGCCGGGTCTGACACGAAAAGCCGCTTTACAAGCCTGTCTGCGCCGATTCCTAAAGTCGAAGCGGTGACTATCACGCCCTTTGAGCCGGAAAGAAATTCGCGGTACGGCTCGGCATTCAAAAACTCCGGGGGAGCGTCGAAAAATTTATACAGGCAGTTAAACTGTGCCGCCTCCTCAACTTCTTTAAGGCATGCCCATATCATCTCCTCAACTCCCGGGTCGCCGTCCGCGCCCCTGAAGCCGAGGTAGTTAAGTATCTGAGGCTTTAAAAATTCATACTCGGAAGAGTTCATCGAACACCGTCTCCAGACGTCCGTAGATATTTTTTGCCGTGTCGGCCTTGTTCATGATATAAAGATGTATTCCGGGCGCGCCCTTTGCGATAAGGTCGATTATCTGATAAACAGCGTAATTAAGCCCTATTTCACGCATGACCGCCGGCCTTGACGAGTAGCTTTCTATCATGTTCCGAAAATCAAGGGGGATGGTAGAACCGCACATCGATTTTATCCTCGGGATATTTTTCGAGCTCACAAGCGGCATTATCCCCGGGATTATCGGCACCGTCACGCCGAGTTTTCTTGCCTCGTTCACGAGCCGGTAGTAGTAGGAGTTGTCGTAAAAGATCTGCGTGATTAAAAATCCGGCGCCGCAGTCCTGTTTTTTCTTAAGATTTAAAATATCGTCTCTAAGAGTCTCGCATTCGGCGTGGCCCTCGGGGTAGCACGCCCCTCCTATGCAGAACCTGCCGCCGATATACTCCATCAGGTCAGTCGCGTGCTTGAAGTATTTGCAGTATTCGTCGCTGTAGTCCAAAGGCCGGTCGCCCCTGAGCGCAAGGACGTTTTCGACCCCGTATTCTTTAAGCCTTTTGCATACCCTGTCGATGTCTTCGGGACTGCTCGGGCCGCCGGTTATATGGGCGAGCGGCTCGATTCCTGCGGATTTAATGAACCCCGAGATCTCTACGGCCTCGCCGGCGTTGGTGCCGCCTGCGCCGTATGTCACGCTTATAAAATCGGGGGACAGCTCCTTAAGCTCGATTATCGTCCTTTCAAGCGCGTCCTTTTCTTCTCCGCCCTTTTTCGGGGGGAAGACTTCAAAGGAAAGGGTCCGCTTTTTTGACAGAGTCTCGGAAATTTTCATGGCACAGCTCCTTACAGGAATTTTTTATCGTCCGCCGTACTTTTTCATTGCGGCCGTCAGCGGCATAAACAGCACGAATACGCTCATCACCGCGCAGACCGCCTGCGGCAGCATCGCCAAAAACCCGCCGTAGAAATAGGCCGCAGCCGCCTCGCGGGAATACCGATATATCAGCGGCGTGATGACGTCGTCCAAAAGCGTGAAAAATACCGTCATGACTGCGGCGGTCGAGCTGACGTTAAAAAGCAGGATACGGTCGCCGTTTTCCCTGCCCCAATGGCATACGACCGCCCAAAATATCAGCAGCGCAGCAAATTCTGCGCAAAGCGCCCAAAACATAACCCGAACCCTGAGCTGATACGCGGCGCTTATTTTCAGGCCCGTGACCCCTAAAATCGCGGACAGAACGCATGCCGATAAAATCAGCCCCGGCAGGAGATATTCAGGCGGGGATTTTTTTGCCAGCAGTCCGAAAACCGCCGCAAAGAGCGGGTAATAGATAAGATACAGTAAAATCACGCTCGGCGAAAATCCGAATATAATGCACCGTAAAAGTGAGAACGCCACGGCCGTCAGCACGCCGCAGCGAATGCCGCATACATAGCAGTACGCTGCAAAGACCGCCGTCACGAGCTCGACTCCGCTGACAAATCCCAGCGCAAACTGGACGGCTATCAGCAGGGCCGTCATCACCCCGCAGCGCGCAAGCTCCTTTGCTTTCATCAGTAGCTTTCGAGCACCAAAGCGTAAAGCTCTCCCTCGACTGCGGGAAGTCCCGAAACGCCGTAGGACGCGCTTGCAAGGGTCTTTCCGTCATAGTCGTATGTCCCGAATTCCGAGGACGAATAGACTACCCCGTCAAGCTCTCCGAGGGTCGTGTAGACTGCCCAGTACTGATTTGCGGACGGGTCTGCGGAGGTTCCGTTTACAGATTCTACAAAGAACCCGTATTCGCTCTCGGAGCCGGAAAATTCAAGCTCTCCGGCCTCCTGCAACGATACCATCAGATCGTAAAGCGTGCCGGAGGTCTCCCCGGCCTTGATGACTAAAGAATCCGGGCCGGAGGCTTCAACGCTTCCCGAGCCGGCAGCGCTCCCGCATGAGCAAAGAATCATAGTAAAAACGGTAAGAATTGCGAAAATTTTTGCGAATTTTTTCATAATATGCCCTCCTATAAAAATATACAAATAGTATACTATAGACTGTGAAAAAATGCAAGAAAATTTTTATACAAAATCTTTCGGCAAAATTTTGCCGATGTTGTAAATTAAAATCCCCCCAACAAAGCCCCTCTTCCATAAGAAAACAAGCCCGCATAATCTGACTCAAAGCCGTCATCTTCATCGTTGGCGGCTCTTGCATTCCACAAAGGAGTGCGCGCGAGCCGCCGCCTTGAATCTGACGGCCTTGAGCGACTATGTGGTGCTTCGCAGCGTCCGCCGGACGCTCTTGTTTTCTTATCTCAGAGGGGCAATGGGGAAAATAAGTTATTCAAGGTCGAGGATTATCGTATTCACGGTGTTCTTTCTTATTGTGAATTTGCAGCCGTCCTTGAAGCCTCCGCTGAGCTTCAAGGTCTTCATGTACCTGTTCTGCGACTGCTCCTTGGCGGGGTCGGTCGTCGAAACGGTAGAGCGCACGACCGTCGTTTTCTTGACCTTTGCGCCGAAGTTGAACTGCAATTTCTCATCGCTTTGAGTGTCGTTCACGGCGACGATGACGAGCCTCTTGCCGTCGGGGGATTTGAATGCGACGGACTTTGTCGAGCATGCGTATTCGTCGCAGTCGACTCTTATGTAGCCGGGCCTTATGTAGCGCGAGAACTGCTCCATGATAAAGTGGTTGCCTCTTCTTGAGATGGGCGAATTCGGCGAGTAGTTGTCCATCTGTATCAGGCAGTTCGCGTCGTCGGGTATCCAGAGGCCGTCCCAGTAGAGATAGGCGTTCAGGTTCTCGTTTTCAAGCTCGTTTACCATCACAGAAGCATGGTCCAAGAAGTTGTTGTTGTACCATTCGGTCTGCCAGAGCGTGTATTTGTCGGAATACTGCTCGGAAATTTTTGCGAAGTTTGCCGAAGTGAGGGAGCTGCCGTAAAGATGGTGCGCCACGTCGGTCACGCTCTCGGGGCATTCCTTTATTATCGGGTCGATGTATTTTTTCAGAAGATCCGGGTTCGCGGCCATGGTCTCGGCAGCCAAAAGCTTGGGAGCGTTCTCTCCGAAAGCCTTTTGGAATGCTTTATAAACCGCGATATAGGCTTTGGCATAGGAGCAGTAGTATTTTGTCTCGGTGGTGCCCAAGAAGAAGCCGGCGCTATCCTTGGCGTTGCCCTTTTCGTCGACTCTGTACTGCTGCAGTTCGACTTCGTTGGAGATCGAGAAGTAGTCTACGGGGATGCCCGCGTCGATAAAGAGCTGCACCGATTTTACGCAGAACTTCGCAAGGTCGTCATAGCGATACTTGCCGTTTTTGTCCTTTTTGAGAGTGTAGAACTCGTTGCCCTCGGCGTCTTTTGAGAGAGTGCACCAGTCGGCCTCGGTGTACTGTCCCCAGCTCGTGACTATGACGATGGGGTCAATGCCGCGCTTGACGGCGGCGTCGTAGTATGCCTTATATGCGGGATATTTCGTATTCTCCCATGCCCCGCCGTAGGCCCTTACGAGCTGAAGATCGCGGAACCTGATGATATTGAATTTGCAGTCGTTGAATATCCAATCAAAGACCGTCTCTTTTTTATTTGTCATCAGTATCCAGTCGCCGTACCAGGTGTAGGAGGCTCCGAAGCCCACCATTTCCTGGTGCTCCTTTTTAAGGTCGACGTTTATTGCGGGACTGCCCTTGAACGTCCACTTTACCTTGACGGTTTTTACGGTGTTGCCCTCTCCGCCGACGCCGAAATTCAAAACATTGTCAAGCCTTAAATTTGAGTTGTCGTCAGGATGCTTGACGGCGGTATAGCTGTTTATCAGTCCCTTGGCGTCGAACGTCGCGACCTTGTTTGAGCCGCTTGTCGACGATTTATAATTGCTGTAGCTTGCGTGAGGATATTTCTGCGAGCCGTCCTTTACGGGATAGCTCTGAAGCAGCAGAGACGGCGAAGCCGAGCCTGTGTAGACTATCTCTATCACGGCGTTTTCATGCTGAATGGCCTCGATAAAGCCGTCCATCTTGGCGGGGTCCATGTACTGAGTGATGAACGAGGGGTACCAGCCCTCGATCTTCTGCGAGCCGGAAAAAACCGTATACTCGGCAGCGGTGTCCGCAAAGGCTGTCAGCCCGAGGGATAAAATAAGCGTTATCCCTGCAAGAGCCGCCGCCAAAGCGCGCATTAAAGCTTTTTTCATAAACAATGTTCCTTTCAGATTATTTGTCGCACAAAAACGTCGCCGTTTTCATGTCGTACGAAACGATTTTTCTCCCGAAGACTTCTTCTTCGGTGCCCGAGGCATTTCCCGCAAGGATTTCCTCCGCCGCTTTTTTCAGCTTCGGCAGGATATCCGCCTTAAGCGGATAGGAGCTGTGAGACGGGTATATCTCGTCAAACTCTCCGGAAAGCCCGATGAGTCTTTCAACGCTCGCGGTATATGCCTGCATATTCCTGTACGGCCCGAACATGAAAATTCTTCCGTCCTGAACCGGGTCGCCGGTAAAAATTCTGCGGTTATTTATATCGAGGACGGCTATGCTTCCCGGAGTGTGGCCGGGGGTCTCGATTATTTTAAGAGGTCTGCCGCCCAAATCTATGACGTCGTGGTCGTATACCGGGCAGAGCTTGCCTCCGCGTCCGTTCGAGAAGTAGTTTACGCACTCGGCCGGATGCATATAAAACTCCGCGAACTGCACCCACGAGCCCGTGTGGTCCATGTCGGCATGAGTGTAGATGAGTTTTATCGGCAGGGGAGTGGTCTCAACCGCAAGATCCAAGGCGTTTTTTGTGCTCATCCCGCAGTCTATCAAAAGCGCGTCGGTCTCTCCCTCAAGCAGGAAAAACCGCACTCCGCCCTCGTCGAAAACCCATGTGCCCTTGCCTATTTCAATTTTGTTCATATCTTTTCCTCCCGTTCCAGCATAATAGGTCACAATAATCAATTATAATTATTATAGCATACTTCAAAGCAAAATGCAACCGGGATATACTATATTATTCCGACTTCCTACACCCCTCTCGGTCGGCCTCCCCCTCCTGCGGAGCCCCGCCGGCCCTTCGGGCCGGCCGACGGCTTCGCCGTCGGGCTCGCTCACGCGAGCCGGGGCTCTGCCCGCACTCCGCAGGCCTGCGGCAGGCGTGCCGGAATCCGCTCTGCCATCTCTCACCCGGGAGTGTCTGAATCGCCCGCATTATTCACTATTTTAAAAATCGTCGCCGCAGGCGACCCCCCTTGAAATTCTGTCATCTGATTTCTGACATCTGTATTCTTGATGAGGCCTTTTTGTATTGACAAATCCCTGCGGATATTGTAAAATTATATTATACTTGCATCCTGAAAGGAGATCACCATGAAAAAGATAATTTGCGCGATACTTTCGGCGGTCCTGCTGCTGACGCTTATCCCCTCGGCGGTCTTTGCCGACGGTATCGCATCCGTAAAAGCCGACTCTGACGGCACCACCGTCACCGTTTCCTGGGAAAAAATATCGGGCGCAAAGGAATACACCGTCCTCTACAAGCGCTCCGATTCCTCCGCCGACTTTAAAAAGCTCGGCACGTTCAAATCCTCCAAGCTTAAGGTCAAAAAGCTCGCCTCCGGCGTGTCCTATGATTTTAAGGTCAGGCCGGACAGCGGCGACGAAAGCCCGGTAGTGACGATAACCCCCGTCACCGGAAAGAAAAACACCGCTTCCGCAAAGGCCGCTGAGACTCCCAAGGCGGAATTCGAGACTGCTTCCGAGGCGGTCAAAAACTTCGGCGCAGGAATAAACATCGGCAACTCGTTCGACTCCTGCGGCAGCTGGCTTCCCAAGAACGCTACCGTCAAGCAGTTTGAGGAGGCATGGGGCAATCCCCAGATAACCCGCGCTCATATCAAGGCCATCAAGGACGCCGGCTTCGGCGCAGTACGTCTTCCCGTGACATGGAACTACGTCTCCGACTCGAGCGGTAATATCCGCGACGACTGGATGGACCGCGTTCAGGAAGTCGTCGACTGGATACTTGACGAGGACCTTTACTGCATAATAAACGTCCACCACGACACCGGCACCGACGGCTGGATACACGCCTCCGACAGCTCCTACAATAAGGGCAAAAACCGCTTTAAGAAGATTTGGGAGCAGGTCGCCGAGCGCTTCAAGGACTATGACGAAAAGCTTCTTTTTGAGTGCATGAACGAGACCCTCAACGACGCAAACGACTGGAACTCCACCAATTCAAACGACTATAAGGTCATCAAGAAATGGCAGCAGGTCTTTGTTGACGTCGTGAGAAATTCCGGCGGCAACAACGCCCGGAGAAATATCGTCCTGAACACCTATGCAGGCTCGTCCAACCCCGGCATCATCAATTCGTTCGAGCTTCCCGACAACTGCGTCACCGAGCACACCGTTTTACAGGTCCACAATTACGACCCCCAGGGCTTCACATGGAAGAATGTAGGATATGATACCGAGCGCTCGACATGGGGCACCGCTCAGGACAAAAAGAACATGGAAAACTTTATTAACACTCTTTCGGCACGCGCCAACAAGCTCGGAGTGGCTGCGATAGTCGGCGAATTCAGCTCCGACAATAAAAACAACGAGTCCGAAAGGGCAGAGCATGCCGAGTATATGTACAAGACCGCCCATGCCAAAAATATAGCTGTCTTCTGGTGGGACAACGGTGACCACAACGGCTGCCGGATATTCGACCGCAAGACCGGCGAGCAGACCATGCCGAAAATAATCAAAGCTATAATCGGCGCGGTAAAATGATTTCGGGACTGGTTTATTATCTTTTGTTATTTTAATATGTTAAAACATCAAAAATCCGAAGGCAAACTTGCGTAAAATCAGAAATTTGTTGCATTACTACAAGAAAAATCGTTTATTTCCGCATTTTGCTTGACATTATTCCCGAAGTATGGTAGAATACTAAGCAAGGATTCATTTATAAGAATCTTAAAATGGAATTAGGAGGTCATTTGAAATGACAAAGAAAATTCTTGCAGCTGTCGTAGCCGTTATGATGGTTATGGCGCTCAGCGTAGTCGCTTTTGCCGACGTCGACGTCACCGCCGACCTGGCTCTTAACGGCGACGGAACCGTTTACTCCTGCGCTATCCCTGCCGGAATCGATGTTTCCAACGGAGCTACCGTTACTCTTCATGTTAAGGGTACCTCTAACAACGAGGCCATCAGATTCTATCTCACCGACGCTTCCGATAACGCCCGTGTTACCGCCTGCGACGTTGCTACCGGCGACGGCTGCGTTACTGTTGCCGACGGTGCTTTCGAGGGCACTATCGATCTCGAAATCGACACCTCCGGAGCTATTCAGGGCACCGCAGAGCCTACCACCCTTATCGTTAAGGCTCAGTCTTGGGGCGTTGCCTTTGACAACACCACCTTTGAGGTCGTTGAGTTTGTAGGCGGCGACGCCGCTGAGGAAGCTCCCGCTGAGACCGAGGCTGAGGCTGACGCTCCCGCAGAGGCTGAGGAAGCTCCTGCCGAGACTGAGGCTCCCGCTGAGGCTGAGGCCGAAGCTCCTGCCGAGGCTCCCGCTGCTGAGGCTCCCGCCGAGACTGCCGAGGCTCCTGCCACCGGTTTAGCTCTTGCTGTTATCCCGGCTGTCATGGCTCTTGCAGTTGCCGCTGTTTCCAAGAAGCACTGATTTAAGCGAAAAAGTTCTCCGCTTGGTAGAATACCAAGCAAGGATTCATTTTCAGGAATCCTAAAACGGAATTAGGAGGTCTTTTGAAATGACAAAGAAAATTCTTGCAATCGCCCTTGCGGCAATGCTTGCAGTTGCTCTTTGTGTAAACGTTTTCGCGGCTGAGGCCACTGTAAGCGGTTCATTCACCGTTACTTTCACCGATAACGATTACGACAGCGCGATCACCACGGGCACTTACACCTCCGACGAGATCGCCTCTATCGACGGTTACGGCACCCAGTTTGCCGAGCTCGCTTCCCTTATTGAAACCGTCGCCCCCATCGACAAGGTTACCCACGTCGATGTAACCGTTAAGGCCGGCAATACCGACCCTTGTTGGAATGGCGCGGGCCAGAAGGTTGAGCTTATCCAGAATGAGAGAACCGGCACCCAGCTCGCCGTTGTCGACTTTGTCGATGGCGAAGCCGTCATTTCCGCCGACATTCCCGCCGGCACTACCAAGCTTGTTCTCAATCCTTATGCTTTCTCCTCTACTGCCGGTGAGATCACTTTCGACGTTGAGGTCAAGGTGATCGGCGACTTCGAGGCTGCCGCTGCTCCCGCCGAGACCGAGGCTGAAGCTGAGGCTCCCGCAGAGGCTGAGGAAGCTCCTGCCGAGACTGAGGCTCCCGCTGAGGCCGAGGCCGAAGCTCCTGCCGAGGCTCCTGCTGCTGAGGCTCCCGCCGAGACTGCCAAGGCTCCTGCTACCGGTTTAGCTCTTGCTGTTATCCCGGCCGTCATGGCTCTTGCGGTTGCCGCTGTTTCCAAGAAGCACTAATTTAAGCATGACCTAAAACAAAAAGCGCTCCACTCGGGGCGCTTTTTCTTTGCATGTTTTTTTCGGTCATATTTTCACTCTTGCATTTTTGATTCATCCGTGCTATAATATCCCTTAACACAATTGAAAGGAAATGATCTAATGTCAAAAATCGATACCGTCTGCGTACAGGGCGGTTACACTCCCGGGAACGGCGAGCCCCGGCAGATCCCTATAGTACAGTCAACTACCTTTAAATATTCGACCGGCGAGGAGATGGCGAAGCTTTTCGACCTCGAGGCTTCGGGATATTTCTACTCCCGCCTGCAAAACCCCACCTGCGACACGGTAGCCGCCAAGCTTGCGGCCTTAGAGGGCGGTACGGCCGCTATGCTCACGTCTTCCGGCCAGGCCGCGAACTTCTTTGCCGTTTTTAACATTGCTTCCTGCGGCGACCATGTCGTAGCCGAGTCGTCCATCTACGGCGGAACGTTCAATCTGTTTTCGGTGACGATGAAGAAGATGGGCGTCGATTTTACATTCGTAGCGCCCGACTGTTCCGACGAAGAACTTGAGGCGGCATTTAAGCCCAACACCAAGGCGGTTTTCGGAGAGACTATCGCCAACCCGGCATTGCGCGTTTTAGATATTGAAAGGTTTGCCAAGGCCGCTCATGCCCATGGCGTACCTCTTATCGTAGACAACACATTCGCCACGCCCATCAACTGCCGGCCGATAGAATTCGGAGCGGATATCGTCACCCACTCCACAACAAAATACATGGACGGCCACGGGGCATGCGTAGGCGGCGCAATAATCGACTCGGGCAAATTCGACTGGCTGGCCCATAGGGACAAATTCCCCGGGCTTACGACCCCCGACGACAGCTACCACGGCGTTACATATGCCGAAAAATTCGGCCTCGGCGGAGCCTATATAACCAAGGCCACCGCACAGCTTATGCGTGATTTCGGTTCCACGCCCTCGCCCATGAGCGCGTATATCTTAAATCTCGGACTTGAAAGCCTCCATGTCAGGATGAAGCGCCACTGCGAGAACGCGATGGCCGTCGCAAAATATCTCGAGAGTGACCCGCGAATCTCCTGGGTATTCTATCCCGATTTAGAGAGCAATCCCGATTACAAGCTATGCAAAAAATACCTGCCGAACGGCTCCTGCGGAGTCATCAGTTTCGGCGTTAAGGGCGGCAGGTCCGCCGCTGAAAAATTCATGTCGAATCTTAAGCTTTGCGCCATAGAGACCCACGTCGCCGACGCCAGGACCTGCTGTCTGCACCCGGCGTCCACCACCCACCGCCAGATGTCCGACCCCGAGCTTGAGGCCGCCGGCGTTTCCGCCGACCTTATAAGGCTTTCCTGCGGCATCGAGAGCGCCGATGACCTTATCGCCGACGTGAAGCAGGCGCTCGACAGCCTCTGATCGAGCTTCCGATGATCTGACCCAGTACCGTGGTGCGGGCGCCCCGTAAAAGGCTGCTGCCGGCGGCCGGCGGAGCCCCCGGCCCTCCGGGCCGGGCCCGACGGCTTCGCCGTCGGGGGCTCGCATTCGCGAGCCGGGGCTCCGCCCCCGCACCGACCCGGTTTTACGGGGCGCCGAACTAACTTCAAAGGAGAATAACCCTTGCCGATAAAGATACCGAATTCACTTCCGGCAGCAAAGACGCTTGCCGATGAAAATATCTTCGTAATGACCGAGACCCGGGCACAGACCCAGGATATCCGGCCCTTGAGGATACTGATACTTAATCTCATGCCGACCAAAATAGCCACCGAGACCCAGCTTGCACGGCTTTTGGGAAATACGCCCTTACAGGTCGAGGTCGAGCTTATAAGGACCGCTTCGCATGAGTCAAAAAACACCTCCCAGGAGCATCTTCTGAGCTTCTACAAGACCTTTGACGAGGTGAAAAACGACCGCTTCGACGGCATGATAATAACCGGCGCGCCGGTCGAGCATCTCGAGTTCGAGGACGTCGAGTATTGGGACGAGCTCTGCGAAATTTTCGAGTGGAGCAAATCCCACGTCCACTCTACGCTTCACATCTGCTGGGGAGCGCAGGCAGGGCTGTATTACCACTTCGGCGTGAAAAAAATACCCCTTGAAAAGAAGCTTTTCGGCATTTTCGAGCATACCGTCGACTACAAAAACCCCATCCTTTTCAGGGGCTTCGACGACGTATTCTACGCGCCCCATTCCCGTAATTCGACGGTCGACCCGGCCGAGGTAAAAGCGGTAAAGGAGCTTAAAGTCCTCGCCACGAGCAAGGAAGCCGGAATTTACGCATGCATGACCGAAAAGGGGAGGCAGATCTTTATCACCGGGCATTCCGAGTACGACTCCGACACTCTCGCCAAGGAGTATTTCAGAGATCTCAACAAGGGCCTGCCGATAGACGTTCCGAAAAATTATTTCCCGAACGACGATCCCCAGAACCCGCCGAGGGTCACATGGCGCGCCCATGCAAATCTTCTGTTTTCAAACTGGCTTAACTACTTCGTCTACCAAACCACCCCCTACGACGTCCACGCCATAAGAGAATAACAAAAATAGCTGCGTCCTTTTGGAACGCAGCTTTTCTAATCTCTAATTTCTAATCATCTATCACCTATGAGGGGGGTCTCCCGTTTCCGAGGACCCCCTTTAGATTTTTTATCTCACATTTTCGGCAGTCTCATAAGCTCTGTGGGCCTGCTGAGGAACGTCTATCTCCTCATAGCCCGAGAAGTCGTTGACTACTGCGAAGTAGTGGTACCCGTCGATGAGAGCGGCGTCGACGGTAAATTCGACATACTCACCGTCCACGGTCATGCCGCAGTTTTTAAGCTCCTCCCATTCGTCGCGGATAAGGACCTTGGAATTGATGGTCGCTCCGGGAGCATGTACCCTGACTCTTACTAAATCTCCCGCCTTGAAGCCGGTGCCGTCGATGGAGACATAGTAGACTCCTAAAATATCCGAAGCGACATCCGAGACCTCGCCGTATATGCTGTCGGAGGCCGAAACGTCGTCGACGGTAATGGAAGCGGGCTGCTTAGGAACATACTTATTCGAGGGTCTTCCGGTTCCGCCGGACGGGGAGGGAGTAGGCGTAGGCTCGGGATCCGGGTCGGGATCGGGCGTAGGAGCAGGCGCCGGCGTAGTTTTCTTTTCATATCCGCAGACGTCGCATATATCGTCGCCGCCGTAGACGTGAGGCGTTACCTCGGTCTTTTCTCCGCATACGCCGATTCCGGAGCCGTAGTCGAACTCGCAGACCCCGTAGTGGCCCTCGTCGCCGTTCGGATAGTATTCGAGATAGTCGGCGTGGTTGTGAGTGCTGGTGAACGCTCCGCAGACCTTGCAAACGCCCTGTTCGTCGTTGACGTGGGCATAATTCTCACTCTGCTGAGAGCAGGAAATTCCGTTTAAGGTAAACGTGCAGACGGTGTAGTGCTCGCCCTTGCCGTTGTCTTTCCAGAACTCCTTGCCGTCGGCTTCGGCATGGAAGACGTGCTCGTGAAGATTGAAGTTGAAGTATCCGCAGACCTTGCAGGTCAGAGTCTCGGAATCGTAATCGTGCTCTGAGTAGTCAAATTTCTCGGAGCATCCGGGGAATTCGCAGATGTAGTAGTGGCCCTGTTCGTCGACGTCGACCGCCTTAGCTTCGGCGGAATGCCTGTGCTTGTGCATATCGAAGTTAGAGTATCCGCATACCGTGCAGACCCCGTCGTCGTTATATGTATGATCCGAAAGCGCGGAGCGCGAGCCGCAGGTAGCGCAGGTCTGATAGTGTCCCAAAGCGCCGTCGGCTTTAAACACGCCGTCGTAATCGTGCTCCTTAAGCATGGTATATCCGCAGACCGTGCAGGTGTGATTTTCGTCATATTCATGCTCGCCGCTGCCCTCGATATATGTGCAGTGCGTGCCGTCCTTATTTATATGCAGGCAGACGTGATAGTGTCCGCTTTCGTCGGAATGCCAACCAGTCTCGACGTTGTGCTGATGTTTTGAATCATCGACATATCCGCAGACCGTGCATTTGCCCTCGGTATCGAAGCTGTGCGGCTGAACGGGTTCTTTTACATTGCAGCCCTTGCCGTCCTTATAGATGAACGTGCAGACCCTGGCATGCCCGTTTTCGTCGCTCGTCATCATATCCGTCCTGTCAAAGGAGTGGGTATGCTTTGTCTCGTCGATGTAGTAGCAGAGCTCGCAAACTCCCTTGGAATCGAAAACATGGGCTTCTATAGGCTTTACCTCGTCGCATCCCGAGCACTTTGCATGGTGTCCGGCTTCTCCGTCCGAAACATAGCCGGTGAAGCTGTGTATATGCTCTTCCTCGGAAGAAGCGGCGCGGACGGTGACGTTTACGGTGCGGGAGCTTACCGTCTCGGCGGTGGAGCTCTCGGCAATGGCTATAGCCTTGCAGTAGTATGTTCCGGAATCGGAAAGCTGAGCAGGGGAGATGGTAACGGTGCTGCCTGTACCAATCATCGAAGCGTTGTCGATACCCCTGACGGCGCGTTCCTTGTACCAGCGGTATGTGTAGGCGCTGTTCGGGTTAGCGACTGAAAGAACTATATCCTCGCCCTCGGTAACGCTTACGCTCTGGGAGCCGTAGGAGGAAATAATGAAGTCCTCGGGAGCGACCGCCTTGGCGACAACCGGTTCGCCGGGCTGCTCATCGGCAATTTTTTTGTCTACGAATTTTGCGGAGACTATCGCGCTTCCGCTTTCGTCTATATCGTCGTAGCTGATGGTGAATACCGTAGCGTCGTTGCCGGTGTAGGTTTCTTTGGATGTGCCGGATACCGATACCGTGTCGACGTTATATCCCTCGTCGGGAGTGACCGAAACGCTCACAGGCTGACTGCCCTTGGTGAGCGTGATAACGCTTGCAGTCTCGCCGTTTACGGTAACTTTTCCGCCCACGTCGGAGACGATGACGACGGTCTTATCCGCAGAAACGTCCTCGGCCTCAGCCTCGACAGCGGCTATCATGAACGGGGAGAACGACTTTACTTCGATAAGAAGTCCGTAAGGAGTTACGGTGCAGGGTATCTCCTCGATGCCGGTGATGTTTCCGGCAGAGTCCTTGATATAGTGGTATGCCTTAAAGGTGACTCCTGCGTCCTCGGGGCCGTAGCCTACGGGGAATCCGCAGGTAAGACGGATGGACATGCCGTCCTTGAGCTCGGCAAGCTGCTTGGCGCAGAGGGTAAGGTTGATGTTATAGGATGACGCCGAAAGAACGTTGTCCTTAAGAGTTTCCTCGGCCATCTCCTCCATGAGGTGGTTTTCTTTCTGGTTGGCGTCCTCGACTACGAGCATGAGCCTTGATTTGAGCTTTTCCTCAAAGGGAGTGCCCTGCGCGTTTGCGATTACGTCGTCAAGCTCTCCTAAAGACAGGTCGGAATCGGAAAGTATCTGGGGCTTGCCGAAGCAGTTGTAGTCAAATCCCACTCTGCGGTAGCAGCATATAGCGCAGGGGTGCGCGCAGCCGTAGCCGAACGAGTTGGGGGCCTTGCCGCTCCATGCTCCTACAACTCCCTCAAGATAGAAGCTGTATAAGACGTTGTCGTCCGCCCACATCTCGGAGGGCTTGAAGTCAAATTCTATCGTGGTATAAGGCTTTCCGCCCTCCGGGAATGTATGATACATCGTGAGGTTTTTGGTCAGGTAATTGTAATCCTGCGACCTCGTGCCGCTCTCAAGGCCAACGCCGTAGTCGGTGACGAGCACTTTAAGCTTTACGTCGTCGACGGTGGCGCGCCCGAGCTGGTTCATATAATCGGGATCGTCGATTTTTTCGTCCTTGCAGTAATTTTCATAGACCTCCGGCAGGACCAGAATATCGTCAAACTGAGCGACGACGTGGTGGGACTGGCCGTTTATATCCATTCTTATATTCTGAAGCGGTCTTACTTTAAGGGCATACGGAGCTGAACGGTAGGTGCCGTTTTCGTTGTGCATCATTCCGCTGTCCGCCAAAAGAAGATTAGGGTCGCCGTGGAAGTAGAAGTCAAGGGCGGTCACGTCGGAGGTGTCGGCGGTGGTTCCGGACATCGGTATATCGGTGACGCCGAACTCCACGAATTCAACGTGTGGCATCGGGAACACCGTCCAGTTTTTGCCGTCGATGGTCTCGTGCGTGACGGCGCTGTACAGCTCGGAGGTGACATAGTACCAGTCGGTGGTTATCCAGCCCTCGACGTTGTCATATATTTTATTCGTCATGACGAGGTAGTAGCCTTCTTTGCGCATCTCCACGTCGTTCATGCCCATGTAGCTGACAAGATAGGTGCCGCTTGAGGCCTCGCCCTCGAAGCTTCTGACCTCATATCTGACCTGAAGAGGGGAGTTGGGGTCGGAGATGAGCTTAGTGGACTGGTTCTCGTCGTTCATTATCGGATAGCTGAACTCAAAGTTTGCCTCCGACATGATTCCGGCAGGGAAGTGCTGCATGGCCATTTTGCCCTCGCCGACCAAAAGATACTCGTGGTTCTCGTAGCCGTCCTCGCCCGTAGAGCTGTACTGAGTCTTTTTGTTTATCGGGTCGTCCATCGTGACGTCCACGCCGTACCACTGTCCGTCTATCTCGACGGCGTTCCAGATATGCTGCTCGGGAACGCTGTCGGAGTGCTTATAAACGCCGTATATCATCACGCAGGGTATGCCGAGTCTGTCCATGGCGGCCTTGAAAGCCCTTGTGTAGGACTCGCAGACTCCCTCGTGATTTACAAGACATCCGTAAGCGGTTCTAATCATGCCCACGCTGTCGGCGGCTTTTTTGATACCGCTTTTATACATCTCATAGAGCGTGACTTCGCTGCGGTAGGTGGTGGTCTTTGCGATATAGTCGTGGATAGCCGTGACCTTATCGGCGTCGGTGGAAAGACCCGCAGCCTGATTCACAAGATTATCAAGCGCGGCATTGTATTTTTCGATCGCAGCGTTTACCTGCTCGGCGCTTGTAAATCCCTCTGCATAGTATGTAGGATATCTGCCGGGGCCCATATAAAGATGGTAGCCCTTGGCGTCAGAGGTGATCCTTATTGTAATTGCGCTGAAATCGACATAGAACACGCTCGGGTGGTCCATGTAGAATGCGTCGCGGCCGGCGCCGTATTCGCTGAGAAGATCTACCGAGCCGTCGATCTGGCCGGCGAGCGCCGCCTGACCGATCTCGTCGGTAAGTTCTATCGATTCAGTGCCTGTTTTTAGTCTGCCGTCCTCAAGCATATCCTCAAGGGCCTCATAGAAGACCCTCGATCTTGACGGAAGCTGACTGTAGAAGTAGCGGGAAACGTCCGCCCCCGCAGACAAAGCCGTCTGATAGGGCACAGCGAGCGCTTCAAGGGGTATTGCTGCGAACAAAAGACAAATCGCAAGGATAATTGACAATACTCTTTTTTTCACTTTTAAGTCCTCCTTAATCCTGTCGGATACTAAACCTGATTAAAATTTAATCCGGGTCGGATACATTATACTACAAATGTTCATTCTTGTCAACAATATTTTTTATGATTTTATGCGGAAATAAAGGCGTTTGCGGGTATTGACAAAGAGAGGAAAATCGTGTAAAATCAGAAAGTGAAAACGGGGCGTGAACCGGCAGCTTTCTGCGACCTCCCCCCTCGCTCGCGACTCCTGCCGGATTCGCTCGCTCGGGGCCTTTTGCAAAGCTTTGTCTTCCTGCCCCGCCGCATAAACCCCATCACTCAAAGGAGGCACACCATGAACATCACAAAAAAATACCGCGTCGACCCTCAGTCAAAGGTCCCGTTCAACAACAACGTCGATTTCTGCGTAGGAACCGGCAGGATGGGCCTGGCCCTGCAAAAAGAATACCAGGACCAGCTTGAATTCGTCCAGAGCTATATCGGCTTTAAGCACATCCGCGGCCACGGCCTCTTCCACGACGACATGGCCATTTACCAGGAAAACCGCGAGAACTTCTTCGACCCCGAGAGCCCCGTGCACATCGAGTATAATTTCACCTATCTCGACCTCGTCATGGACTCCTACAAGCGCCTCGGGATAAAGCCGTTTCTGGAACTCGGATTCATGCCGAAAAAGCTTGCAAAGGGCGATAACAGGGTATTTTATTGGCAGGGGCACACGTCTCCCCCAAAGGACTACGAGGGCTGGAAAAAGCTTGTAAAGGCTACTCTTTCCCATCTTTTGGAGCGCTACGGCGAGGAAGCCCTGACATACCCGGTCGAGGTCTGGAACGAGCCGAATCTCCCGGGATTTTGGGAAAACGCAGATATGCAGGAGTATTTCCGACTCTTTGACGAGAGCTTTGCAGCCGTTAAAGAGGTCGACGAGCGGTTCAGGGTAGGCGGACCGGCCATCTGCGGCGTAAACGACGCATTTTGGATAGACAGCTTTTTGAAGCATTGCCGTGAAAAGGGCATTAGACCCGACTTCATCACCCGCCACCACTACACGACCGAGCAGCCGGAGCGCAAGGGGCACTATGTATATCAGGAACTCATGGACCCCGAAAAAGGGTTTGAGAACCTAAAGTCCACGCGTGACATCGTCGACAGCTACCCAGAATTCAAGGGCCTCGAAATACATATCACCGAGTTTAACACCTCCTACAGCCCCGACAACCCCCTCCACGACACGAACCGAAACGCGGCGTTTCTCTGCCACCAGCTCTCACGCCTCGGCGATGTGAACGAGAGCTACTCCTACTGGACTTTCGGCGACATTTTCGAGGAGAACGGCGTGCCCTATTCGCCGTTTTACGGGGGCTTCGGCCTTGTTGCGAACGGCTGCATCCCCAAGCCGACTTTCTGGAGTTTTGTATTTTTCAAGGATCTTAAAGCAGGGGACTGCGTTCTCAAAACTGACGAGTGCGCGGTCGTGAAAACAAAGGACGGCTACCGCGGGGTGGTCTGGAACGCTTCAAGAGACCGTAAAGGTACATGCCTTGACATCTCGCTGGAATTTTCTCTCAGCGGCGACTATTGCATGGTCACGAAATCGGTCGACGAAAAGACATGCAATCCGTTAAAAATTTGGCATGATTTAGGCGAACCGAGAAGCCTGAGCCCCGATCAAAAGGCGCTTTTACAGGCCTCGGCATACCCGTTTATCGAGACTAAGAGAATAAGTGCAAACAGCGTCGCGGAGATAAAGCTTGAGGTCCCGGAATTCGGTGTAAAGTACTTTGACATTACACCCGCCCCCATCAATTCCGACCGCGGCTACGACTACGCCCGCGCCGAACAGATGGACTGAAACGCTCCAGGAGGCCCTTATGATAACGACTCTGACTCTTAGCCCGTGCTTAGACAAGACCGTGACCGTCGGGAATTTTTACCTCGACCGCCTCAACCGTGCCGAGGAGGTCCGCCTCGACCCGGGCGGAAAGGGAATCAACGTGAGCCTTGCTCTTTCGGCTCTCGGCGAGCCGTCCCTGGCGCTCGGGCTGATGTTCGACGGCGGCGAAATAATTACGGCGGCGCTCGATTCTGCTGGAATATCCCACCGCTTCACACATTGTCCCGGTCGGCTTCGCACGAACACAAAAATCTACGTCCGTGAGACTAAAAACACAATTGAGCTGAACGAACAGAACCCTGCCATATCGGAAAAAAGCCTTGATGAGCTAAAAGCCTCGCTCAGAAAAGCCTCCTTAGAAAGCGGCGAAAACGGCATTTTCGTCCTTTCCGGCAGCGTTCCTCCGGGGGCTTCCGACGGCGTTTATTTTGATTTGATTTCGGTCATAAGGCATGCCGCGCCCTCTGCGAAAATTCTTTTGGACTGCGACGGAAAAGCCCTATTAAAGGGCCTCGAGGGTTCGCCGTACATGATAAAACCGAACGTCGAGGAGCTCGAGCGGACTTTTTCACGGCGCATTGACTCCGACGAAACGGCGGTAAATGTCTCGCGGGAGATAATCAAAAAAAACGGCGTCGGGCTGGTTTTGGTCTCAAAGGGTTCGGACGGCGCGCTTGCTGTCACGGCTGACGAATTTTATGTCATGGACGCCCTGAAAATTTCCGCAAAGAGCGCCCAGGGAGCCGGCGACGCCATGGTCGCGGGGGCCTGTCTGGCGCTTTCCGAGGGGCTTTCGGCGCGCGATGTTTTGCGATACGGGACATGCGCTTCCGCAGGTGCGGTCGAGCTCGAGGGAACGGCTTTTTGCACTCGTGAAAGGTTCGCCCGGCTTCTTGACATGGCGCGGTAGGGGAGCGCATGCAAAAATTTTCTGCCGCTCATGATGCGGACGGTGCGGCATTAAATGCGGAAAATCCGGATTTGGAGCGAAAAATGATAATAGAAACGAAAAGACTGATATTAAGAGAATATAATTTTGAAGATTTTAACACTTTGTATGAGATTCTTTCCGATAAGGAAACTATGGAACATTATCCCGAGCCTTGTGATGAAAAAGCGGTCAGAGGATGGATTCAATGGAATATTGAAAATTATGAAAAATACGGATTCGGACTTTGGGCTGTTGTTCTGAAGGAAACGGGTAAGATGATAGGCGACTGCGGAATTACGATTCAAAATATTGACGGTGATTTGCTTCCGGAAATAGGGTATCATATACATAAGAATTATTGGAGAAACGGATTCGGAAGCGAAGCCGCAATGGCAGTCAGAGATTGGGCGTTTGAAAATACGGAATATGACCGTTTGTATTCTTATATGAAATATACAAATATCGGGTCGTATTCTACGGCAAGCGCAATCGGAATGAAAAAGGTCAAAGAATATCATGACGAAATAAATAGCGTTTCATATGTTTACGCAATAACACAGAAAGAATGGGAAGCATTAAAAAATAAATAATATGCAAAAAATCACTCCATGCGCCTGCTTTTTGCATATATAATATTTGTACGGATGAGTGAAAATGGTTGCAAAACATGTTATAGTCCTGCCCTATGATAAGGTCTGGGAACAGAATTATATAAAAATAAAAGATGAGATTCAAAATGCTCTCGGCAAATTGTCATTGGGTATTGAGCATGTCGGCAGCACTTCTGTGCGAGGTCTGTCTGCAAAACCGATCATCGATATTGACGTTATCATAAGAGATTACTCTTTATTTGATGACGCAGCTGCCGCCCTGAACAGTATCGGTTACCGCCATGAAGGAAATCTCGGCATTATCGGGCGGGAAGCGTTCGATTATGACGGTAAAGAACATTTGCAGAAACACCATTTATATGTCTGTCCGCAAGATTCAGAAGAACTAAAAAGGCACATTGCTTTCAGGGACTATTTGCGTTCCCATCCCGAGGCCGTATGTGAATACAGCCGCGTCAAAGAAGAGGGGGCAGCGCTCTATCCGTATGATATGGAGAAATATATTGAATACAAGTCTCCGTTTATTGAGAGAATTTACAGGGAAATAGGGATATGGTAAACCCCGATTTATCCGCTGAAAATCGAACACTTGTGTAAGCAAAAAGCAGGCCTATCGGTCTGCTTTTTGCTCGCACAACCTCGCGCTTTCACTTCCCCAACCCCTACCTTTTTCCCTCACCCCCGCGGGCGGTCGCCTACTGCTTGCGCGAAGCCCCGTCGGCCTCACGGCCGACGCCCCCGGCTTCGCCGGGGGCCGCCCTCGCTCCGCTCGGGCCGGGGCTTCGCCCCGCAGTATCCTCCCGCCCGCTTTTTAATCCCCATCTGCCTCAACTATCTCCACCCCGTCGAAATAGTGCTCAAGTATCTCCCGATAGCTCTTGCCCTGAGACGCCATTACCGCGGCTCCTCTCTGACTCATCCCGCAGAGGCTCCCCGAGCCGGAGACGGTGAAAGTAAACCGGTCGGTCGCTTTGCTGTACCGAAACGTGAACCTTGCCGACGGCAGATTCAGAAGCCTTGAGACTTCGCTCCCCGAAACGATGAACCTCGAATCAAGATAGACCTCTTTGACATATCCGTTGGCGGCTGCGTCCTTTATTTTTATCCATCCGTCCGGGTCGCCCAAGAGAATGTACCCGTCGGGGGAAGTCGTGAGCCTCGCAAAGACCTCCTCCGAGGTGTACGCGACGGTTGTGTAGAACTCGTCCGGTTCATATGTCGCAGCCTCTTTCAGATATGGCACGTCCACACCCAGGACGGTTTTTGCGCTCTCGGTAGACGAGCCTGCCGAGCGGCAGTACGCCACGGCTATCGGCTCGCCCGCGTATGCGCAGTAAACGCCCTCGACTTCCTTTGCGATTTTTCTGTATGCGGACAGGTCCAAAGTTTCTTCATCCCCAAGGAGCATGGTCGGGTATTTCGAGCGGTCGGTGCTCACCAAACACCCGTAAAGCTCCGGGGTAGGGGACTCGGCCTCGTCCGCCATCCGCCTTAAAATATATGTATACATAAGAACCGCCTGCGCCTTAAGAAGCTCCGGGTCGCAGTCGGGCGACAGCTGAGCCGCAAGTGCAGAGGCAACGTATTCTTCGGCCGTGAGAACGATCTCTCTGCGTGTAGCTTCGTCGTAAACTCTTACTTCGGTAATCGGTTTGGTTTCGGCATTTTTTTCATCATTTTCATCATCTTCTGCGCCGCTTTTTTGCACGGTAATTTCGGCTGCGGCCGGGACCGTTTCCTGTGATGAAACGGCGCCGATCATCCACGGCACCGCCGGAAAAATCAGAAGCGCGAGGGTTATGACCGTAAGTCCTTTAAAAAAGTTTTTCATATCCTTGTCCCCAATCATATAGAGTCAAGGAAATTATACCTCTCTCACTTTGCACTTTCAGTCGAAATGTGGAAAACGCCCATGCATTGCATGAGCGCAAAAAAATCCGCTTTGCCGTTGTCTACAGACATAAAACCCGCACGAAGCAGGGTGGGTAAAACGCCCCGGATGTTTCGCGCTCCCTTCGTCCGGCATGAGCCGGGAGGTCTGCATCCCGCGTCCGGAGGACGAATCCCTTAAATTATGTGTTGGATTTAAAAAACTGTAGACTATCGAACAAAGCAGAAGCTTTATCGTTATTATTTCCGTTTTCGGGGGAGTTATTCCTCTCCGTCCTCGCCGTCGTAATCGTCGCCGTCGAATTCCTCGTCATCGCCGTCGCCGCCGTCATAGAAATTTTCAAGGCGCTTTAAGAATATGCTCCCAATGCGATAATATTCCTCGTCGTCGTCGATGGTGATAAGCCCGGAATCGGGGTCGCTCGGGTCCTCGATCTTTAATATGACAAGGTCGGAGCTTTCCTCAAGGCTCTTTGAAGGGTCGTCGACGTAGGGGACAAGCGCAAAATAGAGATTTTCGCCGTCCTCAAGGTTATCAAGTATCTCAAAGGTCTGGTTCACGCCGTCCTCGTCCTCAAGCGTTAAAAGCTCCGGTTCGAAGTTATCGTCCGCCATTCAAAAGCCTCCTTTACCTCATCAAACAGGCCCTTTTCAGACCCGCAACAATTTTAGTATATACTATTTTCACGAATATGTCAAGTATTTAATTGTAAATAAAATGTTAAATAATTTCTTTTAAATTTTTTTAAAAAAACTATTGACATTTCACAAAAAGTATGTTATATTATAGACACAGAAAGAGATAAGACAAACCGAGGCAGACAACCTCACCAAAAAACAAGTCAGTAATAAATCCTTAGAAAAGGGGACGATTCCAATGAAGAGGCATCGTGAACAGTAACAAAAAACTGCTGAAAGAATGTGATTCTCATGAAACTCGCAAGATCCTGGATTTAAAACCGAAATAAACCGAAAGAGGTGAGTCCGGCATACAGTTAAGGATTTCTTCAGAAAGATTCATACGACAAAAGACTTTAGAATAATCCCACGGAGATGATTCCGATGAATGTTATCAGTGAAAACAAACACAAAATTCTATAAAAGCTTTTGAAAGGCGTGGATCCAATGAACAGGCGAATGACCGCATAGCGGTTGAATCAAGAATTACAAAAAATTTACATATAAATAAGGAGCAAGAAATTGCTCCTTTTTATTTTGCCCGAAAGGGGCTTTTTTAATTTGCGGAATATTTTCTTCTAACCCGGGGTCAAGCCGCATATATTATCTCAGCAGAAAAAATTTCTTTTGTTTTTTGTGGAGGTACTATGGATTACAAACTTTCAAGGGAAACCTTTACGACCCGCGAGCAGCTTCTGGACATATCCTCCGAGCAGGCCGTGGAGCTCGACTACGTTTTGCCCGATTACTGTCCCGAGATATTCAAGGTCTTATGCTGCAAGATCATCCCGAGCATATCCGAGAGAAACTTAAGCGGCACTAAGCTCTCCTACGGCTTAAACGTCCTCGTCAGGGTCAGCTACGTCTCCGAATCGGGGGAAATATCCGCCGTCGAGCAGACTCTTTCCTACGACAAGACCGCGGAGCTTCCGAAAGCGCCTAACGCCCCGGTCGTGCACATCCTGCCGTTTTGTTCGGCAAAAAGCTGCCGGGTCGTCAACAAGCGAAGAATAGACGTTAGGGGAGTCGTTTCGGTCATGCTCAAGGTCCTCGGCGACTGCCAGACCCAGGCCGTCAGCGGGGCAATGGGAGGGGGATTGCAGCTCAGAAAAACGCTCATCACCTACCCGTCCCGCCGAATCTGCATAACCAAGCGGGTCAGCGTGGTCGACGAGGTCGAGATAATCTCCTCGAAGCCTCCCATAGGGGTGGTCCTCGGCACCGAAGCCGGGGTATCGTCCTGCGACAAAAAAGTACTTTCGGGCAAGCTTCTGACAAAGGGCGAGGCCGAGGTCACTGTCCTGTACGTTCCAGAGGGCGGGGGAGACCCCGAAAAAATAAGCTTCGAGCTTCCATTTTCCCAGGTATCGGACGTCGAGGGCCTTGACGAGCGCTGTGAAATTTTCGCAGACGCTTCTGTGGCATGCTGTGAGATAAGACCGCTTCCCAAGAGCGAGCCCGCCAAGCTTGAGTGCGAGCTTAAAATCGACATCAGCTGCCTTGCATTAAAATTTGAGAGCGCGAGGCTTGCCGACGACGTTTTTTCCACCGAATTCGAGGCCTCGGCAGACAGGACCGAATGCCGGGTAGAGTGCGCGCCGTCGCCCGTAAACGAATCGCATCGTGTAAAATCCGTCCTGACATACAGCGAGGGCGAGATAAAAACCGTGCTCTCGGCCTCCTGCGAGCCGGTGGGGCCGCTTGAGATAATCAAGAAACAGAACGGCGAGAGCGCCGTCTCTGGCAGGGTATGCATAACGGTGTACGCCAAAAACGAGAGCGGAAAGCCGGTCTGCCTTGAGAGCGAGGTCAGGTATGAGCATACGCTTCCCGACCTGGTCGGCGACTGCGCAGGCTCCGACTTAAGGGCGGTTTCCGGCACGGCCGCATATAATCTTTCCGGCTCTAACGCGATAGAAGTTACCGCCGATATAAAGCTTCGGGGATATATCTGCGAAGCGAAGCCAAAAAGCTTTATAAGCGACGTGAGACTTGACGAGTCAAAGCCCGTAGGAAGGGACAGGGAGTGCTCGCTTAAGCTTTACTATTCCGAGCCGGGGGAGAGCGCCTGGGACATCGCCAAAAGAACAAAGGCGAGTTTGCAGGGGATTCTTGACGAGAACGAAATAGACGGCGAGGGCCCGGACTGCGGCAGGATGCTGCTCATACCCATCGACTGACATCTTAGGAGGAAAAGAAATGAACGCAAACGTATACAAGAGCATTGCCGAGCGCACGGGCGGAGATATCTATATCGGCGTGGTGGGCCCCGTCAGAAGCGGAAAATCCACGTTTATCCGCAGGTTCATGGAGGAGCTGGTCATACCGAACATCTCCGAGCAGTACATGAGAGAGCGGGCCGTAGACGAACTGCCGCAGGCCTCCGCGGGCAGGACCATAATGACGACCGAACCGAAATTTATCCCCGAGGAGGCGGTAAATATCACGCTCGACGGCGCGGCTTCGGTAAATATCAGGCTGATAGACTGCGTGGGCTACATAATCCCGTCCGCCTCGGGATATATCGAAAACGACGCCCCAAGAATGGTGAGAACGCCGTGGTTCGACGAAGAGGTTCCGTTTAACATGGCCGCCGAGATAGGCACTCAAAAGGTCATTACCGACCACTCCACGGTCGGCATAGTAGTGACGACCGACGGCAGCGTTTCGGGTCTTGACAGGGATGAATACGAGGAATGCGAGCAGCGCGTGATAGGGGAGCTCAAAGAACTCGGAAAGCCCTTTGTAGTGCTGATGAACACCGTCGACGAAGCCTCAGAGAGAACGGAAGCGCTCTGCGAATCGATGAGGGAAAAATACGGCGTGGAGGTCCTGCCGGTGAACTGTCTGACGATGACATCCGACGACATACAGTCGATTTTAACGTCGCTTCTCTACGCTTTCCCGGTAAAGGAGATCGGTATAGCCATGCCGAGATGGGTAAACGTCCTGCCCAAAGGCCACTGGTTAAAGGATGAGATTTTCGGAAGCATCCGCCGCTCTGCCGAGAATGTAAAATATCTCAGGGACATCAGGGAGCTTTGCGGCGATATAACAGGCTGCGAGCACGTTTTAAGCTCCTGCGTCTCCGAAATTAACCTCGGAACGGGCGCATGCCGCATAAAGGTCGAACTCGACGGCAGTCTGTTCTTTAAGGTCCTGAGCGAAGAATCGGGGCTTGACATCTCGGGCGACGACGAGCTTATGCCGACGATTTTGGAGCTTGTGAGATTCAAGCGCAGGTTTGAAAAGTTTTCGGGAGCTTTGGAGCAGGTCGAGAAGATAGGCTACGGGATAGTCATGCCCGAAGAGGGCGAACTGGTTCTTGACGAGCCGGAGATCATACGTCAGGGCGGAAAATACGGCGTGCGGCTAAAGGCCAACGCCCCGTCCATCCACCTTATACGCGCAGATATTTCGGCCGAGGTCGAGCCGATAGTCGGTTCAGAGAAGCAGAGCGAGGAACTGATAAACTACCTCATGAACGACTTCGACCGCGACCCCGAGAAGATATGGGACACGAATATTTTCGGCAAGAGCCTGTCGGAGCTTGTCAGCGAGGGCCTGCAATCCAAGCTTTCGAGGCTCCCCGAGGACGCCCGCTCGAAGCTCCGCGAAGCCGTGGAGCGGATAATCAACGAGGGCTGCTCCGGCCTCATCTGTCTGCTGATTTGACAGCGCCCGCTCGCCGGGCTTCTGCTGCCCCGGCGAAGCCCGCCCCCGGCCTTGCGGCCGGGGGCCGTCGGCAGTTCCTGCCGACGGGGGGACCTGCGAAGCAGGTCCCGCGGGCTTCGCCCGCAGCATAGCCCGGCTTTTTGCTGCAAAAATTTTATACCCATAAAAAAGCAGCCCTCAGGCAGCCCCGCATATAACAACAATACAAAAATTTTATTGCGGCGGTCTGCCAAAAGGGTGCAAAACTAATTTCATTAGTTTACACAAAGCCATATCCGAGCAATCGGGTATGGCTTTCTTATCATATTTAACAAATCGCATTTTTCGAACGATTGCCTATACGGGACTTCACCGGAAAAATCCCGGAGAATTTTTACGCCTCCGCAACTGCTTTCTCATCCTCTTCGGAAATCTCGCCCCCGCTCTTTTTGCGGGCGATCTTATAGAACACGATAAAGCATCCGAGATGCACCAAAAACGCCATCGCCCAGCTTATCGGGTAGGAGATGTAAAGAATCGTAAGGCAGTCCTTGGGGTCGGCTCCGGTCGCCTTATATGCGGCAAAATATGTGAATATCCAGAGTATCCTGAAGCCGCAGACGCAGAGTATAGAGTCTATCGTAGGGATGAGCGAGCGGCCTATGCCCCTTAAAAGTCCCACCATGACGTCCATCATTCCGCAGGTAAAATATGTAAGGCATATCACGTTCATTCTCACGGTGCCGTAGAATATTTCCTCCGGCTTGCTGGTGTAGATGCCGAGAAGCTGAGTCGAGAATATCTTTGCGATAACGCCGAGCCCGAAGCCCACGCAGAAAACTATCGCCACGCACTCAAACGCCACGGCTTTTATCCTCTTGAATTTCTTTGCGCCGTAGTTCTGACCTGTGAACGTGATGGCGGCCTGATAGACCGAGTTCATAGCATTGTAGATGAAGCCCTCGATGTTAGCGGCAGCGCCGTTTCCGCCGATTATCGTAGACATTCCGAAGCCGTTAATGGAGCTCTGGATGATGACGTTGGAGATGGAAAAGACCGAGCCCTGGATGCCGGCGGGAAGACCCACGGCAAGAATTTTTCCGAGCTTTGACCAGTGGATTTTTATTTTTTTGACATATAGCCGCACCGGCCCGTCAGAATGGAGCAGGCAGAGTATGATCAAAACTGCCGAAATGATCTGGGAAATTATAGTAGCAAGAGCGACGCCTGCCACGTCGAGACCCAAAACGATGACGAAAATAAGGTTTAAAACGACGTTCACAACGCCCGAGAACATCAGGTAATAGAGCGGGCGTTTAGTGTCGCCGACGGCTCTTAAAATGGCCGCTCCGAAGTTATAGAGCATGTTTGCGGGCGAGCCGAGGAAGAAAATTTTTACATATATCGTCGACAGGCCGATGACGTCCTCCGGCGAGTCCATCAGCTCAAGCATGCCCCTTGAGGCGAAGAAGCCGAAAATACCGACGACTATGCCGCTTATAAGGGCGATGGCTATAGAGGTGTGGACGGCGTCGCTCACGTCTTTGCGACGGTTAGCGCCGAAGCTCTGGGCCACGAGTACCGACGAGCCTATCGAAAGTCCCATAAAGACGTTGACGATAAGGTTTATGAGGGCTCCCGTCGAGGAGACCGCGGCAAGAGCCGTGTCGCTTCCGAATTTGCCGACGACGATTATATCGGCGGCGTTGTAGAGAAGCTGGAGAGTGCCGGTGAGAATGAGGGGCAAGGTGTATTTTACGATGTTCATGAAAATCGGACCCTGGGTCATATCCATGGTAGCCGACGACCTTCTTGGCCTTTGAAGTTTCAAAGCAAACATCCTTTCTGAAAATTTAGGGAAGAGTGACGGTTAAAATGTTTTTAGGATAAATTTCAAAGCTATTGTACTCCTTTAAAATATATTTTGCAATAGCTTTTTTGACATTCTAACTATAAGTCAAACATCCCCGCTTTTTCCCGCATTTTTTAGTCGTTTTTGCAAAAAGGGGGGAGGAAAATGGGACATAAGTCGCACGGCTGTGTTTCTCTTATATAGTATACATATCACTATATGCTCTATATGCTCCAGGCGACCGTCGTCTGAACCATAGCGGAACGCTCTCTTGAAAAATCGGTGTAAAAATCCCTTATATAAACGCTCCGCCCCCTGTAACCCCTCTGTAACTTGTGATTGAAACTGTAATCAAAATGTAACCAATTGTAACCTCTCTGTTCTTGAATTTTGCGGGAGGGATGGTATAATAAAATCACAGAATCAATAAAAGGGAGGTACGGCGATGAACAAGTACAGTCTTTCGATAATCAATTCACTGCTTGCGGCGATTTTAATTTGCGGTATGCTTGCGGCATGCGGAGCTGCGGAGAAAAGCTTCGCCGCACCCAAGAACATCTCCGAAACTGTTTCGGAGAACGTCCCAGCCAACATTTCAAATACTGTCGAGCAGCCTGCGCCCGAGCTCTCTCCCGAAGTTCCCGAAGAGTCTTTTGAGGAAGAGCCTGCGGCAGGCCAAACAGAAAAAACCGACGCCGAAATGATAATCGAAACCGCTAAGGAAAACCTCGGCGTCAAGTATGCCTCAAACGAATGCACGCCCGAAAAGGGCTTTGATTCGTCGGGATTTGTGTATTACTGCTTCAAGGAGCAGGGCATAGATATCCCGAGACGCGTCAAGGACCAGATCAAGGCGGGCGAGGAGGTCTCGTACGACGAGCTAAAGCCTGGAGACGTGGCGTTCTTCTCTGCCGAAGAGGGCGGCAAGGCCAACTTCTGCGGGATCTATGCCGGCGGAGGGCTTATAATCTACTCTCCGGCACCCGGCGGCGCCGTCAAGACCTCGAATATAACGACGTCCTACTGGACCGCAAGGTTCGTTTCGGGCGCAAGATTTATCTGACAACTCCTTTCCTCCTTACTTTCATTTTTCATAAAAGTCGCGGAGCCGATACCCCGGCTCCGTTGCTTTTTTGCAGGACGATTTTTTACATCGATCCCCGCCATGCATAAAGCACCAAAAGCAGGCCGATAGGCCTGCTTTTTGCTTACATAAGTGTTCGGTTTTTTAGCGGATAACTCGGGGTTTACCATATCCCTATTTCCCTGTAAATTCTCTCGATAAACGGAGACTTATATTCAATATATTTCTCCATATCATACGGATAGAGCGCTGCCCCCTCTTCTTTGACGCGGCTGTATTCACATACGGCCTCGGGATGGGAACGCAAATAGTCCCTGAAAGCAATGTGCCTTTTTAGTTCTTCTGAATCTTGCGGACAGACATATAAATGGTGTTTCTGCAAATGTTCTTTACCGTCATAATCGAACGCTTCCCGCCCGATAATGCCAAGATCTCCTTCATGGCGGTAATCGATACTGTTCAGGGCGGCAGCTGCGTCATCAAAAAAAGAGTAATCTTTTATGATAACGTCAATATCGATGATCGGTTTTGCAGACAGACCTCGCACAGAAGTGCTGCCGACATGCTCAATGCCCAGAGACAATTTGCCGAGAGCATTTTGGATCTCATCTTTTATTTTTATATAATTCTGTTCCCAGAGCTTATCATAGGGCAGAACTATAACATGTTTTGCAATCATTTTCACTCATACGTACTAACGATTTATCGCATTTCCCGCCATGCCCTCAAGCGTTCTGCGTTTTATTCCTCGATAAATCTCTTCATCAGTTCGTGGCCGGGGGCTCTTAAGATACCCGTCGAAGCGGCGTCACGCTCGGAGAATTTCTCGGTGCCTGAGGTATTTGCGGCGCTGCTGCTCCTGTAAATAAGATAGGGCACAGGGTCGTTCGTGTGGGTCTTTAGCTCAAGCGGCGTGGGATGGTCGGGAAGAATCATTATCTTGTAATCGCCCATGCCGTCGAGCGCCGCCTTTACCGGCTTAAGGATCTTTTCATCGATAAGTTCGATCGAGCGAACCTTGTTTTCGATCTCGTATCTGTGGCCGCACTCGTCGGGGGCTTCGACGTGGATGTAGACAAAGTCCTGACCGCTTTTGAACTCGTCGATAGCGGCCTGAGCCTTGCCTTCAAAGTTGGTGTCAAGGTATCCGGTCGCGCCGGGAACGTTCACGACCCTCATTCCGGCGAACTTGCCGATACCCTTTAACAGGTCGACTGCCGAAATCATAGAGCTCTTTACGCCGTATTTTTCTTCAAAATTCATGAGCGGCTTGCGCACGCCCTCGCCCCAGAACCACATTGAGTTAGCGGGGTTTTTGCCCTGCGCTATCCTCTCTTTGTTGAGGGGATGGTCCTTTAAAACGTCGTAGCTCTTTTTCATCATCTCATAGAGTTTTTTGGCATTAGGATGCTCGGGCAGATGTCCTCTTATGGGCTTGCCGGTTATATCGTGAGGCGGCGTCAGAGTGCCGAGGTCCAAGGTGCCGTTGTTCCAGATAAGGCAGTGGCGGTAGCTGACCCCTGCATAAAGCGTGAATTCGTCATTGTCAAAGACTTCCTTTAAGGAATCCACGATTATTTTGGCGTCGGCGGTCGAGATGTCGCCTGCGCAGTAGTCTATTATGGTCTTGTCGTCGTATTCCGGCTCATCGGAAAGAGTGACGAGGTTGCATCTTAAGGATACGTCTGTGGGCTTCATGTCTATGCCGATAGAACCTGCCTCAAGAGGGGAGCGCCCGGAGTAGTAGAGGGCGGGGTCATACCCCAAAACAGAGAGATTAGCGACGTCGCTTCCCGGCTTAAGCCCGTCTGCAACGGTCTTTACAAGACCAGTCTCGGAGTGCCTGACAAGCTCATCCATAGTCGGTTTATTCGCCTTTTGCATAGGCGTCAAGTTTCCGAGCTCCGGGACCGGACGGTCGGCCATCCCGTCGCATAAAAGTACAAGATATTTCATAGTTAAGCTCCTTTGGAAAAAATCTTACTATAATATATCACAAATCCTTTGAAAATGCAATAGGAAATTCCGAAAAGATGTGGCCTAATCGACCACATCAAGAATACAGAGGTCAGAAATCAGATGTCAGAACTTCAAGGCGTCGCCAAGGCGACGGTTTTAAAATAGTGAATAAATGCGGGCGATTTAGACGCTCCTTTCCGAAACTTTCGGGCATGAGCGAGAAATTTTGGGCATTTCAAAGAGCGCGGCCATCGCTTGCAATCGCCCCCAAAAGTGCTGTAATCTGCTTTCCGAAATCTTCTGCTCCTCCCTCCCCTCGCTCGCGACTCCTGCCGGAGTCGCTCGCGAGGGGGCTTGCGCAGCTCTCCTGCCTCGCGCTTCCCCACCGTATCCCCGAAAAACCCCGCTTGCATTTTGCAAACGAGGTCGGAATCATCCTATATCACGCTTTTACAGCGCCGCCAAGTCCTTATAGCAGGCCTTGAGCGCCGGATAAATCTCGGTGTAAAGCTTGTAGAAATCGTCGTAGGGCTTGATGTTTTCCTTGATGGGCTCCTGGACCTTGTCGGTCTTGACGACCTCGCGGCATGCTTCCGGCACGCTCGAGTAGATGCCCGTTCCGACGGCCGCCAAAAGCGCTACGCCGAGTGCCGGGCCCTCTTTCGAGGAAGCGGTCTTGACCGGGCAGGCGTAGAGGTCCGCCAGCATCTGCCTCCAAAGCGGCGAGGAGCCGCCTCCTCCGCAGGCCATCATATCGCTGACATTTATATCCATCTGCTTGAACACCTCAACGCAGTCTCTGAGGCTGTAGGAAACGCCCTCCATGACGGCCCTTAAGAGGTCTTTTTTCTGGTGCATTGCCGAAAGCCCGAAGAATACGCCTCTCGCGTCGGGGTCGAGGTGCGGGGTGCGCTCGCCCATCAGATAGGGGAGATATAACAGCCTGTTCGAGCCTATCGGAACGCTTCCGGCCTCTTTATCCATCAGGTAATAAGGGTCGACGCCAATCTGCGAAGCCGTCTCTTTTTCGGCGTTGCAGAAGTTGTCCCTGAACCATTTTAAGGACAGTCCCGCGCCCTGGGTAACGCCCATGACGTGCCATGCTCCCGGAACGGCGGCGCAGCAGGTGTGGACTCTGCCCAATTTATCTATTGAAATTTTTGAGGTATGGGCAAAGACAACGCCGGAGGTGCCGATGGTGGTGAAAGCCTTGCCGTCCTCGACGACTCCGGTGCCGACGGCTGCGGCAGCGTTATCTCCCGCTCCTCCGACGACGGGAGTGCCCTCGCAGAGCCCCACCATATCGGCTATCTCGTCAGTCAGGCCGCCGGTAACTTCGCAGGACTCATAGACCTTTCCGAGCATGGATTTATCAAGCTCGAGGCCGTTTATAATTTCATCCGACCAGTCGCGCCCGGGGACGTTTAAGAGCTGCATGCCCGAGGCGTCCGAGACTTCGGTCGCGTACTCGTGGGTCAGGACGAATCTTATGTAGTCTTTCGGCAGGAGAATGTGGCGGCACTTTTCATAGTTCTCCGGCTCATTGTTCTTGACCCAGAGAATTTTTGCGGCGGTCCATCCGGTAAGAGCAGGGTTAGCGGTTATCTCGATGAGCTTATCTCTGCCGAGCTTAGCGTTCATCTCGTCCACTTCCTTAGCGGTCCTCTGGTCGCACCAGATGATGGAGCGGCGGATGACGTTGTTGTCCTTGTCGAGCATGACGAGCCCGTGCATCTGTCCCGAAAGGCCGATGCCCTTGACGTCCTCTTTCTTGACTCCGCTTTCGGCGACGACCGCCTTGATGGTCTGGATGGCGGCGTTTGCCCAGTCGGCAGGGTCCTGCTCGGCATATCCGTTTTTCGGCTGATACATCGGGTACTCTATCGTCTTAGAGGCGATCACCGTTCCTTTCTCGTCGAACAAAACGGTTTTCGTGCCGCTTGTTCCAATATCCACGCCTATTACATAAGCCATAAAAATTTCCTCTCTTTCGTTTTTATATTTTATCGGGTATTCCCGAAAATTTACTTTCCGTCGGCATACATCCCGGCGTCTATGAGGTTGTTGAGCATCTCAATATATGTCTCGTCGTCCGATTCGACGTTTACGCATTCTCCCGGATTGTCCGCCGAGATAATATCCCAAAGAAGCTTAGCGGACTGATTTTTTGCATACCCCTGTTTTTCGAGGATCTTTTGGTATTCCTCCGGCTTTTTTGAGTAAACGCTTACGGTCTGGTATTCCTGCATATATATCTCGTCGCCGGTTTTATGAGAGCCGAATCCCCACCGTATCACCCCGTCGTTATAGAGAATGCCGCCGTATCGCTTAAGGATTGCCGACGCCACCGGCTTTGTGCATTCAAGATAGTAGGTGCGGAAACTGTCGTTGTCGGCGGGTATCTCCAAAAAGAAAAACATCGGCTCCGAAAGAATTTTAACTGCCGACGTGAAAAAATCACGGTAGTCCTCGGCCGAGAGACTGCACAAAAGCCCGTCCTTTTTCGACCGGTATTCCTTTTTCATTTCTCCAATATCTGGAATAAAAGCGCCGGAAATCAGGGAAAATGACATAATATTCTCCTTGGAGTACAATTTTTCGGACTCGTTCGAGCGTCTTTTCACGGACAAGTCCGTATTTTTGGACAGATGATGAAATATAATGTAGACAAGAAAACCAAACCGCGACCGTGAAAAGGAGATGCGAATATGCTGTTCTACATTTTGATTCTTGCCCTCGGACTTATGTTCATCTACACTCTTCGTGACGCTCTTTTAGAGCTTCAGAACAGGCGTGACGCCAAAGCCGAGGCCTTAAAACTTCATACCGATTATATTATAATACATAACGGAGAAAATTGCAAGAGAGCAGGATAAAAATGTTTGATTTTCGGGGGAATTTTATAACCGAGGTCTCCCTGAAGCAGGCCCTGCCGAAAGAAAGCTACTTAAAATCAGTCCCGGCTGTACGGCATTTGGAGCGCGGACCGATACCCTTAAACAGCGCCGTTACGGTGTTTGTCGGCGAAAACGGCTCGGGAAAGTCGACGCTTATAGAGGGGATCGCCGTCGCATTCGGCTTTAATCCCGAGGGCGGCAGTCTCAACTACTGCTTTGAAACGAACCCCACCCATTCCGAGCTGCACCGGTATCTTAAGCTGTCAAAAGTTTTCAGGCCCAAAGACGGGTTTTTCCTGCGTGCCGAGAGCTTTTACAACGCCCTGAGCTATATCGACGAGCTGGACAGGATACAGTCCCCGGCGCCGAAGATAATAGGCGGCTACGGCGGCGTGTCGCTTCATGAAATGAGCCATGGCGAGGCGTTTTTAAAACTTGTGCAGAAAAGATTTTCCGGCAGGGGACTCTATATTTTGGACGAGCCGGAGGCCGCTCTTTCGCCTATGAGGTGCATGACCTTGCTTGCCGAGATCGACCGTCTTGCCAAAGAGGGTTCGCAGTTTATAATTTCCACACATTCCCCGATTCTGATGGCATTGCCGGGAGCCGATGTGATGGAGATAACCGACGGCGGTATATCCCGGACCGACTGGCGCTTGACGGAGCACGCCGCCGTAATGAGGGAATTTTTAACACATCCCGAAAAAATTCTCGGCGAACTTTTAAAATAGAAATCAACATCTTCCATATCTTAAAAAACGCCCGGGCGAGCCTCGTCCGAGCGTTTTACTTTGTGTAAATCAAAAATCAAGCTATATCGATGTTTTCGCCGACAAGGCCGACATAGGCGCCGTTTTTGGCTTCGGAGCTGTCGGCATGAGCGATGAGCCACTTGTTTCTTGCAGTGAGGAGAGTGTCCTCGAACGACTTGGGCTCGAAAGCGGGTTTTTCGGTGTTGGTGCCCTTGGGCAGGACGACCGCTACCCTGAAGCCTGCCTCAGCGTCGACGTGGCAGGGGGCATAGTGCAGAGAAGTGGCATATACCTCGACGGGAACGCCCGCGGGAGCCCTGAACGCCTTGACCTTGGAGGTGTCTAATTTTTTGTCGACGATATCCTCCATTTTTGCAAGAAGCAGGACGAAGTCTCCCTCGCCGACGTTTACCTCGCTGTCGCGGTGATATTCAAGGCAGTTGAGCTTGGTATTGCGGCCCCAGCACATGCCTATCTGTACCGGCAGACCGGCATAGGCCCTGTTCTGGAATTCGCCGAACGAGCAGGTCGCTTCGAGCACGGGAATGCTCGGCTCATAGGCGGTGCCCTCCTCGGGAAGAGCGATGGTCTTCATGGCCTTTACGAGGCAGGTCGTGTCGTAGCCGTCCAGAACCTTGCCGTAAGGTGCGAACTCAGCGTCATAGACAGAATAAATTTTCATAAAATCAGTCCTTTCAGAGATGTTAGGAATATTATAGCATAAAGCGAAGCTTTGTGCTATAATTAGCCATCTTTTGCGGTTCCCGGCGAAGCCGGGGAGCAAAAGGGCGACTAAAATAAAATATAATAATCGCTTGAGATTATTATAGCATTTATTTGGTTTATCGTCAAGAACTTTTATCCGTTCCGAAACCATTTTTGCGAAATATTCGGATATTCTTCCGCAGAAAGCGCCTTAAAATTCCGACCCCTTTTGCTTGGCCTTTACATCTCCCTCTTATTATAAAAGTGCACGGACAGCGCGTGAGAGCAGGCAAATATTACCATGCTCACCGCGAACACTACTGCGAGGATGACGCCGCCGTGGGCGCTCAGATTTGTCATAAATCCCGCGATAAAGTCTTCATCTGCGAAAAGGTTAAAGCATATCGCTCCTCCGCCGCCGCATATGCCGCCGAAAATCATAAACACATACCTGCCCTTTTCGGCTCCGAGCTTGAACATGAACGGCATTATCGCCGACAGGACCCCGAGAAAAATGCCGAAAAGCACTATGCACAGAGGAATCGACTTAAGCCCGGTCATGTCCTTGAACCCGGTTATCGCCATGTTTATAAGCACGCCGACCGCCGAGAGAATGCAAAAACCGACGTAAAATATTATCATCGACAGGTACTTCACATCGACCGTCTGCTTTCTTGTGACGGGTAAGGACAGGCTGTACTGGGCCCACTTGTACTTTTCGTCATACGCAAAGCTCGAACTCGCCAGCATCAGCGTCATAAGATATGCAAAAAACATCATGAACGGGTTTCCGTCGCCGACTACGCATGCAAAAAAGCAGAGTATCAATATAAGATATACAACCGCGTTTGCCTTGTAAAAATATAATTCCTTTAAAATAAGACCTTTCATCTTTATTCCTCCTCAGACGATTATTGCCGACGTTTTTTTCGGCTGTAAATGTTTTTTTGACAATATGCAGCTCAGCGCCGCCGAAGATATGTAGAGAAAAACAGCTGCCAGAAAAACTATTGCGGCCGCGGTCAGGGACTTTTCCCCGGGTAAATTTATGCGTTCGCTGTAGAGGGCGCTCTGCCATATATACAACGGGATCGCCATGACGGCCGAAAACGAGAAGATAAAGAGCCCGAACCCGGACAGCCCGAACGCAAGTGCCGACGGTATCGTGACGGCCGAATAACCCGTTACTATAAGAATATCTATGGCGGCAAAAAGTATTATCCTCTCGGGCATAAACGGCGCCGACCCGCCTTTTATATTTATCTGCAAAGCGTACACGGCGAGCCTTAAAACCGCTGCGGATAAGCCTAATGCCGCTCCGATAATGTATTTTGAAAGGGCGTAGACGCTTTCTTTTCTCGGCAGTATTTTTGAGTATTCTCCCCAGCCCGACCGCATATCCGAGATCATTATCGCAGCCGGGATATAGCCGGCGTAAAGAGCTGCAAGATTAAGAGGTTTTTGTAAAAATGCCGCCGCGGCTGCAATCAGATAAAGCGCCCAAAACCGCCTCAAAAGGTAACAGTCCTTTAAAAGCTCGGCTTTCATTTTTCGGTCTCTCCCTCTTTTCTCACCATGAAGATAAAGAGCTGTTCGATATCCACAACGCCCGCCTCAAGCCCATCCGGGACGGAGTCTCGCCTTACTATCGCTTCTCCGCCGTATGGCGTGAATTTTTTGCCGATGGAGTTTTCATCGGGAATGCTTAAAATCTGCTCCCGTGTGCCCCTTACGAAGCTGTATTCGTCCTTTAAAACGTCCTTTTCTTCACAGAGCATAAGCCTGCCCTTGTGCAGAAACGCGATATAGTCGCATATCTTTTCGAGATCGCTCACAATATGCGACGAAATCAAAATGGAGTGGTTCTCGTCGCGTGTGAATTCCATGAACATCCCGACGACCTCGTCGCGGATCACCGGGTCAAGGCCGCTCGTCGCCTCGTCGAGAATAAGCAGCTTCGGGTCGTGGGACAGGGCGATGGCTATGCCCAGCTTCATCTTCATGCCCTTTGAAAACTCCTTGAATTTCTTTTTCATGGGCAGTCCGAGCTTTTCGATAAGCGCACCGTACTTTTCATCGCTCCAGTTTTTATAGCATAGCTTCATGACCTTTCCGACCTGATATGCGTTCATGTACTCCGGCAGACCTATCTCGTCCGGCACGACTCCTATATCTTCTTTAATGATATTAAAGTCCTTTTTATTGTCCCTGCCCAAAACTTTTATCTCCCCGCCGTCGCGGTTTATCATGTCCAAAATAAGCTTGATGGTGGTGGATTTTCCCGCGCCGTTTTCGCCTATAAGACCCATTATGCAGCCCGAGGGCAGGGTAAGCGAGAGGTTGTCGAGAGAAAAATCGTTATAAATTTTGGTGAGATTTTTTATTTCAATAGCGTTCATTTTTCATCCTCCGTCAAACTGTCAAGAATTGTGATTATTTCATCTTTTGAGATCCCCGCCGGCGACGCAAGCCTTAAGACCTCTCCGAGCTTTTCTTCGATCGCGACAAGGTGAGCCTCTCTTATAAGCTCGGTATTTTTCGGCGCGACAAAGCTGCCCTTGGCCGCCACCGTGTAGATAAACCCCTCGCGCTCAAGCTCTTCGTATGCGCGCTTTGTCGTGATAACGCTTATCCTTAAGTCTTTGGCGAGATTTCTTATCGACGGCAGGGGTTCGTCCTCTTTTAAAGCGCCCGAGATTATCTGGTCGCGAATCTGGCTGACTATCTGGTCGTAGATAGGCTTTCCGCTCCGGTTGTCGATTATGACGTTCACTTCATCACTCCTTTGAAAAGGTTCAGTCAACTGTATATCTACAGTATACACAGTAATCACGGATTTGTCAATAGGCTTGGGGGAATTTTTTTCACAGATCATTTTTTGCCTCCTACATTCCTCTCGGTCGGCCTCCCCCTCCCGCGGAGCCCCGCCGGCCCTTGGGGCCGGCCGACGGCTTCGCCGTCGGGCTCGCTCACGCGAGCCGAGGCTCCGTCCGCACTCCGCAAGCCCGCGGCAGGCGTGCCCGGAGTCCCCATCCTCCCCATCCTCCCCGAATTTTTCCCCGGTTCTCCTTGACTTTTTCCGGCTTCGGTGCTATACTCATTGTTACTACATAAAAAGGGAGTCTTAAAATGCCGACAGAAACCATGAGCCTTGACAACGTCTACCGTGCGCGCTACGCTTTAAAGGATGTCGCTATTCAGACGGACGTTCTGAAAGCGCCGAAGCTTGCGCCCGGTGTGGACCTCTATCTCAAAACCGAAAACCTACAGACCACGGGT
The DNA here is from genome assembly GCA_947625125.1 of uncultured Clostridia bacterium. Classification (GTDB taxonomy): domain Bacteria; phylum Bacillota; class Clostridia; order Oscillospirales; family Ruminococcaceae; genus Faeciplasma. The sequence continues at coordinate 178,228 of CANQNF010000001.1, forward strand.
TCCTTTAAACTCAGGGGAGCCTACTATAAAATGTCCCGTCTTTCCGACGACGAAAAAGCCCGAGGGGTCATTGCCTGTTCGGCAGGAAATCACGCCCAGGGCGTCGCGCTTGCCGCACAGAAAAACGGCATTAAAGCGGTCATCTGCCTGCCGGACAGCGCGCCCATCTCCAAGGTAGAGGCGACCAAAAGCTATGGCGCAGAGATATGCCTTGTCGAGGGCGTTTATGATGACGCATACAAAAAAGCCCTGCAATTAAGAGATGAAAAGGGCTATACTTTTATTCATCCGTTCAACGACCCCGACGTTATAGCGGGGCAGGGGACCATCGCTTTGGAGCTTGCCGAGCAGATACCCGATATGGACGCGGTCATCGTCCCCATCGGCGGCGGCGGACTTATTTCGGGCATTGCCTATACTATAAAAAATCTCAATCCCGAAATAAAAGTTTACGGCGTACAGGCTTCCGGCGCGCCGTCGATGCTACAATCAATTAAGGACCATAAAATCGAGACCTTGGACAGCGTTTTCACCATCGCCGACGGCATTGCAGTAAAAGAGCCGGGCAGCATGACATATGAACTGTGCGAAAAATACGTCGACGAGATAGCGACGGTAAATGATGATGAAATATCGGCCGCAATTTTAGCGCTTATGGAGAAGCATAAGCTTGTCACCGAGGGCGCGGGCGCTGTTGCGGTTGCGGCGGCAATGTTCAACAAATTCGATTTAAAGGGCAAAAAGACCGTCTGCCTGCTTTCGGGCGGCAACATCGACGTCACCATTCTTTCGAGGGTCATCACCCGAGGACTTCTCATGTCGGGCAGAAACTGCCAGCTTAAAATCGAACTCGTCGACAAGCCGGGCCAGCTGATGAACGTCTCAAGAATCATTGCCGAGCAGGGCGGAAACGTCACGGCTGTGTTCCATGAGCATTCCGGTGCAGGTGCGGACGTCAACGGCTGCTATTTAAGGCTTACGCTCGAGACAAGAAACTTCGAGCATATCGAGCAGATAAGGTCCGCCCTTATCAATGAGGGCTTCAGGCTTCTGTAAAAATTATCAATGAAAGGAAGATATATCATGTCAGAAAAGGTTAAAACATCAAAGGCGCCGGCCGCCATCGGCCCATATTCTCAGGCAGTCAGGACGGGAAATTTGGTATTCACATCGGGTCAGATAGCGCTCGACCCCGAGACCGGAAATATAGTTCCGGGCGGAATAGTCGAGCAGGCCGAGCAGGTCATGAAGAATCTTGCGGAGGTGCTCAAAGCCGCCGGAACAGGATTTGACAAGGCCGTAAAAACCGTGTGTTTTCTTGCGGATATAGGGGATTTTGCGGTATTTAACGAGGTTTACGGCAAGTATATCACATCCGCCCCGGCAAGAAGCTGCGTGGCGGTAAAATCCCTGCCCAAAGGCGCCCTCTGCGAAGTCGAAGTAATAGCGGAGGTGTGAAAAGGGGCGGTCTCAGCCTGAGATTTTCAAGCGCAGGTGACGCCTTCTAATTCTGATTTCTCATTCCTCTTTTCTCTGGAAGCGTCTAAATCGCCCGCATTATTCACAATTTTTTAAATCGTCGCCATAGGCGACACCTTGAAGTTCTGACATCTGACTTCTGACTTCTGTATTCTTGATGTGGCCGCCTTGGCCACATCTTTTTCTCTGCACCCCTTGCATTTTTCTCGCCGATGTGCTATACTATCCCCATAAATCATGAAAGGAAGTTTCGTATGTCAGTTTTGGTCACCGGCGGCGCCGGATATATAGGCTCTCACACCGTTTTGCAGCTTCTTGAAGCGGGCGACGAGGTCGTAGTTTTCGACAACCTTTCCAACTCGAGCGAAGAGGCTCTCAAACGCGTAGAGAAAATTACCGGAAAATCCGTAAAATTTTACAAGGCGGACATGTGCTGCCCCGAAGATCTCGAGAAGATTTTTTCCGAGAATCCCGATATAACCTCCGTCATTCACTTTGCCGGTCTTAAGGCAGTCGCGGTCTCCGTTTCCCAGCCTGTCGAGTATTACAAAAACAACATCGGCGGCACTTTGAATCTCATTGAAGCCATGAAAAAGCACGGCGTCAAAAACTTCATTTTCTCGTCATCGGCAACGGTTTACGGCACTCCCGCCGAGCTTCCCATCACTGAAAACTGCCCGAAAGGCGTCTGCACCAACCCCTACGGCTGGACGAAGTGGATGATCGAGCAGATCTTGACGGACGTACAGACCGCCAACCCCGACTGGAACGTCATACTCCTAAGATATTTCAATCCCGTAGGAGCGCATGAGAGCGGCATGATAGGGGAGGACCCCCAGGGCGTTCCCAACAATCTGACCCCCTATATCGCTCAGGTTGCCGTCGGCCGCAGGCCTCACCTCAATGTCAACGGCAACGACTACAACACCCCCGACGGCACCGGAGTCCGCGACTATATCCACGTCGTCGACCTCGCAGCCGGCCACCTCAAGGCTCTTGAGAAGATAAAGACCATGTCGGGAGGAGTCAAGGTCTACAACCTCGGCACCGGCAAGGGCTCCTCGGTCATGGACGTTCTGCACGCCTATGAGCGCGCCGTCGGCCACGAGCTCCCCTATGTCATCGCCCCCCGCAGACCCGGCGATATCGACGCTTGCTGGGCTGACGCGACGCTTGCCGAAAAGGAACTCGGCTGGAAAGCGAATCTCGATCTTGACGATATGTGCCGGGACAGCTGGAACTGGCAGTCCCAAAACCCCTACGGATATTCCGGCAAAAGTGACGATTAAAAAGGAAAATATTTCCAAATTATTAACAAAAAATTAACAAAGTCACTGCAATATAATAAATTTTAGCGCAGTTTTGCCTAAAATGTAGATAAATATTAAGAAAACATTGTTAATTTTGGCTATAGTAAATCGGGATAAAGTCATGTATAATATATACATCAAGAAGCGTAGAACCGCTTTAAATTAAGGAGGTACAATTATGAAGAAATTACTTGCAATGCTTCTCGCTCTCGCCATGGTTCTTTCCATGATGACTGTTGCTGTATTTGCCCAGGGCACCGAGAACGACACCGAAGAAGAGGACGTCGACGACAACACCCCTGAGGTAGATGTTGAAGAGGAAGGCGAGACTCCCGAGCCTGCTCCCGTTGAGGAGACCAAGGACGAGAACCCCGGTACCGGCGTTGCTTTAGCAGTTGTTCCCGCTATGGTCGCCGCTGCTGCCGCTGTCGTCACAAAGAAGCACTGATTTCCGAATAATGATAAAGATACCCCGGCAGGTCCGGGGCTTTCTTTTTGTCAAAAAATCTTCAAATACCGCCTTTAAACTATTAAATCCTACAATCTTGAAAAAAGCGGTTGACTTTATTTTAAAGCGGTGTTAATATCATATTACAGATACACGAAGCAATATAAGGAGGAACTATCATGGCACTTTCCGACATTGAGATCGCACAGTCGACCAAGCTCAGACCCATAACCGAGATCGCTGAAAAAGCGGGCGTCGACCCCGAGCACATCGAGCTCTACGGCCGATATAAGGCCAAGCTCGACAGCCGTCTTATTTTGAAATCAGAGCGCAAAAACGGCAAACTCGTCCTTGTCACGGCCATCACCCCGACCCCTGCCGGCGAGGGCAAGACCACCACGACGATAGGCCTTGCCGACGGTTTGAGAAAGATAGGCAAAAACTCGGTAGTGGCGTTAAGAGAGCCGTCCCTCGGGCCTGTTTTCGGCGTTAAGGGAGGAGCTGCCGGAGGCGGCTACGCACAGGTCGTCCCGATGGAGGACATAAACCTCCACTTCACCGGCGACTTCCACGCCATCGGCGCCGCAAACAATCTCTTGGCAGCCATGCTCGACAACCATATTTATCAGGGCAACGCCCTCAACATCGACCCGAGAAAGATAACCTGGAAGCGCTGCGTCGACATGAACGACCGTCAGCTTCGCTTTGTCGTCGACGGTCTCGGCGGCAAGGCCAACGGCACTCCCCGTGAGGACGGCTACGACATTACGGTCGCGAGCGAAATTATGGCGGTATTCTGCCTTGCCAAGGACATCGACGACCTCAAGGACAGACTTTCCAAGATAATCGTCGGCTATACATACGACGACAAGCCGGTCACGGCGGGCGACCTTAAAGCCGTCGGCGCAATGACCGCGCTCTTAAAGGACGCCATCAAGCCGAATCTTGTGCAGACTCTCGAGGGCACTCCCGCTATAGTCCACGGCGGTCCCTTTGCAAACATCGCCCACGGCTGCAACTCGATAATCGCCACGAGGACCGCAATGAAGCTCGGCGACTACGCCATAACCGAGGCAGGTTTCGGCGCGGATTTAGGCGCTGAAAAGTTTCTTGACATCAAGTGCCGCATGGCCGGCCTTACCCCCGACGCGGTCGTCATAGTCGCTACGGTCAGAGCGCTCAAGATGCATGGCGGCGTTCCCAAGACCGAGCTTTCCGGCGAGAATTTAGAGGCTCTTGAAAAGGGTCTGCCGAATCTTCTGAGGCATGTTTCCAACATCAAAAACGTCTACGGCCTGCCGGCGGTCGTAGCGGTGAACCGTTTCCCGACCGACACCGACGCCGAGGTAGAGCTTGTCATCAAAAAGTGCGCGGAATTAGGCGTTAAAGCGATACTTTCGGACGTATGGGCCAAGGGCGGCGACGGGGGAGTGGAACTCGCAAACGAGGTGGTGCGCCTCTGTGAGGAGGAAAAGCCCGACTTCAGGTTCTCCTACGAACTCGATCTGCCGATAGAAAAGAAGATAGAGGCGGTCGTCAAAAGAGTTTACGGCGGCGCAGGCATAAACGTCACCCCGGCCGCACAAAAAGAGATAGCGCGGCTTACATCGCTCGGGTTTGACAAATGCCCGGTCTGCATAGCAAAGACCCAGTACAGCTTCTCCGATGACCCGACGAAATTAGGCGCGCCCGAGGGCTTCACGGTGACGGTAAAGACGGTCAAGGTCTCGGCAGGCGCAGGACTTGTCGTAGTGCTCACGGGAGATATTCTCACCATGCCGGGGCTGCCCAAGGTCCCCGCAGCCGAAAAGATCGACGTCGACTCCGACGGCGTGATTTCGGGATTGTTCTGATGATTTTAAATATTGATATATTGAAAAATCCCTCGGAAATCCGGGGGATTTTTGACTATTTAATCAAATTACCTACATTGGCAGATCGATTATTACATTTTTCCTTTCAAATTGTCAATTCAAATCTTTGTATTCCAGAAGTCGGGGATGATTTCGTTTACGCCCTCCTTGAAGTTAAGGTGTAAAACGTCAATGCCCCTGATATATGTGCGGTTGAGTTCAGCATAAATATCATCGCCGAGGACATACATGTTGAATCCGCAGCCGGTGTGGTCGCTGCACGAGAGGAAATAATCGTTTACCGGGTCTCCGTTTTTTATGGGACGGAAGATAAGCTCGCCCCCGTGGCATTTCGGGCACACTGAAATTACGTCGCCCGTCTTGAAACCTCCGGCCGACTCGGGGGCGACCGCCGCGCCGGACATCATTGTGACTGCCGCAATGACAAGCACGATTGCGGCTATCCTGCTTAACATTTTCATAGCCATATCTCCTTTATTTAGAATCTTTCTTTCCTGCCGGCGTATTTTATTATATTTTATCACATCCCCGCGATAAAGTCAACTGTTTTCTTTGAAATAATTCGCTCAGGGCGGGGCGCTTTTTTGTACTTGTATTCTCGGTTTGGTTTAAATATAAACAATCAATTGATGATAGACATTCGGGTATCGGGCTGATATAATTATATCGGAACCGGTTCAATACAAAATACGGAGGTAAAGATGAATATTACGATTGGAGAAAAGATAAGGGAACTGCGCCTCGGGTCGGGAGTTACGCAAACGGAACTCGCGGAGGCGCTCGGAGTATCGCCGCAGGCGGTGAGCCGTTGGGAGAACGGCACGACATATCCCGACCTTGAGCTTCTGCCGCCGATAGCGAACTATTTCGGGGTGACGATAGACGGTCTTTTCGGCTGCGAGAGCGACCGGGAGGCGAAGGTCGCGGCAATTATCGCCGAGGCGGCTTCTCTTGCAAAATATGACAATGGCGTTGACGTCAACATCGAAAAAAGGTTGACCCTTTTAAGAAACGGACTTGTCGAGTTCCCGAAAAACGAGAGGCTGGTCTATGAGCTTGCTTCGACCCTCTCGAACGCGGGCTGGGCGAGGCTTGGGGAGCACATCGAATATGTCGGAGGTTTTTTGGTACATTCTGCCGACAACTGCGATAACGAATACTGGCAGGAGGCGATAAAGCTTTATGAAGCGCTTCTTTCCGAAGCAAAGGACTCGCGGCTAATCGGCAACGCGACATATGAGCTCATACTGCTTTACAAAAATATGGGACAGTCGGAAAAGGGGATTGCGCTTGCCGAAAAAGCCCTGCCGCTCTGCTACGGCCGCGAGATGCTCATGGAGGCCGCGTCGGACGGCGAAGAGCGGCATGAATACTTGGGCAGGGCGGTTTTAAAGCTCGCGGATCTTATTGCCGAAACGGCGGTCCAGCTTCTTATGAGCAAGGAATCGAATTTTGAGGGCGAACTTGCAATAAAGACGGTCTTAGGTATCGTTGCACTTTTTGAAACGCTCATCGGCGACGGAAATTTCGGGCCGTATCATCAAAGAATCTGCGATTTGTATCTGTATCTGTCGGAGCATTTGTGGCGTGCGGGGCGGCATGACGAGGCTTTTGAAGCCCTTGACAAGGCTCTTGAACATTCAAAGGAGATAGATCGGCTTTTGCAGGATAACGTGGAGGAGCCGAAATACACGTCAAGGCTTCTTGACGGGGTCTCGATGGAAAAGAATCTCTGGGCAGGGCGGCCGTCATATACCTCGCGCCTGCCGGAGGACTGGCCGATGTGGATGAAGCCCGATTTTGACGACGTCAAAGGCGAGATGACCAAAGACCCCCGCTGGCAGGACTGGGCGAGGCGGGCAAGGGGTGATTTTTAGCACTCAATTTGTCAGATTGTTAGCACTCCACATGATAGACTGCTAATTTTTAACGAATCATAACCGTTTTATCACTGAATCTTCACATAAGGGGTATATATTGATAATTGTCAAAGGAGAGCAGAAAAGATGCCCCAAGACAAATAAAAAGTTCAAAACCACATACAATATAGTATCCTGAAGGAGGAAAAAATTATGTTAGTACCTTATGTCAGAAGAAATCTTTCGTCATTCGATCCGTTCCGTGAGCTTGATGAGCTTGAGAGAGCGTTCTTCGGCAACCCTGCCGAGAACAAGGGCGCCCAGTTCTCCACCGATATCCGCGACAACGGCGACGAGTATGTTTTGGAGGCAGACCTGCCGGGAGTCAAGAAAGAGGACATCCAGCTCGATTTGAGCGACAATATCCTGACGATCACGGCCGAGCGCCATTCCGAGTATGAGCAGAAAGACAAGAAAGGCAACTACGTCCGCTGTGAGAGAAGCTTCGGCTCGTATCAGAGAAGCTTTGACACGACCGGCATCGACGTTGACAAGATCGACGCCGAGTTTAAGGACGGAGTTTTAACGCTCAAGATGCCGAAGCTTGTCGAGCAAAAACCCGAGCCGAAGAAGCTCACGATCAGGTAAAAAGTAAAAAGAAAAAAAGTCCCTTGCCCCCGGCAGGGGATTTTTTGTTATATTTTTGGGCATGGCGTGAGCGCGCAAGCCCTGAGCGAGAAAAAACTAAAAGTTTTCGCTCAAGCCTTTTTCAAGTACAAGCTGGTTTTGTAGCTGCGGGACTGCCCTCGGCAAGCAAAGCGTTAAAACTTGCTTTTCGCTTTCCCTCGGCAAGAACGACCGCCTCGGTCAGCTCAAAGAGTTTTAATCGCGTTGTTTAACGACCGATTCGGTTGTCCCGCAGACAAAACCCCGCGTGTTCCGGCCGCAGTAACTTGTACGAACAAAGTTTAATAGAGCAAAAACTAAAAAGTTCGCCAGCCTTTCAAGGCTGCAGGGGACTCGGGGGCGGAGCCACCGAGTCGCAGCCCGCAGGCTGCGAAATTCCCCGCCTCCGAAAAGGATGCCGTCAGGCATCGTTTTCGGAGGCTTAATCCGAAAAAAGATCAGGAGGGTAGCCCAAACAGTCCGGTGGACTGTTTGGGCATAGGGGACCCTATCAAGGGGACCCCTATGCGGCGAGCGCGAATGCGCGAGCCGCACCTCGGAAAAGGGTTCGGGGGAAACCGTCAGGGTTTCCCCCGAAAGCTCCCGCCCCGCACAAGTCCCGAGCGAGCGAACGCGGCAGCGTTCGCGAGCGAGGGGCGGCAGAGGAGCAAAGGTGAAAGTCAGCAGGAGCTCCCCTCCCTTGGGGGAGGGGCCGGGGGGTGGGGGAATTTTAAATAGCATGAGCGCGCAGCGCGAATACCTTTTTTCCCGTGGGTCGAGCCGGGAGGGTATATTAAAATCCGTATCAATTTCCGCAAGGAAATGATACGGATTTTTCACTAAAGTGTGGTCGACAGACCCCCTCCTTGAGGAGGGGGTCAGGGGGTGGTGACTTAAAATAGCATGAGCGCGCAGCGCGAATACCTTTCCCCGCGGGACGGGCGCGGAGGGTACATTAAAATCCGTATCATTTTCCGCAAGGAAATGATACGGATTTTTTGCCAAGGTTCGTGCGACATCCCCCTCCTCGAGGAGGGGGTAAGGGGGAGGTGACTAAAAATAGCATGAGCGAAGCGCGAATACCTTTTCCCCACAGGACGGGCTCAGAGGGTTAGCAAACAGTCATCTCAACAACCGTTAGGTTTTGAGATGACTGTTCCCGGCAAGGTTCGTGCAACATCCCCTCCTTTTAATCTTAGTCGTCGCTGCCAGCATCGTAAAAAGCCATCTCAACCTCCGGTTTTGATATGCCGTTTTCTCGCTCTGTTCATTTCCCCCCCTTTCCCCCTCTTTCATTCTCACATCCCCCATCTTTTCCACATTCCGGCAAAGCCCCGCAATATTCCCCCACTTTTTTGTTAATTACCTATTGCTTTTTCCTTTTTTATATGGTATAATATCACCGCTAATACATGGAAACGTTTAATTAGTTTAGCAAATTAACGCTTTACAGGAGGAAATTATGGGCAACAGATTTAAAAGGCTGATATCTGTCGCACTGTGCGCCGCCATGCTGGCGACGTCCTTGGCGATGCCTATTCATGCCGACGAAAAAGAAAGCTACGGCGTTTCGACCGTGGCGTCATATTCAGCGCCCGTCGTTGAGATAACCGGCGCGAAAGTTTATGACAAAATGTACGTCTGCGAAGTGCCGACTATCAAGGTCACTTCCGACGCGGGACTCCAAAAGGTCCGCGTTTACGGAAGAAGTTACGGCACCAAGGAGGACAACTACAAGGTCACCGAGATCGACTACGACGTTAAAGAAAGCTTTGAAGATCTTCACAGCTACAGCTACACTGTCGACAGCGAAAATCAGGGCGCAATCTTTATTGAGGCGACCGACGTTCAGGGCAAGAAGACCACGAGCACTATTTTCTACGGTCATCTTCTCGGCATGCGCTCCTCGGTCATCGTTCCGCCCACCTGCCACGACAAAGGCTATACCGAGATGACTTATTACTGCAAGTATTGCAGCCGCCCCTACTACAGTTATAGGTACAGCGAGACCGCAACTAAGGAGCATACATATCCCGATCAAATCGACAAAACCGTAAGCAGCCCCTGCGGCATGGACGGCGTCAACGTCACTCTTAACCAGAGAATGTGCACCGTCTGCGGCGAGGTCAAGACCGACGTCATAAACGGACAGGCCGACGATTACAGCGAAGATGAGCATGAATGGACATCCGACGGAGCTCCCGCCGCCAAAGAGGCCACCTGCGACGAATACGGCTGTTCCTATCAGGTTTGTAAAACTTGCGGAGCGATCCGCGTCGACCCCGATTCCGACCGCCAAAGGCCTGCCGGACATAAGCCCGGCGACGAGTACGTCTTAACCAAGGGCAGCTGCACCCAGGCCGAAGTCAGAGCCAAAGACTGCACCGTCTGCGGCGAGACTGTCTCCAAGACCACCGTCGGCACCGCCCCCGGCCACAAATACGACATTTCCGGCGTCGAAATCGACTGCGTAACCGGTTATCAGGGCGAAGTCGAGTGCGAAGTCTGCCACGAGATGGTCCCCGTCAATATCCCTCCGGCCGAGCATAAATATGAGCTCAGGGTCATAACGGAACCTACCTGCACAGAACCGGGCAAAAAGGCCAACGTCTGCACTGTCTGCGGAAAAGTTTCCGAGGAAATAACTCAGGTCATTGACCCCAAGGGCCACACCCCCGCCCCCGACGACAACGACTGCTCCACGCCCGTATTGTGCACCGTCTGCGAAGAGATTGTCACGCCCGCACAGGAGCATGAATTCCCCACTACCTTTGAGAGCAAATATTCCGACAGCAACTGCCACTGGAACTACTGCGTTCACGATGGCTGCAACGCCGTCAACAAAGAGGACCACTACGGCAAGAGACCCTCCTGCACCGAACCTTACAGATGCGAAGCCTGCGGAACTATGGTCTACACCCCCGGCACGCACAAATATGTAGCTATTAAAAAGGACAATCTTTACCATTCTCTTAAATGTGAAATATGCGGATTTACTCACCCCGGTCAGCGTATCCACAACATGACCGACGACGGCGACTGCTTAACTGCGGTCGAGTGCGAGTGCGGACATATTTACAGAGAGGCCAAGACCGAGCATACATATTCCTCCACCCCCGTCAAGGACAATGAAAACACCCATACCTACACCTGTATAAACAGCGGCTGCCAGGTCACCAAGACCGAAGCCCACCAATATACCGTCACCGAAGAAATTCTTGAGCCGGTGACATGCTATGCAAACGGCCGTAAAAAGATCATTAAGACCTGCGTCTGCGGCGACGTCATCGAGACCGAAGAGGAGATAGTCTCCACCGGTCACAGCTTCGGCGAATGGGAAACAAAAGAATCGACCTGCACATCCGCCGGAACAAAAACCCGCCGCTGCACCGTCTGCGGATATGATGAAATAGAAGAACTTGGACCTGCCGAGCACACTTGGGGCACCGAATATATCGTTGACCAGGAAGCCACCTGCACCTCCGAGGGCACCGAGAGCATCCACTGCACCGTCTGCGGAGCCGTAAAGCCGGACGGCCAGAAGACCATCCCCATGAAAGCTCACACCTCCGGCGAATACAAGATCATTTCCGAACCCACCTGCACGGTACCGGGCAGAAAGATCATGGAATGCTCAATATGCAAAGCCGAGATGGGCGAGGAGGAAGAAATTCCCGCCAACGGCCACACATACGGCGAAGCCGAGCACATCGGTCAGGCCACCTGCACCGAACCCGGTCTTGTGCAGTATACCTGCCAGGTCTGCGGCGACATCAAGGGTCCCGAGGAATGCCCCGACCATAAGGCCACCGGTCACTTATTTGTATGGCGCAACAACGGCGACGCTGCAATAGGCAAAAACGAAACAAGAACCCCGGTCTGCTCTGTCTGCGGATATGAAGATACCGAGCACACCGAAGAAATTCCAGACACCGCTCTTCATGAGCATTCCTATATCGAATGGACATACAATAACGACGCGACATGCTTCGAGGACGGAACTCAGTGGTCGATTTGCGCTATCTGCCAAGATCCCGAAACGAAAACAGTAAAAACCGCCGAGGGAACTAAGCTTTCCCATGTGTTCACCGACTATCAGCCCAACGGCGACGCGACATGCCAGAAAAACGGCACCGAAACGGCAACGTGCGCTAACGGCTGCGGCACCACGGATACAAGAGAAGACGACGGCAGTCAGCTTGCTCATAAGTTTGAAAATTACATCTACAACAACGACGCCACCTGCGAAAAGGACGGAACCGAAGCGGCGGTCTGCGAATACGGCTGTTCCGAGACCGACGTCCGCGAAAAGGCCGGCACCAAGCTCTCCCACAGCTTCACCGTCTATGTTTCGGACAATAATGTGACATGCGACAGCATGGGCACCGAGACTGCCGAGTGCGACAACGGCTGCGGCGAGAAGCACACAAGAAACGCCGGCGGCACTCCCTCCCACATCTGGTGCGCTCCCGAATTCAAGTGGGCGGACGACAGCCTGACCGCAGAGGTAGTATTCACCTGCGAGCGCGACAAGACCCACATAAGGACCGTTCCCGCAGACGTAACATGGACCACCGAGCCCGCGACATGCGAGGAAACGGGCAAGACCGTCTACGGCTTTGAAGTCGAGATAGACGGAGTCGAATATGCCGACAAGAGAGAGGTCGAGATCCCTGCCCTTGGTCACAGCTACGGCGAGCCGTCGTTTACCTGGAGCGAGGACTTCAAGACTGCGGAGGCGCTCTTTACCTGCCATAACGACGAGACCCACACCGTAAAGAAAGCGGCGACGGTCACTTCCGAGGAGATCGATTCCGGAAGCTGCGAGCAGGGCGCTATCCACAAGTATACTGCGACCGTCGAATTTGACGGCAAGACATACACCGGCACCCAGACCGATTCTCTCCCGGCTGCGGGACACGATTTCGGCGAACCCGTCTTTACGTTCAGCGACGATGGCAAGACTGCGGCTGCCAAGGTCGTCTGCAAAAATGACGGCAACCACTTCATCGACCTCGACGTTGCGGTCACATCCAAGGTAAAGACCGAGGCGGACTGCGAAAACGACGGCGTTACGGTTTATACGGCGACGGCCGAGTTTGACGGCAAGACATACACCTTCGAAAAGGAAGTTACGGACATCCCGGCCAAGGGTCACAGCTACGGCGCTCCTAAGATCACATGGTCGGACGACGGCAAAAAGGCGACTGCGCTCTTTACCTGCGCAAACGACAGCGCCCACACCGAGACAGTTGAGGGCACTATGACCTCGGCAGTCACCTCCGAAGCCCAGTGCGAGATACCCGGCGTTACGACATACACCGCTGAGTTTGTCTTTGGCGGCATGAGCTACGTCGAGGATAACGCGGTTTCCGACATTCCCGCCAAGGGCCACGACTATGAGAAAGGCGTTTGCACGGTTTGCGGCGCCAAGGAGGAGCATGACCACGCGTCCGAAGTTTACGTCACCGACAAGTCTTCCCACTGGAAGAACTGCGACAAGTGCGGCGAGATGTTCGCGTTCGGCACTCATGAATTTGCAGGCGATATCTGCACCGTCTGCGGCTACGAGCGCGAGCACGTCCACAGCTACGGCGACGACTATAAGACAGACGAAACAAACCAC
>CANQNF010000002.1 GCA_947625125.1 uncultured Clostridia bacterium
GTCATTTGCCCTTGACCCTGCAAGCCCTTTGAAAAGGGCTTGATCCTAAACTTTTATATTATGTGGTCGAAATGGCCACTCCCTTTTGCAGGATGCTTAAAATGCGCATAAAACGGCGTATTATAGGACAAAATCATAATATAAGGCATATCCGAATATAGGGGTCATGCGTGAAAAACGGAAACATTCCTAAATTAGTCTGCCCGAAAAAAGCCCGCGCATTTCTGCACGGGCGATGAATTTTCGTTTTCACTGCTCATAATACTTCACTATCCAGTTATATGTATTCGGGCAGTTTGCTTCGAGGCCGTCGGGGTCGGAGCAGAAATTCGAGAACGCCTCCGCCCAATACTCCTTAGCGGTGCTGACGTTGTGGTCCCACGGGTCGAAGTATGCCTTGAACGAGCCTATCTCCATGTTATAGACCCTTACAAAGTCGGCGTCGGTGGTGATTCTGAAGCCGTAGCCGCCGTTGCCCCATACCCGGTAGTCGATGTAGTGGCCGGTCTCGTGCACTACGCACGGATATGCGCTCTTTCTGTTTGCTATGTAAATCGTCTTTCTCTCGGTCGTGGCAAAACCTGCCATCCCGTCGGGCGCAGGGTTCGAGGGGTTAAGGGAATTCCAGTAATTTTCGACATGATTAGTCACGAGCACTACCCAGCCGTCGTTCTGGAAATGCTTTCTGACGATGCTCGGGACGGTGTTGAAATATTTTTCAACAGTCCGCATGACGTCGTCGGTTATATCGTCGGAGTCTCTTAGGATGATGTCGGAATAAAACGCTTCCTGCTCAGGCTCGACATATTCCTCTTCCTCTTCGGTAGTCGTCGTCGGGGGAGCGGTCGTTGTGGGAGGAGCGGTAGTAGTCGGGGGAGCGGTCGTAGTGGGCTTTTCGGTAGTCGTCGGAGCAGGCGTGGTGGTAGGTTCGGGAGTAGTTGTCGGCGCCGGAGTAGTCGTCGGGGCAGGGGTAGTCGTCGGCTCCGGCGTGGTAGTAGGCTCGGGAGTGGTGGTCGGCTCCGGGGTAGTGGTAGGCTCCGGTGTGGTCGTGGGCGCAGTGGTCGGCGGGGGCACGGTCGTGGGCGGAGCTGTTGTAGCGGAGGTCGGAGCTGTTGTAACGGCCGGGTCGGAAGCAGCGGCGGCAATCTCGGCGAAGGTCTGAGAGGGGATGGTTATTTCGCCCTGCGAGATCTTAAGTCCGCAGGAGCAGAGTATCACCGAAACTGACGCGATATATAAAGTTGTTAATAAAAATCTTTTCATTAACAGGTCTTCCTTAATCAGTTAAAATAAAGTGCCGCAATTCATCACGTTACTATTATACACAAAGAGAATGCAAAAGTCAATAACCAATTTTAGAAAAAGGGCCGTTTCCATCAGGATGTTTTAACAGCTCCGAGCGCTTCTTTTAAGTCATAAAATGCCTGTTTTGCTTTATTATGTCACTTTTTGTTCATGTCGACTTCTTCCTTGGCAAGCATCACGTTTTCCTCGGAGCGGTTGTAAACGCGTTCATTCTTGGGGTTTGTGACGTTGTCGGTAATAGGGCATTCCTTGTAAAGGGGTATTACTCTGCCCCTCGGCTTGTAAATTCTCAAATCGTCGTTATGATCCATACTGATCCTCCTTTCGGACTGTTAAAAATATTTTATCCGAAAAATTTTTCTTTATCCGTTGACAACCGAGAATAAATGTGATAAAATAATGACTATGCCGCTGTGGTGAAATTGGCAGACACATGGGACTTAAAATCCCCCGCCCTTAAAAGCGTGCCGGTTCGAGTCCGGCCAGCGGCACCAAGGCGTCGCAAGCTATATATCGCTTGCGGCGCTTTCTGTATGCTTCGCATTTGAAATCGCCGCTGCATTCATTCCGCGCACAGATGCGATTATTTCTCCGTGAGACAACCGAGACGGTCGTTCTTGTCGAGGGCAGTCGAACGGCAAGAAATAACGCTTCTGATTCCGGCTTTTCCCCAAAAACGCAGGCATTTTCGGGGACCCCATATAAATGGCGAGCCCTTTTGGCTCGCCGCAAATTTCTTTATAAAGCTATTGCAAATTGCGGCTTCGCTTGACGAAAGACGCGATTAAAACTCTTTGAGCCAACCGAGGCAATCGTTGCCGTCGAGGGCAGTCGAACGGCAAAAAATAACGCTTCTGATTCCGCCTCCTCCCCGAAAAGTCACGCTCCCACGCATAAAAATTGCCGGAGCAATTTTTATGCGCTCCGCTTTGACTTTTTGCGGGCGCGTAACCTAAGCCTCCTGCTGTTTTAGAAAAAATGGCAGGAATTTTTACTTTTGCGGGATTTAGAATTTTTCCTTTTTTGTGTTGTTGGTATGGACTTTTCACTTCCTGCGCCGCCACCCCTCGCTCGCGACTCCTGCCGGATTCGCTCGCTCGGGGCTTTGCGCTAAGCTAAGGGCCACTCCCTCTCCCTCCTGTCTTTACAACTCCCCCTGTTGAAAACCGTATGCAAATCCCACAAACCTGAACTTTTTATAAAAAACTCTTGACTTGAGCGCTTCAAAGGCGTATTATATAAATAATTATAGTATGGGAGACCGGCAAGATGAACCTTAATTTCGGATACTTTTACTATTATATTTAACCGGCATTGGCGGATAAACGGATCGTAGATTTGTCCTCCACTGCTTATTCGTGTTGAATAAACGGTCGGAGGAGTTTTTTGAACAGGGGGACTCAAATGGAAAGCCTTGAGCGCACAAGAAAACGTATTAACGAGATAGACCGCGAGATGGCGAAGCTCTGGTGCGAGCGCATGAACGCCGTGAGAGAGGTCACGGAATACAAAAAGAAGATGAACATGCCGGTCTTAGACGCGGCGAGAGAGGCTTCTTTGCTCGAAAAAAATCTTTCATACATTCCCGAGGAGCTCAGGGACTACTACGTCGAATTCCAGCGCGGAGTAGTCGGGGTATCAAAGACTTATCAGCGCGGTGAAATCGACCGCGAGCCCAATATTATCCCTCTTTTTTTGGGGGACAGAAGCTATGACATCCTTGTCCGCCGCGGGTCGTTAAGCGCCGCCGGCAGCTACATGAATATTGACCGAAAGGTGCTCGTCGTCACCGACGACGGAGTGCCCGCCGAGTATGCAGAAACGGTCTCGAAGCAGTGCGGTAGTCCCGTCATCGTCACGCTTCCGCAGGGCGAGAGGACAAAGTGCTTTGAAAGCTTCCGCACGCTTCTGCTTAAAATGCTCGATTCCGGCTTCACGAGAAAAGACTGCGTAGTCGCCGTGGGCGGCGGCGTCATCGGCGATCTTGCGGGCTTTGCGGCGGCCGCGTACATGAGGGGCATAGATTTTTACAACATCCCGACCACCACCCTTTCACAGATAGATTCCTCCATCGGCGGCAAGGTGGCGATAGATCTTGAGGGCTATAAAAACACTGTGGGAGCGTTCTGGCAGCCTAAGTTCGTGCTCATAGATCCCGATGTTTTAAAAACTCTCGACGACAGGCAGGTCTCCGCCGGTCTTGCCGAAGCGGTTAAAATGTCGCTTTGCTTCGACGGCAAGCTGTTTGATATGTTTGAGCATGGCGGCTGCGATATAGACGAGATAATCCGCCGTTCTTTGATGATAAAAAAATCGGTCGTCGAAAAGGACGAGACCGAGAATTCCCTAAGAAAAGTTCTGAATTTCGGTCATACCATCGGCCACGGCATTGAGACCGCCGAAAACGGCAGACTTATCCACGGCGAATGCGTAGCGCTCGGCATGCTCCCGATGTGCTCTTTTGATGTGCGCGCACGCCTTAAAAAGGTCCTTGAGAGCCTTAAGCTGCCGACTAAGATAACCGCCGACCCCGCCAAGGTAAAGCTCGCCTACAGCCATGACAAAAAGTTCGAGGGCAGCGGTGTCAGCATAGTTAAAGTAAACGAGCCGGGCGAATTTGAGATCGAAAAGCTCACGTTTTCCGAGCTTGACCGGCTTTTTGACAAATATCTGGAGGATGAGCAATGAAAAATACATACGGAGAGAGCGTTTCTCTTACGCTTTTCGGCGAGAGCCACGGGCCCGCCGTCGGAGCCGTGATAGACGGACTTGCCCCGGGGATCCCCGTGGATAACGATTTTATCAGAGCGCAGCTCACAAAGCGCCGTCCGTCCGGCAGAATATCCACATCCCGGGTCGAGGACGACGAGTTTGAGATATTAAGCGGCGTTTTCAACGGCTTCACGACCGGCACGCCTATCGCCATATCGATACCCAACAAAAACGTCAGGAGCGCCGACTATTCCGACGTTTCCCGTCTTGCAAGACCCGGCCATGCCGACTATACCGCTCACCTGAAATACCACGGCTTCGAGGACTTCAGGGGAGGCGGTCACTTCTCGGGCAGGCTTACCGCCGCCGTAGTCGCGGCAGGCGCGATTTTCCTGAGTGCTTTAAAGGCCAAGGGAATCGCCGTCGGCACCCATATAAAGGCATGCGCAGGCATACCCGACCGTGCCTTTTCCGACATCCCGTCCGAAATCGAGGCTCTTAACGCGATGAATTTTGCTGTTTTGGACAGGGAGACCGCTTCGGTCATGACCGCAAAAATAGAAGCCGCAGCCAAGGACGGCGACAGCGTGGGCGGAATTCTCGAGACCGCCGTGATAGGCTTTCCCGCAGGAGTCGGCGAGCCGTTCTTCGGCAGTCTTGAATCAAAGCTCTCGGCGGCGCTGTTCTCGATCCCCGCGGTCAAGGGCGTGCAGTTCGGCGACGGATTTGCCTTAAGCGGCCTCACCGGCAGCCTTTCAAACGACCCTCTTGAGGTCTCGGGCGGAAAAATAATCACGAAAACAAACCGCAACGGCGGCATAAACGGCGGCATTTCAAACGGCATGCCGATAATCTTTTCGACCGCCATAAAGCCCACGCCGTCCATCTTCAAGCAGCAGGACACCGTCGACTATCTTAAAAACGAAAACGCCGTTTTATCTCTCAAGGGCCGCCACGACCCCGCCATAGTCCACCGTGCCCGTGTCGTTCAAGACAGCATAACGGCGCTCGTTCTGTGCGACGAGCTGGCCCAGAGATACGGTACCGACACGCTCATGCCCTAAAGGAGAAAATATGGAGTACGGTTGCATTGCAAAAAAGCTCGGCCACAGCTATTCCGCCGACATCCACGCGATGATAGGCGGCTACGATTATGTTTTAAAAGAGGTCCCCGAGGATATGCTTGCGGACTTCATGACGAAAAAAGACTTCAAGGGCATAAACGTCACGATACCCTATAAAAAGGACGTAATGCCGTTTCTTGACGAGATTGACCCGCTTGCCGAAAAGATAGGCTCGGTGAACACCGTTGTGAACGACGGCGGCCGGCTAAAGGGCTATAACACCGATATTTTGGGCATGACTGCGCTCTTAAAATTCGCAGGAATCGAAGTTTCGGGCAGGACAGTTTTGGTCCTCGGCACGGGCGGAACGTCGGTCACTGCTCAGCTGATGGCGAAAAATTTAGGCGCTGAAGAGGTCATAGCGGTCTCAAGAAGCGGCCGTTTCGGGGCCGTCACCTACGCAGACGCCGCCGAAAAATACCCTGGCGCTCATGTGATAATAAACACGACTCCCGTGGGAATGTTTCCCGACAACTATGCCGAGCCGCCGATAGATATTGATAAATTCTCTGATTTGGAGGCCGTCGCAGACGCGGTGTTCAACCCGTTTTGCACAAATCTCGTCTTGCGCGCTAAGTCCCGCGGTATAAAGGCTGTCGGGGGCATTTACATGCTCGTTGCGCAGGCCGTATACGCCGCCGAAAGATTCACGGGAAAGACCCTCGACAAGTCGGAAATTGACCGAATCTATCATGAACTCCTGAACAAAAAGCAAAACGTCGCGCTCATCGGCATGCCCGCCTGCGGCAAGACGACCGTCGGCAGGGCGGTCGCGAAGTCCCTCGGTAGAGATTTTATAGACCTTGACGTCGAAATCGAACTTAAGGCCCGGAAAAGAATCTCCGACATTTTCGCCGAAAGCGGCGAGGAGTATTTCAGAGACATTGAGTCCGAAGTCTTAAGGGACGTATGCAAAAGGACGGGGCTCGTCATTTCTACCGGCGGGGGAGCGATTTTAAGAGACAAAAACGTCGAAGCTCTGAGGCAAAACTGTAAAGTATTTTTCCTTGACAGAGACGTAAACTGGCTAAGACCTACAAAAGACCGTCCGACGGCGAGCGATTTTGAAGCGATAAAAAAGCGCTATGAGGAGCGCTACCCGAAGTATCTTATGGCCGCCGACGAGATAATAAAGCCGGTGGAAAGCGTAGAAATCAATGCAAAAATGATCGTAGAGAGGTTTTTAAGATGAAAATTCTGGTAATTAACGGCCCGAATCTCAACATGCTCGGCATACGCGAGCCGGACATCTACGGCCGCGAGACATACGCCACGCTTCTTGAGAAGATAGGCACGCACTGTAAAGCCAAAGGCCTTGACGTCGAATTTTTCCAGTCCAACCACGAGGGCTCTCTTGTCGATAAAATCCAGGAGGCCTACGGCAGAATCGACGGCATTGTGATCAACCCGGGCGCCTACACTCACACCTCGGTAGCGCTGCTTGACGCCCTCAAAGCGGTGTCGATACCTGCGGTCGAGGTGCATATCTCCGAGGTCGACAAGAGAGAGGAATTTCGGCAGATAAGCTACGTCCGTGCGGCCTGTTTCGCCGTAATTACGGGCCACGGCACCGACGGGTATCTCGAGGCCGTGGACCTTTTGGCGGAAAGGTGCGGTAAAAAATGAGTCTTGCGACGATAAAACCGTCCGTTGTGAAAGGCTCGGCAAGCGCTCCGCCGTCAAAGAGCATGAGCCACCGGCTTCTTTTGCTTGCAGCTCTAAGCGGCGGCACCTGTAAAGTAGAAAACCTTGCCTGGCCTCAGGACGTTCTTGCGATGACCGACTGCCTGCGGGCATTGGGCTGCAAGGTGGAAACATCCTCAAGCAGCGCCATAATAGACGGTAATAATTTTTTACGGGACGTTTCCCCTGACCTCTGCTGCCGTGAAAGCGGAAACACGCTTCGCTTTTTGATACCTCTTTGCCTCACCCTCGGCAGGCCCGTCTCGCTTCACGGCTCCGAACGCCTTATGGAGCGCCCGCAGGAGGTCTACGAAAAGCTCTGCCGCGAGCAGGGCTTCGGGTATGAAAAAGGGGAGCGCGCCATCACGGTCGAGGGCAGGCTGAAGCCCGGAAAATACGCGCTTTCCGGCTCGATTTCGAGTCAGTTTATATCGGGTCTCATCTTCGGCCTCCTGTCCCTTTCGGGCGAGAGCGTGATTGAGATAACCCCGCCCTTTGAAAGCCGTTCATATGTTGAAATGACGCTTGACGCAGTCCGGCAATTCGGCGGCTCGGTCAGGTTCACTGACGACTTTACGATATGCGTATCCGGCCGCAGTTTAAGGCCCGAAAACGTCGTTTGCGAGGGCGACTGTTCAAACGCCGCTTTTTTGGACGCATTCAACTGCATAGGCGGCTCTGTAAAGGTACTTGGCTTGTCAGACATGACCTCCCAGGGCGACCGCGTTTATAAGGAGCATTTCCCCCGGCTCATGAGCGGCTGCCCCGAAATCGACATCTCCGACTGCCCGGACTTGGGGCCGGTTTGCATAGCCCTCGGAGCGCTTTTAAACGGCTGTAAGCTCACCGGCACCCGCAGGCTTTCCATGAAAGAGAGCGACCGCGGCCACGCTATGCAGGAGGAGCTTAGAAAGCTCGGCTGTGAAATTATTGTCAAAGACAACGAAATAACCGTTCCCAAGGCGGTTTTACACAGCCCCGAGGTCCCTTTGAGCGGCCACAACGACCACAGGATAGTCATGGCTCTCTCGGTCATTTTAAGCGTTATCGGCGGGGAGATAGACGGCTGCGAGGCCGTTTCCAAGACGTTCCCCGACTTCTTTGATGTGATAAAAAATCTCGGCTGCGACGTCGGGATAAGATAGGTGATCATATGATTATTGACGTTAAAAAGAACATTCTTATCGTCGGCATGGGCCTCATAGGAGGCTCCTACGCAGAGGCCTTAAAGCGCTACGGCTTTCGTGTCACGGCCATAACCCGTTCCCGGAAGTCCATTGACTACGCTTTGGAGCACGGTCTTATCGACGACGGTGCCGCCGAGGTAAGGGCCGACCTTGTCGGAGAAGCCGATATAGTCGTCTTTGCGCTCTATCCGCATGTTTTTATAGAATGGATAGAGAAAAATCAGCATTTATTCAAGCCGGGCGCGCTTCTGACGGACGTCACCGGCGTAAAGGGTTCGGTGGTATATAAGGTTCAGGACATCCTGCGCCCCGACTGCGAATTCATAGCGGCCCACCCGATGGCAGGCCGTGAGGTCTACGGCGTTGAAAACGCGACATCGAGGATATTTAACGGCGCAAACTACATCGTCACCCCGACCCCGAAAAACACCCCGGAAGCGATAGAGACATGCCGGGAACTTGGGCTTCTTTTAGGTTTTGCGCAGGTCGCTGAGCTGAGTCCCGAGGAGCACGACGAGATGATAGGCTTTGTTTCACAGCTCACCCACTGCATCGCTGTCAGCCTTATGACCTGCAACGACGCCGAAAACATCGAAAAATTTACGGGGGATTCGTTCCGCGACCTGACCCGAATCGCAAGAATAAACGACCTTATGTGGTCGGAGCTTTTCATGGCGAACAAAAAAGCGCTTTTGGACCAGATGGATTTATTCGACAGACAGTTCAAAAAGCTTCGGGACATGATCGCCGAGGGCGACGTCGACGGCATGAGAGAGGTCATGAGATATTCGAGCGAGCGCAGGGCTAAGTTTGACAAAAAACAGTAAATCGTTCTGAAAGGAAGTAATTATATGAACATGGTATTTGAGCGCAAGCTCCCCATACCGCAGGAAGTCAAGAAGATGTTCCCGCTGTCCGAAAAGGACGCGCAGGTCGTAAGCGAGAGAGCCGAGGAGCTTTCCGACATCTTCACGGGCAAGTCCGGCAAATTTATCCTCGTCATCGGCCCCTGCTCCGCCGACAACGAAGACAGCGTCCTCGACTACATAGGCCGCCTGCGCAAGGTGCAGGAAAAGGTCTCGGACAAAATTTTCATCATCCCGCGCATCTATACCGGCAAGCCGAGAACGACCGGCGAGGGCTATAAGGGGCTTCTGCACCAGCCGAATCCCGCCGAAAAGCCGGACATGTTCAAGGGGATAGTCGCCATCCGCCAGCTTCATATGAGAGCCCTTTCCGAGCACGGCTTCTCCTGTGCTGACGAAATGCTCTACCCCGAAAATCACCGCTATCTGAGCGATATTTTGGGTTATGTGGCAGTCGGCGCTCGCTCCGTCGAGGACCAGCACCACCGCCTGACCGCGTCGGGTCTTAATATCCCGGTCGGCATGAAAAACCCGATGAGCGGCGATATTTCGGTCATGATGAACGCGATTTTAGCGGCACAGCATCCCCACACCTTTATTTACAGGGGCTGGGAGGTCCACTCCCAGGGCAATCCTCTTGCGCATGCCATCTTAAGAGGATACGTCAACAAGCACGGCCAGAACATGCCCAACTACCACTATGAAGATCTTCTTCACCTCTGCGAATCCTACACCGCAAAGCCGGAAATAAAGAATCCCGCGGTCGTCATAGACGCCAACCACTCCAACTCCGGCAAGGACCCGTTCCAGCAGCCGAGGATATGCAAGGAGGTCCTTTACAGCTGCCGCCACTCGGACGACATCAAAAAGCTCGTCAAGGGCTTCATGATAGAAAGCTACATCGAGGACGGAAACCAGAAGATAGGGGAGTGCGTATATGGAAAATCCATCACCGACGCCTGCCTCGGCTGGGAAAAGACCGAAAGGCTCATCTACGACATTGCCGAGCTCGTGTGATCTCTTTGGGCGTTTTATCCAAAATATTCGGCATGTTTTGGCGCATATTCACGATTTCACCGAAATTAAGAAACTCGCTTGACAAATGCGCATAAATATTGCATAATATACACACGATATAAATTATTCTGCATAAAGGAGAGTAAATTATGGATAAAAACAGTATAAAAAAGGTAGTTCTTGCATATTCAGGAGGCCTTGACACGTCAATCATCATCCCGTGGCTCAAGGAAAATTATAACAACTGCGAGGTCATCGCCGTCTCCGGCAACGTCGGCCAGGCAGACGAGCTCGAGGGCCTTGAGGAAAAAGCCCTCAAGGCCGGGGCCTCGAAGCTCTATGTTTTAGACCTAACCGACGAGTACGTCGACGAGTACATCATCCCGACGATGAAAGCCGGCGCAGTCTATGAGGAATATCTCTTGGGCACCTCCCACGCACGCCCCTGCATTGCCAAGGGCCTTGTCGAGATCGCCAAGAAAGAGCACGCTGACGCCATCGTTCACGGTTGCACCGGCAAGGGCAACGACCAGGTCAGGTTTGAGCTCGCCATCAAGCACTTTGCACCGAACATGCCGATAATCGCCCCTTGGAGGGAGTGGAGCATAAAATCGAGGGACGAGGAGATCGATTATGCCGAGGCCCACAACGTCCCCCTGAAAATCAACCGCGAGACCAATTATTCCAAGGACAAGAACCTCTGGCATTTGAGCCACGAGGGCTTGGACCTCGAAGACACCGGCAACGAGCCGATGTATGAGAAGCCCGGCTTCCTTGAAATGGGTATCAGCCCCGTTCAGGCCCCCGACAAGCCGGAATATATCGAACTCGAATTTGACAAGGGCGTCCCCGTTGCGTTAAACGGCGAGAAGATGAGCGCCAAAAATATTATCTTAAAGCTCAACGAGATAGGCGGCAGAAACGGCATAGGTATTATCGACATCGTCGAGAACCGCCTTGTAGGCATGAAGTGCCGCGGCGTATATGAGACCCCCGGCGGCACCGTCCTTTACAAGGCTCACAGCGTCCTTGAGTCCATCTGCCTCGACAAGATGACTCTTCACGAGAAGCAGAGAATTTCCATCACCTTTGCAGAGCTTGTCTACAACGGCCAGTGGTTCACACCGCTTCGCGAGGCGCTCTCTGCGTTCGTCGACAAGACCCAGGAGCGCGTGACCGGCAAGGTCCGCTTAAAGCTCTACAAGGGCAACATGATAAACGCCGGAGTATGGAGCGACTACAGCCTTTACAGCGAGGAAATCGCGACATTCGGCGAGTCGGATTACGACCAGAAGGACAGCGCGGGCTTCATAAATCTCTACGGTCTGCCCATCAAGGTCCAGGCGATAGTTGATGAAAAGAACAACAACAAGAAATAAGAGGTAATTTATGGCAAAGATGTGGGCGGGCGTGACCGAGGGCGTTACCTCGAAAATCGCGGACGACTTCAACTCCTCGATATCCTTTGACAGCCGAATGTTCCGCGAGGACATTGCCGGCTCGGTCGCTCATGCAAAAATGCTTTCAAAGCAGGGCATAATCGCCGAGTCCGAAGCCGACGTCATCATCGCCGGGCTTGTCGGGATCTTGGAGGATCTTGAGGCGGGCAAGCTTAAAATCGACCCCGACTGCGAGGACATACACATGTTCGTCGAGCAGGTTCTGACCGAGCGAATAGGGGATCCCGGCAAAAAGCTTCACACGGCGAGGTCCCGAAACGACCAGGTTGCCTTAGACCTTAGGATGTATCTGCGAAACGAAACCGACGGCATAATTTCCCTTGTCATGGAAGCTGCCGAAGTGCTATGCGGCAAAGCGGAGGAGTACAAGACCGCCGTCATGCCGGGTTATACTCATTTACAGCGCGCCCAGCCTATTCTTTTCGGCCATCATCTTTTGGCATACTGCATGATGCTTTTGCGGGACATAGGCCGCCTTACCGACTGCAAAAAGAGAATGAACAAAAGCCCGATAGGAGCATGCGCCCTTGCCGGGACCACATATCTTACAGACCGCAGGTTCGAGGCGGGACTGTTGGGCTTCGACGGCATATGCGAAAATTCGATAGACGCGGTTTCCGACCGTGACTTTGCGCTTGAGCTGATGAGCGCTCTTGCGATACTCCAGACGCATCTTTCCAGATTCTGTGAGGAGTTGATACTCTGGTGCAGCTGGGAATTCAAATTCGTCACCCTCTCCGACAGCTTCACGACCGGCTCTTCGATAATGCCCCAAAAGAAAAACCCCGACATGGCAGAGCTTATTCGCGGAAAAACGGGCAGGGTATTCGGCGACCTGTTCACGCTCCTGACAGTCTTAAAGGGCCTCCCGCTTGCCTATAATAAGGACATGCAGGAAGACAAGGAGGCGGTGTTTGACTCGGTCGACGCGCTGAAGTCCTGCCTTGGGGTATTCATACCGATGGTCAGGGAGATGAAAGCCATACCCGAGAATATGCTCAAGGCCGCCAAAACCGGCTTCATAAACGCCACCGACCTTGCCGATTATCTGGTGAGAAAGGGACTCCCGTTCAGGGCGGCATACAAGGTCGCAGGTCGCGCAGTCGCCAAATGCACCGAAAAGGGACTTGTCCTCGACAGCCTGCCTCTTGAGGATTACAAAGCCCTGAGCGAGCTTATCGACGAGGACGTTTACGGCGAGATAGACCTTATGAACTGCGTAAAAAAGCGGGTTTCCGAGGGCGGCACCGGCCCGGATTCGGTGGATGAGCAGATAGCATACGTTAAGTCGGAATTAAATAAAGTCAAGGAGAAATGATATGATATCACTTAAGGGCAGGAGCTTTTTAAAGCTTTTAGACTTCACACCCGAGGAGATAGAGGGGCTTTTAAACGCGGCCTCCGAGCTTAAATCGCTGAAAAAGGCGGGCATACCCCACAGATATTTGGAGGGCAAGAACGTCGCTTTGGTGTTTGAAAAGACGTCGACAAGGACCCGCTGTTCGTTTGAGGTCGCTGCCGCAGACCTCGGCATGCACGCCGTCTACCTCGACCCGAAATCCTCTCAGATAGGCAAAAAGGAATCCATTCCCGACACCGCAAGAGTTTTGGGCAGGATGTTTGACGGCATCGAATACAGGGGCTTCGGGCAGGAGCTTGCCGAGAGTCTGGCATATTATTCCGGCAAACCCGTCTGGAACGGCCTTACCAACGAATTCCATCCCACGCAGATTTTGGCCGATTTTCTCACCATCCGCGAGCATCTCGGCAGACTCAGGGGAGTAAAGCTCGTATACATGGGCGACGCGAGATATAACATGGGCAACTCTTTGATGGTCGGCTGCGCTAAGATGGGCATGCACTTTGTGGCATGCTCTCCCAAGGGCTACTTCCCGGACGGAGACCTTGTTTCTCAGTGCCTTGAAATCGCCAAGGAAACGGGCGCGACCCTTGAATTTATCGAGGACCAAAAGACCGCCGTGACCGGCGCCGACGTCATCTACACCGACGTATGGGTATCGATGGGCGAGCCAGACGAGGTCTGGGCCGAGAGGATAAGGGATCTCATGCCCTATCAGGTCAACAAGGCGCTCATGGACATGACCGGTAAGAACACCCTTTTCATGCACTGTCTGCCGGCGTTTCACGATTTAAAGACCGAGATAGGCAGGGAGATGTACGAAAAATTCGGATACGACTGTCTGGAGGTCACGGACGAGGTATTCGAGTCCGAGGCTTCGGTGGTATTCGACGAAGCTGAAAACAGGCTCCACACTATAAAAGCCGTCATGGCGACGACGCTTATTTAGTATTTTTCATCACCGTTTCGGCGGTGATGTTTTTTTGGAGCATGCCTTAGTCAAAATCACGAAAATAAAAAATCGGACCGCTATCTATTGAATAGCAATGCAGAATATGCTATAATAAACTAAACGTATGCAAAATTATAAATAAAGGACGGAATAAAAATGAACGAGATTCAATCTTCCAAAAAAGCATACCTTGTATTATCAAACGGAATGGTCTTTGAGGGCAGGCGGATAGGCTCCGAACGCGACAGCGTGGGAGAGCTCGTCTTTACTACCGGCATGACCGGCTACCTTGAGACCCTGACCGACCCGAGCTACTGCGGCCAGATAGTCATGCAGACATTCCCCCTAATAGGCAACTACGGCGTTATTTCGCCTGATTTTGAGGGAAAGACCGCCGTCAGGGGCTATGTGGTAAGAGAGCTCTGCGATACTCCCTCAAACTTTCGCTCGGAGGGCGGGCTTGAAAAATTCCTCATCGAAAACGACATCCCCGGCATTGCGGGCGTCGACACCCGCGAGATAACGAGGCTTATACGCGAGGAGGGAGTCATGAACGCAAAAATCTGCTCAGAAATACCCTCCGACCTTTCCGATATTTTATCATACGCCGTCGCAAAAGCCGTCGAGACGGTAAGCGCCAAGGAACCCGAGGTCTATCCCGCCGAGGGCGAGAGAAAATTCCGGGTCGCGCTCATGGACTACGGCGCAAAGAAAAATATCATAAGAAGCTTACAGCAGCGAGGCTGCGAAGTCACATGTTTCCCACAGAGTGCCAAAGCCGAGGAGGTTTTGGCAATGCGCCCCGACGGAATAATGCTCTCTAACGGCCCGGGCGACCCCGAGGAAAACGTCGGGCCTATAAACGAGCTGAAAAAGCTCATCGGCAAAGTCCCCGTTTTCGGCATCTGCCTCGGGCACCAGCTCACGGCTCTTGCCATGGGCGGAAAGACGATGAAGCTGAAATACGGCCACAGAGGCGCAAACCAGCCCGTCAAGGACTTAATAGGCGGCAGAACATATATCACCAGCCAGAACCACGGCTATGCGGTCGTGTCGGACAGCCTCAAGGGGATAGGCCGGGAGACGTTCATAAACGCCAACGACCAAAGCTGCGAGGGGATGGAATACCCCGGCAAAAACTGCTTCACGGTCCAGTTCCACCCCGAGGCCTGCGGAGGCCCTCGCGACACGGGATTTTTGTTTGACAGATTTATCGGCATGATGGGAGGCGAGCGCAATGCCTAAGGATCTCAGCATAAAAAAAGTTCTTGTGATAGGCTCCGGCCCTATAATCATCGGACAGGCTGCCGAGTTTGACTATGCCGGCGCCCAGGCATGCCGCGTTCTTCGTCAGGAGGGCATAAACGTCGTTTTGGTAAACTCGAATCCCGCGACGATTATGACCGATAAAAATTTGGCGGATGAGATTTATTTGGAGCCATTGAATGCCGAAACGGTCGCCCGAATCATCGAAAAGGAGCGCCCCGACGGAATCTTAGCGGGTCTCGGCGGCCAGACGGGTCTCACCATCTCCATGCAGCTAAGCCGAATGGGAGTTTTGGACAAGTACAACGTCAGGCTCTTAGGCTCCGACATCGACGCCATAGACAAGGCCGAGGACAGAGAGCTTTTCAGGGACACGATGAAAGCCATCGGCCAGCCGGTCGTCCCATCCGATATAACCAACACCGTCGACGGCGCGCTCGAAATAGCCGAGAAGATAGGATACCCCGTGATAATCCGTCCTGCGTTTACCTTGGGCGGCTCCGGCGGCGGCATTGCAAACGACGTCGAGGAGATGAAAATAATTGCCAAGACCGGCCTCGACGCGTCCCCGATAACCCAGATTTTAGTAGAGAAATGCATTTCCGGCTGGAAAGAAATAGAATTTGAGACAATGCGCGACGCCTTGGGCAACGTCATCGCCGTCTGCTCGATGGAAAACATCGACCCCGTAGGCGTTCACACCGGCGACTCCATCGTCGTAGCGCCCGCCCTGACTCTTTCGGATAAGGAGTATCAGATGCTGCGCTCGGCGTCTTTGGACATAATCAGCTCTATCGGCATTGTCGGCGGCTGCAACTGCCAGTTCGCCCTTAACCCCGAGAGCTTTGAATACGCGGTCATCGAGGTCAACCCGAGGGTATCGCGTTCATCGGCGCTCGCCTCCAAGGCCACGGGTTACCCGATAGCCAAGATAACGACAAAAATCGCCCTCGGCTACTCTTTGGATGAAATCAAAAACGAGATAACCGGCAAGACCTGCGCATGTTTCGAGCCGACCCTCGACTATGTGGTCGTGAAGATGCCGAAGTTCCCGTTTGATAAATTCTCCGGCTCCACCCGCACCCTCGGCACCCAGATGAAAGCCACCGGCGAGGTCATGAGCATTGCCCCCAACTTCGAGATGGCGATGCTCAAAGCCGTCAGGGGAGCGGAAATATCCCTTGACACCTTAAACGCCCCGCCCCTGAGCGACAAGCCGGTCCTCGAGCGCCTGCATGAGCAGAACGACCGCAGGATCTTCACGGTCTTTGAAGCCTTAAAGCAGGGGATAAGCGTTGAAAAAATACATGAAATAACCATGATCGACGAGTGGTTCCTTGAAAAATTCAAGGCTCTCGGCGAGTTTGAAAAATCCATATCTGACGGACTTAAGCCGGGGGATTACGAAAAGGCAAAGCGCCTCGGCTACACCGATGAAGCGATAAAGCGCCTCTCGGGCGAAAAGGACCTCCCGGGCATGGATTTCAGCTACAAGATGGTCGACACCTGCGGAGCCGAATTCGACGCGGTCACGCCGTATTTCTACTCCTGCACCGAAAAAGCCTGCGAAGCAAGAAGCTTCACCCGCACCGGCAAGCCCGTGGTCATGGTCTTGGGCTCGGGACCCATCCGCATCGGGCAAGGCATTGAATTCGACTACAGCTCGGTCCACTGCGTCTGGACGCTTCGTGAGCTCGGCTACGACGTCGTCATAGTCAACAACAACCCCGAGACCGTCTCGACCGACTATGACACCGCCGACAGGCTCTATTTCGAGCCGCTTTGTCCCGAGGACGTCATGAACATAATAAAGGTCGAAAAGCCGGTCGGAGTCGTCGTCGCGTTCGGCGGCCAGACCGCGATAAAACTCACGAAATTCTTGGACGACCATAAAATACCCATCTTAGGCACTTCCGCTGACGGAATTGACATCGCCGAGGACAGGGCGCGCTTTGACGGGCTTTTGGAGAGTCTTCACATCAAGCGCCCCAAGGGCATGGGCGTTCTTACCGAGCAGGAGGCGCTGGACGCGGCCGAGAGCCTCGGCTATCCTGTGCTTCTGAGGCCGTCCTACGTCATCGGCGGCCAGAACATGACGATCTCCCGCACGCCTGCGCACACCTCAAAATACATGAAAGCGATCCTCGCCCAAGGCATTGAAAACCCGGTCCTTGTCGACAAATATATGCCCGGGACCGAGCTTGAGGTCGACGTGATTTCCGACGGCACCGACGTTCTGATACCCGGTATCATGGAGCATATCGAGCGCGCCGGAATCCACTCGGGCGACTCGATCGCCGTATATCCGCCGTATAATCTCAGCGACAGATTTTTAAAGATAATCTGCGATTGCTCGGAAAAACTCGCGCTCGGCCTCGGCACAAAGGGCCTTGTAAATATCCAGTATCTGATTTACGAGAATGAGCTTTACGTCATAGAGGTCAACCCGCGCGCATCAAGAACGGTGCCCTATATCTCAAAGGTGACAAACGTTCCGATGGTGGACCTTGCATCAAAGGTCATGCTTGGCGCAAGCCTTAAGGACCTCGGCTTCGGCACGGGCCTGCACAAGTCTCCTCCCTATTATGCCGTCAAAGTCCCGGTGTTCAGTTTCGAGAAGCTGACCGACGCAAACTCGATGCTGGGCCCCGAGATGAAGTCCACCGGCGAGGTTTTGGGCATCGGCAAGACAATGCCCGAAGCCCTGTTCAAGGGTCTTACTGCGGCAGGCTTCAGGATAGACCCCGAATACACCCGCGACAAGGGCGTTCTCATAAGCGTAGAGGAAAGCGATTATAACGACACGATCTCCCTTGCAAAGCGTTTTTATGACCTCGGCATTACTTTATATGCGACTGAGGGAACCGCCAAGGACATCTCCCAGCTCGGCATTCCCGTAATACCGGTCAGGGACGCCGCCGATTCAAACGAAATGATGGAGCTTTTGGAGAGCGGCAAGATAGGCTATTTCATCTACACCGGCGCCATCAAGGACCGCTCGGTCGGGGATTATATCGTCCTGCACCGCAGAGCCATGCAGCTAAATATTCCCTGCCTCACATCCCTTGACACCTCAAACGCCCTCGCCGACATAATCGCAAGCCGCTTCAACTGCCTTAATACCGAGCTTGTCGACATCAACAGGATGCGCCTAAGCCGCCGTAAAATTAAGTTTACGAAGATGCAGTCCGCCGGAAACGACTATATCTTCATACCCAACTTCGACGGCTCTATCACCTGCCCGGAGTCTCTCTGCGTGAGCCTCTGCCCCGAACACTACGGCATAGGCGGTTCGGGCATCGTCCTTATTGAAAAATCCTCCGTCGCAGACGCCAAAATGCGCACGTTTAACCGCGACGGCTCAGAGGGACAGATGGCGGGAAACAATATAAGATGCGTAGCGAAATATCTTCATGATGAAAAAATCGTCGACCGCGAGGACATAACCATAGAGACCGCAAGCGGCGTGCACGAGCTTAAACTTTACATCAGGGACGGGCTTGTGAATTCCGTTTCGGTCGCCATGGGCAAGGCCGAGCTTAAGGCGAAAAACCTCCCGGCTATAGTCGATTCCGAGACGATGATAAACTATCCAATGACGGTCGCGGGACAGGAGTACAAAGCGACATGCGTGGGTATCGGAAACCCGCACTGCGTAGTATTTCTTGACGACATCGACCGCTTGAATCTTGAAGAACTCGGTCCGAAGTTTGAGTATCACAAAAACTTCCCCGAAAGAATAAATACGGAATTTGTCAGGATAGTCAACCGCCACACGCTGAGAATGAGGGTCTGGGAACGAGGCAACGGCGAGACGTTAGCCTGCGGAACGGGAGCCTGCGCAGCGGTAATAGCGGCCTGTGAGAACGGCTTCTGCGACAAGGGCACCGACGTCACGGTGAAGCTTAAGGGCGGAGACCTGACGGTCAACTACACCGACGACAGGGTAATTTTAAGCGGCAGCGCCGTAAAGGTCTTTGACGGAGTGTTCGAGTATTAAATTTTTGGGAAGGTACCCATGAAAAAGCCAGTTTTATTGATAATTTTGGGCATAGTTTTCGAGCTTTTAGCGTTTGGGTTGTTTATTTTCGGCATGAGCAGTCCCACGGTCACTGGCCCCGCGTTCATGCACACGGTATGGCTTGGGATAATAATAGCCGGAGCGATACTGATTTTTTCGGGCATAGCGCATGCGATAGTTAAGAAATAATTCACGGGTCAGCCACGCCAAGCGGCAATAAGGCTGACCCGAAAATTTTGGTTATATCAGATCCGGAGCGAGAAAAATCTAAAAGTTTTCGCCGGCTTAGGCGCGCGCAAACCCGAAGAAACAAAAACTAAAAAGGTTTCGCCGGCCTTTCCTCAAAAGGCTGCAGGTTCCAAGGGCAGCGCCCTTGGTCGCAGCCCGCAGGCTGCGAAATCCCCCTCAAGAACGCCGGCAGGCGTGCTTGAGGGCAAGACCACAGCGTGCGCTCCGCAAGGGGTGAATTGAAAAACAGCCCGGTGGGGGCTGTTTTTCAAGAGGGGACGCCCTGCAAGAGAGGGCGTCCCCTTTCGGCGTTCAGAAATGTTGCCGGTTATAAATTAGGAAAACTTTTTGCATTGCCCGACGGCAGTAACTGCCGTCGGGTAGGGGACCCATTGATAGGGTCCCCTACGCCCAAACAGTCCACCGGACTGTTTGGGCTATCCTCCTGATCTTTTTTCGGATCAAGCCTCCAAAAACGATGCCTGACGGCATCCTTTTCGGAGGCGGGGGATTTCGCAGCCTGCGGGCTGCGACTCGGGGAGAACTTGCGCTTAAAACTCTGCTCCAAAGCTCCGGCGAAGCTTTGGAGCAGCAAGTTTTTACGCAACTGTTCTACTGTCCCCGAGACCCCCGCAGCCCCCGCAGCCTTGAAAGGCTGGCGAACTTTTTAGATTACGTTCGTTTCGGGTTTGCGTGTATCTATTTCATTTTAGAAACCCCGTCAGCCGCTTTTATCCGTCTCCTGTCTTATTCCTCCCCCTCCTCAAGCTTCTCGATAACGTCGAACTTCAAAAACTCCACCGTCATCTCCCCAAACTCCAGCTTCTGCGGAACGTAATTTTTCGTCATGCTCAGAGTAAAACTCTCATTCCCCAACGTCCCCGTCGCAAGACAGCTCTCGTCCCCCACGATAACGTCCAGCGGCTGCGCATAAAGCCTGTCGACCGCGTCCATCACACACTTCGCCACCGCCCCTGCCGGAAACTTTTCCGTGTCAAAGCTGAAGTGCAGACCGTTAAATCCGACCTCGGTCTCACCGTTCGTGACTGTAAATATAAGCCCCTTTACAGCAGCGGGCGCCGTCATCTCCACAAGCCAGCAGCTGTCTGCATACCTGCTTAAGCACGCCCCGTAAACGGTGTCCCCGATGGTGACGTTCACCTCGGAATTAAAGGACGGCGGCAGCGTGACTTTTGATGTCGCAGACGCGGCGCAGCCGGTCATAATGAGCATAACAAGGAGGAAAGCTACGAATCTTTTCATTTGATCACCTTTCAGTTTTCTTGAAAAGCCTCGGCAGTTCCTCTAAAATATCGCTCGGAAGCGTTCCCCGTTCGGAGAGCCTTTCCGTGGCCGCTTCGCAGCACGCCCCCTGCAGCGTAACGCCTATTTTGGCGGCGTCGGCAGGGGAGTACCCCTGTGCGGCAAACGACGAAATAAGCCCTGCGAGCATATCTCCGCTCCCGCCTCTTGACAGCCCCGAATTGCCCCCGACCGAGAGGCATGCCTCGCCCTTTCCGACTATAAAAGTCGAAGAGGATTTTGCGACGACGACGGCGTCAAACTCCTCGGAAAGGCGCTTTGTATATGTAAAGCGATTTAACTTTACATCTTCGGCAGACGCTCCGACCAGCCGTCCGAGCTCGCCCGGATGCGGCGTCAGAATAATTTCCGCCTCAGCTTTTCTAAGACATTCTATGCGCCTTGAGACAAGGTTTATTCCGTCCGCGTCAAATATTAAATATTTTTTTGCATTTTCTATCGCAAGGTCAATAAGCCTCTCTCCGCCCTTTTCGGTCCCGAGGCCGCAGCCTATAAGCACCGCGTCGGCCTCTTTTATGACTTTTTCGAGCACGTTCTCCCGACCCCTCGGGTCGATAAATCCCATCTCGTCCGCAGGCATAGGCAGAAGCGTGGCCTCGCATATCTTAGCAGACATGGCAATCGCCGAATTTACGGTCGTCACAGCCTGAACAAGCCCGACCCCCGACCTTAACGCAGCCGTACAGGCAAGCTGTGCAGCGCCCGGATACCTGTCCGACCCGCCTATGAAAACGAGCTTGCCGAACGTACCCTTGTGGGCGTTATGCGCCCGCGGTCTGACAAGCTCCATGACTTTACAAGGCTCTAAGATTTCGATTTCGCCGTCCCGTGAGGTAAACTCCTTAACTGCCTCCCTCATCGGCACATCCTCTTCAAACGCCTTGTTTTCGGCCTTTATAAAATTTTCTTCAGATATTCTTTCCATCATTTTCTCCGTATGCTATCACAACTGCGACCGCCGTATCCTTGGTGTGACTGATGCTGACTGTAAAGCTAAGCCCCTTTGCAGCCTCTCCGGCCTTTCCGGAAAGCTCCAAATATGGCGCCCCGAGGCTGTCACGGAGTACCGATACCTCATTTAAGGAAAACCCCCGCACGCCCGTGCCCAAGGCCTTGGAAAACGCCTCTTTTGCCGCAAAATTCCCGGCGAACGACTCCGGCCTTTTTAAAAACTCAAGTTCGGCAGGGGAGTAGACCTTTTCCATAAAGCCTTTTATTTCAAGGCTTTTCTTGACGCGCCCGACATCTATTACATCCGTCCCGACTCTCATGACATCCTCGGAAGATATTTCGATACCGCCTCAAGAGTTTTCTCATCGGGCGTGAAGATGAGGAGCGCCCTGCCGTATTTTTCGTCCTCGTACTCGATAGAATACTTGTCCGAATCGCCGCAGGCGTAAACTTCTGTGCAGTCGCTCTCACGCTCTCCCGAATAAAACGCCTTTGCCTTTCTCAAATCAAACTCGCAGAGCGTTTTGCGGCTTCTTTTGTTGATTATCTTGTCGACGGATATCACAGTCCCGACGACCGCGTATTCATACTCGACGTTGAGATTTCCGGAGAGCACCATCCCTCCCCACATAACGCCGATGGCGCCGAAAATGCCGACATACATTAAAATCCAGCTGTTAATTATAAACACGCAGACCGTCACTATCACCACCGCGAGCAAAAATGCCGCAATAATTATCAGCAGCTTTTTTATCCCGTCGGACGGGGAGCGCTCCTTTGTCACAAGCTGTTCTCTGATTCCTTCCATATTTTCTCTCCTTTATCAGACTGTAAACCCGCCGTTCACCGGCAAAACCTGACCCGTTATGAATGAAGCGCGGCCTGACGCCAAAAACGCCACGGCTTCGGCAACGTCCTCGGGCGCGCCTATTCGTTCAAGAGGGGTCTCCTCCCGTAACTCTTTAAGCGTTTCTTCATTCAGTTCTGCGTTCATCTTGGTATTGATGACCCCCGGGGACACGCAGTTGACCCTTATCCCCGACGGCCCCAGCTCTTTCGCAAGGGCCTTTGTCAGCCCTATGACGCCGGCTTTGCATGCCGAATAGACCGCTTCGCAGGACGCCCCGACCTCTCCCCACATCGACGAGACGTTTATAATGCACCCCCGCTTTCGCTTCACCATCTCTTTTGCTGCCTCTTTTGAACAGAGCACCGCTCCCAAAAGGTCGACCCCGATAACCTTTTCAATATCTTCAAGCGCCATATCCTGCAAAAGCCCGATATAGCTTACCCCGGCATTGTTGACTAATACTTCTAAATCTCCGAGCCTTTCGGCCTCGTTAAAAAGCCTTATAACGTCCTCTTCCCGGGATATATCCGCCTTTATTGCGGCGGCCTGTCCGCCGATGGATTTGATTTTTTCAACGACGTCAAGCGCGGCTCTTTCGTCTGAGTTGTAGTTCACGGCGATTTTATAGCCGTCTCTTGCGAGCCTTAGAGCGACTGCGCTTCCAATCCCGCCGGAGGCCCCGGTCACGACTGCGACCATTCTCTCACCCCTTTAATATGTAATTGCCCGCGTCGAGCGCGGGCCTTTTTCAGTGAAGCCAGTAAACCGTGACATAGTAGTCCCCAAGGTCTACCGTCCAGTAAAACGTCACGAAGCTTTCAAAATCCGTGATATTTTTTCTCGTCATAATTTCGCAGAATCCCTCGCCGCTGTCGTAGGCGTTTTTCTGTATGCTTAAAATATCGTCCCTGTTTTCGGCGAAAAGTCCGTTTGATTCATAGTATAAAAGGTCCTCGCTTTCGGCTTTCGGAAAGTCGTCCCTGTTCCACCTGTGCAGCACCTCCATCGCGGAGTCCGGCACCAGCGTATACATATGAAACGGCATTCTTCCATCCTCGTCCGGCACGAAATCGTCCCAGGTGGTATCGACATGGTAGTATTTCCCGTTGATCTCAACGAGGTTCCAGGCGTGCTCCTCCCAGACGTCCACCCCCATGCCGTCGCCGTGGATTATCTGCGAATCAATGCCTATCATATCCAT
This sequence comes from uncultured Clostridia bacterium, assembly GCA_947625125.1. Classification (GTDB taxonomy): domain Bacteria; phylum Bacillota; class Clostridia; order Oscillospirales; family Ruminococcaceae; genus Faeciplasma. The sequence continues at coordinate 23,507 of CANQNF010000002.1, forward strand.
AAAAAGCTGAAAAAGTGTGGTATAGCCCATGCATATGCCCTGCCTTAAAACGAGCGCGCCGTACGGGTTTTCGGTGTCCGGCGTTTTTTTCGGTACCGCGAGCAGCTCCCCCTGGTCGTATACAAGATTCGTAACTATCCAGTCGTGGGCTGCAATCACCGCCTCTTTTTCGCTCATATCGTCCCGGTAAAATTCGGACATCGCCTTTACGGCCTCGTCTAATATAGTCTTTTCCTTTTCATCGAGCCAGTCGGTGTTGCCTGTCTTATAGGCGCTGACGACTGCCGAATCGTCGTATATAGGCGTTATTTCGGCGTTTTCATCATCGATTGTCCCGGTAATTACATCTCCGCCGCTTACCGCTTCGGTCGCAGCGGCAGGTTCTTTATCATAGTTTTCTTTTTGGGCGCAGCCCGCCAGCGTCACGGCCGCCATAATAACGGCAAGTACCCGCTTCATCTTCACTTTATTGTCACCCCGGTGAAGTAGTGCTTGAGTATCTGATCAAAGGTATATCCGTGCTGGGCATAGAGATTTGAGCCTATCTGAGAAAGTCCCACGCCATGCCCGTAGCCGTAGGTAGTGAACGTGAACACGCCGTTTGCATAGCTTACGGTAAACGCCGCAGACTTGAGATTTAATACATAGGTCCTGAATATATGCCCGGTGATGGTCCTCTCGCGGCCGCTTATATACGCGGTCGTATGCCCGTCGATGGATAATTGATCGGCATAGACGCTGTTGTCGCAGTAGCTTAAGACCCTGACCCATTCGGGATAATTTTCAGACAGCTTTATATCGGTCTTAGATTCTATCCTCTGCCTTAGCTCCTCCACAGTGTAGGTCGTTTCGAGGCCGTAGTATTTGGTGTCGAGGTAGTCGAAGTCGTTCACAACGGCCTGAAGATACGGCAGGTCTCCGCCCCAGACGTTCTTGCTCGAGGCCGAGCTTCCGCCCTGAGAAGCTGAAAACGGCGTCATGATATACTTCCCGTCATAGTAGACGGCGAGCCCGTCGACGGCGTCCACGGCTTTTTTTATGGTAGAGGACGGGTCGGCCTTGGTGCCTATCTCGGCGACCTCTCCCTTTTGTTCATAATATTTGACATAGGTATACGCGGCAACGGCCTGGGCCTTTATTGCCTCGAACTCGAAAGTGTCGCCGACCTCTCTGTTTACGATTTCGCATACAAGATCGTAGGCATTCTCGGTCCTTGTTCTGCCGTAAGTCGTGTCATAGATGGTAAGAAACTCGTTTTTATAGCTTCCCGAGGACGGCGTAAACCCGCCCTGAGCGCCGGAGGAGGATGGCTGGGCAGCCTGCTGCGCCCAAAGCTCGTCAAAGCTCGAAACGCCGAGCCTCTCAAGCATCTCCTCGACCTCTTCGTCGGTAAGCATGCGGAAAACTCCGTCGCCGTCTTCGCTCAAATCGACGCTCTCGTCATCGTCGATATATTCCTCTTCTCCGCCGTCGTCGTACTCCTCGGAATCGTCGTCGACGAATTCTTCCTCTTCATCGGATTCGGTCGTCTCGGCTGTCTTTGACGTATTGTCCTTTTCTGGAGACTTGGTAGTCGCTGAGGTCTCCTTTTTCGGCTTTTCTGTAGTCTCAGCCTCGGTCTCCGCCGGCTGGGGAGCGGCCGTCTCGGCCTTGTTCTGAGTGTCGGGAGCAATTTCGATATCCGACACCTTAGTTGCCGCCGCAAGCCTCATTATAGGCGCTCCGGCAGCTTTTTTGTTCACAAGCTGTTCGGGAGAAAGAGGCTCTGTGGTAACGAGCTCGCTTGTGGTCTCCTCTGCCGTTGTGACGGCGGGAGCCGTCGTTTCGGGCGCGTCGAATTCCACCCCCGGCAGCATGTCGGTCTCGGCGGCAGTCGTCTGCTCGGCCATTGTGATAAGCGCGTTGTCGGAGGGTTCTCCCTTTGAAATAAATGATTTATCGGCATAGATCTTGACGAAGACGAACGCACAGGAATAAACAAATACCAGGCTCATGATAAGGATTATCCTTTTCATGTTGAAAAAGCTCAATATTTTTTTCGTAGTCTCACACCTTTCGTTAAGTTTATGTCAATATTATTGCCAATTTTTAGCAGTTAAATCAGTGTCTTGCTTTTTTGGGCATATGCTTGTCGGGATTTTTTTCATATGTATCGGCATATACCGTCGGGTCCTCACCCTCTCTTACCTTTCTTGCGACTACCACGAATCTTGAATCGGAGAATTCATAGGAGCATGTCGAGAGCGTAAGGAACTGGTCGCCGTACTCGCACTCCACGCCGGTGGTGTAGTAGTTTCTGAGCATGATATTGTCGTAGAAATACTGGTAATCTTCCTCGGTATCGAAGTTGCGGCACTTGAAGTATTCAAAGAGGGGAATATCGTCCTGATTTTCGTAGATTCCGATAAGGAAGCAGGACACCACGACGTACTGGGCTTCCTCCCATCTTGTGTCGAAGTTGATGATATAAGCGTCCCTCACGACGTCCAATTTTTTATAGTCAAGGAGCATCCTGAAGAAAGAGCGGTCCTTGTTGGAGTGTCCGTAGAGGGTGACGTTGTCCGCCATGTCAAGGCCGGTTATCGGCACCTTATAGTCGGCGTAGATGGTTCCCTTTACGTCCTTTTCCTTGTTGAAGTTTTTGTCGAGATAGAACTCGTTGTCGGTAGTCTGCACCACCGGATAATCTATGTATGGCTCGCCGTTGGAGTGGGTTATGCCGTCTATTCTTATCCATCCGACGAAGTCGTTGTTCTGTTCATAATACTCCATATATTTTTCAAGAGGGTCCGGCTCTACCGGAGGCGGTTCGGTGGTAGTGGCCTCGGTGGTAGCCTCCGTGACCGTGGTGATAGCGGGCGCTGTTTCGACCGGCGGCAGGGTCCCCTCGGGCTCGTCTTCGACCTTTTTTCCGCAGCCCGTTACCGAGCAGCTCAGCATGACCGCCGCAGACAAAACTGCCGCCGTCTTTAAAAGCCTATTCTTAAACGTATCCATATATGACTTCCTTTCTGTGCTTAGTCGGGAATATAGTATTCATAGTCGGGGCCGTCGTCCTCGGGGACCTTTTTGCCGTTAGCCTTATACCATTTTTCCGGCATGTGTCTGTCGGGATTTGACTCATAGGTATACTGCGACGGGTCCTCTCCGGGACGGAGCTTTCTTGCCACAAGGACGTATCTCGAGTCGGTTATCTCAAACGAGCATGTCGACAGCGTCAGATATTCGTCGTCGATGTTGCAGTCTATATCCGTCTTGTAATAATTTCTGTACATGACGTTTTTATACCAGTAATCGAAGTCCGCCATGGTGTTGAATTCCACGCAGTTATGATAGGAGAACAGAGGCTGGTTGTCGTCCTCCTCGTTTGTCGAAACAAAGAAGTACGCGATGACTATATACTCGTTTTCCTCATAAAGGGAGCTGAAGTTTATGAGTCTGTGGTCGCTCACGAATGTAGGCGAGACTCTGTTATAGTCTCTTAGGTGATGGAAATAGTATTCGGTTTTCATGTTGTGCCCGTAAATCGTGACGTTCGAGGACCTGCCTATGCCCGTGAGATTCGCCCGATAGTCGGCATACAAAGCCCCGTAGTCCTGTTCCTCGCCGAAGAAGTCCTTTTCAAGGTAGTATTCGTTGTCGGTGGTCTGTAAAACAGGGTAATCTATCGCCAGTTCGTCGGTGTCCTCGATATAGATGCCGTCGATTCTCAGCCATCCTATAATATCGGGGTTCAAAGCGTACAGCTCGTCAAATCTTGCAAGCCTCTTCGGAGCGACTGCAGGCTGGTCGGGGGAAGTCTGCCCGCCCTGCTGAACGTTTGAGGAGCCGCTGTCCTGGGGGACATCTCCGTCCTGCGGGTCGGCAGCGGTCTGAGAGTCGGACGACGGGTTATTGTAAAGCTCCGAGAGCTCTTTATGGTCGTTTATCATGGTTTCCGAGCCGAAGAAATAGACGTAAGCCGTGCAGCACCAATATATCAGCACTGCGACGGAAACTATAAAGATAAGCTTTCTTAAAATCTCTTTAAAGCTATCGCCTTTCCACGGGATTATCTCCCTGACTCTTCCGGTAAAACTGCGGTCCCGCTGTTCCTCAAGGGGACGCCTTTTTACCTCGTTAAGCATCGACATCTTAAAAAACCTCCGTAGCGCGCCACTTCTTCTCGCGCAATCAAGCCGTCACTGCCTCAAGCTGCTGCTTTATCCATTCAAGCGCCGTTAAGACGGTCCTTAGCCTTACTTCCTGCCTTGTCATGCCGTAAAGCTTAAGATTTTCCGTCCGGCAGCCCTTATCCGACATCACCGTCAGATACACTGTCCCCGCCGGCATGATACCGTCTCCTCCGGGGCCGGCGAGCCCGGTGATCCCCACCGAAAAATCGCTCCCCGAAATTCTTTTGACGTTTTTCGCCATTTCCTCGGCGGTGTTTTCTGACACCACTCCGAAGCGCTCTATCGTATCCTTTGCGACCCCCAAGACTTCTTCCTTTATCCTGTCCGAGTAGGAGACTATCCCGCACTCGAAAATCTCGGAAGCGCCCGGGACTGAGGTGACGGCGCCTGAGAACATCCCGCCCGTACAGCTTTCCGCAGCGGAAACGCTCAATTTCTTCTCAATCATACATTGTACCACAAAAGCTGCGGTTTTGTCAATATCTTCGCGAATTTTCATAAAAGCGTCATCCATTTGTCATGCCCTCTTTTCAGTATGCTTTTATGTTCTTGACCCTCGTATTTTCAACGGCCTCTTTTATAAGCTCCTCGAAATCGAACATCCCCTGAGCCTTTTCAACGTCCGCAAGCGTGGGCTTGGTCCTCGGATGCCTCGGCGTGAACACGGTGCAGCAATCCTCATACGGCTCTATGGATATTTCAAACGTGCCTATTTTATAGGACGTGTCGATTATCTCTTTCTTGTCAAGCCCTATGCAGGGTCTGAACACCGGCATCCTGCAAACGGCGTCGGTCGTCACCATCGCGGCCATCGTCTGAGAGGCGACCTGTCCGAGGCTCTCGCCGGTAACGAGCGCGCACATCCCGTTTTTCTCGGCTATCCTTTGGGCAATCTCCATCATCAGCCTGCGCATAATAAGGGTAAAATATTCCTCGGGGCAGTTGTTTTTTATCTCCTCCTGGATTTTTGTGAACGGCACGGTGTAAAAGCTTATCCGTCCGCAGTATTCCGACATTTTTTCGGCAAGTCTCTCGACCTTTAAAAGCGCCCTTTCGGACGTGTAGGGCGGGGCCTCGAAGTGTATCGCCGAGATGACTACGCCTCTTTTTGCCATCATGCAGCCCGCAACGGGGGAGTCTATCCCGCCGGACAATAGAAGCAGAGCCTGTCCCGAGGTTCCGACGGGAATGCCGCCTGCTCCGTCGACGGGTATATCGTGTATGAACGCTCCCTCGGCCCTTATCTCGCAGACTATCGTCACCTCGGGCTCATGCAGGTCCACCTTTAAATGCGGCAGCTTTTCAAGGAGCATTCCTCCCAGATTTGCCGCAAGCTCGGGAGATGTAAGATAAAAACTCTTGTCCGAGCGCTTGCATGTCACCTTGAAGCTTTTTGCGTCCTCAAGAATTTCCTTATATCTTAAGTACGCGACGTCAAATATCGCCGGAAGATTTTTTTCGGCCCTTATCGCTTTGCAGAGCTTTGTTATCCCGTACACCTTTTTAAGGCGCTCCATTACCTCGTCCATATCGATATTCTCGTCAAGCGGCCTGACATATAGCGTTGACTGAGCCGAATACAGGTCGAATTTCCCGAGCGATTTTATACGTCTTCTGACGTTTTTCATCAGCTCGTTCTCGAATCCTCCGCGGTTAAGACCCTTTAAAACTATCTCTCCGTATTTGCAAAGTATAATTTCTCCCATATTCTACCTCTTTATTCTCACAAGCTTTGACATTGCTTCCGAAATCCCGTCGGCAAGCCTGTCTATTTCCTCTTTTGTTGTCATATATGAAGTGCTGATTCTTATGGTCGTGTCGGCGACCGAGTCCTTAAGACCGAACGCCGTCAAGACTCTGCTCTTTTTTCCTTTTGAGCATGCCGACCCGCTTGAGACGGCTATCCCCACGCTTTCAAGATAGTGGAGCATGGTCTCGCTCTTTATTCCCGGCACAGAAGCGCTGATAATATAGGGGCTTGCGTTTTCGGGGGAATTTATAGCCGCGCCCATGCCGATAAGCTTTTCCACCGCATATTTTTTTATAGCTTTAGCATGCTCAAGCCGCTCTCCGATATTTCCGGACAGCTCCTCCACAGCCTTTCCGAACGCATATATAAGCGGCACCGACTCGGTCCCCGAGCGCACGCCGTTTTGCTGACCGCCGCCGACGATAAGAGGGGACATCCTCACGCCCTTTTTCAGGTACAGCCCGCCTATACCCTTGGGCGCGTGGACCTTGTGCCCGCTGAACGACAGAGCGTCCGCCGACAGCTCCTTAACGGTAAACGGCAGCTTCATGAACCCCTGCACGCAGTCGCAGTGTGTCATGCAGTCGGGAAACGCCTTTTTGATTCTCTTAAAAGCGTTTCCTATCGGCAGGATATATCCCGTCTCGTTGTTTACGAGCATGGCGCTTATAAGGCAGGTATTTTCATCCACCGCCGAAAAAAGCATATCCTCGGTGAGGTTCCCGTCTTGGTCGGGCGTTACCGTCACGACGTCATAGCCGCGCTCTCCGAGCCTTTTGAACGCCTCGGCCACGGACGGATGCTCTACGGCTGTCGTAACGACTCTTTTTTTGCGTCTGCCGTAGGTCTCGGCAAGCCCCAAAACGGCGGCGTTGTTTGACTCGGTGGCGCCGGATGTAAAGAAAATCTCCTCCGGTTTTGCGGATATTGCCGCAGCTGTCTTTTCCCGGGAAAAGTTGACGAGCCGTTCGGCCTCAATTCCGAAGTGATAGAGGCTCGAGGGGTTGCCGTAAGCCTCGGTCATGGCAAAAACCGCCGCATTTGCAGATGAACGTAAAACAGCGGTCGTAGCGGCGTTGTCGAGATAGATCATATGAATTCTCCTAAAAATTTATAAACAGCGCGTCTACGGCCCGAAAGCTTCATGTCATATATAATAATACTTTTTCGGAGCCCGAAATATTGCACGCGCTGAAAAATCGTCAAATAATTATACTACACTTTTATAAAAAAAGCAAGAGCACCCGCAAGCTCTCAGCTTTACCCTTGAATCCGAGCCTTTACATTCTCAAAAATTTATGCTAAAATATAAAAAACGATTCACAGAAAAAGGGACAAAATATGAAAAAACCGAGATCGATACTTAAAATAATTTTTTGTCCGCCTGCGGCCGTCGGGATACCGATAGCCGTCTTTGGGCTCGGCTTTGTGGCGGCCGTGCTTCTGTATGACGTACAAAAACCCGTTTTGCGCTACGGCTCCTATCTTGCCTCTGCATACGCCCTGATTATTTCCGTGACGCTTGCCGTCGGATTTTTCCGCTTGCATTCCCCCAAAAAGGCTCTTTACTCAACAAAAATCGGAAACAAATATTTAACCGACCCTTATTTTAAAAACAGGGTCTCGCTTGCTTTCGGGCTTGCCGTAAATCTTGCATACATTGCAATCAAGCTCTTTTCCGGGTTTTTATATCATTCTTCATGGTTTATCGCTTTAGCGGTTTACTATATCCTGCTTGCAATCATGCGCTTTGGCCTTATCCACCCCTGCGGAAGCATATCCGAGGAGCTGAGGCGCTGCCGGTCATGCGGCTTTATCCTGTTTGCAATGACTATCGCCCTTGGCGGCATTGCGGCGTTCATGGTTTATCAGAACCGCCATTTCAGCTACCCGGGCTATCTTATCTACGCGATGGCCGCCTACTCGTTTTACGCGGTCATCACGGCTATTGTAAATATTTTCAAGACCAGAAAGTTCAACAGTCCCATTATTTCGGCGGCTAAGTCGGTGAATCTGGTTGCGGCTCTCGTTTCAATTTTGGCTCTTACGACAGCGATGATAGCGCAGTTCGGCGACGACGACCCCGAATTCAGGATGATAATGGTGGGAGCGGTCGGCGGAGCGGTCTGCGCAGTCGCCATGGAGGAAGCAATCAGAATGATTTTGCAATCGAGCATGAAGTTAAAGCGTGCGAAAGGGGAGGACTAAGCCCTTGCAATCCCTCATTCCCCGTGCTATAATATCCCCGAGGTGATAACATGCCCGGAATATACATCCACATTCCCTTTTGCCTGCACAGGTGCGGCTACTGCGATTTTTGCTCGTCTTTAGCCTCTTCCGAGGCTGTCGAAAACTACGTAAAAGCCCTTGTGAAGTGCATTTCCGGCTTTTCGGTCTCCGGGATTTTTGCCGACACGCTTTATTTTGGCGGAGGCACCCCGTCGCTTCTTGAGCCGTCACAGATGGCGCTGATTATCGATACAGTTTCCCAAAAATTTCCTTTGACATCCGACTGCGAGATAACGACCGAGGCAAACCCCGGAACCGTTGACGAAAAAAAGCTTCGGGCATACCGCTTCGCAGGAATAAACCGAATTTCTTTCGGCATACAAAGCTGTAAAGACAATGAGCTTTACACTCTCGGCCGAATCCACACGTTTTCCGAGGCGCTTTCGGCCATCGATTTTGCCCACGCTTCGGGCATAGAAAACGTCTCTGCGGACCTCATGCTCGGCATTCCCCACCAGACCCTTGAGACTGCCCTCGAGTCGGTAGAAAAATTCACCGATTCGGGTATCACGCACCTCTCTGCATACATGCTTAAAATCGAACCGGGCACGCCCTTTGACAGCCCCGGGATACGTTCTCTTTTGCCGTCCGACGACGAGGTCGCAGACATATATCTTGAGACGGTAAAAGCCCTTGACAAAAGGGGTTTTAAGCAGTACGAGATCTCGAATTTTTCTCTTTCGGGATACGAGTCCCGCCACAACATAAAGTACTGGACAGGGGAGGAATACCTCGGCTTCGGGCCGAGCGCTCACTCCTATTTTAACGGCCGAAGATTTTATTACCCGTCCGACATAGGCGGCTTTGTCTCGGACCCCCTGAAGCTCCCCGAGACCGAGGACTCCTGCCCCGACGTGCTCGAAGAATATATCATGCTCGGTCTCAGGATGTGTAAAGGCATATCGCTTGACAAAATAAGGGTTCTCGGCGGCGACCCGAAGCGCGTTCTTTCTGTCTGCAAAAAATATATTTCGGCAGGTCTTATGAAAAATTCCGGCGGCAATTTGAGCCTTACGCCCGAGGGATTTTTAGTCTCGAACGGAATAATCTCGGAAATAATCTGAAAAGCCCTTGCAAAATCCGAAAAGCTGTGTTATAATTTTATATGTATAGTGCAGCTTTTTCTTGGAGGTCATACCCGTGAAAAGAATTTTTTCGATCATAACGGCGGCGCTTATAATTATGACTCTGCTTTGCTCCTGCGGCAAAAAGGAGGACGACGCCGGAATCTACATCCCGCCGATAAGAACCGACGGCAAGGTAAACTACGAGACCGTCCACGCGACGATAGGTACCCTCAAGGAGGAAATTTCTATTGAGGGCCAGTTCACGACTCCCTACCGCACCGACCTGATGTTCACTCTGACAGGCGGTACCATCGAGAGCATAAACGTCCACATCGACCAGGATGTAACGGCGGGCGAGGTCATAGCGACTCTGAGTTCCGACGAAATAGAGGAGAAGCTCACCGTCCAGGAAATAAAGCTGAACAGCGCTAAATCGACCTACGACGCTTTAGCGGCCTCTCATGCGAGCTCCGAGGATCTTGAATTTGCACAGATAGCCGTAGACCTGGAGCAGCTTGAATACGACCGGCTGACCGACATGAAAGAAAACCTGACCCTTAAAGCCCCGTTCGACGGCAGGATAGTCTCGATTGAGGATTATTACGTCGGCTCCTACATCGACCGGAATGTTCCTTTCTGCACGATTTCCGATTCATCGAGATACTGCCTTACCGCTACAGACTACAACAATGTTCTCAAAAACGTTTCTTTCGGCACCAAGGTTGACATCAAGCAGGGCACCCTTGCCGAGACCACGGGCAAGGTCGTCGACACGATTGTTTCCGAGATTACCATTCGCGACGCCGACAACCACCGCCAGACTGTTCCGGTGAACAGCTATGTCATAGAGTGCGACGACGATGACGCGCAGTTTTTGGATCTCGGCGGAATCGAGGTTATTTTCACGACCGTACGCCGCGACGACGCCGTGATAGTGCCATATCAGGCAGTGTTTGAAGCAACCGACGACGTGACCAATCTGACCGGGACATATGTGAACATCCTCCTCGGCGGCATTAAGGTCCAGACCCCTGTCACGGTGGGCATTGTCACCGGCACCGGAGAAGACGTCAGAGCCGAGATAACAAGCGGCCTCGACGGCACCGAAACGTTGATCCTGAGATGAGCCGAACGGATTTATAATTGAAATTTCAGGGGACGCTCTTTTACGGGGCGTTCCTTTTTGTTTAACGCTTTGGGAGACTTCCGGGAAGGGGTATGTGCGTGACTTCCTCCTTCTGCCTCTCCCGGCCCTCGCTCGCGACCGCTCCCGCGTTCGCTTGCTCGGGCTGTGCGCGCTGACTTTTAGCTTACTGCTTTGCCCGACGGCATTTCATGCCGTCAGGTTGGGGACAACCCTTGCAGGGTTTTCCCCAAGCCCTTTTCGGAGTGCGGCTCGCGCATTCGCGCTCGCCGCATAGGGGACCCCCGGCGAGGGTCCCCTACGGCAAAACTGTCCACAGGACAGATTTTGCCTACCCTCCTGCGCTTTTTAAAAGCCTCCGAAAACGATGCCTGACGGCATCCTTTTCGGAGGCCGGGGATTTCGCAGCCTGCGGGCTGCGACCAGAGGCTCCTCGCCTCTGGACTCTCGCCCGCTTTTTGAGGAAAAGCGGGGTAAAACCTTTTAAGTTTTTTTGCTCAAAAAAGGTTTGGGCTTAAACTTTCAGATTTCCCTCCCTAAATCTGAGAATATATCAATTTTTACAGGCTTCTTTGTCATTGTAAATTACTGTGAAATAAGTTACAATATATCTGTAAATACTTTTTCGGGAGGCGCCGAAATGCTATACGCCGTAAAGCCGCCGTCATGCGAAATCATCAAAGTAACTTCCTCCGACGGCACCCTCGTTCTTCATTCCGACTACAAAAATATTTTCCTGACCCCGGTCTCGGAGCGCTGTATCAAAGTCTCCGTCACCCGTGAGGATAACCTGTCCGGCCTTAAGCGCCCCGGAGTTGTCAAAAAGCCCGATTTTAAGGACTGGAACTACACCGAATCCGATGAAAAAATAATTTTTAACAGCGGCAGCGTCATGCTCGAAATATGCCGAAAAACCGGGTCCTTTACCTGGAAAACCTCCGGCGGAAAGCTTTTGGTACGCGAGCCGGAAAAGGACGGCGTTATCCTCGAAAAATTTGAAAAATACAGGATGACCGAGGCCGCCACCGAGAGAGTTTCCACTGCCGACGGCGAAAAAGAGGTCGTCAGGGAAGCCAAAAGAGTCCCCGACGGGTATTCATACCATGCCGAGCAAAGATTTATTTTCCGGGACGGCGAAGCCCTCTACGGCCTCGGACAGCACGAGGAGGGCTGGGGAAATCTCCGCGGAAAGACCGTCTACGGCCACCAGGCCAACCGAAAAATAGCCCTGCCGTTTCTCGTCTCTAACATGGGTTGGGGCCTCTTGGTCGACACATACAGCCCGTTTATTTTCAGCGACGGCGGCATAAACTCCTACTTCTACTCCGAGGCCGTACCCGAGCTTGAATATTATTTCATAAACGGCGGCGATATGCGTGGGGCAGTCGCCGAGTACCGCGGCCTTACCGGCGGCCTGTCGCTTTTGCCGAAGTGGGCTTTTGGGTATATCCAGTCGCAGGAGAGATATGAAACTCAGGACGAAATAATATCCGTCGCAAAGGAATACCGCAGGCGCTCCATCGGTCTTGACGGCATAGTTTTGGACTGGTGCTCATGGGAGGACGGAAAGTGGGGCCAGAAAAGCTTTGACAGGACCCGCTTCCCCGACCCGGGCAGGATGATAAACGAGCTTCACGATATTGACGTTAAGTTCATGATTTCCGTCTGGGCAAACTCCGACCCCGGCTGCGAAAACTACGAAGAATTCAAGGAAAAGGGCCTCTTTTTACCCGGCCAGAACATCTATAACGCGCTTTCCGAGGCCGGCCGAAAGACATACTGGGCACAGCTCGAACGCGGTCTTTATAAATACGGCGTCGACGCATGGTGGTGCGACAACAGCGAGCCGATAACCCCCGAATGGCAGCGCCGCGAACGTCCCGAGCCGTCGAATATGTATAACGAATATGTGCGGACTGTATCCGACCACCTGCCTATAGAGCTTTCAAATTCATTCGGCCTATATCATGCCCAAGGCGTTTACGAGGGCCAGCGCTCCGTCTCGGATGAAAAGAGAGTCTTTAACCTTACAAGAAGCGCCTCCGTCGGCTCACAGCGCTTCGGCACCGTTTTATGGTCGGGCGACATTGAGGCGACATGGGACACTCTTACCCGCCAAATCGGCGCAGGCCTCGGCTTTTCGGCTTCGGGGCATCCTTTTTGGACGACGGACATAGGAGCGTTTTTTGTAAAAAGAGGGGACTCATGGTTCTGGCGGGGCGACTTCGACGGCGGATTTTCCGACCTCGGCTACAGGGAACTCTTCACGAGATGGTACCAGTGGGAGGCGTTCTTGCCTATCTTCAGGGGCCACGGCACCGACTTCCGCAGGGAGCTCTGGCTATGCGAAAATTCCGACGGCGCGGACTTCTACGACGCTATAATCAAGGCCAACCGCCTAAGATACGAACTGCTTCCCTATATCTATTCGGAAGCCGGAAAATGCCGAGTTTACGGCGGTTCAATGATAGAATTTTTAGCATTTGAATGGCCCTTTGACCCCGAAGTCTTAAACATAACCGATCAGTATCTTTTCGGCAGCGAGATGATGGTCTGCCCGGTACATGAGCCTATGTATTATCTTCCCGGCTCGAAAAAAATCGACGTTCCAAAGACAAGAAAGGTATACTTCCCCGAAACTTCCGGCGGCTGGTATGTTTACGGCACGGGCGAGCATTATTCCCCGGGCTGGGCCAAGGTAAGCTGTCCTATAGACAGCATTCCTGTGTTTGTAAAAGCCGGAGCGGTGATACCCTCTTCCGTTCCTGCCGAGTCGACGGCGAAGCTCTCCGAAAGGCCGATTTACAACGTTTATCCGGGAGCGCGGAGAGATTATATCTTCTACGAGGACAGCGGCGACGGCTACGGCTATGAAAAGGGCGAGTACCGTTTATCAAGGGTATGTTATGATGAAGAAATAAAGATAAAGGTAATACACGACGGCCTTAAATAAGGCAGAAAGAAAGGAGCACGCTATGAAAAAACAGGCATTCAACCCCTATCTTCCGTCCTGGGAGTACATCCCCGACGGCGAGCCCTACGTTTTCGGAGACAGGGTCTACGTCTACGGCTCGCACGATCTTTCAAACGGCTGGGTCTTCTGTCTCGGGGACTACGTATGCTGGTCGGCGCCCGTCGACGACCTCGGAAACTGGCGCTATGAGGGCGTTATCTACCCCAAGACATCCGACCCGCTTAATAAGGACGGCAGGATGTGCCTTTACGCTCCCGACGTGACGGTCGGCCCCGACGGCAGGTACTATCTCTATTATGTTCTGGACAAGGTCTCGGTCGTCTCGGTGGCGGTCTGCGATACCCCTGCCGGAAAATACGAGTTTTACGGTTATGTGCATTACCCCGACGGCACCCGTCTCGGCGACAGACCGGGCGACGAGCCCCAGTTCGACCCCGGCGTTCTCACCGAGGGCGACAGGACTTATCTCTACACCGGCTTTTGCGGCATGGGCGATAAGTCCCGTACCGGCGCGCAGGCTACGGTCCTCGGTCCGGATATGCTCACCGTCATAGAGGACCCGGTGATAATCGCCCCCGGCTGCATGTATTCGGACAACACGCCGTTCAAGGGCCACGCATTCTTCGAGGCTCCCTCTATAAGAAAAATCGGCGATACATATTATTTCATTTATTCATCTCAGGTCATGCACGAGCTCTGCTATGCCACGTCCAAAAAGCCTCGCGAGGGCTTTGAATACGGCGGGGTCATCGTCTCGAACGGCGACATCGGCATAGGCTCCTACAAGCCCGCCGGGAAGTGCATGTCAAACATCGGCAACAACCACGGCTCAATCGTCGAGATAAACGGCGAATGGTACATTTTCTATCATCGCCAGACCAACGGCACCTGGTTCTCCCGTCAGGGCTGCGCCGAAAAGATAAAGGTCCTCCCCGACGGCAGCATCCCCCAGGTCGAGATAACGTCCTGCGGCTTAAACGGCGGCCCGCTGAAAGGGGAGGGCGAATACCCGGCATATCTCGCCTGCCACATCTTTTCGGATTCCGACGACCGCCATGCCCCCAACGGCAAAATTGTTCAGGACGGCGGCGACGGCGACGAGAATTTAGGTTATATCACCGGCATTCACGACGGAATTTCGGCAGGTTTCAGGTACTTTGACTGCAAGGGCGTCAAAAAAATCGGCGTGACGATAAGAGGCTACTGCGGAGGCGAATTCCGTGTAAAAACCGCCTGGGACGGCGAAACGCTCGCCACGGTCAAGGTCATCAGCGCAAATATCTGGCAGGAGTTTCAGTCGGACATATCCATCCCCGACGGCGTTCATGCAATTTATCTTGAATATAAGGGCGGAGGAAATCCGCAGCTCAAATCCTTTACTTTATACTGTTAATTTTTTACGGAGGTGTAAAATATGTTAAGAATCGCGCAAACCGAAAACGGCAGGGTCAGGGGCATTGAAGCCGCAGACCCGAGGATCACCGCCTTTAAGGGCATACCCTTTGCGGCGCCGCCTGTGGGAGAGAACCGCTGGAGAGCTCCTCAGCCGGCCGCAAACTGGGACGGAGTCAGGGACTGCTTCCGCTTCGCACCCATCTCCATGCAGGACACCCCGGGCCTCGGCACCGACATCTACTGCCGTGAGTGGCATGTCGACCCCGAGATAGCGATGGGGGAGGACTGCCTCTACTTAAACGTCTGGACCCCGGCAAAGACCGCAGACGAAAAGCTCCCGGTTTACGTCTGGTTCTTCGGCGGCGGACTTCAGTGGGGCTATCCCGCAGAGATGGAATTCGACGGCGAGAGGATAGCAAGAAGAGGCATAGTCGTCGTGACTGTCAACTACCGTCTGAATGTTTTCGGGTTCATGGCTCATCCCGAGCTGACCAAAAACCAGTCCGACGCCCCCGCAAACTTCGGTTCCTTAGACCAGCAGGCGGGTCTTAAATGGGTAAAGAGAAATATCGCAAACTTCGGCGGCGACCCGGATATGATAACCATCGGCGGACAGTCTGCCGGCGGCGGAAGCGTTATGAGCCAGCTCGCCTGCCCTGCAAATAAGGGACTTTTCAAGCGTGCCATAGTCATGAGCGGAATGATAAAGAGCCCCTATATGCCCGGCGGCATCGGCACCCCGAACACCCTTGAGCGCGCCGAGAAAGCGGGCGAGGAGTTTATAAAGACTCTCGGCTGCAATAATATTTCCGAGGCAAGAAAAGTCGACGCCAAGACCGTGCTCCAAAAATACAACGAATTCGTTTCCGATCATCCGAGATTCTTTACCGTTCAGGACAACGTATTCTCGACCGGCGAGCCATATAAGCAGATACTTGAGGGCGAGTGCGTCGACGCCGAGATAATGGCCGGAAACACGGGGGACGAATTCCCGAGCTTCATTCCCGCAAAAACCGAGGACGAATACAAGGCAAGGGTCAAGGAAATCTTCGGCGACAAGGCCGAAAAATTCATTTCTCTGCCCGAGGCCAAGTTCAACGGCGGCATGAATGCAAAGACTGCCGGAATAGAGCACACCTGTAAGGCTCTGTTTTCCGAGATGGCGAAGCAGGGCAGAAAGGGCTATTACTACCGCTTTGAGCCCGATATTCCGGGCTGGGACGACCCCGGCACATTCCATTCGGTCGACCTCTGGTTCTGGTTCGAGACCCTTGCGAAGTGCTGGCGCCCCTTTGTCGGCAGGCACTATGACCTTGCAAGACAGATGACCGATTATCTCTGCAACTTCGTCAAGTCGGGAGACCCGAACGGCAAGGACCTCAGCGGCTTCACGCTTCCCGAGTGGCCGGCGTTCTCCGACAAGACTCCGGTCGAGATGAGATTTACCCACGACGGCGCAAAGCCCGAGGCCGAGACCCCCAACGACTTCGCATCCATCCTCCGCGGAAAGATTTTGGGGAGATAATCCTTTATACCTTATAATATCAGCCCCCCGGAAATGATTTTGCCGTCGTTTTCGGGGGAGCTTTTCATATCCCCGCCCCATCCCGCATAAACTCTCATGAGGTGATTTTATGCTTTTCACGCTTACCGATTTAAAGCAAAAAGAGATCGTCGACACCAACACCGGGGTCATCCTCGGGCGTGCCGACGATATAAGATTCGACTCAAAGACCGCAAACGTCGAATCGGTGATAATCTACGGCCGGCCGAAGCTTTTCGGATTTTTGGGCAGGGACGGCGACCTTTCCGTGAAATTTGAAAACATAACTCTCATCGGAAAGGACGCGATTTTGGTGACGTCCTCCGAGACTATTGAGCTTGACGACCGAAAACCGCGTGCGCTCAGCGATAAAAAACGCGAAGAAAGCCGTGAGATCTGAAAATTTTTTCATATTTTTTCGCGAAAGCTATTGCATTTTTTCTCGGGATGTGTTATAATCTTTCGGTAATTCGCACCCGACATTCTTCGCAAAGGGTTCCCCGAAAATCCTCGGGGCGCAAGCGAGCAAAAAGAATAGCCGGGGAGGAGAACGCAAAATTTTTAAACCTTAAAGGAGGTTGCTGCTATGGCAGTAGTATCAATGAAACAGCTTCTCGAGGCCGGCGTACATTTCGGCCACCAGACGAGAAGATGGAACCCGAAGATGGCTCCGTACATCTTCACCGAAAGAAACGGCATCTACATCATCGATCTCCAGAAGACCGTCCGCAAACTCGAAGAGGCGTATATGTTCGTCCGCGAGGTATCGGCTGAGGGCGGCGAGGTCCTGTTTGTAGGCACCAAGAAGCAGGCCGGCGACTCCATCCGCGAAGAGGCGACAAGGGCAAACGCTCACTACGTCAACGCCCGTTGGCTCGGCGGCATGATGACCAACTTCAAGACCATCCAGACCCGTATCCGCAGGCTTGAGCAGCTCCACAAGATGGAGCAGGACGGCACTTTCGATCTTCTTCCAAAAAAAGAGGTCGTAAAGCTCCAGTTAGAAATCGAAAAGCTTGAGAAATATCTCGGCGGCATCAAGACCATGACCAAGCTTCCCGCAGCGCTCTTCATCGTAGACCCCAAGCGCGAGAAGATAGCCGTCTCCGAAGCAAGAAAGCTCGGCATTCCCGTGGTAGCCATCGTTGACACCAACTGCGACCCCGACGAGGTCGACTATGTCATCCCCGGCAACGACGACGCCATCAGAGCAGTCAAGCTCATCTCCGGCGCCATCGCCGACGCTATAATCGAGGGCAGACAGGGCGAGGCCAACGCTCCCGCCGAAGAGCCTGCCGAAGCAGCCGAAGAAGCTGCCGAATGATAAAGTTTAAATGAAAGGAACTGAATATAAATGAGCATTACCGCAAAGGACGTTGCCAACCTGCGCGAAAGAACCGGCGTAGGTATGATGGACTGCAAAAAGGCTCTCGTTGAAGCCGAGGGCGATTTTGAAAAGGCGATAGTCATTCTCCGTGAAAAGGGCCTCGCCACTCAGGCCAAAAAGGCCGGCAGAGTAGCCGCCGAGGGCCTTGTCACCGCTATCGTTGAGAACGGCGTTGCAGCAATGGTCGAGGTCAACTCCGAGACCGACTTCGTCGCCAACACCGAGGACTTCAAGAGCTTTGTAAACACCGTCTGCAAGGCCGTTATCGACTCAAATCCCGCCGACGTTGACGCTCTTAAGGCAGCAAAGACCCCCTCAGGCAGGACCGTTGAGGAGGAGCTTCAGGAGCTGTTCTTAAAGATTCGCGAGAACATCCAGATCCGCAGATTCGTAAGGCTTGAGGGCGACGTCGTCAGCTACATCCACGGCGGCGGCAGAATAGGCGTTTTGGTCAAGCTTGACACCGATTTGGGCGATAAGGCCGCTGTCTGCGGCAAGGACGTCGCCATGCAGGTCGCGTCCATGAATGCAAGCTATCTCGACAGAGACCACGTTCCCGCCGAGATTTTGGACGGCGAGAAGAAGATCATGCTTGCCCAGATGGCCGAGGATCCCAAGATGAAAAACAAGCCCGAGCAGGTCCTTGCAAAGATCGTCGAGGGCAAGATAGGCAAGTATTACACCGAGAACTGCCTTGTCGACCAGGAGTTCATCAAGGACGGCGACCTCACTGTCGGCAAGTACGTCGACAAGTGCGCCAAGGAGCTCGGCGGCTCCATCAAGGTCGTCGACTACGTCCGCTATGAGCGCGGCGAGGGCATCCAGAAGAAAGAGGACAACTTTGCCGACGAAGTCGCTTCGATGATAAAGTAAGTCCCAAACCCAAAGAACAGATGGCGGATAGGTGAAAGCCTGTTCGCCATTTTAAATAAGGAGCAAAAATGGACTACCAAAAAATCAACTCCGAAACTATCGACCGCTGGGTAGAGGAGGGCTGGGAGTGGGGCGTCCCGATAATTCACGAGCAGTACCTAAGCGCCCAAAACGGCGTCTGGGACGTCGTGCTCACCCCGACAAAACCGGTCCCGCACGCTTGGCTTGGGGATATTTTAGGCAAAAAGCTTTTGGGCCTTGCCTCCGGCGGGGGCCAGCAGATGCCGATCTTTGCGGCTTTGGGCGCAGACTGCACCGTCCTCGACTATTCCGAGCGGCAGCTTGACTCCGAGCGCCTTGTTTCCGAGCGCGAGGGTTATAAAATAAATATCGTCAAGGCCGATATGACCAAGCCTCTGCCCTTTTCCGACAATGAGTTTGACATAATATTCCATCCCGTCTCAAACTGCTACGTTGAAGAGGTCGAGCCGATTTTCAGGGAATGTTTTCGCATATTAAAGCCCGGAGGCAGGCTTTTATCGGGGCTTGACAACGGCGTGAACTACTTTGTGAACGGCGACGAATCACATATCGTCAACACGCTTCCCTTTAACCCGCTTAAGAATCCCGAGCAGATGAAATCGATTTTGGAGGATGACTGCGGCGTGCAGTTTTCCCACACTCTCGAGGAGCAGATAGGCGGCCAGCTTCGTGCCGGCTTTATTTTGAAAGACATTTACGAGGACACGAACGGCTCAGGCTATCTGCACGAGCATAATATCCCCTGCTTTTTGGCAACACTTTCCATAAAGCCGGAGGAAACGTGATGTTTTACCATGCATCCCAAACCGCCGGCATAGAAATTTTGGACGGAATCCGAGGGGCTTTTGAGGGTTCTTCGGTATGAAAATCTGACTCCGAAAATGCTCGGTTGGATAAATAAAACGGTGCGGCAGGAATATTTGAGCGCGGAGCCGTACTATAAAATATTTTTGGAAGCGAAATCATAAAAGATGTAAAATAAAGGAGAAGAAATGCAGAATCTGAGCGACCCCGCCGTCATTAAGGACATCCTGACCCGCCACGGCTTCACGTTTTCAAAAAAGCTCGGCCAGAATTTCCTTATAAACCCGTCCGTCTGCCCTAAAATCGCCGAAATGGGAGGAGCAAAAGAGGGGAGCGGCATAATCGAAATAGGCCCCGGCATCGGCGTTTTAACGCATGAGCTCTGCCAACGGGCCGATAAGGTCGTGGCGATAGAGCTCGACTCACGGCTCCTGCCGATACTCTCCGAGACCCTTTCCGAGCATGATAATCTTAAAATCATCAACGCCGACGTTATGGAGGTCGACTTGAAAAATCTCATTTCGGAGGAATTCCCGGGGATGAGCGTTTCGGTCTGTGCAAATCTTCCCTATTACATCACTAGCCCGGTCGTCATGAAGCTTTTGGGCGACAGACTGCCTATCGATACGGTCACGACGATGGTACAGCGCGAGGCTGCCGAGAGGCTATGCGCACCTGTCGGCACAAGGGAAGCAGGCGCCGTGACCGTGGCGGTAGACTTTTACAGCGAAGCCAAAAAGCTTTTCAATGTTTCACGGGGCAGCTTTATGCCCTCTCCCGCCGTCGACAGCGCGGTGATACAACTAAAGCTTCGGGAAAAAACTCCCGAGGTATCGAGCGAGCGCGAATTTTTCCGCATAGTCAAGGCGCTTTTTACCCAAAGAAGAAAGACGGTTCTGAACGCTCTTTCGGGAGCGGTCGGCGTGGACAAGGACAGAGCGAGAACTATTTTATCGGAGCTTGACATCTCTCCCGAGACGCGTCCCGAGCGCCTGAAAATGGATGATCTGATAGGCATAACCGAAAGCATAATAAAAACCGCCGGAGTATTAGACAGTCCTGCATAAAACAGTAAAAGCAGACGAATAACCGCCTGCTTTTTGCATATAGAATAAAATTCATCTTACAGAAAAATCGGAACTTGATTATCAAAACGTGAACGGAATAACCATATCAAGTAAAAAAGCAATAGCTATACTGATTATTCCCATTAACGCTGAATGCCTCAGTGCGTCCCTCCTCAGAACAATAAATCCAATCATAAAGACTGACAATTCCAAAACAGACAGTACATTAAAATACCGGAATCCATATACGAAACACATATTGAACAATACTGCCAAAATAAATGTTGACAGTATAAATGCCGGCTTGCTTTTTCCTTTTGCATACCAGCATGCAAAGGCCAATAATGGAGAAACAGCCGTAAATCCGAGCCAAATCATTGCATAGCTTCTCGGAAAAAATCCTGCGATATAGTTTGAATATAAATAGTAGCTTGCAACCATACCGACAAAGAATACAAAAACATTAACACTTGCTCTTATGGCGGAATTACTATAAACAGAAATGCACAGCGCTATCAATGCCCAAACCGCAAAACGCCCCAAAAAATTATGAACGTCTAATGCGCCGTCTATCGCCATAAGCATGCCCGGAAGTTCAGCTTGATGATAATCCAAAAATTTTGAAAAAGTGCCCAAAGCAATCCCGAGTAACAATATAGCTACGGTATTTATAATTTTTCTATAAACAGATATAGGATTTTCTGCACTCCGTATATCATTCAAAAACTTGTTCATATGCGACTCCCAAATTCCGACTTATCACATTGCCTGTCATATCGGCAAGCCCCTTTGTCCCGTGCATTTTTAATTTTCAATGCACTGTCGGGTCGTTGACTATCCCCACAAACACCGGGCAATCTCTTACGCATACCGCAAAGACAAACGGCCTGTCGAGCTTAAATTCAAACTTCTCTAATTCCATCCGTCCTGCACCCGTTACCATATCCATCATAGTGTATGCGGCGCCCTCGAATCCGTTTTCATCCGTCTTGACCCTCACCGAATGAATAACCTTTGATATTTTGACGGGCAGATCGCTGTCCTCGCCCATGATGGGAGTAAAGTCGGATTTTTCCGAGCTGAACACATCGTTTACGCCGAGCTCGTTAAGAGTTTTTATAAGCTCCGTGTCGGATGTAAAATCGAACTTCGGCAGGTAAAGGCTTAATAGGGCGTGATGCCATCTGTCATCGTCTCTTTCTTTCATCAGGAAGTCGGCTGCCTCTCCCGACGCTATTATTTCTTCGGGGGAGCAGCCCTCGTCCGGCAGGAACATATACATCGTTCCAGTCGTGAGGTACTTAAGGCAGGCCGTATAATTATCCCCCTTATAGTAGCTCCCGATGCCCGATTCTGTCATAAAATCGGCCTCTACATCCTCGTTCGGGGCATGGAAAGTATCCTTGAAAGTATACTCTTCCGAGAACATCTCCGTCCATGACGACTTGTAATACAGCGTCGAGACTATCGCCGCAACGGTAGTTTCGTTAAGTCTGATCGTGTCAAGCTTATCTCTTGAGAACAGCCTGCCGGTATTTTCATCTATCCAATCCCTGAGCATTTCGTTGTATATTTCGCTTCCCATGGGTCCGAAGTAGGACGCGGCATACTGGTCCTCGGCAAGCTTTTTGAGCATATCGTTGTTGTATCTCATTCTGTTGCTGAGCCATAGCGAGTTCCCGAGCAAAAGCTTGTCGCCGTCGCCGTCGTCATAAAACGAGCGATAGACCGCTCTTACTATCTCGGCGACATTCTCGGCGCTCTCGGCGCCCAAAAGGTCAAGGAGCTGCTGACGGCTCTCTCCGTCGCATATTTCCGTGAGCATGCCGAGCGCAAGATAGACGTTTATGGGGCTGAAAACGCAGTTTGTCCCGGGCTAGAAACTCTTAATTACGGCAGGTATCGAGGCTTCCATGAAGTCGTCGAAGCTTTTATCGATTATCTCGTTTGCGGCGTCGACATCGCTTTTGTAGGCCTCCCACCCGTCCGCGCCGTATTCGATGCGTACGGGATATTCCGGCTCCGCAACGGCCAACGGCTCTGCGTCGAGCGCCTGTTCCGGCGTCTCGGCTTCGTTATTATTTTGTTCATTGTTGTCGCCTGCGGCAGCCGTTATATCGGCAGCCTGAGTTACGTCCCCGGCTCCTCCCGTGACATCCGCTCCGTCGGGCGCCTCCGCCCCGGAAAAAGAGCAGGCGGCGAGGCTTGCCGCCAAGACAACGGCCACGGGTATCGCCCACCAAGACTTCGGTTTGCGTCCCCCGGCCTTTTTATGGCCCCGCCCGGTCCTGATTTCATTGCGATTTTTTTCGGACATATATTTTTCCTCCTTTTTAAATCTATAACAAAAACAATCTATAACTAAAACGCTTTAAAACACAAAATCATTGCGCCCGCCCAAATTTTCTCCGTTTTGCATAAATTATAAAAATTATTATATCATACTTGCCGAAAAAAGTAAAGAGCGAGGTATATACCCCGCTCTTTATGCATATCATCCTGTTTTATCTCTGCCTCTTCCGGCAACCGCCCCTCCCACCTGCGCTGCCAAGGGCACCGCGGCCGCGAATATTACCGCCGGCAGGAGAGCCTCCGCGCTCATCGGAGCCGTCTCCATGACTGCCGACAGCGGAGGGAACCAGATACATGCCGCAAGCGCCGCCAGCGATACCGCGACCGATGCTATCAGCGCAGGGTTCCCGAACGGATTTATCCCGAAAACCGAGCCGTGCTCGCTTCGGCACTCGAAAACGTGTATCAGCTGCGACAAAATAAGCGTGACGAGCGCTGCAGTTCTCGCGGCGGGGAGCGTGTAGCCGAGCTTTAACGCGTATGCAAAGCTTCCGAGCGTGCAGCCCCCGATGAGCGCGCCCCTGAGAGCGATCCTTGCCCAAAGCCTGCCGTCGGTGAAGCTGCCGGAAAAGTCCCTCGGTTTTTTCTTCATAATATCCCTGTCGGATTTTTCCAGCCCGAGCGCCACCGCCGGGAGGCCGTCCGTCACGAGGTTTACAAGAAGTATCTGCGTCGGAAGAAGCACGATAGGCATGCCCAAAAGAATCGATAAAAACATCACCGCGACCTCGCCGATGTTGCAGGAAATCAGGTATCTTACGAGCTTTCTTATGTTTGTGAAGATGGTTCTGCCCTGTCTGACGGCGAGGCAGAGCGTTGAAAAATCGTCGTCAAGAAGAATGACGTCGGCAGCCTGTTTTGTCACGTCCACGCCGGTCCTTCCCATGGCTACACCTATGTCGGCGGCTTTTACGGCAGGCGCGTCGTTTACGCCGTCTCCCGTCATTGCGACAGTCTCGCCGCCCGCCTTGAGAGCGTTTACTATCCTCAGCTTGTCGGCGGGCGTGACCCGTGCGTAAACCGCTATATTTCGGGCTTCACGCGTAAGTTCCTCGTCGCTCAATCGGTCGAGTTCTTCTTTTGAGACGGCTCTTTGCCCCGGTCTTAATATGCCGGCTTTTTTGGCAACGGCTGCCGCAGTAAGGGGGTGGTCTCCGGTTATCATGACTACCCGAATTCCCGCTTTTTTACATTCTCTTACGGATTTTATCGCTTCATCTCTCGGCGCGTCTATCATGCCCATAAGCCCCAAAAAAACTCCGCCGTCGTCATCGAGCCGCTCCATCCCCAAGACCCGGAGCGCTTCCTCCGCCATTTTTTCATATTCGGAAATTATTTTCAGTCTGAATTCACGCCCGAGCAGCCGCTTTTCGCCGTTTATGAGTATAAATCGGCATTCCTTTAAAATAACGTCTGGCGCGCCCTTTATGTAGGTCAATTCCCGTCCCGAAAGACGAACGGTAACGCTCATCCTCTTGGTCTCACTTTCAAACGGCACCTCCGAGACCCTTACGGCGTTTTCGGTTTTTCCGTTTTTTGTAAGGCCGCATTTTTCCGCAGCCACCAAAAGCGAAGCCTCGGTAGGGTCTCCCGAAATGTCGAATTTAAGCCTTGCCGAGCGCTCTCTGCCCTCGCTTTTTTCTGCGGGTATAAGCTCCGCGTTATTGCAAAGCGCACCGCAAAGAAGCGTCTCCTTAAAATCCTCGGGAAGATTTTTTACCGGCTCTCCGTCTATTTCCGCCTTGCCCTTAGCCGAGTATCCCGACCCGGTAAGGGTCATCCTTTTTCCTCCCGAATAAACCTCGGTCACGCACATTTTATTCTCGGTGAGCGTTCCCGTTTTATCGGTGCATATTACCGTCGTGCATCCGAGGGTCTCGACCGAATGGAGCCTGTGAACAAGGGCGTTTTGTTTGAGCATTCGCCTGACCGCAAGCGCAAGGGCGATAGTGACTGTCGCGGGAAGTCCCTCGGGAATGGCCGCTATCGCGATGGTGATTCCGGTCATCAGCATGTCAAAAAGCGGCTCGCCCCGCAAGATACCCGTCAAAGCGACGGCGAAGCAGACGACTATGCATATTATGCATAAAACCGTGCCCAATCTTCCGAGCTTTTTCTGCAAGGGTGTTTTGCCCTCGCCGCTGTTGTCGAGCATGCCCGAGACCTTTCCCATCTGCGTGTCCATGCCGGTCAGAACGACCTCGCAGACCGCGTTTCCCTTGGTGCATGCAGTCCCGGCGTACGCGACTCCCGGCATGCTCTGTACGCTCACGTCCTCGCCCGAATATACCGCTTTTTTCACGGCGGACGATTCGCCCGTCAAAACCGCCTCGTCGCAGAAAAGCCCCGAACATTCTAAAATTTTCCCGTCGGCAGGTATCCTGTCTCCTGCCGATACCGTAAAAATATCCCCGGGCACAAGAAGCTCGGCGTTTATCTCCGACGGTTTTCCGTCGCGTATGACATGAGCGGTCGGAGCGGTCATCTTCTCAAGAGCTTCAAGAGTTTTTTCCGTGCGGTATTCCTGTATAAACCCGAGCGTCGCGTCCATGAGAACTATAGCGATGATAGTCACCGCGTCGTATATCTCTCCCATGAACGCCGAGACCGCCGTCGCCGCCAAAAGTATCAGCATCATGACGTCCTTGAACTGTCCCGCAAAAATTTTCAGAGCGCCCGGTTTCTTGCCTGCGCTCAGGCCGTTCGGGCCCTTTTCCTCCAAAATTTTCGCAGCCTCCGCGCTTGAAAGTCCTGTATAATTCTTCAAAGAAACTCCCCCTTTTGGACAAGATATGCCCGTACGGGGGAAAATATGCGGAAAAGCCGAAGCTTAATTTTTTATGACAGCGTGCCATGACCTATAGGCCCCCAAAGACATCGCGTTCGGGCGGAGCCCCGGGCTCCCGCTTCGCGGGAGCCCTCCCGGCGGCTTCGCCGCCGGCTCGGTCCGGCCTGCGGCCGGACCTCGGGGCTCCGCCCCCGAAAGCATGCCGCTACCCCTCTTTCGTTTTCGCCCCAAGCACCAGCGGGCTAAGCTGCCTGCCCTGAAAAGCCGCCTCCACAGCCTCCTCCATCATCCCGAACACCGCGACCATTGACGCCGGCTTTTTCACCGGGTCGTCCTGCCGATAGGGGAGGAAATAGTAGTTTTTGCAGTTTTCGAGCATGCCTATGTTCTTCGCGGCGGCAGTCAGCGCGTCGTTTGTAGATACGGCGATGAGCACCGGCCGCGAGTTTCTAAGATGACTTTTTACCGCCATCGTCACCGGCGTGTCGTTTACCCCGAGCGCAAGCTTTGCAAGAGTGTTCGACGTGCAGGGCGCTACCACCAAAAGATCGAACATCTTTTTCGGGCCTATCGGCTCGGCCTCCTCGATGGTGGAAATTATTTTGTTTCCGCATATCTCCTCGATTTTTCTGCGGTTTTCCTCGGCAGTCCCGAAGCGGGTCGAGAAATTATACGCGTTAAAGGACATTATCGGGGTAAGGGCATGCCCAGCCGAAACAAGCTTTTTTGCGGCCTCAAAGCTTTCGGAAAATGTGCAGAACGACCCGGTCATGGCGTATCCTATCCTAAGCATCCCCCTCGGCCTCCTTGGCGAGCCTTTTTACGGTCTCGGCTATAAGATATCCCGCCGTTTTCGGAGCGGTTTTTCCGGGCAGCCCTGGCGCGGCGACAAGCCTCAGCCCAAGCTCCTTGGCTGCCTCTCTGTCTATCCCGTATGGAGCGGATGCAAGCTCCATCAAAAGCGCTTCTTTATTTATTAAGCACAGCTTTTCCCGTCCTAAAATCTCCGACGGCACGGTGTTTATTATCACGTCTGCGCATTTTAAAGCTTCTTCATCGTCAAGTCCCACGGCATTGAATCCCCGTGCTATGGCGTCATCTCTTGCCTTTTCGGAGCGTGCCGCAGCTATGACGTCCGCGCCTACGCCTTTTAAAATTTCCGCGCACGCCTTTGCAACCCTGCCCCAACCCGTGATACAGACCTTTGCGCCCTTGACGGAAGATTCCGTCTCGGAAATGACTATCCCGAGGGCGCCCTCGGCGGTTAGTCTTGCGTTTTCGACAGTCAGCGCTTCGTCCTCAAAAAAGTCGTAAACCTTAGCGTCTCGCTCAAGGCAGTAGCTTAAAAACTGCGGCGTTAGCCCGCCGCCGAAAAGCGTGCCGCCGTATTTTAAAAGATCCAGAGCAGACACCGCCGGGACCTTGTGTGAAAGCCCGGGCGCGTTCAGATAGTCTCCCGCAAGTGAAAAATACGGCAGCACAAGTATATCGGCGTGCTTGATTTCCCATATCGGCAAAGAGCCGGAAAACCCGTAGGTATATACGTTAAAGTCGTCTTTAAGCCGTTCGGCACAGTATTCCATGCGCCTGTCTCCGGCCATGACGAGCAGCGTTTTCTTCATTTCCATCACTCCTCATAAAAGGGTTTTCATGCTTTAATCTATGCAGGGTAAGTCCTACGCGTGATAGCGATTTCGGCGGAGAAATAAACCCTGAAAATAATTTTTAATATGCCTTGAAAAAGTTCGAGCTTTTTGCTATAATATAAAATGTAATATTTTATGCGCTCACTCTGCGCTTTTTTGACAGGAAAAGGAGAAGAATATGTTTAAACAGGGATTTGACAACGACAAATACCTCAGCCTCCAGTCTCAGAAGATACGCGAAAGGATAGCCTCTTTCGGCGGCAAGCTCTATCTTGAGTTCGGCGGCAAGCTGTTCGACGACTACCACGCCTCCCGCGTTCTTCCGGGGTTCAAGCCCGACTCGAAACTTCAGATGCTCCTACAGCTTAAAGACCAGGCCGAGATAGTCGTCGTCATAAGCTCGGAGGACATCGCCCAGAACAAGGTCAGGGGCGACATCGGCATAACCTACGACCTCGACGTATTAAGGCTTATCGACAGTTTTCGGCAGTACGGTCTTTACGTCGGCAGCGTCGTTCTGACCCGTTTTGAGGACCAGCCCGCGGCCGTGGCCTTTGCAAATAAGCTGAAAAGCCTCGGCATAACCGTCTACCGCCACTACCCGATAGCGGGCTACCCTGCAAACCTCGACCACGTCATTTCGGACGACGGCTACGGCAAGAACGACTACATAGAGACCTCCCGCGAGCTCGTCGTCATAACGGCTCCCGGCCCGGGAAGCGGCAAGATGGCCACCTGCCTCTCACAGCTCTACCACGAGCACAAGAGGGGAGT
This sequence comes from uncultured Clostridia bacterium, assembly GCA_947625125.1. Classification (GTDB taxonomy): domain Bacteria; phylum Bacillota; class Clostridia; order Oscillospirales; family Ruminococcaceae; genus Faeciplasma. The sequence goes on from CANQNF010000002.1 coordinate 51,577, forward strand.
CAAGGCGGGCTATGCAAAATTCGAGACGTTCCCGATTTGGTCCATCCCTCTTAACCATCCCGTGAATCTTGCATACGAGGCCGCTACCGCCGACCTTTCCGACGTGAACATGATAGACCCCTACCACCTCGACGCGTACGGCACTCTCGCCGTCAACTATAACAGGGACATCGAGGTATTCCCTGTCCTGAGCGCAATATTTAAGATGATTTTGGGGGAGTCGCCCTACAAATCCCCGACTGACATGGGCGTGAACATGGCGGGCTTCTGCATAATAGACGACGAGGTATGCGCAAGCGCCTCAAAGCAGGAGATAATCCGCCGCTACTACAACACCCTCGCCAAGAAGATAAAAGGGGAGGCCTCCGAGGACGAGGTCTTAAGAATAGAGCTTTTGATGAAAAAGGCGGGCATCACCCAGGCCGACCGCATGCCCGTGGGTCCTGCTCTTACCAAGGCCGAGATAACCGGAGCCCCTGCGGCTGCGATAGAGCTTCCCGACGGAAGAATTGTCACCGGCAAGACGTCCGAGCTTCTCGGCGCCTCATCGGCTATGCTCCTTAACTCCTTAAAGGCCCTTGCCGGCATCCCCGACGAAACGCTTTTGATTTCTCCGTCCGTCATCGAGCCCATCCAGCGTCTGAAAGTAAATCACCTCGGAAACGAAAACCCGCGCTTACACACCGACGAGGTGTTAATAGCGCTGTCCATCTGCGCCGCCGAAGACAAAAACGCGGCTCTTGCGCTCGAGCAGCTGAAAAAGCTTGAGAACTGCGAGATGCACTCAAGCGTCATGCTCTCCCACGTCGACCTGAGCATCTTTCGCAAGCTAAAGGTAAACGTGACCTGCGAAGCGGTCTATCAGAAGAGAAAGCTTTATCATAAATAAAAATTTTTTTACTTGGAGGCATTATGAAAAAGAGAATTTTATCAGCAGCACTCTGCGCCCTGACGGTCCTTTCGCTCCTTTTGGGGATGATACCGTCGGCGGTATGCGAGCAGTCTCAGACGATCCTGTCCACGCCCGAAAAGCCGCTCAGGCGGGAGATCTCGCCGTCGTCTCCGGTATGGATAGTCCATATCGACACCTGGAACAACGCCGACCCCGACAAGATAATAGACCTTATCCCCGAGGACATCCGTCCCTACGTCGTCTTTAACATCTCCCTCTCCGTCAACTGGAGCGAGGATGAAAAGCGCTTCAAGGTCGTCGAGTACGGCTACGAGACCGCTAAGTCATGGCTTCGCACATGTGCAGAGAGGGAAGTCTGGACCCTTATCCAGCCTGCCAGCGGCGGCCCCTGCCATCTTCCCGACTACGACCCCGCCGAGACCGACTATGAGGACACCGTCTTTGCGGAATTCTTCCGCGACTACCCCAACTTCCTCGGCTTCAATTACTGCGAGCAGTTCTGGGGTTTTGAGCAGGAGGACTTCCCGATAACCCCTGCCGGCCGATACAAGCATTTCGCGGGTCTTTTGGAGCTCTGCCACAAGTACGGCGGCTATCTTGTCGACAGCTGGTGCGGCAACCAGTGGGGGCAGTGGCTGAACCCGTTGGCGATGATAAAGAACATCCCCGAATTCGAGGAGGCCGCAAGGCTCTACAGCGAGAACTTCATCCTCCTTGAAAAGTACACCCAGACCGGCTATATCGACGACGTCGAGAGCCTTGTCTTGGGCACATATCTCTCCGGCTACTGCGGAAACTTCGGTGTTAGATACGACGAGACCGGCTGGACTGACGAGAGCGGCCAGGGCACGAGCGGTTACACCGTCTCCACCGGTCTGCCGGTTCACTTTGAAAGGCTCATTTTAAACGGCGCCACCGTCATCGACGGCCCCGAGCTTGTCCCGGAGGACGACTTCTATGAAGCCGAAACCGTCGTCACCAAGGACGGCTATTCGCAGCGCACCTGGGCCTACTACAACCAATTTTACAACGTCATGATAGATTTGTTCCGCAAGACCCTTGACGGCACGTTCAGGATTCCCGAGCGCGAGGAGGTCATCGAGAGGACAAAGGTAATAATCGTAAACGACATCGAATCCGGCAACGACGACGTCAAATACTGCACCCCGGCAAGCCTCTTCGAGGGCCTTTACAAGATGGAGGGCGACGGCAATCTTCGGGACAACCACACGTTCTACAAGTCCACCGGCCGCTATCCGACATTTCCCGAAACGGCGGGATTTGCCGACCCCGAGCTTGAATCGAAATTTGAAAAGGTCATCTTAAAATCCGAATACAACGATCTCTGGCCGGACGTAGATACGAAAGTCGCCGACATGAACGAAATGTTCCCCGAACTGTATACGGGCGACATCTACGCAGCCCAAAAAGACAACGTCTGGGTCACATACAACCCCTATAAGAGGTCTCAGACCGCAACCGGCACCATTCCGCTTCTTTATAACACCTGCGAATCGGTAAGCCTTGAATACCCGAGATATTCCTCCGGCATTATCCGCGAGACCTCCGACGGCCTGTCGGTGTATCTCAACAACTACGAGGAGGACAACACGTTTAACCTCAAAAGGGACGTCATTACCGTGACCGGCGCAGCCACAGAGCCGACATACGAATATAAGGATCGCAGCATAAATTCAATGGCCTCGAAAGTCTCATCGGAATGGAGCGGCGGGGTATGGAAGCTCACCGTCGAGCATAACGGCCCCATCCAGCTTGAAATATCCTGCTCCGGCACATCGTCGGGCAAGCCCGAGATCCCGGTTCCCGCCGAATGCGTCGTTCCCGAACCTCCGATAGAATACACCGGCCCGAGGCAGTACGAAGCCGAGCTTTTCGAGACTAAGGACATCAACAGCCTTGTTAAAAACGGAGCCTCGGATAATATCCGCAACTACACCGGCCAGGGCTACATCGACCTCGGCAGCGAAAAGGGCGCCTCCGCAAGAGACACCGTCAGAGCATACGAGCCGGGAACCTATCTCATGACCCTGAAATATTCCTCCTTGGGCGACGTATCCGGCCTCGGCATTTACGTCAACGGCGGAAAGAAGTCCCAGCCTGCGCTTGAAAAGACCGAGGGTCTCAGCAAATGGAAGACCGTCGAGATACCGATAAAGCTCAAAAAGGGCGAAAACGAGGTCGAGTTAAGGCTCACCGACGAGCTATCGGAGCGCCTTTACATCGACAATTTCACCATCGTTCTGACCGAAAAAGGAAGCTCCGTCAACCTGCCGCTGATAATCGCCATAGTCGCGATAGCTGCGGTTATTGTAGTCATAGCGGCGCTGCTCCTTAAGAAAAAATCCGCCAAAAAATCTTAAGAATCTTAAAATTTCTTTAAGACAGTCTTAAAATTCCCTTAATTTTATTGAAGAAAACCTCCTTGCGATGGTATCATTTTCATATCTTCGCAAGGAGGTTTATACATGAAAAAAAGAATTCTCACGGTATCTCTGCTCTCTCTTTTTATTTTAGGAGCAGCATTTTTTGCGGGGGGGGGTATAATGACCGAAAATTTTATATATCCGAATGCCCCGAAGATTTTTCGGCATCCGGTTTGCCGGGCGACGTTCCCGCCCACGTCCTGCCCGACAATGACGTAATAATTGAAAATATAGAGGCCCTTTCACAGCACCCCGATTACCCCACGGGCTGCGAGAGCGTTTCTCTTTATATTCTTCTTCGGCATTACGGCGTCGAAATTTCGGTTGAGGACATAGTCGAGGCTCTCCCCAAGGGTCCCGTCCCGTACGGAACGGGGGATTTTATATGCGGTGCAGACCCCGAGACGGAATTTGTCGGCGACCCGAGGGAGGAGGGCTCCTACGGTGTTTTTGAAAAGCCGATAGCCGAAACCGCCGAAAAATTTCTTTCGGGAGCAAAGAGCAAAGCCGGGGCAAGTATCGACGATATTACAAATCTTATTTCGGACGGCAGCCCGGTGATAGCCTGGTGTTCGATAAGCGAGGACCAAAATATCGAATACCGCCGCGAATGGACCGTCCCGAGCACCGGAAAAATAGTCTCCTGGCCGGGAGGGGAGCATGCCGTCGTGGTCTACGGCTTTTCAGAGACAGAGCTTTACATCTCCGACCCGAACACCGGGACATTGCGGACCGTCTTAATCTCGGAATTTGAGCCCGGCTTTAACGACCTCGGCGGCAGGATAGTTTACTATGAATAAATAAAAAAACACCGGGTAAAAAAGCCCCTCTGAGATAAGAAAACAAGAGTGCCCGGCGGGCACTGCGAAGCACATCATATGACTTGTTTTATTTGCAATACGGGTGAGACGGCCGTAAACAACGCGATTAAAACTCTTTGAGCCAACCGAGGCAATCGTTGCCGCCGGGGGCAGGCGAAAAGCAAGTTTTAACGCTTTGTTTGGCTTGTAAGCACTCCTTTGTGTAATGCAAAAGCCGCCAACGATGAAGCCGGCGGCTTTGAGTAAGATTATGCGGGCTTGTTTTCTTATGGAAGAGGGGCCGATTACCCGGCATTTATTTTTTAATCTCAGGTCAGGTCGTCCTTGATATCCTCGGCGGCGTCCTTAACGTCCTTGGCAGCGTCCTCGGCAGCCTCCTTGACGTCCTCGGCGATATCTTTGGCTGCGTCGACAGCGTCTTCGGCAGCGTCCTCGACGTCGTCGGCAAAGTCGCTGTCGTCAAAGTCTATATCGAGGTCCTCGTCATAGCCCTCGGTGCTGCGTGCGGAGAGCTTATCGGCCATGTAGTCGGCGAATCTTCCCGCAAGCTCGGAGACCTTATCGGAGGCGACGACTATCCCGCCCATGACTCCGTTGATGATATTGTTGACGGAATCCTTAAGGACTTCGCTCCCCGAAGCGGTATCGGTATCGTCGTCGTCAAAGAGATCTTCTAAATCGTCTTCGGCATCGTCTGAACCGTCGGCGATATCCTCGGCAACGTCCTCAGCGGCGTCCGAAACGTCCTCAGCAGCGTCCTCAAGCCCGTCAAGGATATTCTCGGAGCACTCGTCGCAGGTGCACTCGTCCTCCTTGTCGGTCTTTGTTGCGACAGCTACGGCGACTGCTGCGGCTGCGGCTGCTGCGCCGATCCCCAGTATTACTTTAAGAATATTTCCCATGATCTCAAATCCTTTCGCAGTTATTTAATAAAAGTATACCACATATTCCTTAAAAATGCAAGTGGATTTTATATATTTTCAGACAAAATTTTATCCTGTCCGGCTTATTTTTTTCGGAAATAATTTTTTGTCGGCTACATATTCCCGCTGAGCGCCATAATAACGGCCAGAGCGGCTATCGGCGCGGTCTCGCATCTTAGAATTCTCGGTCCGAGCCATATCTGCTTGGCGCCGTGCTCAATTGCGGCCTTTGCTTCATCCGGCTCAAACCCTCCCTCGGGCCCGACAAGCACCCCCACGGTCCTAACGCCGGAAAAATCGATTTCGGTAAGGCTCACGCCTCCCTCTTTTTCATAGCATATAAGCCCGAGGTCGCATTCTTCGAGCCTTTCAAGGCACTCTTCAAAGCCTATTATTCCCGATATTTCGGGTATGATACCGCGGCCGGACTGCTTGGCGGCGGCCTCGGAAATTTTTCTCAGTCTTTCGGACTTTTTCCCGAACCGCTCATTATCCGGCCTTGCCACGCATCTTTTTGTGAGCACGGGTATTATCTCGTGAACGCCCAACTCCACGGATTTCTGAATTATCGATTCAAGCTTATCCTGCTTCGGAAGCGCCTGAAATAGTCTGACTTCTATATTCGGTTCGTTGGAATTTTTTTCGGATATGACTTTCGCATACACCTCCGAATCGGTTATCCCCGTTATTTCGCAGAGATACTCTTTCCCGAGCCGCACCACGTCAATCCTCTCGCCCGTTTTCATTCTAAGACTTCTTGATATGTGTCTTGCGTCGTCTCCCGAAACGACGAACATCCCGCCGTCAAATTCCATGTCATCGGCAAAAAATCTCGGCATATCATTCCTCCGAAAATCTCCGGCGGGCTCTCCGTCGGTTTGATATAAATATTTTATCATAATTTATGCAAAAATTCAATAGCCGCCTGTGATTTTTTGGGAGCATGAAAGCTGTATAATCATGCCTTAATTTGCATATTCTACCTAAAAAGAACCCATCCAAGGAGTTATTATGCAAACAGTGATTTTATGCGGCGGCGAGGGCACGCGTCTTAAGCCCCTGACCGATAATCTCCCGAAGCCTCTTGTAAAGATTTTGGGAGAACCCGCCCTCAAGCGTCTGCTTCGGGACCTGAACCGATGCGGGATAAAAACCGCCACGCTCTGCACAAGGTATCTATCCGAAAAAATCGAGGATGCTTTAGGCAGTTCCTGCGAGGGAGTGACCCTTAAATATTCAAAGGAGGACTACCCCCTCGGGACTGCGGGCTGCGTAAGAAACGTCTTTGACGGCGGAGACGCTCTGATTCTCAGCGGAGACGGCGTGACCGGCTTTGACTATAAAAAAATAATCGAGTTTCACCGTTCCAAAAGCGCCGATATAACGATAGTCTGCCGCGAGGTCTCCGACCCCCGCGAATACGGCCTCGTCACCGTTTCGGGCGACAGGATAAGCGGCTTTTTAGAGAAGCCGGGCTATGACAAATGCCTCACAAACCTTGCAAACACCGGCTGCTACGTCATAAGTTCCGACGTCATAAAATCTATCCCCCAAGGAGAGCCGGCCGACTTTGCGCGCGACGTCTTCCCGGCCGCATTAAAAGCCGGCAAGCGCCTTTTCGCCTACAGGGACAATACTTTTTGGCATGACGTCGGCGACATTCCCTCGCTGCTTTCCTGCCAGCGAGACCTGCTGTCCCAGGAGAAAAAGGACAACCTGATTTTTGATTCAGCGTCCGTTGCACCCGGCTGCACGCTAAACTCCTGCGTCTTGGAACCCGGCTCATCCTTGGGCGCAAATTCCCGCGCTATAAGCTCTTTGATCGGCAGAGATTCCGTCATAGCCGACGGCGCAGACCTGTCCGAGGCGGTCATTTCGGAGCATTGCACTGCCGGTTCGGGGCTTATCATGATGAAAAACTCCGTCTTGGGGGAGGGCTCGGTAGTCGGCAGCGGGGTAGTCGTCTGCGAGGGCGTGAGGGTATCTCCCGGCTCGAAGATTCGCGACGGAGCGATAATCAGAACCGACCTGAATCCCCATTCCGGCACCGGTCTTGCCTTTTCCGAATCGGGTAGGTGCGAGGGCGTTTCCGGCACGCTCGAATACGTCCGCCTCGGGATGGCGGCGGTCTCCGCCCTGAATATAAAAAGGGCGGTCCTCGGCGGCGGGGGAGAGGCCTACGAACCGCTTTCTCTCGGAATGAGATATTCCGGCGCAGACGTTTTCACCCTCCACGGCTCGACCGTGGGCGAGGCAGTTTTTGCGGCAAGGCGGCTTGAATGCGACTACGTCTTTTTTGCGGCGGATACCCCGATGATTTTTTCGGCATACACCGTCGACATCGAGCGCGCCGACGAAAGAAAAATCGAGCGTCTATATGAGCGCTTTGAAAGCAAAAAAACGACCCCGGGAAATTTGATTTCCGCCGACCCCGAGGCCGAGGCGTATATTGCCCGCCTAAAAAATCTTCTCCCGAAAAATCTCGGCGGGACATATGGAATTCGCGCCGAAAATCCCCGTGAAAATTATCTTTTCAATAAAATTTTTGGCGAGCATACCGGCGAGAAAACCATTTTCACCGTAGCTCCCGACAGCCTTACAGTCACCGCCAAGGACGGTGAAAACGTCCTGTCATACGAAAATCTTCTTATTTTGGCGTCAGCTTCAAACGCCGAAATTTTCGGGGAAACCGTCCTGTTCCCGGAAGCGCCCGAGCTTTGCGATTTTTATGCCGGGGAGCATGGCGGAAAGGTCGCACGGGAGCCGAGTAAAAGCGCTCCCGTATCGGGCTTTTGCTACGACCCGACAGAGCTTATCGTTTTGGTCGTAAAATATCTCTCGGACAGGGGGATCTCCCTTTCTGGGGCATGCTCAGAACTCAGGCCGCTCATCTACACCCGAAGCGTGATAGAGGTCCCGGAGGGTCTCCCGAAGCTTTTGGCGGATGGCTTTAAGGAGTCCCGCGCAGGCCGTGAACTGCGGCTTGACAGGGACGGCGCTAAGGCTTATATCAGGCCGATGAAGTCGGGCAGAGCGATGAAGCTGTATATCGAGTCGGTCTCCTTAGAAGCCGCCGAGGAGCTGTCCGCCGATATTTTAAAAAGACTCTCGCTGAATTAGTGAGCAAATTCTTTTTATGCCGTCCTGATTTACTTTTTTTAAAATTTTCGCCGCAGGCGACGCCTTGAAATTCCGACATCTGACATCTGACTTCTGCATTCTTGATGCGGCCGCTTAGGCCGCGTCTGATTATTTCTGTTCTTGACAATCGGAAAGATTTGTAGTACAATAGAATAAGCTTACTATAGCTTATTATGCCCAAGTCTGTACCGAAGCCGAAAAATCCCCCGCATCCCGGGGGCTACATAGAGCACCTTAACCGGAGGCATTCCGAAAAATATATATCATAAAAGAAGAAAGGATTATATGGCTAACAAGAAAAACGAAGAAAGAAAGAAGCCTCGCAAGGCGGACATCTCCGCGCTTGACCAGGCGATAGCGGCGGCTATATCGGCTCCTCCGCTGTCTAAAAAATCGGCGCAGTATGCGTCGGGAAAGAAATCGAGAAAAAAAGCCGACCCAAGAAAGCAGGAACAAAAGAAGCAGGAACCCAAAAAACAGGAGCAAAAGAAGCAGGAGCCTAAAAAACAGGAGCAGAAAAAGCAGGCTCAGAGTAAGAAAAACAGCGGCACCGCAAAAAAAGCAAGCTCCTCTCAGCAGTACAGATTCACCGAGGCTCCCGTCGCCGAGAATTTGCCCGAGCTCATCAGCGGATTCAGGTCGGACGGCGGCAAGAAGCAGCCGGTAAAGATAATCGCGTTAGGCGGCCTTAACGAGATAGGCAAGAATATGTATCTCATAGAGACCGCTCAGGACATAATAATAATCGACTGCGGAATGACTTTCCCGGACGCCGAAATGCCGGGGGTCGACATCGTGATACCCGATTTCACCTATGTTGAGAGAAATAAGGATAAGGTCAGGGGAGTCATCCTCACTCACGGCCACGAGGACCACATCGGCGGGATACCCTATCTTCTGAAGAAGATGAACGTCCCCATCTACGGCACCAAGCTTACCCTCGGTCTTTTGGAATCAAAGATTCGGGAGCACAACTTAGGCGGCGTAAAGCTTCTGACCGTGACTCCCGGCCAGACTATACGCCTGGGCGGCTTAACGGCCGAGTTTATCCGGGTCAATCACTCCATCCCCGACGCCGTTGCAGTGGCCGTAAGGACCCCTGCGGGACTTATCATCCACACCGGCGACTTCAAGGTAGACTACACCCCCATCGAGGGCGGCATAATCGATCTGCCGAGGTTTGCTGCCCTTGGCAACGAGGGAGTTTTGGCGCTTCTGTCCGATTCGACAAACTCCGAGCGCCCGAGCTTCACCCCGTCCGAGAGAAAGGTCGGAGGAACGTTTGACAACCTCTTCAATAAAGCCGTCGGTCGAAGAATAATCATCGCGACGTTCTCATCAAACGTCCACAGAATTCAGCAGATAATCAACTGCGCCGTCAAGTACGACAGAAAGGTAGCGGTTTTCGGCAGGTCGATGATAAACGTCATGAAGCTCGGCGTCGACCTTGGTTATTTAAAGATACCCGACGGCGTTCTTATCGACATCGATAAGATGCGCAGCTACCCCGACGACAAGATAGTTCTGATAACGACGGGTTCCCAGGGCGAGCCGATGAGCGCGCTTACGAGGATGGCCTTAAACGACCATCGCCAGGTCAGCGTGACCCAGAACGATTTTATAATCATCTCCGCAAGGCCCATCCCCGGCAATGAGAAATTCGTCGGCAGGGTAGTCAACGAGCTCTTAAAGCTTGGCGCAGAGGTCGTTTACGAGGAAATGTACGAGGTCCACGTCTCCGGCCACGCCTGCCAGGAGGAGCAAAAGCTTATCCTTGCGCTCACAAGGCCGAAGTTCTTCATGCCGATTCACGGCGAATATAAGCATTTGAACCGTCACGCCCGCACAGCCCGCGAGATAGGCGTTCCCGAGGAAAATATCATCATCGCCGACATCGGAAATGTCGTCGAGACCGACGGCGAGACGATAAAGATAACCGGCAGCGTGACCTCCGGCAAAGTAATGGTTGACGGCTACGGCGTGGGAGACGTAGGCGCGATAGTCCTAAAGGACAGAAAGCATTTGGCCCAGGACGGCGTTATCGTCGTCACTCTGACGATAGATAAAATCGACCGCAGGCTTCTCTCCGGCCCGGACGTTATCTCAAGGGGATTCGTCTACGAGCGTGAGAGCGAGGAGCTTATGGATAAGGCAAGAGAGCTTGCAAAGAACGTTTTGCAGGATGAGCTTAAGACCCACCACGACTATCCCGCTATCAAAAACCGCCTAAGAGACGAGCTCGGCGACTTCTTCTTCCAGAAGACAAAGCGCCGTCCTATGGTCATTCCCGATATAATGGACATCTGAAATTAAGCTTTTAAATCATTTTCCTAAAGGAGGATGGCAGCAATGAAACAAAGGCTCCGAATGTTATGGATCCCGCTTGTGATACTTCTTGCGGTTTCGATAGTTTCGGCGGTGATATTCTACCGCCAGGGCTCGATGATAGCGGCGGCTTCGTCGGCTATGATCTGTCTTTCGAGCGCCGTCCTCTGCGTAATGAACGGCATAATCTCCAAAAACGTCACAAGATATGTCACGACCATGGACAGAAGCTTGGCGACTATTCTGAGGGAGGAATTCTACGACTACCCCTCTCCGATAGTCGTCGCCGACCCTGACAAAATGATAATCTGGTACAACAAAAGCTTCGAGCAGAATATCTTTTCCGAGGACAGGGTCTACGGCATTCCTCTTTCCGAACTCATAGGCGCCAACACCTCAAAATTTTACAGCGATTCGGGAGCGGTAGTCAAGATACTCGATAAGCACTACCGAGTCAAGGCCATCGAGCATGATACCGGGCTGTCTATAGTAAGCTTCACCGACTGTTCTGCCCAGGTCGCCCTTGAACAGGAGTACCGCATGAGCCGAAAGACGGTCATGTACATCGCCGTCGACAACTACGAGGAGGTCCTGCAAAACTCCAAGGAGAGCGACAAGGCGGGCTTCCGTGCCGAGATAGAGAAGCTTTTCGAGCGCTTTATCGAGAGCACCAACGGCATACTCCACCGCCTTTCCTCCGACAGATTTTACTGCATACTTGAGGAGCGGCATTTGGCTCCGATAATCGAGCGCAGATTTGACATCCTCGACGAGGCCCGTTCAATAAGCCTTGGCGAGCGCTCCAACGTCACACTTTCGATAGGCGTCGGCAGGGGAGCGAGAGATCTCAGGGAGAGCGAGAAATTTGCCCGTCAGGCTCTTGACATGTGTCTCGGGCGAGGCGGCGACCAGGCTGCCGTAAAGACCGAGAGCGGCTTTGAATTCTTCGGCGGCGTCTCAAAGGGCGTTGAAAAATCCGCAAAGGTCAAGACGAGGGTCATAGCCGCGGCCCTTTCCGAGCTTGTGTCCAACAGCCGGAACATCTACATAATGGGTCATCGCTTCGCCGATTTCGACGCCGTGGGCGCGTCCGTCGGTCTTTGCGGTGCATTCAGGAGCATGGGCAAGAGCGTCTGGGTAGTGGTCGACCCCGAGAAGAATCTTGCGAAATCCCTTATCGACCACATCCGTGCAAACGGCGGCTCGGACTATTTCAAGACCATTCCCGAGGCAAGGCTTGAGCTTTCCGACCAGGATCTTCTAATAATCTGCGACACCCACAACCCGGAGATCTTGGATTCAAAGGAGCTTTACGAGCAGGCCAAGCAGACGGTAGTAATAGACCATCACCGTATGATGGTAAATCACATAGACAACGCGGTCGTGTTCTTCCACGAGCCGTTTGCGAGCTCGGCATGCGAAATGTCGACCGAGTTAATACAGTATTTCGGACCCGACTGCAAAATTTCCGTAGCCGAAGCGGAGGCTTTGTTATGCGGAATAATGCTCGACACAAAGAACTTTGTCATGCGTTCGGGCGCGAGAACGTTCGAGGCGGCGGCATATCTGAAAAAATTAGGCGCGGACACCGTGACCGTAAAGAGGCTGTTCTCGGACTCTCTCGAGACCTATCGGGAAAAGAGCAAGCTGATACAGGAGGCAAAGCTGTTTCACGGCTGCGCCATCGCCGCCACCGATTCTGACGCACCCGAGCTCAGGCTTGCGGCTCCCCAGGCTGCCGACGACCTTTTGGGCATAGTTGGCGTAAAGGCGTCGTTCGTCATATACCGTTCCGGCGGGATATGCTATATTTCGGCGAGATCTCTTGACAGCTTCAACGTCCAGCTCATCATGGAAGCCGTCGGCGGAGGAGGCCACCAGACTATGGCGGGCGCCCAGATAGAAGCGACCGTCGACGAAGCGGTCGACAAAGTCAAAAACGCAATAGAAGATTTTCTTATAAAATCCTGAAAATACATGGAGGCAGAAAAATGAAAGTTATACTTATCAAAGACGTAAAGGGCTCCGGCAAGGTCGGGGACGTTTTGGACGTGGCGGACGGCTACGCAAGAAACTATCTTTTGGCAAGGGGCTTCGCCATCGAAGCGAGCGCCAAGAACGTAAACGACCTTGCCGGCAAAAAGGCTGCCGAGCAGCACAGGCTCGACGTACAAAGGACCGAAGCCGAAAACTCTGCAAGAGCCTTAAACGGCCATACCCTCACCATCAAGACCAAGGCGGGCGCAAGCGGAAAGCTCTTCGGGGCTATAACGTCCGCGACCGTCGCCGAGTGCATCGAAAAGCAGTTCGGCGAGAAGATAGACAAGAAAAAGGTCGTTTTGGGGAGCGATATAAAGGCCTACGGCGACTATTCCTGCGAGATAAAATTTGCACAGGGCATATCCGCCAAAATGTCCGTCAAGGTAGAGCCGGAGGAGTAATATGCCTGTCAGTCAAACGCTTTCTTCCCAGCTTTTAGGAAGAGAGCTGCCCTATAATCTCGACGCCGAACAGGCGGTCTTAGGCACCCTTTTAATAGACCCCGGCTCGGTTTCAACCGCGATTCTGCATTTAAAGCCGGAGAGCTTTTACCGTGAGCAGCACAGACAGCTTTTCACGATAATGATACGCCTGTTTTCAAACGGCGGCTCGGCCGACGTCGTGACGGTCGTGAACGAGTCGGTCTCGCAGGGAGTCTTTGAGACCGAGGCCATGGCGAGGACCTATATAAAGGGCCTTGCGGACAGCGTTCCCTCGACGGCTAATTTAAAAAGCTACTGCGAGATCGTCGAGGAAAAATATCTTTTGAGATCTCTGATGAACGCCTGCTCCGAGATAATCGAAGCTGCCGGCGACGGCTCAGAAAGCGCTCAGAGCCTGCTTGATTTGGCAGAGCAGAAGATATATGACATCCGCCAGGGCCGAGAGGTCGACGGGCTTACCCGCTTAAGCGAGATAGTCGTCTCGGCATACGACCGCATCCAGAAGCTCTCCGGCGAGGACAAGGAGCAGTACCAGGGCCTGCGCTCGGGCTACTCCATGCTCGACAACTACATTGCCGGACTCAATAAGTCGGATATGATAGTCGTCGCGGGCCGACCCGGTTCCGGCAAGACCACCTTTGCCGTGAACATCGCCGCAAACGTCGCCAAGCGCTCCAAGGAAGCTGAAATAGTCATTTTTTCTCTTGAAATGTCCAAGGAACAGCTCGCCGCAAGAATGCTCTCATCCGAGGCTTTGGTGCCCAACTCGTCGCTGACGGCGGGAACGATAAGCTCGGACGAATGGATAAAGCTTGCCGAAGCGGCGGACGTTTTATCACAGATGAACATCTACATCGACGACACCGCCGGAATAACCGTTCCCCAAATCAAGGCGAAGCTTCGCAGAATGAAAAACCTCGGCCTTGTCGTCATAGACTATTTACAGCTCATGGAATCCGCAAACTTTCACAACAACCGCGTCACCGAGGTTTCCGAGATAACGAGGCAGATAAAGCTTATGGCAAAGGAGCTCAACGTTCCGGTCATACTTCTTTCCCAGCTCAACCGTTCCGTCGAGGCGAGGACCGACCACCGTCCGATGCCGTCCGACCTAAGAGAATCTGGCTCTATTGAGCAGGACGCGGACATCATACTCTTTATTTACCGGGAAGCCATGTATGACAAGCAGAACCCCAACCAATCCGCGGCCGAGTGCATCGTGGCCAAAAACCGCCACGGCACCACCGGCACAGTAAATCTTGCCTATCTTGGCGAATATTACCTCTTCAGGAGCGTTGACCAGAAAAGAGAATGATCGAAAAAGTCAGGGCGGCCATAGGCCGATATAAAATGCTTGAGGACGGAGAAGCCGCAGTCGTCGGGCTATCCGGAGGCGCCGACAGCGTATCGCTTTTGATTTTGCTTAGTGAACTCGGCTATTCCGTTTCTGCTGTTCATGTAAACCACCGTCTCAGAGGCGCCGAGAGCGAGCACGACGAAGCCTTTTGCCGAAACCTCTGCAAGGATTTGGGCGTAGATTTTTCGGCAGTCTCCGTCGACGTTTTGGGGCATGCCGAAAAGACCGGCAAATCGATAGAGCTTGCGGCCCGGGATCTAAGATACGAGGCGCTTTATAGTGCAGCGGGGAAGTCTAAAATCGCCCTTGCGCATACCCTTTCCGACTGCCTTGAGACATCCGTTTTCAACCTTATCAGGGGCGCTGGCGTGCACGGCTTGGCCTCTATCCCTCCTGTCCGCGGGCAGATCATCCGCCCTCTTATCGACTGCACAAGAGAGGAAATAGAGGAGTATTTAAAATCAAAAAATCAGCCCTACGTCACCGACTCTACCAACCTTGAGCCGGACTGCTCGCGAAATATCATCCGCCTAAACGTCGTCCCCGAGCTTAAAAAAATCACCCCCGGCCTTTACGCGTCCTATTTAAACAGCCTAAACGCCGTAAGAGAGGCCGACCGCTATATTGAGGAAAAGGCAGCTGAGCTTTTAAATTTACACTGTGAAGATTTTTCCGGCATTTCCGACGATGCCGTGCTTTCACGCGCGCTTGCCATATATTTGCAGAATAACGGAGTTGAGCCCTCCTATGACAGAATATCCTCCGCCAAATCGCTTATTAAGTTTGACGGCAGAATAAATATCAAAAAAGGCGTTTACCTTTGCTCCCACGCGGGCAGACTAAGCTTTGAGCGCGACGCTGTTCCCGAGCCGGAATACCGATTCGACATGCATTTGGGCGGAGACTTCGGCGGGGTAAAAATATATGTCACAAAACTTTCACCCTTTGACATATCGCACTATCAAAAAAAAGAGTTAAGATACATTGTCGACGAATCCGAGATATGCGGCGAGTATACCCTAAGAAAGGTCATCGGCGGCGAAAAAATACGCCTTGCGGGCAGGGGAATGACCCAGGAGATAAAAAAGCTCTTAAGCCCAGACGAGCGCAAAAGCAATTACATTATAGCCGATTCCTTGGGAGCGGTTTTTGTCGAGGGAGTAGGCGTATCGGAGAGAATTTCCTGCACGGATAAAACAACATCCGCGCTGAAAATAGACATAATAAGGAGAGAGAAGAATGACTTATGACAACGTTAAGGTAATGCTCACCAAGGAAGAGGTAGCAAAGGCCGTCAGCGATCTCGGCAAAAGAATAACCGAGGACTTTAAGGGCAAGGACCTTATTCTGATCGGAGTTTTAAAAGGCTCGTTCATCTTTATGGCAGACCTCGTCAGAGCGATAGACCTGCCGATAGTGATGGACTTTGTGAGCGCAAAGAGCTACTTCGGGACTACCTCCTCGGGAGTCGTCGACGTAAAGTTCGACACCCATCTTGAATTCAGCGGCAAGACTATAATGCTCGTCGAGGACATCTTGGACACCGGAAAGACCCTGAGCGTTTTGAAGCAGATGCTTCTTACAAGGGGAGCCGCCGACGTCAGGATAGTCACGTTTTTGGACAAACCGTCCCGCCGTAAGATCGACATAAAGCCCGACTACAGCTGCTACACCATCGAGGACCGCTTTGTGGTCGGCTACGGTCTTGACTACGATGAAAAATACCGCAACCTCGACTATGTTGGAGAGGTAATCCTTTAATTATCACATATCAGAAACAGAAATGGGGAATTTCATTTGAACCGAAAAACACCGAGAGGTCTTTTCTCATATCTTCTCCTGGCGTCGCTTATCATCATCATAATGATAGTGGGCCTCAGGGGACTGATGTCGCCGAGCGAAGAGATCAATTATTCCGACGTCATCGCGCACTTTGACAATCTCGAAGTGTCGGAATTCAGCCTCAACTTAGGTTCCGGCGCCCTTGAGTACAAACTTCGCGGAGACGACACCGTCTATAAATACAAGGTCCCGAACGTAGGGCTTTTCTATAACGAGCTCTTCGGCGAGGAGAACGACTTCGAGGGCGGAAACTACCGCGCCGCATATAACGCAAAATACCCGAGCGAGCCGCTCATCTATAACCCGATACCGGCTTCGGACAGCTCTATTTGGCTTAATCTCATACCCACGCTTCTCATGATAGGCGTCATGATCTTCCTTGCCGTATCCATGACAAGGAGCATCTCAAGCGCCGGCAGGATAAATTCGGTCGGAAAAGCCAACGTCAAGGTCGACGGCGCGAACGACAAAAACAAAGTCACCTTTGACGACGTGGCGGGAGCCGATGAAGAAAAAGCCGAGCTCCAGGAAATAGTCGAACTCTTGAAGAATCCATTAAAGTATCAGCAGATAGGCGCAAAGATCCCCAAAGGCGTGCTTTTGGTGGGCCCTCCCGGCAACGGTAAAACGCTTCTTGCAAAGGCTGTCGCAGGCGAGGCGGGCGTTCCGTTCTTCTCGATTTCCGGCTCGGACTTCCTTGAGCTTTACGTCGGCGTGGGCGCCGCACGAGTAAGAGACCTCTTTGATCAGGCGAAAAAATCCGCCCCGTCTATAATCTTCATAGATGAGATAGACGCGGTCGGCCGTCGCAGAGGCGCAGGTTTAGGCGGCGGACACGACGAACGCGAGCAGACCCTTAACCAGCTCCTTGTCGAGATGGACGGCTTCGACGTCAACGAATCGGTCATAGTCATGGCCGCCACCAACCGCCGCGACGTTTTGGACCCCGCACTTTTAAGACCGGGAAGATTTGACAGGCAGGTTTACGTCAACTATCCCGACATCGCCGGCAGAGAGGCTATTTTAAAGGTCCATTCCAAAAACAAGCCCCTTGCTCCCGACGTCGATTTGAAGCAGGTCGCTTCCGCAACTGTCGGATTTACCGGCGCAGACCTTGCAAATCTTATAAATGAAGCTGCACTCTTGGCCGTCAAAAAGGGAAGAAAAGCCATCACGATGGAGGACTTGAACGACGCGTCCATCAAGGTCATAGCAGGCCCCGAGAAGAAGTCGAGAGTGGTCCTGCCGGAGGAAAAGCGCCTGACCGCATATCATGAGGCCGGTCACGCCGTCTGCCACTTCTACTGCCCGACCCAGGATAAGGTCTCCGAGGTCTCGATAATTCCGAGAGGCATGGCCGGCGGCTACACCATGGCGCTTCCCGAGCATGACAAATCCTATGTTTCCAAGACCGAAATGAACGAAAATATCGTAGTTCTTTTGGGAGGACGCGCTGCCGAAAAGCTTATCCTTGACGACATTTCAACCGGCGCTTCAAACGACATCGAGCGCGCCACCGATACCGCAAGAAATATGGTCATGCGCTACGGCTTCTCCGACAAGCTCGGCCCGGTGGTCTACGGCCACGACGACAACGAGGTATTCTTAGGCAGGGATTACAACTCCTCCAAGACCTATTCCGAGGTCATCGCAAGCGAGATTGACTCCGAAATGCGGGCAATAATCCATTCGGCATACGACCGCGCTCAGGAGATACTTGCGAGCCATAAGGACCAACTCACCCGAGTCGCCGAGTATCTTATAATCCATGAAAAAATCAACGGCGAGCAATTCGAGAAGCTGATGAACGGCGAGAGCCTCGACGAACCAAGCAACGAGTCCAAGGCCGATAATACCGCTCAGCCAGAGGACAGTTCTACCGATAGACCCGAGGCAGATAATCCGACCGAACCCGACTCTCCGGCCGACGAATCTACCCCCATAGACGGCGCAGTCATCGCCCCCGAACCCCCTACTGAATAAAAATCCCCCGCCCATGTTATCGCATAGGCGGGGCTATTTTATATTTCCCCGGCCCGGTCTTTTTTCAGTCCCCGGCCGGGTTTTATTCATCATTTTTTATCATAGTAGCTTATCAGCACCCTGTAGTCCGACATCCCGGCGGTGAGCTTGATGTCGGCGTCGGCGCTCAGCTTTCTCAGCTCGTCCCGTGAAAGCCTCGTGCCGTTGACGAACGTGCCGTTGGTCGAGTTTTCGTCTCTTATGTAGATCTCTCTGCCGTCGGCGCGGATGCTGCAATGCGCGCCCGAAAGCTTTGAATCCCTCTCATTCGGAACCACCGCCGCCTTTGCGGGATTTCTGCCGATGATAATGGGCTTATTCTCGTAAAGATCGAAGCTCGAAACGAGGGAATTGTTTCCTATGCTTATCAAACGGACCTGAGCGACAGGCTTGGGCGCGTTCGCTTTTCTTCTTTGCTCCTCGGCCTTTCTTTTCGCTTCCTGCTCAAGGCGCAGCTTTTCCTCCGCTTCCTTTTTGAGGCGTTCCTCCTCGGCCTGCTTCTTCTTTTTCTTATTATTTGAGATGACGACCGCCGCTATTATCGCAGCGATTATAACGACCGCCGCAACTGCGATTATCGCTATAACGGCCGGGCTTAGGACCTCTTTTTCAACGTCGGGTTCAATATTGATTTCCTGTTCAGTATTATTTTTTACATCATCATCCTGCTCCACGACTGCTTCTTCTGGCATTGCCGCTTTTACCTCGCTGTAGGAAATATCGGCGCTGTCCTCAACGGTCACATTCCCCGTCGTGTAGGACGCTTTAAGAGCAAGGTCGTTTTTCGAGTCGGGGAGCGCAAACCCCTCAAGGCTCGCCGTCACGACGGTGCCGTTTAAAATATCATCCCAGATACCCGAGCCTGCGTCCTCGGCGGTGATGCCGTCGATCATAGGCGCAAAGTGAAGCCCGCCGACCGAAGTCCTTGCAAAGCTTCCGAGGGCCTTGGCGCTGTCGCTGTATTCCGAGCCGTAGTTATTCGGCATGACCGCTACGGTGTAGATGGGCACCCTTGAATCCTCGATTGCGCTGTTTACCTCGCTCTCGGTGATGCCCGCCTTGTAATAGTCGTTGCCGTCCGAAAGAATTACCAGGCAGCATTTTTCGTTCATGGTCGAGTCGGTCCGAAGTATCTTCAGCGAGTCGACGATGCCTGCATAAAGATTTGTGTTATAGTTACCGTGCTCAAGGCTGTTTATGGCTTCGCTTCTTTCATCGGCAGTCGTGAGGACTTCGCCCTTGGAGCTGCTGTTCCCGAGTGCGGATATCACCATGCCGTCTCCCTCGCGCATAAGATCGCTTATTTTTTGGAGCACCTGCTTTTCCTGCTCCATCATCGAATCGGAGATGGAGTTTGAAACGTCGGCCAGGCAGTAGACCGTAACGGGCGTGCCGCTTTCGCCGATAGACGATATTTCGGCGGGCAGGGGAGTCCCGTCGAGAGTGACGGCGGCCTCTCCGTAGTCGAGAGCCGAGCAGATAATTTTAACGCTGCCGTCGGCGGCGCTCACGCTCTGAATAAATCTTGAGGCGGAAAGGCAGACTGCGCTTATCGTGACCGAAGCCGCCAATCCCAATGAAATTAAAATTGATGAAAGTTTTTTAAGCATTGCTATACCTCCGCAAAGACAGCTATCGCCGTATTGTTGTCGCGCTCGGAAAAATTCTTTTTTTCCGCTCTTATCACAAGGTTCTCCACCCAATCCTTTGGCGTTGGGGATTTGTTATAGTCAAGAGCTATCTCATCGTCGCTCAGACGCTCCCAGAGCCCGTCGGTGCAGAGTAAAAACGCATGCAGTCCCTTTTCAAGGACTATTTCGCCGGAATAATCCGGCCTGCATTCCGAGTCACCGAGCACCCTCAGCACCCTGCTCCTGTCGGGAAATGTAGGTATCTGATCCCTCGTTATCTCCCCGAGCTGGACCTGTATCTGAGCCACGCTATGGTCCTTGGTAAAGTGAATAAGCCTGTTTTCATAAAAATGATACAGCCTCGAATCGCCTATGTGCGCCCACTTGGCACGGTTTCCGGCGGCATAAAGCGCGACCGCCGTGCTTTTCATCTGACTTTCGCTCTCACGAACCGCCGCTATCTCGCTGTTTGCGGCTTCCATCGCTTTTAGAATACGCTCATCCCCCGGCAGGTTTTTGCCGTCCCAAAATCCCATGAGATGCTTAACGGCGATATTTGCGGCTTCCCGTCCGCCCTTGTGACCGCCGAGGCCGTCGGCGATAACTGCGCTGAAAGCGTCATGCTCATACGCCCTCACAGCCTCGTCGTCCTGGTTTTCGGGCCGCGTACCGATATTAGTGTACTGAAAAAATTCCGTTTTCATTTTATCCCCTGACAACAGTAAATTCCTCCGTCCGGGCGAGAATTACTCTCTGACCCGGCTGGATGGTATACCATGCTCCGCTGTTAAGCTTCATGCATTCAAGCGCCGAACCGTTTCTTGACGACTCGTCGCGAATATGTATCTTCCCGTCGCGGGTAATAGATACCGTCATATGCACCGTGCTCACGGTGTTGCAGGTGCCGGGAAATTTCACATTGCACTTAGGTCCTCTGCCGAGTATTACGGTGCAGTTCTCCGGCAAGGAAACCGATTTTCCTTTCATCTGCCCCTTGGTAAACATGATCTTCCATGCGGATTTCGGGTCGGGCTCCGTCCCTCGGGACTTCTTCAAAAGCGCCTTTTTTAAATCAGAGGCGTTTTTATACCGTCCGTCTATATCCATCGCCATGCCCTTGTGTATCGCCGCCACGAAGCTGTCCGGCAGCCCCGGGCAGAGCTTATTGAGCGGAATCGGCACGGCTCCGAGCTTTCTGTCGCAGGCGCTCGGCGGTTTTTTCCCGGTCATGCAGTAATACACCGTAACGCATAGCGAATAAATATCCGTCCACGGACCGAGCTCTCCGTCGGTTATATACTGCTCATACGGAGCAAACCCCTCGGTCGCGTATCTTGAGTAGCTTCTGTCCCGGTTGTAGGTTCTTGCCGAGCCGAAGTCTATAAGCCTCGGGCTGCCGTCTTGGGTAATAAAAATATTTGCGGGCTTTATATCGCGGTGGACCATGTTTTTGCTGTGCACTATCTCGAGCGCGTCGAGTATCGGCATGATTATCGGCATGATTTTATTATAGCTCAGCCTGCCGTTTTTCACGACGACATGCTGCAAATCGCTTCCCTCCAAAAACTCCATCACATAATAGACGGTGTTATTTTCAGAAAACGTATTGTAGACCGAGACGATATTCGGCTGGCCGACAAGCTTTGCAAGCATGCTTGCCTCCTCCGTGAATCTTCGGGATATATGCTTAAAATACTCCTCCTGGTCGGGGTCGGGTCTTACGGTGAGCTTGTCCTGCGTCCGTGAGAATCCCCGGTCGGGGAAAAGTTCTTTTATAGCCACTCTTTCGGAGAGCTGGACGTCCCGTGCGGCATAGGTTATCCCGAATCCGCCGGAACCCAAAACGTCGCCGACGACGTACCTGCCGCCGTAAAGTCTCGCGCCCCTGGGCAGAGCCGAGGCGTTTCTGTTCTCCTCGCCCTTTGCGTGGCAGGACGTGCAGACGCCGTTTTCAATATATCCGGAAAAGCATCTTCCGCAAATGGTTTTAGTTGAGACAGCACTCATGTTCCAAAGGTCCTTTTTAAAGCCTTTCGGCATATTTTTGGCAAAGGCCGCGCTTTGATGTAAGCGGCGACCTTGCACAAACAAATGAAATTAAGTTAATATTCAGTATCCTATGAGCATAGCGGTGAAGTTGTCCTGAGCGGGGTCGTGCAGGTTGGCGACATACTCCTCAAGCCTTTCGGCAGCCGTATTAAGGTCGGGCGAGGAGTCTATAATAGAAGCTATCACCGTTTCGGGAGTGCGGTTGAACACTCCGTCGCTTAAAAGAAGTATCACATCCCCCTGCCTGAGCTCGGTCTTTCTCACCGACCCGTCGATGTGCTTTAACCTGCCCATGCCGATAAAGCTTGTGAGCCTCTTTCTCTGGGGGTCGTTTTTAACTTCCTCGATGGTCATTTCGCCGTTCATAAACTTCTCCATCAGCTCGCTTTCAAGGATATGCTCCCGGTTGAGCTGTATAAGGCTTCCGCCGCGGTAGAGATATATCCTGCTGTCACCGACGGATATCCAGTGAAATTCTTTATTCCGAACAAGCGCCGCCACGACGGTCGAGCCGCTCTTATACAGCCCGGATTCTCCGAGCTGGACGTTCACGACTTCGTTCGCGTTTTTGAGCAGGGGAGTGAGATGATTGCTCTCCATCCCCGCGGGCAGGGCATTTGCGCTCGAAAGCATGGTTTTTACGATGGTCTGGCTGACCTGTTCTCCGCCCGAAAGACCGCCCATGCCGTCCGCGACGATTGCAAGAACGCCCTTGCCTCCGTCCAAAGGAACCGACCCGAGGCAGTCCTGCTGACTGCTTCTCATGCCTATGTTGTGAAGCTTTGCGACCTTTATCTCATCGGAATGTTCGTCTTTTATATCGGCATTATGCTTCACGCCGTCGGTCTTATCGGCCTTGTCGGAGCCGTGCTTTTTGCCTGCGGCATTTTTAATTATCACGGCGACAACTGCGGCAATAATTACGACAGCAAGTATTACCGCCGCGATTATCAGCCCGACGTGAGAAGATTCATGGCCGGTTATTTTGCCATCGCTTCCCTCAGAATCACCAGACGACAACGTCATCTCGGTCTCCGAAGATATGCCGGTCTCGTCCTCCGCGACCGTGGTAACAGCGGCTATAACGACTTCGGTCGTCGCCTCGGTAACGGTCTCTTCGGTTGTAGTCACTTCGGCAGCAGTCGTCGCTTCCGCAGTTTCTTCGGCAGTCGTCGAAGCCTCGGTTTCATCTGTCGCGGTTTCTTCCGTGCCGGTGCTCTCAGCTGTAGTCGCTTCGGTCGTGGTAGTTACTTCCGGCTCATCCTGCTCGGCAGCCGTCGTCACGGTGTCGTCTGCCCCGTCCAAGTTTGCGGGTATGCCTCCGCCCAAAATATCGTCGCCGCCGTTTTGAAGCGCCATCTCATTCACATCCGCATACGCCGTAGAAAGCGCCATGGACAGGACTGTCAGCGCCGTGAAAAACACCTGAAAAAACCTTTTCATTCCTTTTCTTACCATCTGAATTTATCCGAGCAGAACGGGACAAAGAGGAACTTTGAGTTTCCGAGCTTTATGCTGTCATAGGGACTGAGGTCGACGGCGGAATACTGGGCCTTGCCGTTTACGCGGCAGGTATTCGTTCCCTCGGACGGTCCGAAAGCAAAGGTATCGCTAAGTCCGTCCTCGCTCTTGTCATATGCTATCCAAGCCTGCTTGGCGCTGATAGTCGCGTCGTTGGGAATATAGATATCCCTGTCCGGAGTGCGGCCGATATAGTTGTAGCCGGGATGAATCGGATAGCCCACACCTCTGTTCGGACCCTCGATGCATACGAGCCAGCCGACAACGGGGCGGAAAGTGAAATCGCCGGTAGAAGCGCCAATGCTCCCGAGGGAGACGGGTTCGGTCTTGCCGACCATTTCAAAATCTCCGCCGGAGACGGGCTCGGTCTTTCCGTATATATCGAATTCCTGATTTACCGGCGTGGTGTTGTCGGAGCCGGTGAAAGAGCTCTGGTCTACAGGCTGGGTCTTGCCGACGCTTTCAAATACGGCTCCTCCCGCAGTTGCTCCGTCGTTTGTGCAGAACGGGCAGGAGGACAGGCTTGCGTCATATGCGTGGCCGTTTTCACAGGTTTTCAGTTCCATGGTAATTTCTCCTTTTCAAATATGTTTAATTTATTATGAACTCGCGCGAATCGTCGGCGATCTGGATTTTATCGCCTTTGTTGAGCGCGGTTTCAACATCCGGTTCGAGGCGCTTCCCGTTCACGAAAGTGCCGTATGAAGAATTGAGGTCGGTGACGGTAACGCAGCCGTTCTTCCACTGCAATCTGCAATGTATGCGGCTGACTCCCTTGGCGTCGCCCGCGAACTGCACGCCGCATCCGTCCGCTCTGCCGATCAAAAGAGGGGAGGAGGTAATAGGCGTTGAAAGCCCTTTCAGCTCGCCCGAAACGCAGGTGAGCTTTGCCTTTTCTATGGGCTGCTTCCTGCCCTTAAGAACGGCTATAGCTGCGACTGCGGCGATTATTATGATAATAACTGCGCATACAGCGATTACTGCCGCAGTCGAGGATTTTTTCTCACCCTCCCAATGTATCCCGAGATCGTCAAGGAAACTCTCGGCATACTCGACGTATAAGGAATACTGGAAAGCAGGGTCTTCAACGCTTCCGTATGTGTTTATTCCGACGACGCAGCCGTTTTCATCGATGAGCGGGCCGCCGGAATTTCCGTGATTGATGTGCGAGGAGTGGACTATAACGCTCGTGTCGCCGAAACTCTTAAAGGTCGTCAGCTTGTTCACGGTGCCCCTTGTCAAGGACATCTCGTCCAAGGATGCGCTCCAGACCTCGGTCATAACGGTCATCTCCCTGCCGTTAACGACTCTTGTTTCTATCGAGGCCTGGGTCTCGTCGGCTGACCCGGGGTACCCGAGAGCAAATACCGTCTGGCCTTTTTTGAGATCCTCGGCATTCCCGAGCGGCAGGGCGGTTATCCCCGAAATAGTCTTTTCGGCCTGAATGATCGCCAGGTCGGGATATTCGTCCGAGGTCTTTAAGACCTTGCATTTTACAAGCGTGCTGTTGTCGATGTTCATCTTGGCGTCGCACTGCAATAGGTCGCCCTCTTTGAACGCCTCCTGACCGACATAATCGTTTGCCTGAGCGGCCTCATCCGCGGTCAGGGTTATGTAATAGTTTTCAATTACCAACGAATCGTTCGAGAGCATAATATATACCTCGTCCGATACGGTGTTGTCGCTTTTCATCACGACATGGCGGTTGGTGACGAATATATCCGATTCCTGACCCGGAACTCCCACCGCGAACCCCGACCCGGTAGCGACCGAGCCGTCGTCCTTGCGGAGAACTCTTACGACGGCATTCTGAGCCTCATAGGCGTTATCCTCGGGAGTCTCGCCGCAGGAGCAAAATCCCAGGCAGGTAAACAAAAGGACCGCGGAAATCAGCAAAGAGAATAAAGCTTTTTTAGAATTCACCCGTCTCACCTCATTCAAACGTAAGCACGAACGCGTTGTCGTGAACGCCGACGTAGAATTTGTCTCCCGCCTTGAGGGGTTCGGCGGACTGAGGCGTAAGCTTTGAATACATGCCGTTCTTTTTGATATAGGTGCCGTTGGTGGAGTCGTTGTCGACAAGCACCAGCCCGCCGTTTCTCATAAGTATCGAGCAGTGGTGCTTACTTACCCGGGTCTCGTCCTCGGGATAGTGTATGTAGCAGTCGCTTGAGCGGCCGATGGTGACTATATTTTTGGAGAGGTCTCCGTCGAGGCGGTATTTCTGGCCTCCGAGGGCTCCGCCCACGCCAGTAAGAACGGGAATAACGCTCTTTTGCTCATCATCCGCACGCTCTGTGCCGTCGGTTTGGTCTATCGGCTGAGTGGGACCGTATTCGTCTATGCCCACCCCGCCGGTCTTCTTTTTGTTATTGTAGATGACGACGATAAGGATAACCGCGACTATAGCGACTGCGGCAATGCATCCGAGCACGATAAGCGGGATTTTTATGGTGTCAAAGAACGATTTTTCCGCAACGACATGCTCTCTGCCGGGATTTTCGGCAGTAGCGGGAATATCCTCGGCCTCGTCGTCGCCGCTGTCTATGTTCTCGACAGGCTCATCCGAATCGTCCGCGTCGTCGGTCGCAGCGGCTACGGGAGTCTCCGTATCGAAAGTGATATGAGTAAATATATCGGCGGTTGGGCCTAAAAATCCCAAAAGCTCGTCGTCATCGTTCATTATAAACGCCGGCACCATCATGTTATCTGAGGTGGCAGTGTCGAGGTCTTCCACAACGGTGTAGTCGTAAATATCATATCCGTCGGCGACGGTGCGCTCTCCTATAGTAACAATTCCGTTATCATAGCCGAATTTGCACTGCAAAATGTTCTCGGCATCGGTGGTATCGGCTAAGTAGAGCAGAACGACGTTGACGTCATCGCCGACCTCGGGGGCGGAGCACTCATAGAAATAGTCGAGCATTTCCGGCATAGGCGAGTAGTCGATCTCCACAACAAAGATCTGGATATCCTCAAAGGCAGCTATTATCGTTCCGGTGTATAATGTGCCGTAGAGGATAACGCCGTAATCATACGCGTCCTCATACCCGTCGACCATCATTATATCCGCATAAAGATGCTCTCCGTCTCTCCATACGGCCGCGGTCGATAAAAACAGAGTATTCTCATCTTCATCAAATCCCGCTGCGATAGTGAGCGAGGCAAGCTGGTCTGCGGTCATTATCTCGTCGTCCGCAAATACGTTCACCCCGAGCACGGAAAGCGCCAAAATAAGCGCTATCAGAGCGGCTGCGGTTTTTTTGATAATCCCCGTCGAAGAGGCGCCGTGTTTTGAATGTGCCATAATTTCCATCTCCCGTAAAGTTTTCGTGCATAATATGCATAATATTAAATAAGCGAAAGGCCCGAAATAATTAAAAGTCTTAATTACAGTCCTTTCGCCGTCCATTTAATCTATTATATAATAACATAGTATCTTGTGAATGTCAACAGGTTTTTTCATCCGTTCAGTGGCATTTTGTATATATTGACAATGCGGTGTCTGTAATATTGTCGAATTATGTATGTTTTGACTTTTAAATGTTTATTGACTAATAATGCTGTAAATGTTATAATTGATATGATTATTAAAATGGAGAAAGTATGTAAAAGCAAAACTTTGAAACGGAGCATTCTATGAACCACGACGCCACTGAAACAATTTATCGCTGCGTGCACTGTATGGGCAAGCTTGACAGGGACGGTCTTAAGGTCTGCCCATATTGCGGCAGGAACCCCGACCCCGCCTTTTTGGAGCAGGCTTCTTATTGCATGCGCCCCATGACGATATTGAGGGGGAGATATCTTGTCGGCAAGAGCCTCGGGCACGGCGGATTCGGCATCACATATATCGGCCTTGATTTAAGCCTCGACATCAGGGTCGCCGTCAAGGAATGTTTCCCCGACTCTCTCGTCACCAGGGATTCAAACGACTCAAACACCGTTCGTTGGAGCACCAGCCTGTCCGGCGTCAATACTTCGGAGCAGAACTGCGAGAGCTTCTTGCGGGAAGCCAGGAAAATGGCGAGGATAAAGGATATAAGCGGCGTTGTGCGAGTGCTTGAGACGTTTGTCGAGAATAACACCGCCTACATAATCATGGACTTCGTCGACGGCATGACCGTAAAGGATATGCTCTACCGTGACGGAAAAATGACCCCGACGGAGTGCGTAGAATTCTACCGCCCCATCATGCATGCCCTCTCTGAGGTCCATAAGTTAGGCTTTATACACCGCGACATCAGCCCCGACAATATAATGATAGACTCCGACGGCAAATTAAAGATTTTGGATCTCGGAGCAGCCAAGGACCTCACCGGCAATATCGGCGGACCGAGCATGAACACCAACGCCGTTATAAGGACCGGCTTCAGTCCGATAGAGCAGTATTCCTCAAACGCCGGCAATATCGGCGCATGGACCGACGTCTACGCCCTTGCGGCTACTATGTATTATTCCATGACCGGAAAGCGCGTTGCCGATTCTTTGGACAGGATAAACGGCGCTCCCATTGATTTTGATTCCAAGCTTTTCCGGGAGCCACCCTCGGAGACTCTTATAAACGCCCTGAAAAACGGCCTTGAGATAAGGTCCGGCGACCGCACGCAGTCGATGGCGGAATTTGAAGCGAGCTTTGAAGATAAGAAGCCGGAGCATAAAAAAAGAAAGTCCAAGGCTAAGCCAGACCGCAAGGCAAAGACAAAAGTCAAGCCCGAGCAGAAGTCCGACCCGGTTCAGGTATCAAAGTCCGAGGCCAAGACCGAGCCGGTGTATCGTTCTATGTCCGGGCTTAAGCCCATGCCCGAGCCCGAAATAAAGCTCGAACCCGAGATAAAACCCGAGTCGGTGCAGGAGATAACCCCCGAACCCGAGCAGGAAAAAGCCCCCGAACCCGAGGTCATTTCCGAGCCCGAGCATGAGCCCGAAAACGCCGAAATAAAGGAGACGGTCGGCGGCAAAAAGTTCTCCCCGAAAGTGCGAAACGCTCTGATAGCGTCTTCTATTGCGGCATTGTTTGTTTTATGCGCAGTCGTCGGCGTAACGTTCGGAAAGAATAAAATAGGTTTAAGAGCAAACGGCGACAACGGGGGGACCGAAAAGAGCAGTCTTTACTCCAAGCGCCTGACGGAATCCGAGGAAGTCGTTCCCGTTTCCGAGGACAACTTCTTAACGACAAAGCGCGAGACCGACGAGGACGGCAAAAAATTATCTCCCATCCACGAATTCTCCGACGTTTCAAAGGTTTCGTTCAGGACTAACCTTATCAACGCTCCCGACGACGCCAAGGACCTTTCGGACAACGGCAGCGGGGGAGTAAAGGCATGGAGAGAGGGATACGAGCTTATCATCGCCGCAAATGGCAAGGTCTGCGGAAGAGACCTGTCATATCTTTTTGACGGCTTTTCAAATATGACAGAGGTCGACCTCAGCGGGCTCGACACCTCCCAGGCCACCGATATGACGTCGATGTTCAGCAACTGCTCATCCGTCACATGGCTTGACGTAAGCGATTTCAATACCTCAAAGGTCACGAGCATGAGTTCAATGTTCTATAAATGCTCGGCGCTTGATTCTATAAACGTTCGCAGTTTTGACACCTCAAACGTCACCAGCATGTACTGCATGTTTTATAAGTGCTACGAGCTGAACAGGCTCTCCCTCAGCAAATTTGACACCCATAACGTGACGAATATGGCGTATATGTTCGCGGAGTGCACGTTCACAAGCCTTGACGTCAGCAGCTTCGACACCTCCAATGTGACGGATATGTACTGCATGTTCTATAAGTGCACCGGGCTTAAAAACCTTGACGTTTCGGGATTTGATACGTCAAAAGTCACCAAGATGGGCTGGATGTTCGGGGGATGCAGTTCTCTTGAAAAGCTTGATTTAAGCGGCTTTATATTCACAAACGTCGCCGAGATGGGCAATTTTACGCGTGACTGTCCCGCAGAAATAAATTATTTAAAGGACTCCTCGACCGGCAGCGAATACACTCCCGACCCAAGCGCGTACAGCCTGAGCGTTTCCTTTGACGATAGCGGAATAGTCACGTTAAGATGGCTGAGCACCAACGCCGAGGAATACTATATTTACGTCGCGGAATACGGGGACGGCAAGTATATGCTCCGCACCAAGGGCGTCCCGAGCAAGAGCCTTTCTGAGGATGAGGACGCATACTTTTCACATCCTCTGAGCGGACTTGAGAACGGAAAATATTATTCCGTGTTCATCTCGGACGGCAAGACCGTTTCGGGAAAAACTCTTTGGTTCTCAAGAAATCAGGCTCTTGTGTCAGACCCTGTAAACGCCGTTACATATAATCGCGTCCAGGGCGTGAACGGCAATATTTATGTTTCATGGCAGCCTATCGAGGGAGCAGGAAGCTACAAGGTGTTCATCCGCAGCGCGGGCGACGACGGCTTCCTCTCCGAAAAAACCATGAAAACGACCTCCTCAAACATGCTTCTTGCAGGCCTTGAGCCGGGCGAGTATGAGATAAGAGTCGGCGCCTATTCCGACCGGACATGGCGCAAAGAGATTGTCTCGGAGCTCTCCGGCGAAGCTATGAAAGTAGTGATAAGATAAATTTCGGGAATGCCCATCGCCCGCATTATTCACTATTATTAAAATCATCGCCTTGGCGACACCTTGAAATTCTGACATCTGACTTCTGACTTCTGTATTCTTGATGCGGCCGCTTCGGCCACATCTTGGTTTTTGGGAGTGGCCATTTCGACCACATAATATAAAAGTTTAGGATCAAGCCCTTTTCAAAGGGCTTGCAGGGTCAAGGGGCAGAGCCCCTTGTCGCAGCCCGCAGGCTGCGAAATTTTTTACACGAAGGCGCTCCGCAAGGGGTGAATTGAAAAAATAGCCCGGTGGGCTATTTTTTCAAGAGGGGACGCCCTGCAAGTGAGGGCGTCCCCTTGTGATACGCAGCTCCGACAGGAGCTGCGAACCTTTAATCATCAAACCATGAATTATTATAATGAGGACGGTTTGTACACTCCCTGGTTTTTCATAATGTTGACAACCCGCCGACAATAGTATATAATGTTGATGAGGTGGAGTGTATGAAGATTTCATCAAGGTTTGCCGTGGCTGTCCATGCGCTTTTGGCGATATATGCTCTCGGAGACG
Source organism: uncultured Clostridia bacterium (assembly GCA_947625125.1). Taxonomy (GTDB): domain Bacteria; phylum Bacillota; class Clostridia; order Oscillospirales; family Ruminococcaceae; genus Faeciplasma. The sequence continues at coordinate 82,195 of CANQNF010000002.1, forward strand.
AGTATAAAATGACTTCGGATTTTATCGCTTCAAGCGTCAACGTCAACCCGGTCATAATCAGGCGCACGCTTTTGAGTCTTAAAGCGGCGGGCATTGTCGCCGTAAAATCGGGGAGCGGGGGCGCTGTTCCTCTGAAAAATGCGGCGGACGTCAGTCTTTATGACATTTACACGGCGGTCGACTGTTTGGACGGAAGCCTGTTTAATTTTCATGAAAACCCGAATCCGGAATGCCCGGTCGGAAAAAACATCCATTCTGTTCTTGATTCACACCTTGATTCGGCGCAGAAAGCCTTAGAGGATGAACTGAAAAAGACGTCTTTTGAGGATCTTCTGAAAAAATTAGATTCTTTGACATAAAATTTTCGATGTAACTATTGACATTACAACTATAATGTGCTATCATATAGTTGTAACCGATATAGTTACAATTCTTTTCTGGAGGTAATAATATGAGCAATTACAGCAAAACGAACGCGACCGGCACGGAAAGGATCGAGCTTCACGATATACTCGGGCTGACCGGCGCCGAGGTCAGTGTTAATTACATGCCCGCGGGCGCAGGCGTGCCGTTTGTTCACGCGCATAAGCAGAACGAGGAGATCTACGTCATTCTCGAGGGCAGGGGCAGCATGGTGATAGACGGCGAAAAGGTCGAGCTTAATGCGAACGATTTTCTGAGGGTCTCACCCGAGGCAAAGCGCCAGCTCTCGGCAGCCGCAGATTCGCCCATCAGATACCTCTGCATACAGGTAAAGGCGGGCTCTCTCGACGAGTATACCGCAAATGACGCATTGTTGGGGTAAGTCTCGCTTAAAAAACGAAACATAACGAAAAAGCCGAGGTATAAAGCCTCGGCTTTGTCATCAAAAGGTCTTAGCGGACGTTGCCCGACTTGTAAGCGTCGATCATTTTCTTAACCATCTGTCCGCCGACGGAGCCGGCTTCACGGGAGGTAAGGTCGCCATTGTAGCCGTTCTTGAGGTTTACGCCAACCTCATTTGCCGCTTCCATCTTGAACTGCTCAAGGGTCTGTCTGCCCTGATCGCTGGTAATACCCTTCATTTGTAACACTCCTTTATTGAAAATGCAAAGCATGATCATAAATTGTTTTTGTCAAATCATTTCGGTCGATAGGCGAACGGGTAAGTATTTTTCGGAGCATAGACATGCTGCCGGAATTTTACGGCCCTTTTCGCCTGCAAAGTTATTATAGCCGGGCGTCGGGCAAATATTTGAGGTAAATTTTAGTCGTTTTCATGCCTGTAATCAAATTTTAATAATTTGTAACCGAAAGGAAATTGTTTTTTTCGACGGCTCGGTCTATAATATTATCGTCGGCAAAATGCGAATAAATCCGACATATTGCTCAAGTATTAAATTTCCTATAATTTTTTATCAGCAGCCTGCGCATATTAAACGTGCGGCAAGGTCCGCAAAAGTTCAAGAAAAATTGCCGGAAATTTTTCGGCAGGCCGAAAAGCAAGGAGACAAAAATGTTCTCAGCAATAAAAAAGATAACGATATTCACCGCTGTGCTTGCGGCGCTTGCGGCATTTTCCGGGTGCAGTTCAATAGACAGCTACTACAGCGCTCCCGACGGCCGCGTCGGCTATGGCGGCGCAATGACCCTGCCAAGCGAGGAAAACGCCCCCGAAACTAACGAGGAGCCCCGTATAACGCTTTATACCGGGGATGAAATCCCCGACGCCTTACCCGAAACTCTGCCCGAGACGCTTCCCGAGCCGGAAACCGAAGAGCAGCCGGATACCGACATGCCCGACGTTTCGGACGTGGTAGAGCCGTTGGCGGTAGAGACGTCCGCAGTGCCCGAGCAGCGAGATTATTCGGCTCTTGACACCGAATGTCACGGCTACGGCCAGGGAGTCAGATTTGACGAGCTGAACCGTCCGAAAGGCGCGGTCGAATTCAACAGCGGCTATTCCGGATTCAGCGCGGAAGCTATAAGGGATACCGAAGAAAAGACGATAAACCTGACCTTTGATCAGGGCTATGAAAACGGCTACACGTCGAAAATCCTCGACACGTTAAAAGAAAAGGGCGTAAAAGCCACGTTCTTTGTCGTCGGGGATTATGTAGAGCGCGAGCCGGAGCTTGTAAAAAGAATGATCGACGAGGGCCACGTTGTAGGCTCACACTCTGTTCATCACTATTCCATGCCGTCTTTATCGCCCGAAGAGTGCGTCAGCGAGATAATGGAGCTTCACAACGAAGTCCTCGAAAAATTCGGCGTACAGATGAACCTGTTCCGACCTCCGAAAGGGGAGTATTCGGAGCAGAGTCTCGCCGTGACCGGGGACCTCGGCTACAAGACGGTGCTCTGGAGCTTTGCCTATGCCGACTGGGACCCGCAAAACCAGCCCGAGCCGGAGTCCTCCTTAAATAAGCTCATCGAGCGCGCTCATCCCGGAGCGATATATCTTCTTCACTCGGTTTCCGAGACCAACGCAAGCATTCTCGGCGACTTTATAGACGCCATGCTCGCCGAGGGCTATACTTTCAGCACCGAATTCTGAAAGCCTTTATATAAAAAATAAGAGCAGTAGTCATGCCACTGCTCTTTTTATTATTGTGCATTTTATTCTCAGTCTATCTCTCTGCCTGAGATTATCTCGTAAAGCTCCTGGGCATTTTCCTTTCTCACGACTTCGGAAACGCCCGTGACCTTGGCGGACAGGGGAGTCTGCCCGAGCCTTATTTCTATCACGTCTCCCACCTTTACATCGTAGGAAGCGCGGGCCTGCTTGCCGTTTACGAAGATTCTTCCGGCGTCGCATGCCTCGTTTGCGACTGTGCGGCGTTTTATAAGCCTTGAGACCTTGAGATATTTGTCGAGTCTCATGAAAAAATCACCTCTTAGTATATGAAAAAAATTAACCGACCGGCTGAAGAACCGATCGGCTAAAGCGTACCAAATTACTTGGCGACAACATCCTTAAGAGCCTTGCCGGCCTTGAAGGTGGGGACCTTTCTTGCCGGAATGGTTATCTTCTGCTTGCTCGAAGGATTGATGCCCTCCTTAGCCTTGCGCTCTTTGACTTCAAAGGTGCCGAAACCGACGAGAGTGATCTTCTCGCCTTCGGTAAGGGCCTCGGTGATGCTGTCAACAACAGCAGAGAGAGCCTTCTCGGCGTCTTTCTTGGAGCAGTCTGCCTTGGCAGCAATCTTGTTTACTAATTCGACCTTGGTCATTTTTTGTTCCTCCTGTTAGATGCGTAGTATCGTGAACCATGGAATTGCGGCTCAACACATATCCATTTTATACGAAATCTTCCCAAAAATCAAGCCTATTTGCCGAAGATTTCGGCTTTAAAACGATTTTTAGTAGAATTGTCCAACAAAATAATGAAAAATATGTATGATATAACGGCAAAACTTACAGAAAAAACCACTGCCAAAGCCCTTGGAAGATACTTTTGAGAGGTCTTTAAAATGTAGATACCGGCTCCGCACGACAGTGCCCCGCATAACATCGGCGGCAAAAGCGAAAGAAGCGGCTTAGGCCTTGTTCCGGTGATGCGATACAGTAGCCCAGCCGAGCACAGGCACATCACCGCTCCGCTAACTAACGAGGCTATGGCGGCGCCCACGAGCCCGAGCTGAGGCACCGGCACCAGCAGTGCGTTTAAAAGAAGCTTTACGGCCGCTCCTGCAAGGGTTATGACGATGGGGAGATCCGGCCTGCCGACCGCCTGGAGCATGGCGTAGCATGCGCCTCCTGACGTCACGAAAGCCGTCCCGAGGGACATTATCGACAGCGGCAGCCAGGAAATCGCGACCTCCTGAGCGCGTGAGCGGAAAAGAAGCGAAAGTATTTCTTTTGACATCACCGACAGCCCGAATCCCGCCGGCACCGATATAAACAGCGTCACGGTCAGGACCCGCCTTATTTCCCGGGAAACCCTTGCTTTGTCGTTTTTTGCCCATGCTTCGGAAATGTTCGGCAGCGCGCTCTTTCCGAACACCGAGCACAGCGACGGCGTGAGCCCGAAAACCGTCCCCGCAAGCCCGGTAAACGAGCCGTAGAGGTAGTTCGGCAGTTCTTTTAAAGCAACTCCGCTTGCGATGACGTCCGCGTATTTTTCGGCATACAGTTCAGGATGCTTAAACAGCGAATTTTTTATGCAGGAGATTATCGTGTAAAGATCCACCGTCCCCGACAGGCTCGCCGCAATCCCTGCAAGCGACAGCGGCAGGATAAGCGCAAGAAGCCTTTTCTTTTCGCTTTTTATTTCATATGCTTTCGGTTTTATATTCTCATCCATCCCGTCGCGGCCGAATCTATGGCGCAAAAGCATGAAAATAAAACTTGAGATTTCCGAGGCCGTGACCCCGAGCACCGCAGCCGCCGCAATATAGGGCAGGGCAATGGCGTTCAGCTCGTTTATCCCTCGGCATTGTATGCCCCAAAAACTGCCCTTATTGCAGTATTCGAGCAGGGCGTATCTTTGCATGCCGTATCCGAAGCCTATCCCTGCGCATACCCTGACGACCGATTCGGTTATCTGTGAAAGCGCCGTCGGCAGCATGTTTCTCAGACCCTCGTAGTATCCCCGGTAAACGGCGGTGACTGTTCCCAAAAACACGCATGGCAGAATAGCGACAACGGCAAATTTCGCGCCCTCGTTGCCGATAAATTTTTCGGTGATAAATCCCGCGAACGCCATCGGCAGGACCGACAGAAGAATCCCAGGAAGAGTAAAAAGACGAAGCGCCGCCGATTTCACGGCTTTGACTCTGCCGAGGCTGCCTCTCGCCTCATTTTCCGAGACGAGCTGGGCGACAGCCGGAGTAAGGCTTGCTGCGCATATCGAGTAAAGCGGCGTAAATACGGCGTATGCGCTCGAAAAATAGCCCATGCCGGTCCCGCCGAGCATGTTAGCGAGCGAGATCTTAAAGACAAGCCCGGCCGCCTTTCCGACCAGCACCGAGACCATCAGAATGAGCGAGCTTTTGATTATTCCCTGTTTTTTTATGGCGCACATCTCCCTTTGCAAGACTTGTACTATTATATTGCAAACCCGCGGGAGATAGTACAGCCGGGAGGAAAAGGGGAGGGGGTAACATTTTAGAGCCCCGTTTAGTAGAGCAAAATCTAAAAAGGTTTCGCCGGCCTTTCCTCAAAAGGCCGCAGGGTCAAGGGGCGGAGCCCCTTGTCGCAGCCCGCAGGCTGCGAAATCCCCCTCAAGAACGTCGGTAGGCGTTCTTGAGGGAAAAGCCACATCGTGCGCTCCGCAAGGGGTGAATTGAAAAAACAGCCCGGTGGGCTGTTTTTTCAAGAGGGGACGCCCTGCAAGTGAGGGCGTCCCCTTGTGATACGCAGCTCCGACAGGAGCTGTGAACCTTTAATCATCAAACCATGAATTATTATAATGTGGCCGCTTCGGCCACTCCCCGACCCCCATTTCTCTTGACAAACCCCGAAATAAATTATATAATTATCACATAACTTTTTTCGGAGGCTGAAATGTATAAATCTACTAAAATTATACTTGCCGTCTGCGCGGCAGCAATCGTGCTCGTCCTCGGCTGGTTTATCATCAACCGCCTGTCCTACGACAGACCCGAGGTCGCCATCTCCTATATCACCTCCGAGGACGGCGAAAACTACATCACCCTGCCCCAAATCGAAATGGAATCCCGTTCATCCATGGGCGTTTCCGAGGAGTGGAACAACCGCTATTTTGAGGCGTACGACATCATCGACAAGATGATGCAGACCGCCAACTCTCACCGAAGCGACAAGATCTACCGCTTTGACAGCAGCGTCGAGATCGTCGACGGCAAAACTGTTTTCACCCTTTCCGGCGAATATTCCGTGACAGGCGAGACGACCGAGACCCTTTCCGAGAGCTACTCCCTCGACTACGTCCTGACCGAGGACGTCGACAAAAAATGAACGTCAACCGTGAATCCGGTAAGGCTCTCACCGTCGGAAAAATTTTAATGCCGTTAAAAATTTTAGCAATTGCTCTTTTGGCATTGGCGGTTCTATACCTCGTTTTAGCGTGCCTGAACGACCCCGAGATAAGCTGGACCGTTCAGGAAATGGACGACGGCAGCTTTGCAATCTACCCCAGAATATCCCCGATGCAGCGCTATATCGGCGTTTTACCGGTATGGAGTTTTGATTTTGTATATGATAAATTCGACGACGCAAATGTCGCCTGGAGCTACTGCAACGACTGTTATTTTATGATGAACGATCACCGTCCGTTTCGTCTTGAGGCGCAGTATGTTGTCGAAGATAAAAATGCTAAAATTTCGGTGCACGGGTTTTACACCAAAGACGGCGAGCAGGTCGACATCTCCCGCGATTTTCCTCTTAACACGCGCTACTTCCGAAAGTCCGACTACGGGCCGACAAAATACACCGAGAAGCTTATCTACATCCCCGACGACGTGAAGCAGGCACGCCTCGACGAAATTGAAAAGCAGCGTGCAAAGATAGAGGATTTAAAGGAAAACGGCACGACGTTCCGCAAGCACCGTGCATTTTATACGACATTATTCACGGTTTTATCGCTTTTGGCGATATATCTGCTGCTAAGATATTACAAAAAATACCATCCTGTTTTCACTCTTTCGGCATACTCTTCGGGCATTGATCCCGAATCGGATTTTTATTATGTTATTCCGTCGCCTAAGATGGACGCGTTGCTTTTTAAAAAAATCCATGTTGAGCCTGCCGGGCATCTAAAAAAAGCATTCTCTGAGGCAGAAAAGGCGTTTGACGACATGAAAAAAATCTGCGAGAGCCACCGCGACGATCTTCCCGCAAAATTCGAGGGACTTTATTTTCCGACAGCCGAGGGCGCGCTTTTGGAGCTAAGGGGCTACTATACCCAAAACGGCGGCAGGGTAGACGTTGACGAGCAAATTAAGCTTGAGGACGCCCTGTTTGACGAGGCGTTTTACCCCGAGGGCAGGATAAAGCCCGACCTTAGCTGGAAGTGGGACGTAAGGTGAAAAATTTTCCTAAAAAACCCCTTGACAATTTACTGCGAATAAGTTATAATAATCAAGTCGGCTGAAATTCAGCCGGTCATGCGGATTTAGCTCATCCGGTAGAGCGCCACCTTGCCAAGGTGGAGGTAGCGAGTTCGAGCCTCGTAATCCGCTCCATACGGTGCCATAGCCAAGTGGTAAGGCGTAGGACTGCAACTCCTTGATCCCCAGTTCAAATCTGGGTGGCACCTCCAGAATGAAAACGCCGCGTTCCTGCGGCTTTTCTTTTACTTATTTTTAACCACCGAGGAGGACACGCTATGAAACTCGCAGAGGCGCTCCAGGAGCGCGCAGACCTTAAAATCAAGCTTTCAAACCTCAGCAGCCGTATAACCAACAACTGCCTCTGTCAGGAGGGCGAAAAGCCGGCCGAGGACCCGAATGCGCTCATAAAAGAGTACGACGAGTGCATAGGCCGCTTCAATTACCTTGTCGAGAAGATAAACCTGACTAACTGCCGTACCGACGTCGACGGAAAGACCCTGACCTCTCTATTGGCCGAAAAGGACGCACTTTCTCTTCGGGTATCGATGTATCGAAACCTCGTGAACACTGCAAGTTCCGGAGCTCAGCGTGCCCGCAGGACCGAGATAAAGATACTGAGCACGGTAAACGTCGCCAAGCTCCAAAAGACCGCCGACGAGCTGGCTCGTGAGCTTAGGGTTCTCGACAATAAAATTCAGGCCGCTAACTGGACAAGCGACCTTATAGAATAGCCCCAAGTCGGTAGCCGATCTCAGGGCGAATGTCATCTCCCGTAGTTGAGAATGAACTACAGCTTATGGAGGCCCGCAGGACAGGGCAAGGGTTCGACTCCCTGTTAATTGTCAGTCCTTAACGCTTACAGACGCATAGGGCATCGGGTATAAGTTATCACCGCGACATTGACTGTTACCGGCGAGGGCGGAGTTGGGGCATATCTAATGTAAAGCTATAATACTTTACATAAAAATACGGCAGTATCTATTTTAAATAGACGCTGCCGTTTTTATATATTCCTTATTTATCGTGCTTTGCGGTCTCTTAGGGTGATTATTTCATCCTTTGTAAAGTGATATACCTTGTCACAGAAGTGGCATTTCACCTCGGTTATCTCATCCTCTGCGAGACTGTTTATATCCTCTTTGGACAGGCTCATGAGTATCCTTTCCGTTCTTTCTCTTGAGCATCCGCATTGATACTTCACTTCAAAATCGTCAAGGACATTCGGCTTCAGTCCCGACAGCGCTTTCATCGCTATATCCTCGGCCGACAGACCAAGCTCCATCATATTCGTCACGCTCGGCATTGTTGAAATATTCTTTTCGATTATTTCCACGCAGTCATCAGGCGCAAAGGGGAGCAGCTGCAACAAAAATCCTCCGGCTCTCTTGACCGTCAGGTCCGGATTCACGAGCACCCCAAGCGAGCACACGGTAGGTATCTGCTCGGAAACCGCAAAATAGTTGGTTATATCCTCGGCAATCTCCCCGGACACAAGCTCGACCTGCCCGACATACGGCTCTTTAAGACCCAAGTCTTTTATTACGGTTATAGTCCCGTTTTTGCCGACAGCCCCGCCGACGTTGAGCTTTCCGTCCGGCCTTAAGGGTATCTCGACTATTGTCTCATCCGAGTACGCCTTGACGTTTCCGAAGCTGTCCGAGACGGCGGTCATGCTCCCTATCGGCCCAGAACCCTTGATTTTCACGGTCACGCTGTCGTCCTTGTCCTTGAGCCCGAACCCGATGAGGGACGTGCCGAGCGCAAGCCTGCCGAGGGCTGCCGTCACGACGGCGCTCGTTTGATGAATTCTCTCAATTTCCGAGACTATATCTGTCCCGTCTATGGCAGAGCAGACGACCGAAGCGTCCGCGCTTATCGTTCTTACAATTCTTCCCATTTAAATGCTCCTTGCTGCATATAAAATTCTCTCCGTCCTCGGACCAGGCGGAGAATTTTTTATCCCGTCATAGGTTCCCAAGACTCTGAAACCGCTTGCGATTAAGGCTTTTTTTACATCATTTTCGGGGTATGCGTACTCCCGAAAGCTCTCGCGAAAGCGCCGATAATCTCCGTTTTCCCGGGAAAAGAAATCGAGAGTGATTTTTACCGAGCAATCCTCGTCCCGATACTCGTTCTGCCATCCGCAATAGAGCCCCGGAAGCTCGTAGATAAACGAGTTGTCGCCTAAGACCCGGCTGTGCTTATAGGGAGTGTTCATGTCAAAAATAAACAGCCCGCCGTTTTGGATATTTCTGCGCACGGTTCTAAAGCATGCCGCCACGCTTCCCATCCCGTCAAGATGGTTCAGCCCGTCGAGCGAGCATACAAACGCTCCCGACTTTCGGGGAAGCGTAAAATCGGTGATGTCAGAATTATAAACAGGTATAGAAAAACCGCGGACGGCAATTTTTTCCTCCGCGTATTTGAGCATATTTTTGCTGATATCAACGCCGCTGACGCTGTAGCCGAGGCTGTAAAGCTCAAGCCCGAGGCTCATGGTCCCGCAGGCAAGCTCAACTATGTCGGGTCTTTTTAAGCAGCGCGAGCGGATGATCCCGTCTATTCGCCTTGCATAGCCCGCATAGTTGATATTGCTTGTCAGCTTGTCATAGAAATCAGCGAATCTGTCATAACTCATTTATTCTGATTGTTTTTTTCCTCATCGTCTTTAAGGCGTTTGAAGATCATGGAATATCCGCCGGAGCCGTAGTTGATGCAGCGGTTGACTCGGCTGATGGTCGCGGTGGAAGCGCCGGTCTCGGCGACGATATCGCTGTAGACGTGTTTTCCGGCAAGCATTTTCGCCACCTGGAAACGCTGAGCGAGGCTCTTTATTTCGAGAACGGTGCACAGATCCTCAAAAAGCTCATAGCACTCGTCGACGGTCTCAAGCTTTAATATAGCGTTGAATAAATCGTCCATCTGTTTGTCGTTTTGCAGATTGCGCATAAAAAACTCCTTTTGTCATAAATTTTAATACTCATATCCGGCCTTTGTATTCCAATTATACCATACAATTCCTGAAAAGTAAAGCCCTTTTTGACAAAAAAACGCAAAAATTTCAAATTTTTTCTACTTTAGTAAAAGAATTTCGGCATTATTTTTCCCGGTCCGACTTTACATCGAGTATTATTTCACGGAGTTTTTCAACGCCCTCGTCGGTGACTGCCGAGAACGGCACCACCGTCAGATCTTCATAACACGGCAGCTCATCCTTAAGAGATTCTTCTCTTGCCTTTCTTTCGGATTTGTTCAGCTTATCGGCCTTGGTGAGCACTACAACAAACGGCGTCTCGCTGTCGATAAGAAAGTTTATCATGTCCAGATCGTCCTTTGTAGGGGGATGGCGGAAGTCGACAAGCTGAAATATAAGCCCAAGCTCTCTCTCGCCGTCGTTGAGATAGCCGCCGATAAGCCTGTTCCAGCGCTCTTTGTCGCTTTTGGAGACCTTGGCATAGCCGTACCCCGGGAGATCCACAAGGCTGATATTTTCAAGGCTGTAGAAGTTTATGGTCGCGGTTTTTCCGGGAGTGGCGCTCACCCTTGCGAGCGAGCGTCTCCCGAACAGTCTGTTTATAAGAGAGGACTTCCCGACGTTTGAGCGCCCGGAAAAGGCTATCTCAAGGCCGTCCGACGGCGGCAGCTGCTCAAAAGAGCCGTATGCCGCCCTGAATTCAGCGTTTGCAAAGTTCATCAGCTTCTCGCTCCGATCCTTGTTTTGGGCTTTGAATACTGCTGCGGCTGAGCCATGACCTCGGCCTCTTTCTCCGGCCTCAGAAGCGCGGTCTCAAGCACGTCCTCGATTGTCTCGGCATATACAAACTCAAGCCCCGCCTTTACCTTTTCGTCGACCTCTTCAAGGTCGGGCTTGTTTGCGGCAGGGATGATGACCGTCCTGATGCCTGCCTTATAAGCGGCCATCGTTTTTTCACGAAGCCCGCCTATCGGCAGTACCTTTCCTCTTAAGGTTATCTCGCCGGTCATAGCCACGTCCGAGCGGACCGGTATCCCCGAAAGCTCGGAAATAATACCGGTGGCAAGCGTAACGCCCGCAGACGGCCCGTCCTTGGGCACCGCCCCCTCGGGGGCATGGATATGCAGGTCCTTTTTCTGGTTGAAATCCTTTTCTATGCCGTATTTTTCGGCAACGCTCCTGGCGTAGGTGACTGCTATCTTTGCGCTCTCTTTCATCACGTCTCCGAGAGAGCCGGTAAGCTCCAAAGCGCCCTTTCCGTCAACTGACAAGACCTCAAGCGGCATTAGCGTTCCGCCAACGGCAGTCCATGCGAGCCCGTTCACCTCTCCGACCTGCGGCTTATCCGATTTAAGATCGTCGGTGAATTTTCTTGCACCGAGATATTTTTCAACGGTCTCGGGGGTCACGGTTATCCTGCTCGCGGATTTCGAGACGATCTCCTTTGCAGCTTTTCTGCAAAGAGACGCCAAAAGCCTTTCAAGCGTTCTTACGCCAGCTTCACGGGTATAGAAATCTATAAGCTCGTAAATTCCCGCGTCGGTAAAGCGAAGCATCCTGCCGTTCATGCCGTTTGCTTTAAGCTGCTTGGGAATGAGGTGCCGCCTTGCGATCTCAAACTTTTCCTCTCTTGTATAGCTCGGAAGCTCTATTACGTCCATTCTGTCGAGCAGGGGAGGAGAGATGGTGTCTAAGGTGTTTGCAGTCGTCACAAACAGCACTTTTGAAAGATCGAACGGGACTTCTATGTAGTGGTCTCTGAATTCCTTGTTCTGCTCGGAATCAAGCACCTCAAGCATGGCGCTCGAGGGATCTCCTCTGAAATCGTTTGCCATCTTGTCTATCTCGTCAAGCAGTATAAGCGGGTTTTTAGTCCCGGCCTGCTTTACTGCGGCGATTATCCTGCCCGGCATCGAGCCGATATACGTCTTTCTGTGGCCTCTTATATCGCTTTCGTCGCGAACGCCTCCCAAGGACACTCTGACATACTTTCTCCCGAGCGCCTTGGCGATGGACTTGCCGATTGATGTTTTGCCCACGCCCGGAGGCCCGACAAGGCAGATTATCTGCCCCTTAACATCGGGTATAAGGCTTCTCACGGCTATGAGCTCAAGTATTCTCTCTTTTACTTTTTTCATGCCGTAGTGGTCCTTATCGAGCTGTGCCGAGACCTTTGAAATATCGTTTCTGTCGACCGTTTCTTTGTCCCACGGCAGCTCAAGCACCGTGTCGAGGTAGCTGCGTATGACCGCCGCCTCCTGGGAGCCGTAGGGCATCTTCCCCAGGCGGTTGGCCTCCTCGACAAGCTTTTCTATGGCTTCCCGGGGCATGGGAGTCTTTGAAATTTTTTCAAGATATGCAAAGCTTTCGTCGGCGGGGTCTTCCTCGTCCCCGAGTTCCTCCCTTATGACCCTCATTTCCTCTCTTAGGAAGTATTCCCTCTGCTCCTGCATTATATGTTCATGGGTCTTGGTATGCAGCTCCTCCTCGGCCCTCATCAGAAACGTCTCTTCCTCAAGGAAACGCGTTATCTTGACGAGTCTGCTCTTTAATGAGCGGTCCTCCAAAAGCTCCTGGCGGTTTTCTGAGGGGAACATGATATTCTCGGTGATGACCTTGCAAAGAAGCGAGCCGTTTGCGGCATGGCGCACGGTCAGTTTAAGCGTGTCGGAAATATTCTGCTTCGGTATCATATCGCAGTATTCCTTAAAGGCCTTTTTAACGACTTCAAGGCTTCTCAGGTCGACCGGCGCCTCATCCTTATCGGAGTATTCCGAAACGTCTGCGCTCAGGGGAGCCGTGCCGTCGGTCCTGTCCTTATACAGCTCGTCGGTCCGGACTCTGAGGCTTCCCTCGACGGTTATCCTTGTGATACCCTCGGACATATTCGCCGACCTCGGCAGCTCCACCGCCTGGATTATACGGCATACCGTTCCCACCTCGCACAAATCCGAGCGGTCGGGGTCCTCGACGGACGAATCCTTTTGCATGACAAGATAGACAAGGCGGTTATATTCCTCGCTTGCAAAGGCTTCAAGGATGGCGTTTAAAGAACGCGGCCTGCTCACGTCGAAAGTAAGTCTCATCCCCGGAAAAACGACCACGTCTCTTGTGGCGATGCAGGGGAGTGTAAATAAGCTTTTCTCTGACATAATATACCTCATTTTCAAAAATATTTAAGCTTTCCACGGTGTTCATCACCATTATATCAAATCTTTCGCACAAATGCAATAGATAAAATTATGGATATAAAATTTTCTGCGGATTTTAAGCAGGCAAAAGCGCTTACGGTGGAAAACGCCGTTAAATAAAATTAAAAAAATTCGGTCATTCCCCTTGACAAGACCTTAAAAGTGTGGTAATATAATGACTTGTGGACGGCGGGCATTGCTCAGCCGGCACCAAGCGCCCGTAGCTCAGCGGATAGAGTGCCCGGCTACGAACCGGTAGGTCGAGAGTTCGAATCTCCCCGGGCGCGCCATGACGACGCAGGATAACCTCCTGCGCCGTTGTTTTTTACATATAATGCGATAAATCGGGATTTAGGTGGTAAACAATGAAGAAAAAATACTTCATAATACCTCAAATATTGCTTCTGCTCTGGTTTTTCCTCGATATGACAGGCGCCCGTTTCGGCAATACTTATTTAGTAACATGCTCATATAAGGACGACGGAATATTTTTTCTTATTTATTTAGCGACGGTGCTGTTATTCATATTTAAAGAAAAAGCAGGAAAATGGGCTGTTGCGGTATGGACATCACTATGGTTTGTGATTCAATTCTTATGTCACGAATGGTATACTGTTTTCGGCAAAGGGATTATGGGCTCGCTTGAAAGTAAGATAAAGTTTTTTTCGGGGACTGTAAAGTGGCTTGAAATTAACGGAAGATATATACCCGATGTTTATCATACTGTTTTGCATATTCTCATTTTAACGGTTGTTATTACGACGGCAATTTATATTAAAAATTCTAAAAAAGAAATATAAAAGCAGGCGGTTCTCCGTCTGCTTTTTCTGTCTTAAAAATCTTTTTATCAGTCTTATCAGTCAAACTCCGGCAGCTCGTCGAGAGTTATGACAAGCTCGCTGTTATAGACGTCCTTGAGATTTTCAACGTTGTTATTTATTATCCAGTCGGTGTGCCAGACCATGAACCAGCTCCAAATATCCCCGTCGTTCTTGAAGTCCTCGACCGTCGGCAGGTTCCCGCACTCGTGGAACGCAAGCGGCTTATCCGTTATCTTCTCAAGCCTCTTCCACGCGCTCTTGTTGGTGGAATCGTCGTAGGTGTCTGAGCCGACCACGTCGCAGTATTCGTCACCCGGGTACCAGCCGTCCTTGACGTCTCCCGAATACCCGAGCACCCAGATTAGGTTGTTAAGCCCGTAATCGTTTGTGAATTTGTCATACATCATACGCCAGAGCGCAACAAAGCTTTCTCCTCCGTCCTTGCCCCACCAGAACCACTCGCCGTCGAACTCGTGGAACGGCCTCCAGAATACCGTGACGCCCGCGTCCTGAAGCTCGGAAAGGGCGTTTGCCGCCATGTCCCACGCCTCTATCATCGTGTTGTACTCGTCCGTTCCCGGGGTCAGCAGCTTGTCAAAGTCGGGAGAATCCTCCTTGGACTCGTTGTAGCCGCTTGAAGCGACTCCCGTGTGCCAGCATATCGTCACAAGACCGCCCTTTTTCTCCCATTCCTTTGCGCGCTCGACCACTCCGTCGAAGTCGTTGTTCATGAAATCAAGCCCGCGCATGGCCGGATATTTTCCGGTTTTGTCATAGATATAGTCTATTTCATAGTCGGGGGAGTCCATCCAGGTCGACTCCATCTGACATGAAATCATGGTCTTTTCAAAATTGTCGCATATATAATCGTATATCTTCGCAGTCTCCGCAGTTGCGTTCGGGTTTGAAAGAGCGTGCTCGGCGGTATACGGCTCTGTCTTTTGGCATCCCGCAAACGACAGAGCAAATATCATAACGCTCAGAATGACAGAAACTATCCTTTTCATGGTTTGCCTCCTTGAAATCTCATCCGAACATCTTCGGAAGACCGTTGTAAATAATTCTTACGACCGTGTTTACGTCGTGGTATCCGCCCTCATAGACGGCCTCATAGAGATTGCCGTTCTTGAAGTTTTTGCACCACTTGAACGAATCGAGCTTTTTCATCGCCTCTATCTGAGGAGTGAGGTTTGGCTCGGCAATGTCGTTGGAGCCGGTGCCTGAATAGATATAGAAGTCCTCGGGACCCCAGCCGCTCTCCTTGACCTTTTCGTCGAGATATTCGGCGTTGGCCTCTCCCTGGCTCATTCCCTTTGCCCAGCAGTCGCCGCTTATCGGCATATAATAGGCGATGATGTCAAGCTCGTTTTCAAACGTCGCCCATGTCGTTACCGCTCCCATCGAGAAGCCGCCGAAAGCCCTGTGACGGCGCGAGTTTTTAAGCTCCTCCGGGGTCACGTCCTCTGCGTAGGTGTGGTATTTCGTCTCAAACACCGGGATAATATCCTTGGTAAGCTCGATATAGAAATTCTTGCAGTTTTTAGTGGCGTCGTTTGAATATTCGGTGTAGTATGACACTGCGCAGACGATAGTCGGCTCGCACTCGCCGTTTGCGATAAGATGGTCGATGATATTCTTGAGCTGAGTGCTCTGGCCCTCGCCTCCGAAGTACCATTCCGGCGAATCGCTTCCGCCGTGCATAAGATACAAAACGTTATATCTCGTTTCGGTATCGTTTTCGTCATATCCCTCCGGCAGATATACCAGAGCATACTTTTCAAACTCCTTGGCGTTTCCGCTGAAGTCGAGGTTGTCGCGGGTGGTGTAGACGAATTTTTCCACCTTTCCGCCGTTCTCGCAGGCGCTCATATACTCCTGCGGGAGTTCCTTGTATTCGTTGTCAGGGTATTTTCTCATGCTTTCATTACCTCCGAAATTACAGCCGGTCAGTAAAGCGGCCGAAATAATAAACGGTATCAATTTTGAATGTTTCAAATCTTCTCCTCCTGTTTCGGCGGATATGTCATCCGCGCCAGAATTTTTTGCGCATCCGCTTGTCCCGAAAATAAGGCAGGCGCACAGGCAAAGTGCAATAATTCTTTTAAATATCATGGCGTTTTCTCCGAAAATATTTCTATATTTCAGACTACCATTTGCGGGAAATTATGTCAATGTTAAAAAATGAACATTTAGCATTTTTGACAATAAAGATTTACATGTTATAATACAGTCTCTGAAAATTATTTTTCGGCATTATTATCCGCTGAAAACAGGGCGATACGTTTTATATTTATATTTTCCGGCAGCAGCCTGCTCCTAAAAAATATAAATAATTCTTGAAATCATGCTTCAAAAATTTATATTCATTTCAAAAAATCATATTGACGTTATCCCGCCGAAATGGTATCATATTTTCGGAATACAATTAAATTTTGAAACGGGGTATGGATATGAAAGGAATTTTACCGATATTTTTAGCGGCTGCAATGCTTCTTTCGGCCTGCGGAGCTGAGGAGGACATGCCCGAGACTGAAAATGAAAACGCGATCGAAACCGAGGCGCAGACCGCCGAAACCGATGAAACAAAAGAGGAGGAAAATTACATGGACAAGGTAAAGGACTTAATAGTAGAGCTGGCGCCGGATGATATTTACAAGGCAAGAGACGGCGTGGAGTACCCGAAATTTGAAAAGCACACCTATTATTCCTCGACAGCCGAGCGCGACACCAACGTAAACGTGCTCCTGCCGCTTAACTACGACGAATCAAAGGAGTACCCGGTTTTATATATCCTCCACGGCTACTGGGACACCGAGGACTGGATGGCGAGGGACATCGTACACATTCCGACCATGCTGACAAATCTTATCGCCGACGGCGAGGCCGAGGAGATGATAGTCGTCTGCCCCTACATTTTCTGCTCCAAGGAGCTTACATACTGCACCGGCATGAACGACCAGAATACTTTGGCATACGACAACTTCATTAACGATTTCTTGACCGATCTTAAGCCCTATATCGAGGAGAATTTCTCTGTCTCCACCGACCGCGAAAAGACCGCTATAACCGGCTTTTCGATGGGAGGCAGGGAGTCGCTGTTCATAGGCGTTTCACATCCCGAGCTGTTCGGATATATAGCGGCGTGCTGCCCGGCTCCCGGACTTGTCAAGAGCACCGGGTATCCCTATAATCTTGAGGACGACGACCTTAAATTCGAAAATGAGAAGCCGAAGCTTTTAATGATAAGCTACTCCGATTCTGACGGCGTTGTAGGCGGCAATCCCAAGACCTACGACGGTATCCTCACCGACCATGACGAACCGCATCTTATTCACAGAATGAGCTCCACCGGCCACGACCACACAAGCGTGAGCCCCCACCTCTACAACCTGTTCAGGATGATCTTTAAATAAGTGCGCTCCCGACCGGCCGCTTTTTCCCGAGCGGCCCCGACATGGCTTTGCTATCTCTTTCACTTTCCTGCCCGCGGAGCCCGCGCCCGCTGTCGCGGGCGCGCCGTCGGCTTCGCCGACGGCGACCCGGTTTCACCGGGTCGGGCTCCGCCCAATCCGCTCATCCGGCCTGCTGATGCTAAAAAATTTCTACCGAAAGGATGATAAATTATGAGAAAATCTCCGAAATGGCTTGACGACACCGTATTTTACGAGATCTACCCGCAGTCGTTTATGGACTCGAACGCCGACGGAATAGGCGATTTTGTCGGCATAATCTCAAAGCTCGATTATATCAAGGACCTCGGCTGCAATGCCATCTGGATGAATCCCTGCTTTTGCTCGCCGTTCGGCGACGCGGGATACGACGTTTCGGACTACTACAAAGCAGCTCCGAGATACGGCACGAACGAGGACCTCAAGCTACTTTTCGATGAGGCGCACAAGAGGGGAATAAGGGTGCTTTTGGACCTTGTGCCCGGGCATACCTCCGTCGAGCATAAGTGGTTCAGGGAGTCAATGAAAGCCGAGAAAAACGCCTATACCGACCGCTACGTCTGGACGGATTCGGTCTGGAACGAACCAAGGGGCATGGGCTGCATAAGGGGCATTTCCGACCGAGACGGCTGCGCCGTTGTAAACTTCTTTTCAAATCAGCCTGCGCTTAACTATGGCTTTTATAAGTCTGATTATTCGTGGCAGCAGCCCGTTGACGCCGAGGGCCCTAAAGCTACGAAAGAAGAGCTTAAAAATATCATGAGATTCTGGCTGTCTCTCGGGTGCGACGGCTTCAGGGTCGACATGGCGGGTTCCCTGGTCAAAAACGACCCCGACTCATTGGGTACTATCGCCCTTTGGCAGGACGTCCGCAGATTTTTAGACGAGGAATTTCCCGAAGCGGCGATGGTTTCCGAGTGGGGAGAGCCGGATAAATCCCTCTTGGGCGGATTCCACATGGACTTTTTGCTTCACTTCGGCCCGTCTCACTATAACGATTTGTTCAGATGTGCAGAGCCGTTTTTCTCGGACAGGGGAAAGGGCGACGCGCACGAATTTGTCCTGAAATATCTTGAGAGCCGTAAAAAGGCCGGCAGCGACGGTCTTATCTGCATCCCGTCCGGCAACCACGACATGGACAGGCTTTCCCGTTCCATACACGGCGACAACCTCAAGATAGCCTTTGCATTCCTGCTTTCGATGCCGGGAGCGCCGTTTATCTACTACGGCGACGAGATAGGCCTGAGATATGTTGAAAATATTAAATCGGTCGAGGGCGGTTTCAACCGTACCGGCTCGCGCTCTCCGATGCAGTGGGACAGCACCGCAAACTCCGGCTTCAGCTCCGCCTCTCCCGACATGCTCTACATCCCGCAAGACCCCTCTCCCGACAGGCCCACCGCCGAAAAACAGATGAACGACGATTCGTCTTTATACAGCGAAGTAAAACGCCTTATTCGTGTCCGCCGAGAGCATCCCGCTCTTTTAAACCGCGGCGAGATCGAGTTCGTTTATGCCGAGAAAAACGCGTATCCTCTTTCCTACATAAGGTCCTCCGGCGACGAGAAAATCCTTGTGATTATAAACCCGTCTGCCGAAAATGCCGAGTTTCCATACAAGCACAAGCCCGGAGCGCCGGTATATCTTTTCGGCGAGAAGTGCAGCTTCAAGGACGGCGTTATCACCGTCCCGTCCCGCTCAGCCGGATTCTATCTGCTATAACCTCCTGTCGATAAAAAGGTCCCGTCGGATAGCCTCCGGCGGGATCTGTTATACGGGCTGTTTCGACGGCTCTTTGAAGCCTTTGCGCGTAACCGTACAAGCGAAGCCCCGTCCGCTTCGCGGACTCCGCCCACGCTTCGCGTGGGCGTCCGCCGCCTCACGGCGGCGGGGGGCTTCGCCCCTCTCTCACCCGCCTTTTACCCCACTTTAACGAACACCGCAGCGTTCCAGATATCCCGGTGAAGCTGCCTTGTAAGTGTAAAGCCTCTTTCCTTTACAGCGCTCAGCACCTCATCCACCCGTTCGTCTATTATCCCGCTCAGAATAAGCTTTCCATCGGGTCGAATGATCTGTGCAAAAACGTCTTTCATCGCAAGCAAAACGTCCGCCACGATGTTCGCGGCAACAATGTCAAATCCCTTTCCGACTTTTTCACGGAGCAGGGGGTCGGTTGCCACGTCCCCGAGATACACGTCGAATTTATCGTCCGCAATGCCGTTTTGCAGTGCGTTTTTCCGGGAGATCTTCACCGCGTCCTCCGAAATGTCGACGCCTGCGGCATAGGAGCAGCCAAGCTTCATCGCCGAAATAAAGATTATCCCGCTTCCGCATCCCAAGTCGGCTATTTTGTCGCCGGGAGCGATGTTTTCTTCCAAAAGCTCAAGGCAGAGCTGAGTCGTGTGATGGCGGCCGGTGCCGAAGCTTGACTCCGGGTCAAGCTCGATTATCTCTCTTTCACCGGGGTCGCTCACTGTCTCCCAGGTCGGCTTTATGACGAGCCTTTTGCCGACGGGCTGAGGCTTGAAATATTTTTTCCACTCGTTCGCCCAGTCCTCCTCACGAATCGAGCCGGTCTCGGTCCTGACGAATATTCCGAGGCTTTTCAGCCTTGCAAGCGCCTCCGTTATCGCCTCATACTGTACGGCTCCGTCCTCGCTTCCGGGCAGATAAACCGTTATATACGGCTCGCCCGAAGCGGCCTCTTTCAGCAGCTCGTCGTCGATATAGTCCCAGCTCGAATTTTTTTCCTCGGCAAATTCCCTTATGTCCTCCGGGTCGTTAATGACAAGCCCCGAGACCCCCGCCGAAATAAGCGCCGCCGAAAGATCCTCCATATTCTCGTGGGATGTGTAAAGCTTAAGCTCTTTCCAGTCCATAGCCGTCTCCTTAATTTATTTTTTTACATGAGAGGTGAAAACACCTTTAGTATCGCCTGCAAAAGCCCGTAAAGCGGGCCTTTTTTCTTGATGGAATCAAGAGTTATCTCGACGCTTTCCTGCTGAGTTTTCAAAAAATCTTTCTCAACGTCGTCCACGCACTTTGATTTATAGAACAAAACGCAGTTTTCAAAGTGCAGATAAAAGCTTCTGAAATCGAAGTTTGCGGTGCCGACTACGGCAAGCTTCCCGTCGGCCGAGATATTTTTAGCATGGATAAACCCGGGCGTGTACTCAAATATCTTCACGCCGCTCATAAGAAGCGTCCGATAGTTAGACCTTGTCACCGCCATGACGGTCTTTTTGTCGGGAATGTGCGGAGTGATGATGCGGACGTCAACCCCGCTTCTTGCAGCGTTGCAGAGCGCCGTCGTCATCTCGTTGTCAAGAATAAGATACGGCGTAGTCGCATAGAAATGGTCGGTGGCGCTGTTTATCAAGCCCATATAGCACATCTCCACCGTGAGATCGTCGGTCGACGGGCCGTCGGCAAAGGGCTGTATATAGCCGTCGGAGGGGCATTTTATCGTGCCGATATAGTCGCCGTAATCGATTTTAGTCTCTTCACGTGAGAAATGCCAGAGCTGTAAAAATATTTCGGTCATTTTGGTGACAGCCTCGCCCTTGAGCATGACCCCGGTGTCTTTCCAGTGCCCGAAGCGTTCAATGCCGTTAATGTATTCGTCCGCAAGGTTTATACCGCCGGTAAAGGCAATGTTCCCGTCGACAACGAGTATCTTACGGTGGTCGCGGTAATTTAAAAATGCGTCAAGAGACGGCTTCATGCGGTTGAACACCGAGACCTTTAGCCCGAGGCTCTCAAGATACTTGTCAAAGCGCTTCGGCAACTTGTTTATCGAGCCTATGTCGTCATACATTATTCTTACTTCAACGCCCGCGTCGACTCTCTCTTTTAAGATGTCGAGTATGGTGTTGAACATGGTTCCCTCTTCGAGGATGAAATACTCAAGAAAAATAAATCTTTCGGCCTTTGAAATTTCTTCAAGAACGGAGCTGAAATATTCTTCTCCCGAGGAAAAGTAGACGGCTTCTGTGTTACGGTAGACGGGGGAGTATGCCGTTCTTTCAATATATTTCATCTGCCGGGCGACTTCCGGCTCGGTTTTTTCTATTTCGGATATCGGGTCGTCGGGGTTGGGCAGGGTATTTCTCATGAGAGTGCGGTAGTTTCTGAACCGCTTGGATATTCTTCTTGTCTGCTTTGATTTTGCAAAGAGAATGTAAAGGGGAGCGCCGATGATGGGAAAGGCGATGACCAAAATAGCCCAAGGCAGCTTAAACGACGGGTTCATTTTGTCGTTGGCGATGTCCATGATGACTAAGACGGCGGCGATCATCGTAAGGACGTAGTATACCGAGAAATTGACGGCCAAAAGACCTATGGACACGAAGAGAACTATGACCTGCAAAAGCATAAGAAGCACGGTGATAAAGAAACGCGATTGCAAGACTTTAAGAAGTTTTTTCATAGAGCGCACCCCCTTTAAATAATTTTCGACCTGTTTAATTATATTATACACCCTTTGTCAAGACCCGAAGAAACGCCGCAAAGTATAATAGAGCGAAAATCTAAAAGTTTTCGCTCAAGCCTTTTTCAAAAGGCTTGCGAGAGTCCAGAGGCGAATGACGATTGCGTTAAAACTTGCTTTTCAAGGCTCCGCTGGAGCCTTTCAAAGAGTTTTAATCGCAAGTCAGCCCTCGTCGCAGCCCGCAGGCTGCGAAATCCCCGCATCCGGAAAGGATGCCGTCAGGCATCGTTTTCGGAGGCTTAATCCGAAAAAAGATCAGGAGGGTAGCCCAAACAGTCCGGTGGACTGTTTGGGCGTAGGGGACCCTATCAAGGGGGTCCCCTACCCGACGGCAGTTACTGCCGTCGGGCTTCGCGAAAGGGGCTCGGGGAAAACCCTGCAAGGGTTGTCCCCGAAAGCTATCGCTCAGCAGTAAGCCCGAGCGAGCGAACGCGGCAGCGTTCGCGAGCGAGGGGGAGAGGCGCACTTCAGTTCCCGCAAGTATTCGCGAGCGAGTTTCGTTCAAGCTGCAAAGGTGAAAGTCAGCACCCCTCCCTTGGGGCAGAGAGCAGGGCAACCCCTCATAACTTCCCCGCCACCCATCCCCTATAACCCCCACATCCCTCCCCAAAGCCTCAAATTATCTCAAAAAGTTACAAGTTGGTTACAACATTATTACGATTTGGGTTAAAAGGTTGACATTTTGAGAATTTAGGGATAAAATATAGTGAGATAATTATGCGAGCATATTCTCTGAAAGGGGAAATTTATATCATGAGCGATCACAAGACCCTTTGCATGGGCTGTATGGAGCCTCTTGAGCAGGCCGGGGTCTGCCCCTATTGCGGGTACGACGACGGCACGCCTGCCGAGTCGGGCTACTTAAGGCCCAAGACTGTCTTAGACGGCAAATACATCGTCGGCAAGCTCCTCCGTAAAAACGGGGAGTCCGCCCTGTATATCGGCTACGACAGCCAGACAGAGCAAAAGGTTTACGTTAAGGAGTATATGCCTGACGCCATATGCACAAGAGACGGCGAGACCCAGGAGATAAAGGTTTACCCCAACGCCAACGTCCAGTATAAAAACTATATGTCCGAGTTTATCGAACTCAATAAGGACCTCCAGCGCCTGCGCACCATGTCTCACATCGTCGCGCCTATAGATATGTTTTCCCAGAACGGCACCGCGTACGTCATCATGAAGTACACCGAGCACCAGACTCTCAAGGAATATCTTGCAGATAACGCGGGGGAGCTTACCTGGGACCAGGTCAAAAAGCTCTTTCCTCCGCTTCTCACAACTCTCAGCTGCATACATAACGCGGGTCTTTTGCACCGCGGTATCAGCCTTGAGAACATTCTTGTCACGGACGGCGGCGAACTTTTGCTGACAGGCTTTTCCATAGCGGCCGTCAGGACCGTGAATACCGACCTTGCTCCCGAGCTTTACACCGGCTACTCTGCGCCCGAACAGTATTCCGCTTCGGAATGGATAGGCACCTGGACCGACGTATACGCAGTAGCGGCGGTAATGTACCGTCTTCTGACAGGCTGCATGCCGACCGAGCCTATGGCAAGAGTCGGAAACGACGACCTTTTGGAGCCTGCCAAAATAAATTATAATGTTCCGGCAAATGTTTCAAAGGTCATCATGCAGGCCATGCGCCTTAACTGTGACCAGAGAATAAGGACCGTCACCGATTTTGTCACCAAGCTTTTCGAGCAGCCGAGCTATATGCAGAAGCTGCCGAACGGCTCCACCCAGACAATCCCGATACAGGTCCCGAAGCTTGAGCCGGAGCGTAAAGTCAAGAAAAAGAAAAACCGCAGGCGCGCCCAGGCTATAGCCAACGGATTCATGATCTTAGGAGCGCTTATCTTAGTGGCGATAGTGATAGCTGCGTTTGTCATGCTCGCAAGGATGCTTTTGCCCGATTCGGGCAGCGTTCTTCCCGGAGCGGTCACTACCACGGCCTACACTCCGCCTGTTGTAAACACCGCCGCCACCACCGAGCCGGCTGCCCCGACCACGGCTTCCGAAACGACTCCGAGCGAGACTGCTCCTCCCGAAACAACGGCCGCCACCAAGAGCGGAGTGCTCTTTGCGATGCCGGACCTTTTGGGCAAGAGATACGACAGCGTCGTCGGAAATTCGGTATGGCAGGGGAAGTTGGAACTTGAGCCGACATACGATTATTCCGAGGAATATGAAAACGGCGTTATTTATGAGCAGGACATCGAAAAGGGCACCGAGCTCCAGGGTCTTACAAAGGTCAAGGTCAAGGTGTCCAAGGGTCTTGAAGTCGTGAAGATACCCGATTTCATGCGCGAGGACGGCACCCGTATGACGAAAGAGGAGTACGCGGCCGAGCTTGATAAGCTGAATATCAAGTATGAGTATTCCACTCAGGACAGCTTTGAGGCGTCCGACCTTGTTTTGGGAGTATACTGTTCCGAGACCGGCGGAGAGGTAGGCGGAGACATAAACGTCGCCGATGGCAACACTCTTATGGTTTACATCTCCAACTTCAACCCCCTTATGGACGCAGCAGGCTGATAGTTGTCAGAGAATAGTTGTTAGTTATTAGTTTAGGTGTCGCCTGACGGCTACGGATTTGAAAATGTTTCTCTGCCATGGCCGGTTTTAACCGACCAACCCCGAACACCTTAAAACTAACGACTATTTACTATTCAACTAATTACTAATCGGTCAAAACGCACATATAAGTTTAAAAAGAGGTGTCGATTTTCGGCACCTCTTAATTGCGGTTTTTTCTTGACTTTATCGGTCGGCTGTGCTATTCTAAATGTTGAAAACAGACGTTTTGTCTGTACGTTTGCTATGCGTATATTTTACATATGGAGGAATCGAATATCATGACGATAGGCTTACTTACCAGCGGAGGAGACGCTCCCGGCATGAATGCGGCGATCAGATCCGTGACAAGGTCCGCGATTGCAAGAGGCTTTAAGGTCATAGGTATCCGCCGCGGATACCAGGGGCTTTTAGAGGGCGATATGTATGAGCTCGGCGCCCGCGACGTCTCCGATATACTTCATCGCGGAGGTACGATGCTCAGAACTGCGCGCAGCAAGGAATTTGCCACTCCCGAGGGAGTCCAGAAGGCAAAGAAGATCCTTGAGGACGCAGGGATCGAGTCACTCATCGTTATAGGAGGGGACGGCACCTACCGCGGAGCGCTCGACCTCTCAAGAGAGGGCGTTAAGTGCATAGGTCTTCCCGGCACCATCGACAACGATATCGTCTGCACCGAATACACCATCGGCTTCGATACCGCCCAGAACACCTGTATCGAAATGCTCGACAAGATAAAGGACACCGAAATGTCCCACGACCGTTGCTCCGTCGTTGAGGTAATGGGCAGAAAGGCTCCTCACATCGGCGTAAGAGTAGCCGCCGCCACCGGCGCTATCGACTGCATCATCACCGACGACAAGCCGAGGCTCGGCGAGAGACTCGACGAGATCTGCCACAAAATAATCGAGCAGCGTTCAAAGGGCAAGAGCCACTTCGAGCTTGTAGTCTGCGAGGGCGCTGTCGACGAGAAATTCACCTCCGACGATATTGCAAAATACATCGAGAAAAAGACCGGCGTCACCTCAAGAGCCACCGTTTTGGGCCATGTTCAGAGAGGCGGCTCGCCGACCTGTTATGACAGAGTAATGGCCCTTAAGATGGGCTACTACGCGGTCGAACTTCTGGCAAACGGCTACGCCAACAGAATAGTCGCCACCAAAAACGACAAGCTCGTCGATTATGACATCGAGGAAGCATTGAAGATGCAAAAGGGCTACGACGAGAAGCTTCATTCCGTCTCAAGGATCCTTTCGATATAAATTCAACGCAATAAAACAAGAGTAGAAAGCCGAGCGTTCAGTGTCCGGAGGACGGGGAGTTGCCTCCGAAACGAATGTCGGGAAACAAAGAAAAGCTTTTTTCCTGCTGCGGTTCGGCTTTCGCATCCCGCTTGATTTGCATAAAAACGCCTTTTATCGGCTTTTCCGGCATTTTAAGCAGGCTGTGTGTTTACTTAAAAAGGAGGAAACGTCAATGAAAGGCTTTTTTCATCTTTTTACCCGCTCCGCCAAGGAGCTGAAAAACATCCGCTGCCTTGTCGCGACGGCGATGCTGATAGCGCTTGACATAGTCATCAAGCTTACTTTAGACGTCCACACGAGCGAAACGCTCCACATATCCTTTGCATTCGTGGCGCTTTCGACGATTTCAATGCTGTTCGGCCCCACGGTCGGCTTCACGGCGGGCGTTGTCACCGATATTTTGGGATTTCTCCTGAAGCCCTCGGGCGCGTTCGACATCCGATTCACGCTTATAGAGGGCCTTGGAGCGCTTATCTACGGCATTTTCCTATACAATGCCAAAAACGACAAATGGATGGTCCCGAGAATAATCGCCGCCAAAACGACGGTCGTCGCGGTCTGCAACCTCTGGCTCACGACGTGGGCGGTCGCTTCTTTGGCCGGCAAGGGCTTTTTGGCGATGTTCCCGGCGAGGGCGATAAAGAACCTCGTGCAGCTGCCGATAGATATAATTATTCTGTCGGTTTTGCTTCCGCTTATTTTGAAGGCATGGCAGTCCGTCCCCGGAAACAGGCGCGTGACCGACGAAAAGCTGCTGTTTTCGGATGAAAATGTCGGCAAGGCTATGATAACCCTGACGGCGCTTGTCATGGTGATAGTTTGCAGCTTGGCATATGCCGCCCAGTACCTTTCCGACCAGCAGAAAGAGCTTAAAAACCGTCTTAACGACCAGGACGAGACGATCGCAAGGCTTGACGAAGAAGTAGGGAAGCTTTATGAAAACGCCGGCATAGAGCGGGCTGTTCCGAGCGCGGAGGAGTAAAAAAGATATTTCGGGGGTTCAATATGATGGGAAAGAACGGCGACGTCGCAGCCCGCGGCTCGCCGCTCATGCTTTTTGTTTTCATTTTCCCTCTTGCAACCTTGCGCAAAATGTAGTATAATATATCCGTGCTCTTCTAACCTGTCCTCCCCGGGAATATACTTTCATCGGAGGATGATAACATGAAAGAGCTGACATACGGGCCAAAGCCCATGAGCGCCGAAATAACCCTCGGCCTATCCGCGGCCGTCGGAGTGACCGCGGGCGTGATAATAAGCCTGAACATCCCGCAGCCGACCCTTATCTCGCTTTGCGGCATATCCCAAAAGCTTGAACTTGCCGCAGGCGGGTCTCTTTTCGAGGTGTTTCTGAGGTCGTTTTCGGGCATAGCGCTTTTGCAGCTTGCCGCATATTTTTTGGGATTCTGCGCCCTCGGCCAGCCGTTCGAGATTTTGCTTACGGCATTTCGCGGGCTCGGTCTCGGGCTGTGCGTAAGGGGAGCATACCTTAACGAAAACCTGCTTTTGTCTTTGGCTGCGTTTCTTCCCTATGCAGTCGCGTCGACCGGCGTTTTGCTCTTATGCTGCAAGGACGCCCTCGGGCTTTCAAACAAATATCTCCGTCTTTCGATGACGGCGGAAAACCGTCTCGGCATGAAAAAGGACGTCAGAGACTACACCGTGAGATTTTTGATATATTATCTTGCGTCAACAGTGTTTGCATTTGCGGACGCATATCTTGCCGGAGCTCTTTCAAGGCTCTGAGCTCGGTAAAGAAAGGATGTAAAAAAATGGGACTGTTTTCAAACTATGAAAAGGTCGGCAAGGGCGTGACAAAGGACCCTGACAACAAAATCGCGCTGTTTCGGTTCTTTGACATTTATTTGAACCACCTTTCAAAGCTGATTGCCCTGAACTT
The DNA here is from genome assembly GCA_947625125.1 of uncultured Clostridia bacterium. GTDB lineage: Bacteria > Bacillota > Clostridia > Oscillospirales > Ruminococcaceae > Faeciplasma. The sequence goes on from CANQNF010000002.1 coordinate 109,913, forward strand.
CATATTCCTGCTTGCGCTTTTGCCGTTTGCGGGGATAATGTTCGTCGAGTATCTCGGGGTCGGCAATATCGGCTACTATGTAATTTTTGTTCTTTTGGGAGCATTCGTCGGCCCGGCCCTTTGCGGGTTCATGAAAGTCCTTAGAAACATCTCCTGCCGCAGGCCCGTCTTTATCTGGAGCGATTTCTGGAAAGCATTCCGTTCCAACTTCAAGCAGGGCGCCGTAATGGGCATGATAGATATGTTCTTCATCGTTGCAATGAGCTTCGCGATACCCCTGTACTGGAGCTTTGCGGCCGAAAATTCATTTTTCAACATACCCTTTATTATCTGCATCGTAACAGCGTTTATATTTATCATGATGCACTTCTACATCTATCTTATGATAGTCTCGACGACGCTTAATCTCTGGCAGATACTGAAAAACGCGCTCTATCTTACAGCCATCGAGATAAAAACGAGCGTTATAAACCTTATAACCACCGTTGTCATTGTAGCCGCGGCAATTCTTTTGTTCCCGTGGTCCGTGATTCTGCTTCTGATAGTCCCGTCGTTTTTGGGGCTTCTCTATGCGTTCAACTGCTTCCCGGCGATAAGAAACCGCGTCATCAAGCCCTACTATGACGAAAGAGGCGAGGAGATGCCGGATATAAGATACACACAGCCCGACGATGACGACGAAGCGGTCTTTGTCGACACTCCCGAGACCGAAATACCCCAGGAGCCTCCCAAAAAGACCAAGAAAAAGAGGATCAGATAAAAAAACAGGCCGGGCTATACCACCCGGCCTTGCGCAGGTCATCCCCGCCTTACATGAACATTCCGCCCAAAATATCCATCATTGAGCCTACCGAGCGAACGGCTTTCATCGTGCTCGATTTGAAGCGGCGCTTTTCGGAGCCTGTGGCGTTAGTGAGCGCGTAGGTAACGACCCCGGCCGCCATGCCCACGGCCATACCTTTTGCAAGTGAAGAAATGTTCATCGTCATAAATAATACCAGCCTTTCAAAATAATGTAATACTATTTTACGCTCTCATGCAAAAAATAAACGCAGAAAATGCGACATTTTACAGGTAAATTCATCCATCTCAGAGAGGAAGCTTTATATGTCAGAACTCAAGCGAGTCGCCGCAATTCACGATCTTTCCGGCGTGGGACGCTGTTCGCTGTCGGTCATCCTGCCGACGCTGTCCGTAATGGGGGTACAGGTCTGCCCCATGCCGACGGCGCTTTTGTCGACCCACACGAGCGGCTTTGGCGAGGTGGTACTAAAGGACATGACCGACTACATCCCCGAGGCTTTGAAGCACTATCTTTCGGCAGGCATTGACTTCGACTGTGTATACTCCGGTTTTTTGGCCTCCGAGGTCCAAGTCACGCACTGTCTCGAGGTCATGGACAGCTTCAAGGGGGCTTTGCGGGTAGTCGACCCGGTCATGGGCGACAACGGCAAGCGCTACCGCACCTACGACGACGTTTTATGCAGAAGAATGAGCGAGCTTGTAGCGGCTGCGGACATAATCACCCCGAACCTGACTGAGGCTTCGATACTTTTGAATACGTCATATCCGATGGCGCCCCTGACGGTGAGCGAGGCAAAGCAGTACCTTGTCAAGCTCTCGAACAAGGGCCCGAAGATAGTGGTCATAACCGGCGTGCAGCTTGCCGACGGTGAGGTCTGCAACATCGGATATGACCGCGATAACAACGCTTTCTGGCGGGTCTCGTACGAGATGATACCGAAAAATTATCCCGGAACGGGGGATATTTTTGCGAGCATTTTGACCGGCGGCATACTCCTTGGCGACAGCCTCCCGATAGCGATGGAGCGCGCTACAACGTTCTGCGAGTACGCGATAAAAACGACTTTCGGTTACGGAGCACCCGTGAGAGAGGGAGTCATGCTCGAAAAATGCCTGCCGACTCTTGCCGAAAAGCAGCGCTTCACCGAGTATCGGCAGCTGTGAGAAAGGAGCAAAAAATGACCCTGAACATAGTTTTGGTCGAGCCCCAGATTCCCCAGAACACCGGAAACATCTCCCGGACCTGCGCCGTTACCGGAGCAAGGCTTCATCTTGTAAAGCCGATGGGCTTTACAGTCACCGATAAAAACCTCAAGCGCGCAGGCCTCGACTACTGGGACAAGCTCGACATCACCTACTACGACGGCCTCGCAGACTTTTTTGAGAGAACAAAAGGCGGTAAGTATTTTTACTTTACAACTAAAGGCCGCCATGTTTATTCCGACATGCAATACCCCGACGGCTGCTACATTCTTTTCGGCAGGGAGGACGCGGGCCTGCCGGAAGATTTATTACACGCTAACCCGGATACCTGCGTTCGTCTCCCGATGAGGCCGACTCTCAGGAGCCTGAATCTATCAAACTCCGTCGCCATCGCGGCCTATGAGATACTTCGCCAGTGGGACTTTCCCGACCTTGAGCGTGAGGGGAAGCTCACGCGCTTTACATGGGAGGACTGACATGGCTAAGGTAATTCTGACCTGCGGCAGGCTCTGCTCCGGAAAGACCACATATTCCGAGAGACTTGCCCGCGAGCTTCCGGCCGTGCACTTTTCAATCGACGATTTAACGCTCCTACTTTTGGGACCAATGCCGGGGGACATCCTCGACGAGTATTTTGAAAAGCTTGAGGGGTATTTCTATGAAAAAGCCGCCGAGACCGCCAAAAACGGCATTAACGCAATTATCGACATAGGTCTGTGGACGGCATCCGAGCGGGAATATGCCAAAAAGTTTTTCCGTGACAGGGGAGTGCAATGCGAAATACACTATCTGAAAGTCCCCGACAGGATTTGGAAAGAGCGGATAAAAAAGCGAAACCGCGACGTTTCGGACGGCAAAAGCCGGGCATATTTTGTCGATGAAAATCTGCTCAAAAAGTTTGAAAGCTTCTTTGAGGAGCCGGCCGAGGGCGAGGTCGAGAGGATAGTTTTGAGTCCCGAGCAAAAATCCTGAAAAATTTGCGGCAAACACTTGCTATTTTCCGCAGAATTTAGTATAATAGCCTCATAAGGATTTTCCTGAGAAATAATTTGTAAAGGAGTTACAATTATGGCAGAATTAAAGAAATTTTCGGTTGACGATCTTTCCGTCAAGGGCAAGAAAGTCCTCGTAAGAGTCGACTTCAACGTTCCCCTCAAGGACGGCGTCATCACCAACGACAACCGCATCACCGCGGCTCTTCCGACGATCAACAAGCTCGTCTCCGAGGGCGCAAAGGTAGTTTTGTGCTCTCACCTCGGCAAGCCCAAGAACGGCCCCGAGGACAAGTTCTCCCTCGCTCCCGCAGCCGAGAGACTTGCACAGCTCGTAAACACCAACGTCATCTTCGCCAAGGATGACACGATCGTCGGCGAGAACGCCAAGAAAGCCGTCGCCAACATGAAAGACGGCGAGATTGTCGTTTTGGAGAATACGAGATTCAGAGGCAACGACGAGACCAAGAACGGCGAGGAGTTCTCCAAGGAGCTTGCCGCTTTGGTCGACAATGAAGTTTTCGTCATGGACGCTTTCGGCTCAGCTCACCGCGCCCACGCCTCCACCGTCGGCGTCACCAAGTTCGTCAAGGAGACTGCCGTAGGTTATCTCATGCAGAAAGAGATCAGATACCTCGGCAATGCCGTAGAGAACCCTGTCAGACCGTTTGTCGCCATCTTAGGCGGCGCCAAGGTTGCAGACAAACTCAACGTCATCTCCAACCTGCTTGAAAAGTGCGACACGCTTATCATCGGCGGCGGCATGGCCTACACATTCTTAAAGGCCAAGGGCTGCGAGATCGGCCGGTCGCTCGTCGACGACGAGAAGCTCGACTATTGCAAGGAGATGCTCGCCAAGGCCGAAAAGCTCGGCAAGAAGATACTCCTCCCTGTCGACACTGTTGTCGCAAAATCTTTCCCCGACCCGATCGACGGACCTATTGAGGTCTCCACCGTTGCCGCCGACGCCATTCCCGCCGACATGATGGGCCTTGACATCGGTGCAAAGACCGTTGACATCTTCGCCAAGGAAATCGCGACCGCCAAGACCGTCGTCTGGAACGGTCCTATGGGCGTGTTTGAGAATCCCGTCCTCGCCAAGGGCACTTTGGCCGTTGCTCAGGCTCTTGCAGACGCCGACGCTACCACCGTTATCGGCGGCGGAGATTCCGCGGCTGCCGTCATCAACTTAGGCTTCGCCGACAAGATGACCCACATCTCCACCGGCGGCGGCGCCTCCCTTGAGTATCTCGAGGGCAAGGGACTTCCCGGCGTAGACGCCATCGCTGACAAGTAAATTCATTCGGAGCAGATAGGGCGGCGCTCTTTCTGCTCCTAAAATTTGAAAATTTTGTTAGGAGTTTATTATGAACAAGAATCTTAGAAAGGCAATCATTGCCGGAAACTGGAAGATGAATAAGACCCGTCCCGAGGCCAAGGAGCTTATCGAGGCCATCAAGCCGCTTGCCGCAAACGCAGGCTGCGAGGTCGTAGTATGCGTTCCGTTCACCAACCTTGAGACCGCGGTTGAGGCCGTCAAGGGCACGAATATCCACGTCGGCGCACAGAACTGCCACTTTGAAAAATCGGGCGCGTTCACCGGCGAAATTTCGGCCGATATGCTCAAGGAGGTCGGCGTCGAGTATGTTGTTTTGGGACATTCCGAGCGCCGCCAATACTTCGGCGAGACCGACGAGACCGTAAACAAGCGCTTAAAGGCGGCTTTGGCGGCCGAACTCAAGCCGATAGTCTGCATAGGCGAGCTTCTTTGGGAGCGCGAGTGCGGCATTACCGAGGAAGTCTTGGGCAAACAGTGCAAGCTCGATTTCTACGGCCTCACCGCCGATGAAATGAAAAAGTGCGTCATCGCCTACGAGCCCGTTTGGGCCATCGGCACCGGCAAGACCGCGACTGCCGACCAGGCCGAGGAAGCCTGCGCATACATCCGCTCGGTCATCGCCAAGATGTTTGACAGCGCAACAGCAGACGCAGTCACTGTACAGTACGGCGGTTCGATGAACGCCAAAAACGCCGCAGAACTTCTTTCCAAGGTAAACGTCGACGGCGGTCTTATCGGCGGAGCGTCCCTCAAGGCTCCCGACTTTGGTGAGATAATCAAGGCGGCATCCGTCTGATGTAAAGCCATTTAACTTTACAGATTTTGCAGCATGATCATGCCGACAAGCCCCTATAATTCGGCATATCATGCATCCTGTAAAGCTTTTATACTTCACACGATATGAAAGGAAAAGTCACAATGAAACCTTTACTTTTAGTTGTAATGGACGGCGTGGGCTTCTCCAAGACCGGGCTCGGCGACGCCGTCACGCTCGCCAACACTCCTGTTTTGGATAAGCTTTTAAAGGAGCGCCCGAATACCCGCCTCAAGGCTCACGGCAGCGCTGTAGGCCTGCCCACCGACGACGACATGGGCAACTCCGAAGTCGGACACAACGCCCTCGGCTGCGGTCAAATCTACTCCCAGGGCGCAAAGCTTGTCAACGAGTCCATCGAGAGCGGCAAGATGTTTGCCTCCGAAACATGGCTTAAACTCGTTGACAACTGCAAGGCCAACAGCTCTGCAATGCATTTTATCGGCCTTTTGTCGGACGGCAACGTCCACTCTAACATCAGCCATCTTAAGCAGATGATAATCAAGGCCAAGGAAATGGGCGTTAAAAAAGTCCGCTGCCATATTCTCCTTGACGGTCGCGACGTTCCCGCGACATCCGCTCTCACCTACGTCGACGACCTTGAAAATCTTCTTGCTTCATTAAACGACGGCAGCTTTGACGGAAAAATCGCTTCCGGCGGCGGAAGAATGAAAGTAACTATGGACAGATACCAGGCCGACTGGAACATGGTTAAGCTCGGCTGGGACACTCACGTTCACGGTATCGGCCGTCAGTTTGAAACCGCCAAAGACGCCATCGAGACCTACAGAAAAGAGCTCGACGTCATCGACCAGGATCTCCCGGCATTCGTCATCGCCAAAAACGGCGAGCCTGTCGGAAAGATCGCCGACGGCGACAGCGTCATCCTCTATAACTTCAGAGGCGACCGCGCCATCGAGCTTTCAATGGCTTTTGATCAGCCCGATTTCGACAAGTTCGACAGGGGAGTTATGCCGAAAGTCATCTACGCCGGCATGCTCCAGTACGACGGCGATTTAAAACTTCCCGAGAATTATCTTGTCGCGCCTCCCGAAATCAAAAACACCCTTTCTGAGCTTTTAGTCGCTCACGGTCTTAGGCAGTACGCGGTCTCCGAGACCCAGAAATACGGTCATGTCACCTATTTCTGGAACGGCAATCGCTCCGGAAAATTCTCCGAAGAGCTTGAGACATATAAGGAGATACCCTCCGACAATGTCAGCTTCGACGAGCGCCCGTGGATGAAATCTGCCGAGATAACCGACGACGTTATAGCAGCTCTTGAGAGCGGCAAGTACGACTTCATCCGCTGCAACTTCCCGAACGGCGACATGGTCGGCCACACGGGAAATCTCGACGCTACGATAACCGGCGTCGAGGCAGTCGACCTCGGACTTGCGAGGATACTCAAGGTCGCCGATACTGTCGGTGCAACGGTCCTTATAACCGCCGACCACGGCAACGCCGACGAGATGCTCGAAAAGAACAAAAAGGGAGTCATCCAGGTGAGGACTGCCCACTCCCTCAACCCCGTTCCGTTCATCATCTACGACAACGACGTCGACTACAAAATCAAGCCCGGCAGCTACGGTCTTGCAAACGTCGCCCCCACCGTCGCCAAGATACTTGGTCTTGAGGCGCCGGATTGCTGGGAAGACAGCATGATCTGATAAAAAAATTCCGCCGGGGACTTTAAAGCCTCCGGCGGTTTTGTATTTTGATTTTTTGTCATCACATCGGCGAACCCGAACCGAATCCCGGCCACATGTAGTAGGGGTATTCGTCCTGCTCATCCTCGGTCTCGTCGTCATCCGGTTCCGAAAGCGCGGACTGCTTTCTTACCTTGACGGTCACTTCAAGCTCCAGCGTTTCTCCCTGACGTGTGACGGTCAGCGTAAGCTTGTCGCCGTCCTTGCATTTCAGGACTTTTGAGGTCAGGTCGCTGTTTTCCTCAATTTTTTCGCCGTTTACAGCCGTGATAATATCGTCGGCCTTAAGTCCGGCTTTTTCGGCAGGGGAGTCCTCCTCTACGCTCTGGACTACCACGCCCGAGAGCCCGAAGCGCTGATACTCGCTGCCGAGGGTCGATATAGTCACGCCTATATAGGGCTTTTCGACTGTCCCGTCGGTGATTATCCCGGTGATTATATCCTTGACGCTGTCTATCGGGATTGCGAAGCCGATGTTATCAATTGACGCTTCGCCCATCGAGCTGCTTGAAAGCTTAGCGTTTGTAACTCCCACGACCTCGCCGTACATATTAAACAGCGGTCCTCCGGAGTTTCCGGCATTGATGGCGCAGTCTGTCTGGATAAGATTCATAGATTTGCCCTCGATGGTAACGCTTCTGTCAAGAGCGCTGATAATTCCGCTTGTTAAAGAAAACGTCAGCTCTCCCAAGGGGTTGCCTATTGCACAGACGTAATCGCCGACCACGGATTCCTCCGAGCTTCCGAGCACCACCGGCGTAAGTCCGTCGGCGTCGATTTTTATGACGGCGATGTCGTTCTCTTCATCATATCCGACGATTTTTGCAGGATAGCTCTTGCCGTCGTATGTCGTGACCTCGACCGAGTTTGCGCTGTCGATGACGTGGAAGTTGGTGACGATATAGCCGTCATCGGTGAGTATGAATCCCGAGCCGGAGGCAGGAGAAGTCGTGCGGTAGCCGAAGAAATTAGTGTTCACGGTTGTCGTGATACCGACGGTCGAGCCTACGTTTTTGGCATATACTTCGGCCGGGGTAAGCTCTTTTCCGCCGTCAACATAAGAAACGTTCAGTGCGGGAGCCTCTCTCGTGCTCTCAAACACCGTCGCCAGACCACCATCGCTGATTTTAGCGGCTTTGGTCAGGGCGAACGTCCCGCCTGCGCCGATAGCTCCTCCTAAAAGCGAGCAGCAAAGCGCGAGGGCCACGAATTTCCCGGCGCCCGATTTTTTGGGCTTAGAGGGCTCATATCCCTGCTGATAGGGGTTGTTTCCGCAATTTTGGTAATTCTGATAATTTTCGTACATAATATACACTCCTTTATTCTTAAGCAGTTTCCCTGCTCTTGTTTACATATATATTGTAACAGCAAAAAATTAAAACCGTTTTAAATAAATGTGAAAAATTCTGAAAAGTAAAAGACGGTTTTATGCAGTTATCTTTCTCAAAACCGCCATAAATTTTCTATCAGCTGCACGATATGTTATTTTCATCGATTCGGCTGCTTATTATCTGAGGTGAATTCTATGAAACATAACATCAAAAATCTGACATTATCCGCAATGTTTCTTGCCATCGGTCTTGTGCTCCCGTTTTTGACGGGACAGGTCCCCAAAATAGGAAGCATGCTTCTTCCTATGCACATTCCCATATTCTTATGCGGTCTGATTTGCGGCTGGCAGTACGGAGCCGCAGTCGGGCTTATAACCCCGATCCTGCGCTCATTTATCTTCGGCATGCCTCCTCTTTACCCTAACGCCGTCGCGATGGCTATGGAGCTTCTGACCTACGGCCTCGTCATCGGCCTTATGTATTCAAGGTCCCGCTGGCAGTGCGTAATATCGCTTTATCGGTCGCTTCTTGTCGCGATGATAGCCGGCAGGGCAGTCTGGGGCGTGACGGAAATAATAATTCTCGGCATAGGCGGCGAAGCGTTTACATGGGAAGCCTTTATTGCGGGAGCGTTTTTAAACGCCATTCCCGGAATAATCATCCAGCTGATACTCATTCCGATGATAATGGTCGCCTTAAACCGCACCGGCCTTGTGAGGTTCAGGAAAAAGGAATCGCCCCGTGCAGAAACTGCAAAATAAAAAATAAAGCAGGAGGAATGGTAGCCCCTAATAAAACAACTTTTTAATTGTTTTCCGAACCGATGTATCATTGCATCGGTTCATTTTTGTGTATCGAACCCCCCGGCTTGGCCGGGGGTTCAAAAGAGCTTACAGCTATAAGTCTTGCAAATAAAACTCCTTTTGACTATACTAAGATTGCGGCTGCAACTGCAATAGAAGTCAAAAGGAGGCCATTACAACGTGAATGACATACACAGTTTATCACATTCAAAGTGAAATTGCAAGTATCACATAGTATTTGCGCCAAAGTACCGTAGAAAGTTGTTTTACGGTACCAAAAGGTTGGAAATAGGACAGATGCTGAGGCAGCTATAAAATTGGTATGGAGTAAATTTGTCAGAGGCAGAAGCATGTCCTGACCATATACATATCCTTGTGGAGATACCGCCAAAGCACGCGGTTTCTTCGTTCATGGGGTACCTGAAAGGAAAGAGCAGCATCATGATCTACAACAAGTGGGGAGATATGAAATATAAGTATCGGAATCATTCATTTTGGTGCAGAGAGTACTATGCGGATACGGTAGGCAGGAATGAAAAAGCGATAAAGGAGTACATAAAAAATCAGTTAGAGGAAGATTACACGATGGATCAGATCACGTTCAAAGAGTTTACTGACCCGTTTACGGGTAGCAAGAATAAGTAGGCAAAAAAGACAGCCGCTTAAGCGGCTGCCCGAGATAGTAATGCGATGTCAAACTTTCAGAGCCCCCTTACGGGGGCGAGCCAGTAATAACCCCTTTTAGGGGTAATGCAAACCACCACTTCAGTGGTGGTTTTGATTTATGTAATTATCTTTTCTTGAACGTCTTTCCCCGCCTACTCGCCCTATTCTTTAAAATCGTTGACTTATCCAAAATGTTGATCAGCGTTACAAACTCCTCTTTTGACAGCTTGTTATAATCAATATTTAAACCTGAAAGCCATAATTTTGCGCTTTTCTCTTCCTGACTGCCCTCAAAGCTAAGAGCCTCTTCAACGTTCGCCTGCATATTCGCCACGGTCGAATCAACATCAGCAGTAGTGGTATCGGACTTATGCGTTTCCCTTACATCTTTGAGAATCGCTTTCAAATCGTCGTAAATGATATGAGCAAAGTATTCGGTTTCGTCAATCTGCCCGACTTCCAATGAGCGAGTATAAACATCTTCGCCATCTGCCTGTTCAATTGCTTTCTTTCTTGCAACTTCAAGCATAGCGTTCACATCTTTTATCTGCATATCGACGATTCTGTCAACATAAATTTCGCTGTCAACAAGCAGCTGTCTGAAATTTTCATGACAAAGAATCTCACAAATTAGCCTGTTATTCAACTTGTCACTTTTCAAAACATCTATCGCCGTATCACTCAAATGCAGCTCGTCAAGAGTTGTGTTTGGGTGATTTTTTGTTTCTGTCAGACCGAGGAGGTAGTCAGTAGATACTCCATAAAACGCCGCAAGCGTGACGATTGCATACGGGCTGATGTCCTTGAAATCATCGGTTTCATATTTGCCGAGGGCAGATTTTGAAAGACCTGTTTGCTCTGCCAATTCTTCCAAAGTCAAGTGCTTCTGCATTACTCTTAAATCTTTTAATCTTTCGGGAATTGTAGGTTTTGCGTACATAATAATCACCTCAATCCCAGTATAGCACAAAAATATGAATTTCCAAGAGCGTGGAAATTTTCGATTTTCGAGCTAATTTCCATCCTTATGGACATACGGGAAAAGGGGCGATTTTTCGTTATACTATATTTGTCAGTAGACGAGCACCTTGAAAATTGAATGACCGCGAGAAAGGGATATGCCCATCGGTGAAGTTTGCGACGAAAGTCTTAACGACAGAGCAAACCAAGGCGGGCGGCAACGTCAGTGTAGCGAAAACATGGCAGGAACGGCTTTCAGGGAAGCGGCAAAAACAGAGCAATCGCAAAAGGGCGAATTGTTTCACAATTTAATGCGGATAACTATATCAAACCGCGTGACGCTGTACGGTGAACTGTATTTGTTAAATAGTGTGACTTTTCACATAATAGCGAAAAATCACGTCAAACAGCGAAATCTACCATGCCAAGTTTGAACAGGTATACGCGTCAAGGAAACTGAAAAGATAATCAAAAACGGATAATTACGCCTGACAGATATACACGTTCTCATAAACGCGAACGTCGTACACGGTCAAGCGAATACAAAATTTGGAGGTAAAATGAACATTAGAAATGAAATTAAATCTTATATCGTCCGTGAGGGATTAACAATGTCGGAGGTTGTGGAAAAGTTGGTCGAAGAACACGGCTGGAATGAAAGCTGCTTTTGTTCCCGCGCGCACTTCGCATCCGTGTCGAATTGGATGCTCGTGCTTGCGGACAAAAGCCCGCGTTCATCGCGCAGCGTCCCAAACTTTTCGGGTAAACTCCAACGAGGGAGTTTGAGATATAGCGAAGCAAAGGAATTGGCAGACGTCCTCGGATATGAACTGGTATGGCAGAAAAGGGGCAAGCGATGATTTACGGTTACATCAGGGTCAGCACGAAGGAACAGAACGAGGATCGGCAGCTGATAGCTATGGCTCAGGCGAACGTCCCGCCCGAGAATATCTTTATGGATAAGCAATCGGGCAAGGACTTCAATCGTCCAAACTATAAGCGACTATTGCGGAAACTCAAGTGCGATGACGTGCTTTATATCAAGAGTATCGACCGCCTTGGGCGAAACTATGAGGAAATACAGCAGCAATGGAGAATCATCACAAAAGATAAAGGCGTGGATATTTGTGTAATTGATATGCCGCTGCTTGATACCCGTCGTGGAAAAGACCTTGTTGGCACGTTTTTAAGCGACATCGTTCTGCAAGTGCTGTCGTTTGTCGCGGAAAACGAACGCACGAACATCAGGCAACGTCAAGCAGAGGGAATTGCGGCGGCAAAAGCTCGCGGAGTGAGATTCGGCAGACCGCCCGAGCCGCTGCCCGAGAACTTTTACAGCAATTATCAACGATGGCGGGCGGGAAAAATCACAGGCACAGCAGCCGCAAAAGCCTGTAATATGCCGCTTTCAACGTTTCGTTACAGGGCAGAGATTTACAAAAAGTCTGCTATTTTGTAGCAGACCGTTTTTACAACAATGTGTAGTTTTTTGTAAATGCGTGGCAAAAAAAATAATCTACAATATTATACTACATAATTCTTAAAAAATCAAGTCCCAATTGTCCGAATATGAGCAAAACTGCCGAAAAAAATCAACAAAATTTCCTTGGCAAAAATGTACACTTATTTGCAAAACCGTGTTTTGTCGGGAGGAATGGCATATGAAGATAAAGGTCGAAATACTTGTCAAGGACGAATCCTATCGTCAAAGGATTACGGACAATCTGATCGCCAAGTATTCAAACGTTTCGGAACAATATTCGCTGGAAATATACTCCACAACAAAGCTCAATATAGCACTTGATTTTGTTCGGGAGAAAAAGATCGACATATTGATAGCGGACAAAGAGTTTGCCATAGATTACGACATTCTCCCACAAAACTGCGAATTTGCGTGGTTTGTTGACGATCGGGAAGTAGTGACCCATAACGGTAAAACTGCGATATGCAGATTCCAGACAGTCGATCAGATTTACAAACAGATTCTCAAGCTTTGCGCTGATCATATTGAGGATGTTCTGAATAAATATTCCATTGGTAATTGCAGAATGATAGCTTTCCTTTCTGTCAGTGGAGGCGCCGGGGCTTCGTCGCTGGCTGCTTCCGCTGCAATAAATCTTGCGTCAAACGGCAAAAAGGTACTTTATCTCAATCTTGAAAGATTGGGTTCCGACGTTTTCTTTACCGGAGATGGAAGAGATGATCTCGGCGACGTTTTTAAAGCTTTGCAGAGCAAGAGCGTAAATATACAGATGATACTTGAAAGCTGCATAAAACAGGACAAAAGCGGGGTTTATTTCTATTCCAAACCCGCACAAGCGCTGTACACCGTCGAGATGTTTGAGCGATACCCGGCTCTTTTGTCGAAAATGCTTTTGGAATTGATGAACTGCGGAAAATACGAGGTCGTAATTCTTGACGTCGACTTCGGTCTTGAAGCCGAAGATCTTGAGCTGCTCGATAAAGCTTCAAGGATAATCTGGGTGGGCGACGGCTCGGAAACGTCAAATTCTAAGCTCGTGAGCGCATATAAAGCGGTTGAGGCTATTGAGGAAAATCAGGATATATCGCTTCTCAACAGAATCGGCGTCATTTATAACAAGTTCAGTAAAAAAACCTGTCTGACCGTGGACAATATTGATCTTCAAAGGATAGCCGGCATTCCGAGATATGAACATCTCACGTCGAAAAAGGTAGTGGAAAGCCTATCAAAGCTTGATATCTATTCTAAGCTGATTTAACGGGTGAGCTATATGACCGTAGAACAAGAACAAAAATTAGTTGCAGAAATACGAGAATATGTTACAACGAGCCTTCCTTTAAGCACTATTCAAGACGATGAATTGATGCAGCGTATCGAGGACATCACCGCCTCAAGGATCGCAGGGCAGTACTGTCCCATCAGCCAGCAGGTGTCGATTTCCGAGCAGGTCTACAATTCGATTCGAGGTTTCGGTCTTTTGGATTCGATCATCAAGGACGAGACCATAACCGAAGTGATGATAAACGGTCCGGATCACATTTTTATAGAGCAGAACGGAAAGCTTTTTAAGCTCGACAAGAAATTTGAAAGCCAAAGGCAGCTCGAGAGCATTATTCAAAGAATAGTCGGACTTGCCGGAAGAGAGGTCAATCAGGCAAATCCTATTTGCGATACCAGACTTCCCGACGGTTCGCGTGTAAATGCGGTATTGCCGCCTATAGCTCTCTGCGGACCGACGCTCACAATAAGACGTTTTTCCAAGACGCCGATGACAATGGAGAGGCTGATACGCTACGGCTCTATCACCCCCGAGATAGCAGATGTTTTAAAGCTTCTTGTAAAAGCTAAGTATAACATCTTTATCAGCGGAGGAACAGGCTCGGGAAAAACTACATTTTTAAATGCTCTTTCCAATTTTATCCCTAAAGACGAGAGGGTCATAACGATAGAGGATTCGGCAGAATTGCAGATAACCGGGATCGAGAATCTTGTAAGCATGGAGACGAGAAACGCAAACGCTTCGGGAGCGGGGCAGATTACCATCAAAGACCTCATCAAGTCGTCTCTCCGTATGCGTCCCGAGAGAATAATCGTAGGCGAGGTCAGAGGCGGCGAGGCTCTTGATATGCTCCAAGCAATGAATACCGGTCACGACGGTTCGCTTTCGACCGGCCACGCCAACTCCACTAAAGATATGCTTTCAAGGCTTGAAACAATGGTTTTACAGAATACCGAGGGTTTGCCGCTCGAAGCGGTCAGACAGCAGATAGCCTCGGCGGTGGATATTATAATCCACCTTTCAAGGCTTCGCGACCGTTCAAGAAAGACTATGGAGATCACCGAGGTTGCGGGATATGAAAACGGGCAGATAGTTCTGAATCCGCTCTATGTTTTTGAGGAAGATGAGCGCAGCACCCCCGAAAAGGTGTCCGGCTCGCTCAGGAGAACCAAGAACGAAATGATAAACACGATAAAGCTGCAAATGGCGGGGATAAGGACAAAAATTTGAGGTGTCGGAATGATGAAAAAGAAGAAAGACAACGCAGCCGAGCCGCAGTATTACACTTCGGCGACAAATATGCGCACACTTAATTATAAGGTGTATTACATGAATCCTCTTGAAAAGGCGGCATATTTTATTCTCGCCTTTGCAGTTGGTGCAGCCGTAGGATATCTTTTTTACGGAGGCATAGGCAAGGACGAGTTCGGAATGCCGACTACGCTTACATATGTGTTGAATATTGCGATACCGGCGGCCGTCGGACTTATTGCGGGAAAGTTGTTTATTCCGATGAGAACTTCCTCAATTATTGCTAAGAGGAAAAAGGAACTTAACGTGCAGTTCAGAGATATGCTTGAATCGCTCACGACCTCTCTGAGCGCAGGTAAAAACGTCAACGATTCTTTCTTCTCAATCTATGAGGATTTAAAGGTTCAATATAATGAGGATTCCTTTATTATAAACGAGCTCGAGGTCATCATCGCCGGTCTTCACAACAACGTTCCGATAGAAGAAATGCTTCAAGACTTTGGTGCTCGAAGCGGAAACGACGATATAAAAAGCTTTGCGGATGTATTCTCTGTAAGCTATAGAAAGGGCGTAAACATCAAGGATGTAATCAGAAACACTCACAGTATTTTGAGCGATAAGATGGAGATTGCTGAAGATATAGAGACGCTGATCACATCAAACAAGACTGAGCAGAACATTATGATCGCGATGCCGATAATTCTCGTCGGCATGATAAAGATGATGAGCCCGGATTTTGCTTCAAATTTCGTCACTCCCTCGGGCATCGTCTCCACGACGATAAGCATAGTTGTATTTGTGGCAGCGTACTTTATCGGAAAAACCATTATGGACATAAAGATTTAGGAGAATTGTATGTTTGGACTGAGTCAGCTGGATTCATATATGATAATCATCGGCGCCGTCTCGCTCGTGATATGGTGGCTTCTCTACCTTAACGGGCTCCGCTATAGCTCAATGTTCGACTCCCTTGACGATAAGGAATTCAGATTCAAAAGCCTTTACGGCATGGGTTACGGTATCCTTCAGATGATACGTTATAAATATAAAAGCAAGGGCGACAGAAAGCTCAGGCAGCAGCTCGAGGTACTTTATGGCGAGAAATATTGCGAGTATTATCTCAGAGTGATACACTCCCAGCAGATTTCTATGGCGATAACTGTATTCGTTCTTTCGTTTGCGGTTTACGGTCTCTCCTCGGAAATTGCAGCGTTTGCCATCATGCTCATGTTCTCCGGCGTTGCATACTATTATTTCGGTACGCTCACCTCCAAGAAATTGCTTGCCAGATCAGAACAGCTGCTTCATGATTTTTCGGAAGTCGTGTCAAAGCTCGCTCTTCTTACAAATGCCGGAATGATATTAAAAGAAGCTTGGCAGGAAGTCGCGTTTGCCGGAGATGGGATAATTTACAGCGAAATGCGTACCACTGTTTCGGAGATGAACAACGGTGTCGCCGAGATAGACGCTATCTATAATTTCGGCATGAGATGCATGATCCCGGAGGTAAAAAAGTTTGCTTCAACCGTTATGCAGGGCATGGAAAAGGGAAGTGGGGATCTCTCGATCATGCTCACGGAGCAGAGCAAAGAGGTCTGGCAGATGAAAAAGCAGCTTGTAAGACGAGAGGGAGAAAGGGCTTCAAGCAAGCTTTTATTCCCGCTTTGCATAATGTTTATAGGCATACTTATCATGATACTTGTCCCGATATTTACAAATCTTGGAATATAGGTGATAAAATGAATATTCTATCTAAAATAAAGTCATTTTTTACGGATGAGAGCGGCAAGGTAAAGAAGGCAATAATTGTCATTTTGGTTATAGTGATCATCCTTGTAATTTTGGCATTGGTGTTTAAATTTGTAGTAATACCGTTTATAGAAAGTTTGTTTATCTATCTGAGAGAGCCGGCTCCCGCGCCAACCGAGCTTAATGCAATACTTGCTTCTGGCATTTACAAATATTGAAACATAGGTGAAGCATGATGAATAGTATTTTATCAAAAATCAAGTCGTTTTTCACAGATGAGAGCGGCAAAGCAAAGACGGTTATTATTGTTATCTTGGTCGTTGTGATAATACTTATCCTTTTGGCTGTGATTTTCAGGGATCAGATAATGAACATTTATGATCAGGTCACTCAGCCGATAGGACCGGGAGGATTACCGCCCGAACATTACTTAACTGCAAATTGATTTTAAATCAATGCATATAAAATTATTCGGAAAGGAGGAAAAATCATGTTATTTCAGCAGATGAACGTCTGGTGCAATTATGTCTGGTTCAAACTCAAGAACTTCTTTGAAAGCGAAAAGGGTGCGGTTGATATAATTGCGATCGTAGTCATGATCGGCATTGTGGTATTAGTGGCTGTTGTCTTCAAAGACAGACTTATTGAGCTTGTGAATCATTTATTTGATGTTCTTGATACAAGTTCCGAAGATGTAATCAAAAATGCTCCTACCGAAAATTGACGTTTATAAAAGGATATATCGGAGGGGATTACTCCTCTCCGATATATCGAAATCATAGAAAGGAGGACAAGAAAGATGATCAGAAAGAAATTCGCAAAAGACGAGGACGGAGCGGTTGTAATTATAGAAGCCGTATTTGTCTTTCCGATCATGTTTATTGTGCTTTTTCTGCTGATTTTTCTCGGAAATGCTTTTTATGTGAAATCACAGGTGGAGGCGTCGGTAGTGAGCCTTGCTATCAAGGGCTCAAATTATTGCGCCGATCCGCTTCTTGAAACTATTATTGAAAATGACTCGCTTCCGTCTTTAAAAGAACTGGATATACAACCGTATCGATATATTTTTGGCGGAATGGGAGACGTCGAAAAGATGATCGAGGACGAGATTTCACAGGAGTTTGAGAAAAAATCACAGTCTTTTTTCAAGGGCATGAAGCCCAATCTTAAATCTTCGCTCAACGGGATCGCGAAATATAACAATTACGTTGTGTATTCGACCTTCTCAGTGCAGTTGAAATATGACATTACCTTCCCGATAAGATTTCTCGGTTCTTCCGAGCCGATAATCCTCACGATAAATTCGAGAGCGGAGGTACCGGTGAACGATTCTGCCGAATTTATCAGGAACACCGACATGGTAATCGACCTTTTGGGCAGTACGAAGATCGGAAAGGGAATATCCGACGCATTCAGCAAAGTAAACAGCTTTATATCAAGCTTCGCAAAAAAGTGAGGGCTGAAAATGAAATTTCTGTACAGAAATCGAGGCGCAGTCTCAGTTTTTCTCGTTATAATATTGCTTCCCATGCTTCTTGTGTCCTCAATGTTTGTGGACGCAAGCCGTGTGAAGCTTTCAAGATCGGTTCTTGATTCCGCAGCCGATTTAACACTTAATACGGCGCTGACGGATTATGACACGATGCTCAAGGATATGTACGGTCTTTTTGCGACTGCTCAGGATACCGAGGAGTTGTATGAACGTCTTGAAAAGTATTATACAACATGCATAACTTCCTCGGGGGTCAGCGACGAAGAGGCAGAGGGATATGTCGATCAGTTGATGGCTCAGCTTGGTTTGGTTGCCGATGGAGCCGATACCTCAGACCTTTTAGGAATACAGGTCACTGATTTTGACATTTCAAAGAGAACCGACGCAAGTCTTGCAAACGCTGCTGTTTTAGAAAAACAGATAGTTGAGTTTATGAAATATCGGGCGCCGATAAATACGGGTCTCAGCTTTCTCTCATCGTTAAAAAGCTTCAAAACCCTCGGTAAGCAGACGGAGCTTGTCGACAAGCGCAAGGAATATTACGAGGGCCAACAGAATGTAATGGAAAACGCTCAGCTGGCCTGGAAAGAGATATATGAATACAACAAGTGCGGTTTTGCAAATCAGGACGACTACCTGACGAAAATGAAGGAGGATTTTGAACAAAACTTTGATGACCTGTATCATGAATATTCGATTAAGACAATAAAGGATTTGTACGATGCTCAGGATTATGACGGATTTGATCCGAGGCTTTATTCTATCGTAAATGAGGATTATACATTTGTTTTCTATCATAACGGCGAAGAGGTCAGAGATAATGCAAAAGGAATGCCGATAATGTATTTAAACCATGATAAGAATCAGCGGCATGAAATATTTCGTGAGAGCCTAAAGTATACTCTCGATCACCCGGCGACATTATCGGACGTACAGGATATTTTAGAAAATCTTAACAACCTTAAAGAGAAGATAAGCGACGAAATAGTTGAGTTGATATACTATGACGACGCTTCCTATAATCTTCAGGTGCTTGTACAGTCAAACCGCCTGAAGCAATATGAAACGCTGACCGATGACTTTAAAGAGATGTATAGGTATTATTTCCTGCTCAGAAATGCAGAGAAAACCTGCGGCACCGAAGTAATGGCGACAAGGGTAACGATGTTTGGCGATTCATCTCCCAAAGAGCTCGGACAATATGCAAATTCCTTGCAGATAGATTCAGAAGTACTATGGAAGAATGAGCTTAAAAATACAATTGAACGACTAAATACCGATTATCAACATTTTCGAGATGAAATAGTCCATGCCAACGCTACAGATACAACAGAAGTAAATGAAGGGCTAAATCAAATACATAATGCGGCAGCTTCATATAGGCAAAACGTCGAAGACGGCATTACTCATCTTGAAGCGGCAAAGGGCTATTTAAAAAGCATTTATGACGCTGTAAAACCAGATGGAAACCTTGATCAACTTAAAAATAGCTGGCAAGATGTCGCAAATGACAGCGAGCTTGTCAATACACCGCTCGCCTCGCAGGACAAAGCAGAAATCGAAAGTCTGTCTACTTATCTGAATGCTGAGGATGTTCAAAAACTGATAACAAGAATCGAAAATATTATAAATAATCTCCAGACGCTCAGGGAGCAGATAGATTCAGTCAAGTATTTCGGTGTATTTCCTCAAGAAATAAATGGATATGTTGATTTAGAAAAAATTCTGGAAAACAATATCGGTGCTGACAAACTAAAATCGGTTCCGATCAATGCTGTAGAGCTCAACTCCCAGGCAGAGGCGTGGGTTCAGGGAAAATATATTGTTGGAGCGCCGCTTGACATTTCATGGGAAAACCAGCAGGGCACTGAGCCAAACCTGACAAAGGGAGAAAAGCTTAACTTCTATTCCTATCTTTACGGTCATTTCGGAGCATCCGGCAGCGGAGAAATGCCGGATACAAAAAATGCTGAAGATGAGTATAGCGATATTAAAAAAATAATACAGCAAAAAGCAGACGCAGAACTTTCCAAAAGCGGCATTAGTAAAGAAGAACCTAAGGAGGTCGAGACGGGTAATAACGACGGCGGGAAAGAAAGCGAAAAAAATAAGAATACCGATGATGGCCCAAAAGAGTTAATAAATATGAAAAACAGGCCGTCAGCTGATCCTAATCTTAGCAAAGACGGAGCCGGAAGTTCAAAAATAGACACAAGTCAAAATGCTGCAAAGAATTCATCAACTTCTATTTCCAATATGCTTGGAGATCTTGGCGCAGCAATTGCGCGAATGGGAACCGATTTGAGGGATAAGCTATATGTTTCGGACTATATTTTAAGTATGCTTAGCTATGATACTATAGAGAAAGAGTTTAAAAATAAAAATCCTGATGTTGCAAAAGAGGCTAAACCGGTATCTTTGACATTGACGCCGATAGACGCTGAACATAATTATGCCTATCTGAATGAAGTGGAATATATTATATACGGCGGCAAAAACGCTTCCAACTCTTTTAAGGCTTACGGTTCAATTTACGGTATAAGACTGGCTTTCAATCTGATATATGCATTTATGGATTCAAGCATACGTGACGGAGCATTTGCAATTGCCACGCCTATTTCCGCCGCAACGTTGGGGGTTATTCCGGTCCCACTGATACAGGCTGCAATAATAATCGGGCTTGCTTGTCTTGAATCATCTCTGGATATTGCGCAGCTGAAATTAGGAGAAAAGGTCCCGCTGTTTAAGGACGGTAATACTTGGCGTTGTTCAGTACAAGGAGGAATCAAAAAAGCCGAAGAAGTTGTAGTGAATGCCGCCGGAGAACTTCTTGATTATACAAGCGATAAGCTGAGCGAGATGATAGATGAAGGCGGGGATAAAATAAAAGATTATGCAACAGGCGCATTTGACGACCTGATTACTCGCAATGCAAATATCGCTATACAGAAGATGACTACTCTTACCTCCAATGCTTTTGAGGAATTTAACCGCACTCAGACGGATATGGTCGAGTATGTAAACAACGGTCTCGACGAATGGATAGAAAATGAAGGGGCTGCTTCCGGCGGAAATATTGCTTTCACTATCAAGAAAGAAGCAGTTAAGATCATCAAGGAACAATTTGTTCAGCGCTTTGTCGACGCATTCAAGTCATGTCAGGGCAAAGTGAATGGAGACCTTGAAAAAATGGGCGACAGTATAAACAGCGTACTTGAAGAGATCAGAACAAAGATCAGTAATTCGATTGTTGACGCGAGCGATGAAATAAAGAGATATAAAGATGAAATGATAAGCGAGCTAAAGGATTCCATGAAGCAGGGTGCTGAAAAGGTCAGCGAAACGCTTTCCAACCGACTTGACGGTACCTTTGGAAGCGGCTCGGACGCAGATGACAATACAGGAATGGCGTCATTGATACAGTTTTATTATAGCGATTATCTGAGGCTGTTCCTGATGATAGGTCTGTATGTCAACGAGGAAGCCATCATTTTGAGAACAGCCGACGCCATTCAGGCAAATATGTCAATGGCAAGCAAAGATTCAAACTATATGCTTTCAAAATCCTCCGCCTATGTCGAGATGTCGGCGACGGTGCAGGTTCAGCCGATGCTTCTGGCTTTGCCGCTCTTTGCGGACGTCGAAGACAATCTAAAGGACAGCCGAGGCTGGTATACGCTTGAAAGCAGCGGAATTAAAGGATACTGATATGTTTAAAAAACGGTCTTGCAGTGAAAATACAGATAAAACCGGTTTACTTGCGAAGGAAAGCGGAGTCATCATTATCGAGGCAACTCTTTCGCTGACTGCTTTTGTGTTTTCAATTATAATGATACTCTCAATAGTCAACCTCTGCGTTGCGCAGTCGAGGATATCTTATGCCATAAATACCACTGCAAGGGAGATTTCTCAGTACAGTTATCTCTATTCTCTGACCGGTCTGAACGATCGGCAAAGCGAGCTGTACAATGCCGGAGTTGACGGCACGTCGGGAGCAGTAAGCATTCTTTCGGATATCAACACAGTTTACAATGAGATAGAAAAACTCGGGAATACTGGTCTCAGTTCGGAAGACAATATCTCGGATATTCTCAATGCATGGGACGGTATAAAGACAAGCGCCGGGAAGATAACTTCAGCGGGAAGCTCGATCGAAAGCAAAATTTCCGAGATCGCAAGCGACCCTAAAAATCTTCTGTTCGGTATAGCAAAGCTTGCCGCCAGCGAGACATTCGATCTTGTTAAGTCCAGGCTTATAGCTGCTCCGCTTGCTAAAACCATGTGCAAAAGGCATCTTGTGGAGGAAAAGGACGGAGACGTTGAGGCTTTTCTTCAGCACTGCGGCGTAGTGCCGTCGTCGTCCGGTTCCTATTTAAACGGTTTGGATTTTAATCATTCAGAACTCTTTCCATACGGTTCGGACGTAATAAAAATAAATGTTCAGTACGATGTTAAAGTTGTAGCGCTGCTGCCGATAAATGTTATATATCACTTCAACCAGACGGCGATCACTCACGGCTGGCTCGCAGGTCAGGTCAGTTTTGATTCGTCCGACAAATATCTAAAAAGCGACGATGAAGAGAATGATACCGAGAAAAATCAGTCTCTTTGGATTCAGGCGACGGTAGAGGAGAGGTCTGCGCTTATTCGCCATATGGTCATCGACGAAATGCTCGATGAAGGCTATAAAAAAACCTCGGGTCTCACAGACGTGCAGCTTTACAATCCCGAAAGCAATAATTTCATCATGATATCCTCATTCAATCCTCTTTGGTCAGCAGACGGTGAACCGGCAAAGAGCGTTGAAGATATTGATGAAGCGGCGATAAGGCTTACGATAGAGCGCCTGTGCGGGAAGATGAAGAGCACTACAGATCCTCAGAAGAGCGTAAAGACCAAGACTCTCAAGTCTGACGGAAGCACTGTCAAGGAAGAATATAGCTGCGAAAATGCGACAAATAAAATCATTCTTGTGATTCCGTCTGACGAGGGTCTTAAGGAAAAAATTGAGAGTATTATCTCGACGTCCAAGACGCACGGGATAGATATAGAGGTTTCTCCGGGGTTCGGTACCGGCGCCAGAGAGGTAAAAAAGACAACGGAAAGCGAGAATACTGAAAATTGATATATCTTATTTTAGCTTTTGAAAGCGCTGTGCTTATATCTTTCGGATATATATACAGCTGCTGCTATCTTCAAAATAAAAAACCGAGTGAAGCAATGGGCTCGCTGAACTTGAGCAGGGGAAGGACGATTTATCTTTTCTCGGCTGTTCTTACAAGCGTGATTATGATCTTCATGCTTGCAAAATATCACAGCCTCGGGGTCGTCGATTCCTTAAGGCTTATGTGTCTTGTACAGCTGCTTTTTCCGATAGCGGCAATAGATTATAAGACGCAGAAGATACCCAACAAGCTCATTCTGATACTCTTGATTTTAAGGCTGATTATTTTCGGAGTTGAGGCGTCAGTAAATTCGGGTCGGATAGTTTATCTCCTCAAGGATTATCTCATCGGTGCGCTATGCGTCGGCGGATTTTTCCTGATAATGCTGTTGGTTTTCAGAAACAGCGTCGGGATGGGAGATGTAAAGCTCTTTGCAGTTATCGGTCTTTATCAGGGACTCTGGGGAGCGATAAATTCGGTTTGCTTTTCTTTGGCGGTATCATTTGTAATCGCGGTTGGTTTGCTTGCGACAAAGTCCAAGGACAAAAAGGACGTAATGTCTTTTGGCCCGCCGATTCTTGCAGGGACGGTCATTGCTATATGTTTATCAGGAATGTAGTTAGGAGAAAAATATGAAGGGAAGAAAAATACTTACGCCTATTGCGGTCACTCTGCTGATGGTGCTTTCATGGAAGATGATGATAGACAACAGCAAGGCGTTTATCAACGAGTACAACGGCTATGTCGAGGCTGCCAGAGAAAGCGCTGGCAAAGGGATCATCACTACCGCTATCAGCAATTATGACAGCGCGTTACAGCTTCAAAGCAGCCCGGAGCTGTATGTTGAGATAATCGATTTTTACATGGACCAGGGCATGAGCAGGGAAAGGTTATCGAGGTGCGAGGACTTTGCAGAGGCGTATCCCTTAGAGCCAAAGGCGTACGATTGTCTTCTTGAGATTTACATGGAAGATGAGGATTACGAGTCATGCTACGACGTCATCGAAACGCTTGAAAAGCGGCAGTTGAAATCGGAATATGCAGACAGTGTTCTGTCCGAGATCTACTATTATTATTACCTTGATTTCAGCACATACAGCGAGGTTGGAATTTACAGCAGCAGTTTTTGCGCCGTCAAGAAAAAAGACCTTTGGTCTTATGTAAACAGGTACGGCGTCTCCAAGACCGGCAGTATTTTCACCGACGCAGGAGTGTTCACCTCAAGCGGCTATGCTCCGGTTGTTGATGAATCGGGAGAGGCTTATTTCATCGATTCGACCGGAAATAAGATGCTTGTATCGGACGATACATATCAGCGCTTCGGTCCTATTTCAGATGATCTTTCGTATGCAGTCAGACCCGATGGAAAATACACCTATGTAGACGGCGAGCTGAATCATGCATTCGGAGAATATGACAGAGCCTCCTCATTTAATGCAGGAAGAGCGTTAGTTCAAAACGCCGGGAGATGGAAAATAATCGACGACAAGGGAAATCCCGTCGGAAGCGCGGATTATGCCGACGTCATTTTGGACGGAAAGGACATAGCATTCAGAAACAACAGGGCTTTTGTGTCCGAGGGAAGCGGATTTATAATGATAGACACGGACGGAAAGCGGGTGGGCGCGGAAACTTATGAGGACGCTTTTGTCTTTGCAGGTGAAGAGCCTACAGCTGTGAAAATAGGCGGCAGGTGGCGTTTTATCGACGCCGACGGAAAGCGCGTATCGGATAAAGATTATGAAGCCGCAAGACCATTTGCAAACGGATTTGCGGCGGTTTGCGAGAACGGAAAATGGGGATATATCGACAGCACCGGTACCATGGTCATTCCGGCACAGTTTGACGGGGCAGGGGAATTCAATGAAAAAGGAAGCTGTTTTGTCAAAAACGGCGATTTGTGGCAGCTGTTAAAGTTGTACCGCCTTAACAGAACGACTTGATTTTGAAGGGAGAAGTTCAGATGTCAGATTTTTACTACGAAAATCAAGGAGAGCTTACATATCTTGTATATGAGCTCGGACAGGACGACAAGGTCGACTCGGTCAGCTTGGGAATGCTGACGAATAACGCCATCGACAATATCGCTCCGATTATTTACACGGAGGTAAACGAAAGGCGAATATTGAAATTTAACGTGACGGCGAGATTACCCCTGTCAAATTATCTCTACGGAAATATTTCGCGTTCGAGCATGATCGATATTCTTTACGGAATTTCAAAGGCGCTTCTTGCCTCCGAGGAATACATGATAAATAAGGACTGCTTTGTTCTCAACGACGATTACATTTATGTTGATGTGAACACCAAGGATATCACGATGATCTGCCTGCCGGTAGAAACGGAATCGGAGCAAAAAATCGATCTTCGACGTCGGTATTTTAAGGAGCTGATCTTCAAGACCACCTATGATCTTCATGAGAATAACGGCTATCTTGCCGCTATAATCAATTCCTTAAACGGCAGCACCAATTTTTCCGTTAAGAAATTTTACGATGTTCTCAGCGAATTAAAAACTAAGCCTTCAGTCAAATCATCGGTTCAGACTGCGCAGACTCGGGATTATAAGACTCCCGGCACCGCCGCATCCGGTATCACCGATAATCTCAAGCCACATGCAGAGAACGTCGCTCTGCCTGCTCATGGCAGAGAAGACGACGGTTTTATCATCCCGGCTCCGGCTAAAAAAGAAAAGCCGATGTCGCTTTTATATCTTCTCAGAAACTACAACAAGGATAATTTAGAGAAATATAGGGCTCAGAGGTCCGGAAATACTCCTTCCGAGCCGAAAGGCAAGGTATCCGGAAAAGGCAAAAAGCCCATGGGATTCGATATACCCGGGCAGGAGAGCAATCCCTACACTCCAAATGAAAAAATAAATATTCCTGAGGGAAACAATCCCAAAGTAGTGAACCGCATTCCCTCTGCTCCGGCAAGTCCTTCCAATTCCGGCCAGAAAGGTCCGGGGGTTGTATTCAGACCCGATGATTTCGGAGATACCGTGTATGCCGACGATGCCTCGGAGATAAGCGTCACTACTCTTTTCAACGACAGAAGCAATTTCAAGATTGCCCCTACCCTCGTTCGCAAGCGCAACAATGAGCGCATTCGCATTGATTCTCCGATATTCAGAATCGGTCGTGACAGCAGCTTCAACAATTATGCGGTAACCGATAACCACTTTGTAGGGCATACTCACTGCCACATAATCTCCCGCGACGGCGAATTTTTCCTTGTTGACGACAACTCCAAAAATCACACATTCCTTGACGGACAGCAGATACCCCCAAGCACCGAGATTAAGCTTTCGCACGGGCAGAAGATAAGGCTTTCCGACGAAGAATTTGAATTCTTACTGTACTGATATGGATTTTATTATTGCTTCCGCCACCGACGTCGGGACAAAGAAACGGATAAATCAGGACAGCCTTTCTCTCAAAAGCTTTATCACTCCTATAGGAAACGTCGCGCTCGCAGTTTTGTGCGACGGCATGGGAGGGCTGTCTCATGGAGAGATCGCAAGCCGTTTAATAGTGTCTGCATTTGAAGATTGGGCAGAGCTGAATCTTCCCATACTTGCACAAAGTGAAATTTACGACGGCGATATTCGCAGACAGTGGACGGAAATAATCAATTCGCAGAACGCCGCGATAAGGCTTTTCGGCGAGCAGAACGGATTTAAAATAGGCTCTACGGTCACAGCTATGCTTCTTACCGCGACAAGATATTTCATCCTTAATATCGGAGATTCACGGGCATACAAAATCAGCGGCGGCGGAGTTACAAGAATTACCACCGACCACACAGTCATCGAAACCGAAATAGAGCTTGGAAACATGACGGAAACGCAGGCGCTTAACTCTCCTATTCGTTCTGTTCTTACCAAATGCGTCGGTATCTCCGAAACCGTTGAGCCTGATATGTTTTTCGGCGATACTGAGACGGATACAGTTTATCTTTTGTGTTCGGACGGTTTTAGGCATCTGATAACAGAGGAAGAAATGAAAAAAGCGCTTTATTTCGGTGCGGCATATGATTTCGGATCTTTGAAAAGTCGAATTGAGGATCTTATAGAAATAAATAAGCAGAGAGGAGAAACCGATAATATATCGGCGGTGGCTGTATATGCAAAATGAAAAGGATTTTGTATTCAAATGTTTCAGGTGAGCTTAAAGTAATACTTTTCTCGGACATTTACAAATTTTGAAACATAGGTGAAGCATGATGAATAAAATTCTATCTAAAATAAAGTCTTTTATTACAGATGAAACCGGCAAGGTAAAGAAGGTAATAATTGTAATCTTAGTTATAGTAATCGTCTTGGTGATTTTGACATTGGTGTTCAAATTTGTTGTAATACCGTATTTAAGAAGATTGGTTATCGAACTAAGCAAACTGGCTCCTGCGCCACACGTTCTTAATGAAAAAATCGCTTAGGTATTTACAAATCTTGGAATATAGGTGAGAAAATGAATTTTTTATCTAAAATCAAGTCATTT
The DNA here is from genome assembly GCA_947625125.1 of uncultured Clostridia bacterium. Taxonomy (GTDB): domain Bacteria; phylum Bacillota; class Clostridia; order Oscillospirales; family Ruminococcaceae; genus Faeciplasma. Next base: position 137,452 of record CANQNF010000002.1, read on the forward strand.
TTACGGATGAGAGCGGCAAGGTAAAGAAGGCAAAATGTAATCTTGGTGTAATGATTGTCTTTGCGATTTTGGCATTTGTGTTCAACTTTGTTGTAATACCGTATTGTTTTAGCAATACTGATTGCAACGGTGACAATTTATCTGATATGCAGACATTTAATGAAGAAGAAAAAGAAAACGAAAAATCGTACCGAAGCATAAAGTTGGAGGAAAACCATGACATTTTACGGCGAAAGTTTGCTGATGCTCGGAATATTTATACTCATCATATTTGCGGCAGCAACAACGATATTTGGGCTTATAAATATTATATCCTCTAAAAGGATAAAATCCCGCCTTGCCAAGGAATACGGCGAAAAGCCTAATAAATAGCAGGAGTATATCATGTCGGAAATAATAGCTTCAACTTATGAACTTATAGGTCAGATCGGCTCGGGCGGCGGGGGAACGGTATATCTTGCAAACCATTTAAGGCTCGGGAAAAAGGTCGTTCTTAAAGCTGACAAAAGAAAAATAACCACTCGCCCTGAGCTTTTACGCCGCGAGGTCGATGTTCTTAAAGAGCTTCATCATGAATACATACCGCAGGTCTATGACTTTTTTGTCGAGAACGATACGGTCTTTACCGTCATGGATTATATCGACGGCGAGAGCCTTGATAAATATCTTAAGCAGGGCATGAGATTCGATCAGCCGTCGGTCATAAAATGGGCGATTGAAATATTAAAAGCGCTTAGCTATCTTCACAGTCCGACTCACGGCGAACCTCCGAGGGGATATGTTCACAGCGATATTAAGCCTGCAAACATCATGCTCCGCCCAAACGGAAATATATGCCTTATAGATTTTAATATTTCTCTTGCAATCGGCGAGGAAAACGTAGTCGGAGGCAGCCCGGGCTATGCGTCTCCTGAACACTACGGGCTTGACAATTCATTCAGCGGACAAACAGCAAGCGCGGTATCTGCTGAAAACACCGCGACGGCGTACTATGACGACAGAACGCTTACGATGCCCACCCGGACCGGAACTTCCGGTTCGTCATCAGTAAAAAAGATAGTAGTTCCCGACGCACGCTCCGACATCTACAGCCTCGGCGCTACGCTTTATCATCTCCTCTCCGGCAAACGTCCCGCAAAGGACGCTAAAGAGGTCGAACCGCTATCCAAATCCGATTATTCCGCGCCGCTTGTCAACATAATCACCAAGGCGATGAACCCTAACCCCGATCTTCGGTATCAGACCGCCGACGAAATGCTTCAGGCGTTTTATGACCTTTGGGACAAAGACCCCCGTGCTTTGCGGCAAAAGCGCAGGCTTATAATCGGCTCTGCGGTGCTTTCGGTCATGCTTTTGGCGGGCGGGCTGACCGTTTTTGCGGGGCTTCGTCAAATGGAGCGCCTGCAAACCGCACAGGTTTTGGCTGCGGATTCCGCTTCTGCGCTCTCGGCGGGTGATGTTGAAACGGCTCTTGATAAAGCCATTTCCGCGCTTGTCGACGACCCCGGCGCGTTTGATATTCCCTACACCCCGGAGGCACAGCTTGCCCTGACGAACGCTCTTGGCGTGTATGATCTGTCCGACAGTTTCAAGCCGTATGCGACAATAAATCTTCCCGCTGCTCCGTTTAGGGTCATAAAAAGTCCTGACGAGACTAAGCTTATCGTCACATATGCATATGAACTTGCGATTTATGACATACAGTCGGGCGAGCAGCTTGCTTCGCTTCCTACGCTTGAATCGGCGCTCTGCGAGGTCGAATTTCTGAATGAGAGTGAAATTATATATGCAGGTGCAGAGGGTCTTTCAGCCTATGACATCTCGGCAAATAAGACCCTCTGGACAGCTGCTCCCGCGACCGCGATAGCCGTTTCGGGCGATAAAACTATGGCCGCGACAATATATAAAAACGAGAGCAGGATCAACTTTTATGACGCTGCAACAGGCGGGTTGATTTCGTTTAGGGAGCTTGACGGACATCTCAATATCCCCGAAAACGACAGATTTGCCGACGCTATGCGAGACGTATTTGAACTGAACAGCGACGGCAGCAGGTGCGCGGTCAGTTTAAACAGCGGAGCGCTGTGGGTGCTTGATATTTATAACAAATTTAACGATCTATATATCTATGAAATGTCGGATTTCACGGTGTTTGACGGTGAATTTGCGGGCGATGTTTTCGCCTATTCCGCATACGGAAACAAATCGGTTTTCGGCATGGTAGATGTTAATTCCGGCAAAAAACTTGGTGAGCTGAATGCAAACGCTCCGATTTCGGTATCAAATCATGACGGAGAAATCTACATAACGCAAAACGACACGGTCGTAAAAATCGACATGGCGACTTTTGAACAGTCGCCCGCTGCATACACCGAAAACAAGGACGTCACGGCGTTTGACGTTTCGGATAAATATGTTATTTCCGCGACCGGCGACGGATTTTCGGTATTCAGCCTCGGCGCGGGGTTGGTGCAGTCCGAGGAGCGCGAAGCGGCTCCCGATTTCGTAATTACCGCCGGGGATTATATTGCCCTTGCAAACCGAAGCGATACCGTAATCGATCTGATGAAGCTGACGGATTACGGCGACGCGAAGCTTTTGGATTATGACCCGAGGCTTGAACACAGTGAAGCGCGGCTTTCCTCCGACGGCTCGGTAATGCTTTTCAGCATTAAGGACTTCACGATTCTGAACTCCGATGGCAGCGTTCGAGTTAGCGTTGATCTGCCCGACAGCGATAAGATTTACGATCAGCAGTATCGCCACGATGGTGATTATCTCGAGGTGACATATTACAGCGGCAAGGTAGTGAGCTATTCGGCAAAGGACGGAAAAATCATATCCGAGGCAGAAATCGCGCCTCCCGACGAGAGCCTTGAGGAGCAGTTCGAGACCGAAAAATATGTTATAAATGCTCCTTTACACGGCGCTCCCGAAGTCATAAACAAGACTACCGGCAAGAAAATCGCCGAGTTGAGAGCCGACGATTACCTGACCTATATCACCGAAACCAACGGATACATTATAGCGCAATATATCAGGACCGACGGATATTTCTACGGGGTGCTGATGAATCAGAACTTGGGCGAAATAGCGATCCTCCCGAGGCTTTGCGACATAAGCGGCGGCAGACTGATTTACGACTTCCCAAACGGAAATCTAAAGACTTCGCCGATTTATAGCCTTGACGAGCTAAAGGAGATGGCAAAAAATTACGGTAATTAAGCGAAAGCTTAGTTTATAGATTCACAACTATATTGAAAGGACGGTTTTTGAAAAGATGAAAACCAGAAAAATTTTGGCAGTCATTCTGTCGGTTGCCATGCTTCTCTCGCTCTTGACCCAAGCGGTCTGGGCGGATGAAAACCAAAGCTCTCCTGAAACGGTGGAAGAGGATTTGACAGAAAACGTATCACCGGAGCTGTCAGAAAATACTCAGCAAACGGAGTATGACGGCAGCGAAAAGGACCTCAACGCAGATAATTACGATGCGGCGCAGTCCGAATCGGCGCCCGAGCAAATTACCGATTATGCTGAAGACGTTCCGACGCCGATGAGCCTTTTGCCGTTGCCGACGTACAACGCAAATGTTACGTTGAACAGGTTTGACAACCCGCCTCCTGAGGAGGTAGCTGCTCAGATCAATGCCACAGGCAAAAGATTTATGTTCGCAGTTTATGAGGTTTTAAGGGATGCGTTGGTAGAAAACGGCGTCATGTCCGAGGAAGACCCCTCTTATCAAGGCGATATTCTCTATTCTTGCGACGGCGAAAACAGCTACTCAAAGGTTGAATGGGATGAGATAGTAACCCCTAATTTTAATAACGAAGCTTATACCGGAAGAGGCTATATTTATTTTATCCTTGGCAGCAACGATCAGCTTGATCCCAACAACATAAAGGTAAGAATCTATTTAACGATCGTGGCAGTAGAAACGGCCGACGCAGTCTTCATTGACAGAACCGTAAATTATCCTGAGGAACTTAAAGATATGCCGGATCGAACCGCCTATGTCGGAGAAGTAGTTAATGGTTTCCTTAAAGAAAAGGGGTTGATTACCGATGAAAACCCGGTATATTCTGGTACAATTAAGGGTGATAATGAAATCCAAACTCAAGATACTGTAGTCCAGATGCCTAATGGGTTCAGTCTTGATGGATTGTTGACGGGTTATTGGCCGTTACAATTATGCCGCGTAAATGATGGAAAATATGAATATGCTTTTAGTGGCGCTCCTCTATATACTATCTTTTCCGATGAGGAGAGCGATTACGGAAGATCGTTTAATGTAACGATATTCTACAAAGATCACATAACCGATTTTCTTTCTAACCTTGACGAACAGTTTTATAATTCCAAGGGTGAAAAAGTGGTTGATGTTAATGCGTCCAGCAATATAACGTTAATCAAGCCGAATGAAGATTATGCATGGTATGTTACCAATTACATTTCCTATACGGAGCTCGGAGAATTGGAAGACCCCAGCATCAAAATTGTCTTCCCCGAGAAATATGCTGAAAATGCTAAAGTTTACAGAGGGCATTTCGTAAATTCCGAAGATGCCGCCGAGCACGAAGATATCACCGACCTTGTTACCGGAGGCAATTCAATTAAACTCTCTAAACCTGCATATTATATAAATCAATGGAGTACAGAACTGACATTTGTTTTTACATATGACGGAAAAGAATATGTTGTCCCCACAGTTGAGACAGTATATGCCTACCAAAACGGTCCGTCTATACGCGATTCCAGCCAAGCTTTCTCCGGCCAAACGCGTTCTGTATATAGTCAATTGCCTCAAAGTAATGAGGATGAACACAATTACTATTTAAGTGTTTCAACTGTTTACCCGGCAAAAACTTTTGAAGAAGCAGGTATCAGTTTTTACGGATATTATTATGATTACTCTGAAGATAACGACAATACAAGTTTCATAGACAACACCAAGGTTACGGCGGCATACCTCGGAAAGTTTAAAAACGAGGACGAAGCCAAAGCTGCCGGAGCTGAAAATATTAAAGACGCGCTCTTTAATGACAATGACAGCTTAGGGAGATATGTGCCCGATCTCAGTAAATATGAAACAAACACCGGGTATATGTCTTATATTTTAGGGGCCTTTGTTTCCACGGAAAATTACCAAGAAATTAAATATAAAGAGCTTGATTTCACCGTATTTGATGAATACGGAAACGTTTATAATTTGACGCACCGAGTGGGAATTACCGGAGAAGATTATGTTTCAAACAGCGTTGGATTTAATATTGAAGATGTATATAAACAGCCGTATGTAAATGGCAGCGAAACTGCTCAATCAAGATACAATATTTTCGATGTTAATGAAGACAGCTACTACGTAAACGGCGAACGGACGATATTTATCACTGAAGGAAATCGCGGCGAGGAAAAAGCAATCGAGGATGGAACTCTTGTCTATCCGGCGTTTGAAACCGACGACGGCGTTACCATCCTGACCGGTAAGGATGCGTCCGAGCCTTCGGACAATGCCGTACCGCAGATCTCGGGCGTGACTCCGGTCGAATTCAGAAACACAGTAAGCCGCCCGTATTCCGCAGCCTCCCAGGGCAAAACTCACATTAAGAACTATTGGATAACATATCTGACGCCCTCTGCCGGCGGCTCAAAGCTGTTTGTAAGCGCAGCCAACAACCCCGACCATGACGTAGAGGGCAGCCATGTAAGAGAGGTCTTCCTCAATGGCAAATATAATTATGTTCATGACATTCTGATCGCGAATATCGGAGACCAGGAGCTTACCGATATAAGCGTCACTCTTGAAAATGCGTCGGGAGTCAAGCTTGACGATTACTGGAATATTTCAGATACCGGCGTAAAATCTCTTGCACCGTTCACAACTGCTTTGAACAAGCCGAGCGAACGGGATGAAAATGATAATTATGTAAGCTATACGGGCGTACTGCCTAACGTTGCAAAAATAAGACTTTTGCCTGTTGACGATCAGTTCCGCGAGATTTCCGGCACCCTGACCGTAAAAGCTAATGGCCAGGAGCCTGTCGTCATAAAACTGACAGGTATTGCCGGCGTTCCGAGAATTACTACCTCGGGCCTCTCTAACGGCGTTAAATACGTTCCGTATTCGAGCGTTATCATGACAAATAATATGTATGATTCGGATGCAGTCACATTCAGCTTAGTCCCAGGCAGCAAGCTTCCAAAGGGCGTTGAGCTTTATCCCAACGGAGAAGTATACGGCGTTCCGATGGAAAACGGTACATTCACATTCACTGTCAAGGCGTCGTATAACGGTGAAGTATCTAAGGACAGCGGCGTTGATTATTCAGACACCCGCACCTATACCATTCTTATCGATGACAACACAGACGACGCGGTAGACGCTGTAAACCTTGCTGACAACGGCGGTTATGAGCTGACCGACAGGATTCCGAGGGAGATCAAAGTATACTATACTTCAGTTGATGAAAACGGTCTGCCGGAAGTCGACAGGATCGAATTTGAGGGCGAACATTTCTTCCATTCCATAGGCTCTTATGAAAATGAGTTCAAATACTTCTTCCTTGATGGTATCAAGCTTGAAGAAGGCGTCGATTACCTTGCCGAAGAAGGGTCTACAAAGATAACGGTATATGCCGAAACATTCTCACATATAGGTATCACCGACAAAGATATACGGCATACGCTTGCTGCTGAGTTCAGAACAGAAGCAAATGATGAGCTTAAGGATTCAGCCCAGAACGTCTATCTTGAATATATTGAATATAAAGACCAGCAGAGCACCGGCACCGGAGGCACTGGTGGCAGCACCGGCAGCACCGGAGGAATGGGCGTGCCGAGCAAGCCGATTCTGAGCTACAGCGATCAGTCCCAGGATGCGTTTGAAACGGTTGACGCAATTATGACAATTGTAGATGCAAACGGCAACACTATACCCGGTCTTAAACTGGAGCTTCACTCGGATGTACAGTATGCTGCGACAGACGACAACGGAAATGCAAACTTTAGCGGCGTAGAATTCGGTCGTCATACTCTTTATGTAACCGACGCTGCAAAGAATACGGCTTCAAAGGAATTCACAATAGTTTCTGGATTCGGAGCAGATCTTGCAGGAGACATTATTACCGCAGAGGTCGGACAGACTGTTCATATTACAATTTCGTACGATGGTCAGAACCTTTCAATTATCAAAGCAGAAACAGAAGTCGATATTCCTCAGGAAGGCACTACTAACGACGAAGAAACAGAGGGAGTAGACGATAATGCTTTATCGGATGACGAATCTGATGAAGACAAAGCGCCTGCTGAAGATGAGTCCAAAGCGGTAAATCCCGGGACAGGCTTGGTATTGGGGCTTGCACCTGTGACGGCGCTTGCGTGGATGATAGTATTTGCAAAAAGAAGGTAAAAACTAATACGGGGCAGGTCAAAAGCCTGCCCCAAAGCCTTATTCATTCACTTCCTCGCCGGACGTGGGAAAATTCGGTTCACGCGCTTGCAATAGTCGCGATAATCCTCGCCGAAGCGCTTTCTGAGCCACTTTTCCTCGGTATTTTTGACCGCCGCCGTGACCGCAAGATACATCATCGGCGGGAAAATTATCAGCGCAGCGTTGCCGAAAATCAAAATCGCACCGGTGCAGATGAACAGAATTCCCGAGTAAATCGGGTTGCGGGTCCATCCGTAAACCCCGGTCGTAAGCAGTTTTCCGTCGTCGATCGAGCGAAGGATTTTTGAGATCAGAAGCGCCGCCGTGTACATGGTTATTCCTGAAATTACCAGTAAAATGCCTGCAACGGCTGCCGGGACCTCAAGCACTCCGAAACTGATTTTCGGGATTTTTCCAAGTTTTGTGAGCGCAATTCCCCCGGCGGTCAGGGCGAACATGAACGCCCCTAAAGCAGGTCCGGGGCCATAATGCGGAAGAACGTTTTTATCCATAAAGCCTCCATAGTTAGCGAAAGCTAACTTGATTCAAAATTTTAAATTTCCAGCATATGCTGCCTGCCGAAAATTTTGTTTTATTTTATTTAGTTCGCGGATTTTCGCGGACATTATAGTCCTAAAAAATATAACAGCAGTGGGATTATAAATAATGCTGAAATGCCGATTTATCAGGGTTTATCGGGTTATTAGGCGTCGCATTCCCCATGCCCCAAAATTTCATAAACAAAAACTTAAAAACCGGATTTGGTAACTTTAAGCGCAGGAGTTAGCAGCGCCTAACCTGATTCAAAAATTTAAATTATCTGCGGGCACTACCTGCCGAACAGACCCTTTTTGACGTACGGCTCGACCGAGATTGACAGCGTTTTGTAGCCCGTTCGGTCGATCGCCGTGCGCAGGGCGGTCTCGTCGATCGGCCGCTCGGTCAGGATCGTCGCCTCGCCCTTTTTGTGCGACGCGCTGACCTTTTTCACGCCGAAATTTCGGCGAATTTCGTCGCAGATGTGGGCCTCGCACATCCCGCACATCATGCCCTCGATTTTAACTGTAACCTTGTTCATAATTAACTCCTTTAATTAAATTTTTGCGGTTTTATGCCCGATAATTGCCATTTATGTTGATATTTTGCCATCAGTTAGCGAGCGCTAACCAATGCTTATAAATAAACGGCTTTCGAGATGGGTTAGCAGAAGCTAACTGCCTGCCCTAAATAAAGCCGTCACGACGGCTCGGTTAGGCAAAATTGGCACGGATATATTTTAGCACATCGGCGTCGGGTTGTCAAGAGGGATTTTATTGTTAATTCAGTTTAAATCGTCATCATACTTTTTGTCTTATTTTTTCTTCCACCATCTAATATTGACATTTTTCTCAACATATGCTATAATCTAAAAGGAGTATTATATACTACTGAAATGAAAGGGGCGGTTATATGGGTCGCGCAGGCGGAGGCTCTTTCGGAGGCGGTCATTCGGGCGGCTTTTCCGGAGGCGGCGGGCACCACTCATCCTCACATTCCGGCGGCGGTCATCGTGCGTCGTCGGGTTCTTCTTCACGCGCCGGCTCGTCATCCCGGAGCTACACTTCGACCCCACGCACCTCGTCGACGTCATCGACGGGAGGCTTCGGCGGCGGGTTCTACGGCTCCTCCCGGAGATCCTACACGCCCCCTATAATAATTAACAACGGAGGCGGCGGAATGGACCTTGGCAAAGCAAAATTTTCAAACGGCGGCTGTACCGGCTGCCTGACGGTCGCGATAATCGTTCTTGCTATTATTATCATAATAGCTGCGTTCAGCTCCGTGTTCGGCGGGGCTTCCGACGGCGGCAGAAATGAAGTAAGCGTTCCAACTTCGAGTTATAACCGCGAAAAGCTGACCGGCACGTCCTGGGACAACGACTGCGTAATAGACGAGATCGGCTGGATTTCTGAGGACGGCTCTGTTTCGGGGCTTGAAAGGCAGCTCCGGGAATTCTACGACGAGACCGGCGTTCAGCCCTTTGTCTACTTCGTGGGATATAACCCCGATCTTCGCACTGACGCCGATAAAGCCGACTTTGCTTCCGAGTTTTATGAGAATAATATCGGCAACGGCTACACCTTTGCGTTCTTCTATTTTGAAGAGCCGAACCCCGACGACGTGGGCTATATGCACTATGAGGGCGGCGCGCAGGCTCTCGGCGTTATGGACGCTGAGGCGGTCGAGATCTTCTGGGCAATATGCGACCAGGAATGGTATAATTTCGATCAGTCCACCGAGGACTGCATGGCAAATATCTTCAACCGTACGGCGGAGCGCATAATGACAAGGACCGCCACCAAAGAGGACAATTACAAGATTGTCCTGATAATCGTTTTGGTGATAGTCGTCGCTGCGGCAATAATCTTTATCATGAACAAACGGCGTAAGCAGGAGAAAGAGCGGAACGAAGAGACCCGCAAGATCCTTGAAACGCCTTTGGAATAAAACCGAGAAAGGAAGTAAACACAATGGGAATCATTTCAAGATTTGCTGATATTATGAAGTCTAATATCAACGCGCTGCTTGACAAGGCGGAGGATCCCGCAAAGATGGTCGACCAGTATCTTCTTGATTTAAGGGAGAAACTCGCCGACGTCAAGAAAGAGACCGCAGGAGTCATTGCCGCCGAAGCCTCTGCCAAAAGAGACGTAGAGGCCGCCACCGAAAAGGTCGAAAAGGCCACCAAGGGCGCCCAGAACGCTCTTAAGGCGGGCGACGAGGACGCCGCAAGAAAGCTCATCGCCGAGAAACAGCGCTATGAGCAGAACCTTGCCGAGCGCCAGAAAGCCTATGAGCTTGCCGCCGACAACGCCGACAAGATGCGCCAGATGTACGACAAGTTAGTCGGCGACATCAAGCAGCTTGAGGACCGCAAGGCCAACATCAAGGCCAAGACCGCCGCTGCTAAGGCGCAGTCCAAGATCAACGACATCACCTCCGGCATGGACGCAGGCGAGAGCCTCGAAGCGTTCGACCGCATGGAGGAGAAAGCCAACGCCGCCTTTGACAAGGCCATGGCGGAAGCCGAGCTCAACGTCAAGAAGTCCGACGCCGACGACCTGCTTGAAAAGTACACCTCCGAAGCCACGTCTGTCGACGATGAGCTTGCTAAAATGAAAGCTGAGTTAGGGCTCTGATTCTAATACATAATAAAAGCTATAATAAAAGCTCTCGGGCAAACCCGGGAGCTTTTTATATGCAGAAAAAAGGCGCTGAACAATTTCGTCAGCGCCTTTGTCAGCTTTTAAAACCGAGTTTTCAGAGAGCGACCTTGTCGGAGAAGTCGGAGTTGATAACATAGTAGACAGCCTTGTCCTCGGGCTTGATGTAGATCTCGACGGACTTTACCTTGCCCTTGAACTTGTCCTTGTAATCGGCCTCGACAGCCTTTTTAATATCCGCGAAGTCGTATTCGTCGCCGCCGAACTGGACCTTAACGGTCTCTTTGGGAGCGGCGGGAGTCCTTTTAGCGGGAGCTTTTTTGGCAGCGGCCTTAGCGGCAGGCTTTTTCTTAGCGGCAGCGGCGTCTGCGGTTTTCTTAGCGGGCTTCTCGGCGGGCTTTTCGGCAGGAGCTTCTGCGGCCGGCTTTACAGCGGTCTCTATTACGGTCTCAACTTTAACGTCGGCGGTTTCGGTTTTCTTTTTCCTTGGCATTGTAAATACCTCCAATAGAATAGTTTTAATTATTATACTACTTTTTTCAGTAAATGTCAATCTAATTTGTAAAAAAATATAAGCCCAAAGACCCGATAAATGAAGTTTTTTGCATATTCATGGGTAAAATCCTCTGCTTTATTCATTATTTTCAAAATCGTCGCCATATGCGATAGGCGACCCCATTGGAATTCTGTCATCTGACTTCTGACCTCTGTATTCTTGACGCGGCCGATCAGGACGCATCTAAACCGCCTGATATATTGACATTTCCCGGCTTTTGTGCTATACTCACATATAATTATAAACCCGAAAAGGAAGGATTTTTTATGTCAGATACAGAGAGAAAAAAAGTAATACTCAGCGGCATTCAGCCGACCGGCGTATTCACCCTCGGCAACTTTATGGGCCCGATACGCAACTGGGGTCCCCTGCAGGACGAATATGACTGCATATATTTCATAGCCGACCAGCACGCGATCACCGTCAGAAAAGACCCCGCCGCGTTCAGAAAGCAGACTATTGAGAGCTATGCCCTTCTTTTGGCATGCGGCATCGACCCGAAAAGGTCTATCGCGTTCATCCAGTCCCACAACCCCAATCACGCTCAGTTAAGCTGGGTACTTGGCTGCGTGACCCAGTTCGGCGAGCTCTCCCGCATGACCCAGTTCAAGGACAAGGCAGCGAAACATGCCGACGACATCAACGCCGGGCTGTTCACCTACCCCGTTCTCATGGCTGCCGATATTCTGACATATAACGCCGACGTAGTCCCGATAGGCGACGACCAGCGCCAGCATCTGGAGCTTGCCCGCAATATCGCGGTCAGATTCAACCAGCGCTACGGCGACATGTTCACCGTGCCGGAGGGCTATTACCCCAAAGTCGGCGCGAGGATCAAATCTTTGCAGGACCCGACCAAGAAGATGTCAAAATCCGACGACAACCCGAACGCCACCGTTTTTATTCTCGACGATAAGGACACCATCATGCGCAAATTCAAGCGCGCTGTGACCGACAGCGATTCCGAGATTCGCTTTGCCGAGGGCAAGGACGGCATCAACAATCTTCTCACTATCTACTCCTGCGCTACCGGCAAGAGCATCGAGGACGCCGAAAAGGAATTTGCCGGCAAGGGCTACGGAGATTTCAAGATGGCGGTCGGCGAGGCTGTCGCAGACTATCTCGAGCCTGTGCGCACCAAGTTTGCCCAGCTGATGGAGGACAAGGCATATCTCAAGGAATGCTGGACCGACGGCGCACAGCGCGCGTTCAGACTCTCAAATAAGGTCGTAACTAAGGCATACAGAAAGATAGGCTTTGTGGATTACAGGTGATTTATGAAGCTTGTATTCATATTCGGCAGCGCGGCCGTCGGAAAAATGACGGTCGGGCAGGAGCTTGCTAAAATAACCGATTTAAGGCTCCTCCACAATCATATGACTATAGAGCCGGTCATCGAGATTTTCGGGTATTTTAACTCTGCGGCTATAAACCGTCTTCGGCAGGTCGTCTTTGAAGAATATGCCAAGACCGATAATTACGGCATGATATTTACATTCATGTTTGCGTTTGACATGCAATCCGATTGGGACGAGTTAGAGCATGTCAAGGACATCTTCCGGCCCTACGGCGCCGAGTTTTACCATGTAGAGCTCGTCGCGCCCCAAAATATCCGGCTTGAGCGAAACGTCACCGAAAACAGACTAAAAAACAAGGCCTCAAAGAGAAACGTAGAGCTCTCGAATCAGCTCCTTTTGAACCACGACAACAACCACCGCTTTGAAAGCATCCCCGGTGAGATAACGTTTGAAAATTATATTAAAATCGATAATTCGGAACTCTCGCCGGAAAAGGTCGCCGAGATGATAAAAGAAAAATTCTGCCTTTAAACTATGAAAAAGGATTTATACCGCCTTTATTTCCCGATAACCGCCACGCCCTTTGAACGCTCGGCCTACTACGCCGAGCTTTTGCCCTGTGAAGCGCTGAGGCCTTATATCCGCTGCTTTTGGGGCACGTCTGCCCGCGTCCTTTCCCGCGGTCACAGCGACGGCAACCACGGCGTCGTCATCCCCGACACCTGCATGGATATAATTTTCGACTTTGACTGTCAGAGCGGCAGGGTATCCGGCAGTTTCTGCGCCATCAATGAAAATTCTTATATGACATGCGGCAAAAACGAGCCGTCTTATCGCTCAACGTTTGCGATTCGTTTTTATGCATGGAGCGCGGCTCTGTTTACCGACGTCGATTTTACCGGCAGCAAAAACAAAGCCTTTGAGCCCGACCTTTTTTTCGGCGGCATAATGGGAGACCTCGCTGCAAGACTTTTTGAGAAAGATTCGTTTGAAAAGCGTGCCGAGGCTGCGGAAGCCTATCTTTTAAAAAGGCTGAGTTTAAAACGTTTTGACGACAATTTGATGAATTCGGTGCATGACATCCTATATTCAAAGGGCAGAATTACCGTCGGCGAAATATGCTCAAAAAACGTCCTTTCGGAAAGGAGACTTGAGCGGCTTTTCTCTGGAAATATCGGGGTATCACCCAAGACGTTCATAACGCTTGTTCGGTATCAGCTCCTCTGGCAGGAGATCTGCTCTACCGGTCGTTTCAACGCGCTCGACCTTGCGTATAAATACGGATATTTCGACCAGTCGCATCTTCTCAACGATTTTAAAAAACACCACGGCATGACCCCGACCCGGGCTATAAAATTCTCCCGCGACGGATTTTTACAAGACAGGTCCTTGCCAAACCGGTAAAATTATATCGGGATATTTTTCCCGAAAATTTTACTTTTAAGGAGACATTACCATGACCGTCTACGAAAAATCCCGAGCATTCATCTACCGAAACGCCCGACCCATCGACCTTGCCGTTTTTCGGCATGAATTTGAAAACGGCCCTGCCGATGACATAATAACCGCTCTGTCGGCATTCCAAAACCCCGACGGCGGCTTCGGGCATGCCATAGAGCCGGACAACTTCAACCCGCTTTCGGTGCCGATGGGCGCATGGAAAGCGACCGAATACATCCGCGAGGCCGGCGGACTTCCCGCCTCCCACCCCATCATAAAGGGCATTTTGCGTTATCTTGAAAGCGGCGACGGTTTTGATACGGAGCATGACCAGTGGGCGAACACCGTTCCCTCAAACAACTTGGCGCCATGTGCGATTTGGTGGAAATGCCCGGAAAACGGCGGAGAATTCAAATACAACCCGACCGCAGCGCTCGCCGGATTTATCGTAAGATATGCCGAAAAGGGGAGCGCGCTTTACGGTAAAGGCTTTCAGCTTGTCAGAGAAGCCGCAGATTGGTACATTAAAAACGCCCCCATCGAGCAGCACGTCGCCCACTGCTTTATCACGATGGACGAGGACTGCAAGTCGGCAGGGGAGACCCCATACGACCGCGAGGCGCTTTTAAAAAAGCTTGACGAGATCGTCGATAAGTCCGTCTGCCGGGAGCCTGCCCGCTGGTGGGAATATCTCCCGCGCCCGTCGGCTTTTATAGACTCCCGCAGGAGCAGGTTCTATCACCCCGACTCAGAGGCCCTTTGCCTTGCCGAATGTAAATTCATCAGCGATACTCAGAACCCCGACGGCTCGTTTTATGTTCCTTGGACATGGTGCAACGACCACACCGAATGGTACGTCGCGGAAAACTGGTGCAAAGCGATAGTTACTATCGATAATCTCAGATTTTTGCGGGAGTTTTCTCCCGAGATATATCAGCGTCAAAAACAGTAAAATAGTCTGCAAATCCGCAGCAGCAAAGGAGATATGAAATAAAATGAAATTAGGAATGGATATTTGCCACCCTGTTTTTCATAAGTTATTATAAGTTGTTATATCTCCATAAAACCGCATAAATGCTGAGTTTGACGACTTGTTCGATTCCATGTATCTTGTTATAAGTTGTTATAACTTGATGCGAAAATGGTGTAAAAATGGTGTAGTAAATATTTAACGAAGTTAGTCCAATACAGTCAATTAGCATAAATTTTCAATTAGCTTTAATGTAACAAAATAAGGCAACCACAGAACCTCTCTGTAGCTGCCTTATCTTTTTACAAAATTTAACTGTCAGATAATCTTCTCGCCCTTATCCTTCGTATCTCATCTAAGTCTGTGATAGTTGGAATAATAGGCGCAGACGGCTCAACCCTTGATAAGGTACAATATCTTTCGCAAAAAGAAAAAGGACAAAAATATAGACATGTCCCCGCACTTCTGGTAGAATGAAG
>CANQNF010000003.1 GCA_947625125.1 uncultured Clostridia bacterium
CTTTTAACTGCTTTGCCGAACTTTTTCTTCATACTTTGTCACTTTTGACGATTGACTTTTTACCATAGGACTTTCACAATTTATCCCTTTGGGATTACAATAATAGCAGTCTTTTTTCGGGGATGCAATCGAAAAATGTCGAGACAAAAAATAAATAAGATTTTTGAAAAAATGCTTGACAAGCGAAAGAATAAATGATATAATGAATCTCGCGTTCAAACGCGGGTGTAGTTCAATGGTAGAACTCCAGCCTTCCAAGCTGGTCGCGTGGGTTCGATTCCCATCACCCGCTCCACGACGGCGTCGCAAGCTCCGTATCGCCTGCGACGCCATTCCATGTTGAATTATTTCATATGATTTAATATCCATGCGTCTTTAGCTCAGTTGGATAGAGCAACTGCCTTCTAAGCAGTAGGCCACTGGTTCGAGTCCAGTAAGACGCGCCACCGGCGTCGCAAGCTTCATATCGCTCGCGACGCTTTCTTCATGCTTCGCATTTGAAATCGCAAGCTCCATATCGCTTTATCAGGGTCGTTAAGCATTTCAAGATAATCGCCGAGAAGATTTTCGCATACCCTGACAAAGCATATATTTTCCGATTCAAAAACGGGATTCATTTCTCATCATCTTTTTTCTTTGGCGTAGCTTTAAAGCCCGCAAGAGGGGAGTTCTCGGCGGCCTTTTGACGGTCGGCGTCGGAGAGGTGGGTGTATATCTGGGTAGTGGCGACGCTCTTATGCCCCAAAACTTCCTTTAATACAAGCGGGTCGACCCCGCCGTATTCATACATGAGAGTTGCGGCGGTGTGTCTTAGCTTATGAGTGGAAAGCCCCAGATTTCCGAGGCCCGCACGCCTTAACTGGTCCTCGACGATTCTCTGGACTCTTCGGTTCGTAAGGCGGTTTAAGTGGTTGGCATGGGACGAAATAAACATGGCGTTCGGCTCTGTAGGGGACTTCGGCCTCACCTTAAGATAGTCGTTAATCGCCGATATACAGGCGTCGTTTATGTAGACGATGCGTTCTTTCTGACCCTTGCCGAAAACTCGCAGAGTTCTTGAGGATTCGCTGTAGTCGCCGATGTTAAGGCCCACAAGCTCCGACAGCCTCATTCCGCAGTTGAGAAACAGGGTTATAATGCAGAAGTCGCGCTCTTTATTGCGGCTGTCAACGCTGTCAAGAAGCTGCAAGGTCTGGTCGAGCTCCATGAATTTTGGCAGCGCCTGCACGGTCTTGGGATGCTCCAAAAGTTCAAGGGGATTGCTTTTTATAAGTCCCGCCTTTGATTTCAGATACTCATAAAATCTCCTTAAAGACGACGTTCTTCTTGAGCGGGTGGCGTTAGAGTTTCCTCTTTCGTCCATGAGATACTGCATATACTGGTAAGCGCCCATGAGAGTAAATCTTTCGACATATTCAAGAGGGCAGTTTTTTATCTTTATCTCCTCAAAATCCGTCCCCTCCGGCACGTCGCCGTTTATCATGAGCAGGTACCTGAGAAAAATTCTGAGATCGAGATAGTAGTTTTCCTCAGTTTTTTCGGTGTGATTTCTAATAGTTCGGACATAGGTCAGATAGTCTCTGAGATAGTAAGGGCAGTCCTGACGGTATTCTTCTTTCATATCTTTGCCCCCTGATTATTTGATAATTTTATTGTACCATATTTTCGGGGAAAATGCAAGAGCATTGACAATTCATGCTAAAGTAAAGCGTTACACTTTACATCCCCCAAAATCCCAAAAAGCACTTGACATCGCGCTTCAATTGTGTTATAATACCCAAAACTCAATATTTCAAAGACTATGACGGGAAGAGTAACCCGGGCAATAAAACTAAAGAGAGCTTTCAGCAGGTGTGAGAAAGCGTTGAGCCCACGGCGAAGTACATCCCCGAGTCCGCTGCCTGAAATTTATCAGTAGGGCAGCGCGTGCGCACACGTTACAGTGCTTCGAGGCGGTTTTTCCGCGAACATGAGGTGGTACAGCGATAGTTCGCCCTCTGGCATTTTAAGCCGGAGGGCTTTTTGAATGTCAAAATCACGACCATAAAGGAGAAGAAAACATGGGAATTTATGAGGAACTTAAGGAAAGAGGCCTGATAGCTCAGGTGACGGACGAGGCCCTTATCAGGGAGCTTGTCAACTCCGGCAAGGCGACTTTTTACATCGGCTTCGACTGCACTGCGGACAGCCTTACCGCAGGTCATTTCATGGCGCTGACCCTTATGAAGCGCTTGCAGATGGCCGGAAATAAGCCTATAGCGCTTATCGGCGGCGGCACCACTATGATAGGCGACCCGTCGGGCCGTTCCGATATGAGAAAGATGCTGACCCGCGAGGATATCGACCACAATGCCGAGTGCTTTAAAAAACAGATGTCCCGCTTTATTGAATTCGGCGAGGGCAAGGCGATGATGGTCAACAATGCCGACTGGCTCTTAAATCTCAACTATGTCGACCTTTTGAGAGAGGTGGGCGCATGCTTCTCGGTCAATAATATGCTCAGAGCCGAGTGCTATAAGCAGCGCATGGAAAAGGGCCTTTCATTCCTTGAATTTAATTATATGATAATGCAGTCCTACGACTTCTACTATCTGTATAAAAACTACAACTGCAATTTACAGTTCGGCGGCGACGACCAGTGGTCCAACATGCTCGGCGGCACCGAGCTTATACGCAGAAAATTAGGTAAGGACGCCTCCGCCATGACTATAACGCTTCTTACCGACTCAAACGGCATGAAGATGGGCAAGACCGCCGGCAACGCTGTCTGGCTCGACCCGAACAAGACCCCGCCCTACGACTTCTTCCAGTATTGGAGAAACGTCGGCGACGCTGACGTCATAAAGTGCATAAAAATGCTCACATTCCTGCCTCTTGACGAAATTCGTGAGATGGAGAAATGGGAGGGCTCTCAGCTCAATAAGGCCAAGGAAATTTTGGCGTTTGAGCTGACTAAGCTTGTCCACGGCGAGGATGAGGCCAACAAGGCGCTCGAGGCCGCAAGGGCTGTTTTCGGCGGCTCCGGCTCAAGCGAGAATATGCCGACAGTGGAGCTTGAAGCGTCCGAGATAGGGGTTCTTGACGCTCTTGTGGCAGCAAAGCTCGCTCCCTCAAAGGGCGAGGCAAGAAGACTTGTCCAGCAGGGCGGCGTGAGCGTCGACGACGTTAAAATTTCCGACGTCATGCACATCATAAACATCGGCGGCGGAGTCATCCTCAAAAAGGGCAAAAAGCAGTTCGTAAAGCTTGTAACAAAGCAGTGAAGCCCTTTAAAAGGCAAAATAATTCTTAAATTTTTTGAAATCTCATATTTCTACTTGAATTCCTCCCTGTAATGTGGTATAATCAGTAAGATATTACTTTGGGGAGGTATTCAGGTGCGCGCTGCAAAAGTATTACTGACTGTAATTTTTTCTTTGACAGTTCTCTGCGGATGCGCCGAGAAACCTGCCGAACAGGTCACCCGCCCAAGTGAAAATTCCGTCGTGATAGGTACTTTCGGCACGCTCGAACCTGTTACTTCGGTATCATCCGAAACTCTCCCAGAAATATCTGTAGACAGCATTACGACTCAGGCTCCCGAAGAGACCGAGAGATCATATAAAACCGAATCCGAGACCGAAAAAACCGAGTCGGAGCCATCAGAAGATCTCGAATCGGTCGATATAGCGCCCGCCTCCGGGACGATGAAAGCGAGTTCCTCTGTAAACGTAAGAGAAGCGCCCGACCCCGACAGCAAGCGCCTCGGACACCTTGACAAAGGCGAAAAGGTTGAGATCACGGGACTCTGCGCAAACGGCTGGGTCAGGATTGTCTTTAAAGACGGCATAGGATTTGTAAACGGCGGCTATCTTAAATCGGTAGAAGTTTCATCGGCAGCGGCTTCAACTACCGCCGTAACGACCTCCGCGACCGAGCCTGCGACTACTGCTGCTCCCATAGAGACCACCGTCCCTACGACCGTCGCCACCACCGAGACCACCGTCACGACTACCGAAGCTGCGACCGAGACGACCACCGAAAAAGAGGAGACCGAGGACGTTTCCGAGCCTGATTTTCCCGAGGCAATAATCTCCCACAACAGCTACAACGCCCTTAACTACGGCGTTCAGAAAGCCGTCTGGCTTGCATATCTCGATGTTGATGATATGCTGAAAAACGCCACAGAGCAGCAGTTCCGGTCAAGAATTTCATCCGAGTACGACAGCATAGTTTCTCTCGGCTGCAACACGGTTTACGTCCACGTCCGTTCGTTCGGCGACGCATATTATTATTCATCGGTATACCCGTTCACCGCCGCCTACAGCGATACTCTCGGGGTAAGGCCGCCCTATGACCCTCTTAAAATAATGATAGACGAGGCCCACGCCAGGGGACTGAGCTTCCATGCCTGGATAAACCCTATGCGCACGACCTCAAAAGAACGTTTTGCCGAGATGGACGGCTCCTATGCGCTTAAGCAGTGGTACGATTCCGACCGAACAAACGGCACGTTTTTGGTATATGACCGTTCGACCGAGTACTGGTGGCTCAGCCCCGCATATCCCGCCGTAAGGGCGCTCATATGCAGCGGGGTCAGCGAGATAGTCTCAAACTACGACGTCGACGGCATTCATATAGACGACTACTTTTATCCGACGACTTCCTCGTCGTTTGACAGGGCTGCGTTTGAGGCCTCCGGCGAAAGCGACAGGGCTTCCTGGCGCAGAGACGTGGTAAGCGAGCTTGTAAGAGAAATTTATTCGACGGTCAAGGCATGCAATTCTACCGTTTTATTCGGAGTTTCCCCGCAGGGAAATATCGAGAACAACCGTGAGAGCCTATATGCAGACGTTGAGAAGTGGTGCGGCACGGCGGGGTATCTTGACTACGTCGTTCCGCAAATCTACTACGGCTTTAATGACAAGCTTTCCTTTGATACCGCTGCCGAGCAGTGGATGAATCTGCGCACGGTTTCAAGCGTAAGACTTGTAATAGGCATCGCCGCATATAAAGTAGGAGTAAACAAGGAGTGGTCGGGCGGAAGTATCCTGAGCGCCGAGACTGATTATGCTAAAAATCTCGGTGCTGACGGAGTCGCGTACTACCGAAGCGGTTCGCTTTTCGGCAGCGCGAGCAGCTCCGAAAGGATAATGCAGCAGGAGCTCCCGGAGCTCGTCCGTTCGATAAAGGATTTTTAAATTCACGGAGAAAAGATGAAGAAATTTATTTCGTTGATGCTCGCAGCGCTCATATTTTTAGCGCCGTTTTCCGAGTATCTGAGCCTTAATGTTTTTGCGCAGGAAGAAGAGTCCGGGGAAGCGGCAGCTCCCGAGGACGGCTTTTTGGCGTTTCCGGACAGCATGAAATCCTCGGTAATCACTATCGGCCGGGACTTCTTCACCGACCCCATGCAGGAGGCCGAAAAGACTCAGAAAGAGATAGACTCCCTCCTTGACGGCTTCGAGGGCTACGGCTTCAACACGGTTATAATCGACACTTCATACGATGGAATGACCTATTATGAAATAGATTCGCAGCTTTTCCCTCTCGGGTCGCCGTTGGGGCTTTTGCTTGACGCGGCCGTTTCAAGGCACTTCTTTATCTATATTACATTTGATGTGAACACCGCCCTCCGAAACAGCGGCTATACCGATTTGGGGGATAAAATCGATTATCTTACATACTGCGTTCACAGGATAACCAGCAGATACCTTATCGACGGCATTATTTTAGAGGATTACTACTCCGAAAAAAACGAGGAGAGCTATCAAAGATACCGTCTTTCCGGCTCGGGAATCGGCTATGACAACTGGCTCAAAGAAAATAATTCCTACCTTTTCGGGCTTGTTTCCGAGGCCATAAGGGCGACTAACAGCTCCGTTGCAGTCGGCATATCGCTTGACAACGTATGGCTGAACGACTCGTCAAACAATCTCGGCTCGGACACCTCCGACGATTTTGAGGCATATAAGGACGGAAACTCAGACACAAGGGGATATATCCTCTCGGGACTTGCGGATTTTATGGTAGTATACTGCTATGGCGCAATTGACAGCAAGGACCTCGGCTTTAAAGAGGTCTCGTCCTGGTGGAACGATATCGCCGAAGAGGCCGATATACCGATGTTTATAAAGCACGCCAACCAGCGGGTCAGCGCCTCCGACCGAAGCTGGGCCGTGGACCAGATAGTCAAGCAGGTCATCGAGAGCGAAAAGCTGTCAAAATACCGCGGCAGCGTTTTTGAAAGCTATGAAGATCTTGAAAAGAACAGCGTTTCCACCGAAGCGCTGATGAAATACTACGACGGCAAGATAGACGTAAACGGCCTCTATTCCAATCTCAAGATGGTACTGCCGGATAAGCGGGAGTTCGTGACATACGAGCCCACGCAGATCTTCCAGGGTACATTTGACCCCAACTTCCCAGTCTATTATAACGATGAAGCATTAAAACTCAACGAAGCCGGAAACTTCTACTTCCTTGAGGATCTCGACGTCGGTCTTAACACTTTCACGTTCAAAAATAAAGCCGACAAGGTGACTTATAAAATCACCCGAAAGGTTCAGGTCTTAAGGAGCGTTCTGCCGGAGGCCGGCACCGTTATGAGGGTCGAGGGCGAGTCAAGAATTGCCGTCGACGTTGTAGCATACCGCGGCTCAAAAGTCAGAGCGTCCTTAAACGGCGAGACTATTACACTGACCGAGGAGGACGTCAGGGCGGACGACCTCGACGCGAACACCTACTATACCCACTTCACGGGCTACTTTGAGGCTCCCGAGGGCATTGTAGGAGAGGAACAGGACCTCGGTAACATCACAATCAGCGGCAGCTATGACGAGTTCAGCCGTGAGTCCGAGACCTCGGCTCAGGTAATAGTCAACGCCATTCCTGAAACCGCGGTCGCTGCTCAGCTTGTAAGAATAAAGCATGACAACACCATCACCTATAATTACTATACGACTGACAACATCGCCGATCCCGAGAGCCCGAGGCTCCCGGCCGGAACGCTCGACGTATATGTCAACACCGTGACCTATAATACGCAGTCCGAGGGCGTGACGAGAAGCTACGACTACTATCTCACGCAGTCGGGTCTCAGGATAAGGGCCGACGCCTGCGAATTGGTAGACGGCTTCACTGTCGTCGACAACGTCGCCACGTTCACCGGCGCATACTCCACAGGCGGCGAGACCGTCATGAACCTACAGCTCGGCAGCCAGACGCCGTTCACCGTATCCTACGACCACCTAAGCTATGAAAACCCGAATAAGGGCAACTATCTCATCTCAAGCTTCAAGCCGGAATACGTCTGCATAACATTCGATCTATTGTCGGGATATGCTGGCACCCCGTCGTTCTCGGGAGACTGCATCTTCTCAAACGGCGAATGGACTACCACCACCGTAAACGGCGAACAGAAGTATATGCTTAGGCTCAGGCTAAGGACTCCCGGCGTGTTCTTCGGCTATAAGGCGAGTTACGACGGCGCCGGCGGGCTGACGTTTACGTTCAACGACCCGCGCTCGCTTTCGGGCATAACCATCGCCGTTGACCCCGGCCACGGCTACAATACGAGCGCCACATCCATCGACCCGGGCGCTGTCGGCCACGTTGTCGAGGCCGATATCAACCTCGCTATCGCAAAGGAGCTTACAAGCCAGCTTAAAAACGCGGGCGCAAACGCCTACATGCTTCCGTCCGACCGCGAATTCATAAGCGTCTACGACCGCTCCGAATACGCTCTTAACCACTATCATCCCGATATTTATATAGCAGTCCACTGCAACTCCGTCGAAAACGGCGAGGGCGTTCGTGGAGTCGAAGCATATTACTTCACCCCGTTCAGCCAGCCTCTTGCGGCAGCCGTGTCAAGGAGAATGGCAAGCTACTATGAAAATAACGTCTACGGAGACGGCAAGAACCGCGACAGAGGCGCAAAATACAACTACTTTGCCGTCACCCTTGAACAGGAGTTCGCTTCTATCCTTGTGGAGTGCGGATTTGTCACCGACTACCAGGAAGCCATGGCAATGAACA
Organism: uncultured Clostridia bacterium; assembly: GCA_947625125.1. GTDB lineage: Bacteria > Bacillota > Clostridia > Oscillospirales > Ruminococcaceae > Faeciplasma. The sequence continues at coordinate 8,020 of CANQNF010000003.1, forward strand.
GCTCATCGAATCAGTCGGGGCTTGCCTCGGCCATCGTCGAAGCGGTCAGGGAATATGTGTCAAGGTAACATTTTATCCTCAAGAAAGGCAGGAGAAGAATTTGTATAAAATTTTGAAAAAAAAGGAGCTCAACGCTCAGGTCACGCTGATGGAGCTTGAGGCGCCGCTGATAGCGAAAAAAGCGCTTGCCGGCCAGTTTATCATCTTCAGAATAGACGAGTTCGGCGAGAGGATACCTCTTACCATCGCAGACTACGACCGCGAAAAGGGTACTGTTACCATCATATTCCAAAAGGTCGGCCGCTCCACTATCATGCTCGGAAACTTAAACGAGGGCGATTCGATACTTGATCTGGTCGGACCTCTCGGAGTCCCCACCGAGATACCCGAGGGCGCTAAAAAGGTCGCCGTTATCGGCGGAGGCGTGGGCTGCGCCATTGCATACCCACAGGCCAAGGCGCTTTATAACGTGGGCGTCGAGGTCGACGTTATCGCCGGGTTCAGAAGCCGCGACATCGTTATTTTGGAGGATGAGATGCGCGCCGTCTCGAAAAACCTCTATATCACCACCGACGACGGCACATACGGCATGAAAGGGTTTGTCACAAATAAGCTTCAGGAGCTTATCGACGCGGGAAACAAGTACGACTGCGTTATCGCCATAGGCCCTGTGCCGATGATGAAATTCGTCTGCGCCGTCACAAAGCCCTATGGCATTAAGACCATTGTCTCCCTGAACCCTATCATGATAGACGGCACGGGGATGTGCGGAGGCTGTCGCGTAAGAGTCGGCGGGCAGATAAAATACGCCTGCGTTGACGGCCCCGACTTTGACGGGCACGAGGTAGATTTTGACGAGCTCATGCACAGAAATTCCGCCTATAAAGAGCAGGAGCAGCATGACCGCGAACATATTTGCAGACTTACGGGAGGTGCAGTCAATGCCTAATATGCAGCTTACAAAAACTCCGGCCAAGGAGCAGGACCCCAAGGCAAGGGCGAAAAACTTCAAAGAGGTCTCATCCTGCTACACCGAAGAGGAGGCTTTAAACGAGGCACAGCGCTGTCTCAACTGTAAAAATAAGCCCTGCGTATCTGGCTGCCCGGTAGGGGTCAGGATTCCCGAGTTTATAGAAAAAATCCGCGAGGGCTGCATTTCCGAAGCTTACGACATCATCAAGACTACAAACGGGCTTCCGGCCGTCTGCGGCAGGGTCTGCCCCCAGGAGAGTCAGTGCGAATCTAAGTGCGTTCGCGGCATAAAAGGCGAGCCGGTCGGCATAGGCCGTCTTGAAAGATTCTGCGCAGACTATATGGCGGACAAGGCCTCCGCACCCGAAAAACCTCAGCCCAACGGCCACCGCGTCGCCATAGTCGGCTCGGGTCCCTCCGGCCTTTCCTGCGCATCAGACCTTGCAAAGCTCGGGTATGAAGTCACCGTCTTTGAAGCGTTTCACACTGCCGGCGGAGTCCTTATGTACGGCATTCCCGAATTCAGGCTCCCGAAAGCCACAGTCCAGCGTGAGATAGACGGCCTTAAGGCCCTTGGCGTAAAGGTCGAGACCGATATGGTCATCGGTAAGATACTCTCGGTCGACGAGCTGTTTGATGACGGTTTTGAGGCGGTATTTATCGGTACAGGCGCGGGTCTTCCCAATTTCATGGGAATTCCCGGGGAATCGCTTGTCGGGGTATTCTCTGCCAACGAATACTTAACGAGGACAAACCTCATGAAAGCCTATCTTGATGACTACGACACGCCTATCGCAAAGAGCAGCAAGGTGGCCGTCGTCGGCGGTGGAAACGTCGCCATGGACGCCGCAAGATCCGCTTTAAGGCTTGGCGCCGACAAGGTTTATATAGTTTATCGCCGTTCGGCAGACGAAATGCCCGCAAGACGTGAAGAAGTCCACCACGCCGGCGAAGAGGGGATAGAGTTTAAATATCTCACAAATCCCACCGAGATCCTTGACGACGGAAACGGCAGGGTCAAGGGCCTTAAATGCGTTAAAATGGAACTGACCGAGCCCGACCAGAGCGGCAGAAGAGGCGTGAGACCCATTGAGAATTCGGAGTTTGAGATAGAGGCCGACGCCGTTATAATGGCCATCGGAACGTCTCCCAACCCGCTTATTCGCTCCACCACCCCCGGGCTTGAGACCAACAGGCGCGGCTGCTTTATCGTCGATGAAAATATGCTGACTTCCCGAGAGGGCGTTTACGCCGGAGGCGACGCCGTCACGGGCGCGGCTACCGTAATTTTGGCGATGGGAGCCGGAAAACAGGCTGCAAAGGCCATCGACGAATACATAAAAAATAAATAAAATCGGAGGTTTAAAATTATGGGAATTATTATGAACGCCGCACCTGCGGCAAGCGTGGGAGGCTCGATGTATACTCTCATCTTCATGGTCTTAATGCTTGTGGTACTCTACTTCATCATGATACGCCCTCAGCGCAAAAAGGAAAAGGCCGATGAGGAGATGCGCAAAAACGTTCAGATAGGCGACGAGATAGAGACCGTCGGCGGCATCGTCGGCATTATCGTCAAGGTCGAGGAAAAGACCGTCGTTATAGAGACAAGCTCCGACCGCTGCAAGATGAGAATAAAAAAATGGGCGATAGCCCAGAACGTCTCCGCAAACGAGGAGCGCGCAGCCGCCGCTGACAAGGCAAAGGCCGCCAAGGAAGAAAAGTCGAGCAAGAAAGCCTCAAAAGAGGACCAGCCGATAGAAAAAGACTGAATTTGATTCTAAAAAGACATCCCCCCGAATATCGTTTTAAAAACGGTATCGGGGGAATTTTTTATGCCCGGAATTTTAAAGGGCGTGAGCAGGGGACTGCTCGCCGGGGTCTTGGCGCTTATGATTTTTTGCATGCTTGCGGCGGTTTTACAGCTGTTTACGGATGTTTCTGACAGCCTTGCGAGCGCTTTGGGCGTGGCGATTATAGCGGCTTCGGTCTGGGTCTCGGCATATGTTTCCACACAGATATGCCGAACAAGAGGACTTATTCAGGGTCTTATATGCGGTTCATCGGCATTTTTTATCCTCTTTGCGGCAAGCTGCATATTCGGAAAATTCAGCTTTTCCGAGAGCTTTGCGATAAAGGCGGCGGTCTGTCTTATTTCGGGAGCGGTCGGCGGCATAAAGGGCGTAAACACAAAAAAGACCAAGCTGTAATATATCCTCGGGCATGCGAATATAATTCAGAAAAAGGACGGTGAAAGCATGAATTCAAAATTAAGCTTTGCATATCCTCTTCTGCCTCACGAGGTCTTAAGGGCGGTCAGGTCGTTTGTCGAACAGGATAAAATCGACGAGATACGCTTAAGAGCCGGCGGAAAGGTTTCTCTCACGGTCTCGGGAAAGGATATGCTTTTGGACTTAAGGACCGGGCCGGAGGATGTGATGAACTGCTTTAAAACGGCGTTCAGCTATTCGCTCCACTCCCATCCCAAGGAACTTCGGCAGGGCAGCATAACCACCCAAGGAGGCAACAGGGTAGGCTTCTGCGGGAAAGCTGTCATAGAAAATGACAGGGTAGAATCTGTCTGCGAAATTAGCTCAGTAAACATCAGGATAGCGCGTGAAATTTTCGGCGTTTCGGATGAAATTGTCGGGACCTGCTTTTCGGAGCGACCCTGCGGGCTGCTTATTATCGGGCCTCCGTCAAGCGGCAAGACGACCCTTTTGCGGGACATTTCCCGGGTCTTGGGGGAGAAATACTCGGTTTCACTTATCGATGAGCGAGGAGAGCTCTCGGCGATGTACGACGGTGTACCCCAAAACAGCGTGGGAAGCCTAACAGACGTATTTTTCCTCTACCCAAAGGCCGAGGGTATAGAGACCGCGGTAAGGTCGATGAGCCCGAAAATCATAATTGCAGACGAGATTTCTGGGCAGGACGATGTAAATGCCCTGTTTTACGCGGTAAGCTCGGGCGTGAAAATAATAACCGCCGTCCACGGCGTAAGCCTTGAGCAGGTATCTAAAAAACCGGGGCTTGATTTGCTGATAGCTTCGGGAGCGTTCGAGTACGCCGTTATACTTTCCGAGAACAGAAAATCGGAGGTCGTGAAAATTGTTTAAGACGGTTTTATGCATGCTCCTGACCTGCTTCTGCTATCTTGTTTCCGTGGAGCTCTGCCGTCGAAAGGAGCGCCTTTCGGACAGCGCCCGCGACCTTTCCGACTGCGTGGGAAAGGCGATATCCATGCTCGGGTTTTTGCGCTCCGACGTTTATAAAATTTCAAAAGAGGCGTTCGGGGCATGCTTTAAAAGCTTTGACTTTGATAAAACGGCTCCGTTTCCCGAACTTTGGGCCAAAGCCTGCGAATCTGAGTTTTCCGACCCGGAAACTAAAAGGCTTGCGCTTACGGCAGGTGAGATTTTAGGAAGCTCCGACGCATGGTCCCAGGCCGAGCGGCTCAGGATTTTGCAGGAGGACATAAGGCTTCATGCGGAAAGTATGCGCCAAAAATATGACAGCGAAAAAAGAATCTACAAAACAGTCGGGGCCTTTTCGGGACTTGCCCTGAGCATCATGATAATTTAAGGAGAAAAAATGGACGTAACGCTGATATTTCAGATAGCGGGCCTCGGGATAATTGTAGCCGTCCTGAGCCAGCTTTTAAAAAGAGCCGAGAGGGACGAGCAGGCGCTTATGATAACGATAGCGGGGCTTGTCATTGTTTTGGTCATGCTTGTAAACGAGATCTCCGAGCTTTTCGACACGGTAAGGTCGGCTTTCGGATTCTGATGGACATTGTAAAGGTTTCGGCAGTCTGTTTAATAGCTGCGGTCCTCGCCAAGGTCATACAGCCTACAAACCGCGATCTTGCAGCGCTTCTATCCATTTCGGCGGTCATCTTTTCGGCGTTTGCGGCCATTGATGGGATAACCGAGGTTTTTTCCGGCTCCGACGGAATTTTAGGCGGCGCAGGCGTGGCCACGGGGTATGTCAGGCTCGCGTTCAAGGCCTTGGGGATATGCTATCTTACCGAGCTTTGCGCTTCATCCTGCCGGGACTGCGGAGAGACTGCCCTCGGTGCGGCGGTCGACCTTTCGGGCAGAGTGGCGATTTCGCTTCTCATGCTCCCGCTCATCAGGCAGTTTATCGAAATTATCAGAACGGTTTTGGAAAGATGAAAAAAATAATTGTCATTTTAGTGGTTCTGCTGACGTTTTTATTTCCGTCATGCGCATATGCCGATGAAAACCCGTCAACCGATGAGATATTAAGCCCGCTTTCCGAGGCGGATACCTCCGATATAAAGGACAGCCTTGATGGTTTGGGGATAGACTCCTCAGACCCCGAAAGCGTAAGAGACCTCAGCCCGAACAAGCTTTTAAGCTTTGTCGTGTCCGTCTTTTCGGAAGCGCTGAAAACTCCTCTGAAAATAGTTCTGACCGTCTCCGTTTTTGCGGCATTTTGCTCGGTCACTCAGACCTTAAGCTTTAAATCTGGGCTTTACGGGGAGCTGTTCGTGTTGATTTGCTTTATAGCCCTCAGCCCGACCATGGTGGAAGCATTCTCAAACGCCGTCGCCGCTATAAAAGGAGCTTCGCGCTTCATGCTGGCATACATACCCGTCTTTGCGTCATTGGCGGCAGCTTCCGGAAACCTCTCCGCAGCCGTTTCCTACAATGCCGTGCTGATGTATTTCTGCGAGGGAGCGGCGCTTATAGCTTCATCGGTTTTAAAGCCGATACTCTGCTGCATGCTTGCTCTCACGGCTTCTCAGGCGCTTGATCCAAATCTTGGGAACATAACCGCTGCTCTTAAAAACACCGTCACCACAGTTTTGGGATTTGTCATGACCCTGTTTCTCGGCATAATCGGGCTTCAGACCATTGTGGGAAGAACCGCCGAGGGGCTTGCCGTAAAAGCCGGAAAATACGCCGTTTCAAGCTTTGTGCCGATAATCGGCTACTCGCTCTCGGAATCATATAAGGCCGTAAGCCTGAGCCTGTCGGCAATAAGGACAACGGTCGGCGCGCTCGGCGTGATAATACTCTTTCTCTTTGCACTCACGCCGATAGTCACGGCTTTAGTCTATAAGGCCTCGCTTGTTTTCTGCGGGTGGATATGCCGGCTCATGGGCGCGGACAGGCTTTCGGGGCTGATGTACGGCCTCGGCGACGTTTTCTCGTTTCTGTCGACCGTTCTTATATTTTTTATGCTGATGCTGACGGTCGCGACGGGAATGCTCATACTTTTAGGAGGGACGGTGACGGCGTGAAATTTCTGACCGAAACGGTATTTTTGGTGTCGTCTCTTTCGGCAGTCAGCGCGCTTTTACTTATGCTCGCCCCAGACAGATACCGCAGAGAGGTAAAGGCGGTGCTGTCCTTAATAATTGCGGCGTCGGTCATCGGCACGTTCATAAGCGCAGATTTTTCGGACATTTCCGGCTTTACATATGCCCCCGACCTTTCAGGCGCGGGATATTCTTCGGATGAGGCCGTTAAAAAGGAGCTTTCCGGGCGCATTGCAGACTATATCGGAAGCCTTATGATTGAGCGGGGAATAAGCTGTAAAAAAATTGAAGTCGAAACGTCTATTGATGAAAACAGGAGCATATTTATTACCAAGGCAAGCTTATGGCTTGGTCCTGACCAAGCGGAAAGCGAGCCCCGGATATCGTCGCTTATTCTGTCAAAAATCGGCGATATAGATATCGAATTTATCTATGAGGATGATTAAATGGGACTAAAGGAAATAAAGGACAGAATAAAGACCGTCCCGAGGATATGGATATATCTTTTTGCGGCTTTGGTATCTTTTCTCATTCTTATAGGAATGAGATCCGCCGAAAAAAGCGAGGATGCAAAGCCGGAGGAGCCGGCAGCGCCTTTGCAGTCGGAAAGCTGCGAGGAGAAGCTTGAAAGGCGGCTTTCCGAGATGATATCCGACATAAAGGGCGCGGGAGACGCTAAGGTAATGGTTACATTTTACGGCGGAGAGGAAAAGGTATTTGCCGAAAATAAAACCGAATCCGACGGAAGAACTGAGACCGAGACCGTAATAGTCGGCTCAAAGGAGGCTCTACTTAAGCAAAGCCTTTACCCCGAAGTCAGGGGAGTGACCGTTATCTGCCCGGGAGGAGACGTCCCCGGGACAAAAGAAAAGGTGGTAAATGCGGTATCTACCGTATTGGATATACCCACAAGCAAGGTTTATGTGACCAAATCAAAATAACTGGGAGGACATCGCAGCAATGAGAAATTTCAAAAGAAGCTTTAATGTCAGGATCAACAAGAAGCACGTCATTCTGGCGGGCCTTACGCTTTTGCTCGGGGTGACGGTCTATGCAAACTATCGCCTCAGCAACGCTAAGATACCCGCTACCGACGTTATCGACTCGGTGGACGTCGGCGAAACATACGGCGAGGTTCAGTATGTCAACGGCACGGAGCTCGGCAGCTATTCTACCGAGGACTACTTTGCTCAGGCAAGGCTCGATAAGCTAACCGCACGCGACGAAGCTGTGGAGACCCTTAAAATGGTTCTCGGCGGTCAGGACATTTCGGAGGAGGAACTCGCTACATACACCGAGAACGCCATCAGCCTTTCATCTCTCATCGAGAGTGAAAACACCATCGAAAACCTTATTCTTGCCTGCGGCTACGAGGACTGCGTGGTGTACCTTGACGGCGAGAATGCAAGCGTAGTGGTCAAGTCGGACGGCCTCAGCGCGTCCCAGGCGGCGGAGATAAAAGACATACTTCTGAGCGAGACTTCGGTCGAGAATGAAAATATCAGAATTTTTGAGGTAAAATAGTTGAATTTCTTTTCGGAATGTGCTATACTATACGATGTATAAATGTATAAAACTTTGTATAGGCCATTTCCCCGGATTTTACCCGGATGTTAAAAGGAGAAGAAAAATATGGAAAAAACCGAGTACACTAAAAAGGGCTCACTCAAGGTTTCGGAGAGCGTTATCGTAACGATAGCTAAAAACGCTGCGCTTGAGATAGACGGTGTGTCTAAAATATCATCAAAGGGCCTTAAGATCAAAAAAATGCTGCAATCCTCGGCGGACCCCTCGGATATAAGGGTCAGCATGGCCGAGGGGGTATGCCGCATAGGGATCGGCATAATTGCAAAAAGCGGCTATAACGTCATAAACGTCTGCGAGCAGATACAGGAAAAGGTAAAAGCCGCAGTACAGTCGATGACCGGCGTGACAGTCGCAAAGGTCGACGTGACAGTCGCAGACGTGGTTTTTGAGCCGGTGGAAGAGGAATAATACGCCAAGCGGCCGAGCGGGTAACTCCGCTTGGTCTTTGGCGTATCTATTTTAAAAATACAGGAGAAAATTATGAACAGACATGAGATACGGGAGGCCGAGTTTCTGCTTCTCTTCGAGAAGTCTTTCAGGGACGAATCGGTGCGCGACCTCGTGACCCAGCATGAGACCGACTACACGTTCATGTGCAACGAAGAGGTCGAAAAAACCGCCGAGGAGGTCGTCGAAAAGCTTCCCGAGCTTGACGCCGTTATAGAAAAATTCTCGCCCTCGAGGGCTTTGAACAGGATACCAAAGGTCAATCTTTCGATTTTGCGGCTCGCCGTTTTTGAGATTTTATACCGCTCGGACAAGGTCCCGGTAAACGCCGCCGTCAACGAGGCGGTCGGTCTCGCTCGGGCATACGGCCAGGAGGGCGACATCAAGTTTGTAAACGGCGTTTTGGGAGCATTTACAAGGAGCCTGAAAAATGGCTGAGTTTCTGGGGCTTGACACCTCGAATTACACTACATCCGCGGCTGTCTTTGACTCCGAAAGCATGAGTATTACTCAGAAAAAGCTGCCTTTGCCCGTAAAGGACGGCGAGCGAGGGCTTCGGCAGTCCGACGCCTTATTTCACCATGTTAGACAGCTCCCCGAGACGGCGTCAATGCTCATTTCGGGCAGGAGCTTTTCGGCGGTCGGGGTATCTGTAAGGCCGAGAAACATCCCGGGAAGCTATATGCCCTGTTTTCTTGCAGGCGAGACCGCAGGAGAGCTTATTTCCTCGTCGCTCGGCATTCCCTTATACAAAACATCCCATCAGGTCGGGCATATTCTTGCAGCGCTGTATTCGGCGGGAAAGCTCAGCCTTATAGACGGGGACAAGCCTTTTATAGCCTTTCATCTCAGCGGCGGGACTACCGATTGTTTGCTATGCAGGCCCGACTCGGACGAAGTCATCCGGTGCGAGGAGATAGCCCGTTCTCTCGATTTAAAGGCAGGACAGGCAGTCGACCGGGTGGGCGTAATGCTCGGGCTTAAATTCCCGTGCGGAACGGAGCTTGAAAAGCTTGCTTTACAATCCGACAGGATTTATAAAATACATCCTCCGATGAAAGACGGCAGCTGCTCATTATCGGGGTTAGAAAATATCTGCGCTAAAATGCTTTCAGATGGGGAAAAACCCTGCGATATAGCGCTTTACTGCATAAAATACATAGAATCGGCGCTGATAAAAATGACGGAATACGCCATTGAAAAATACGGCGAAATTCCTCTTGTGTATGCCGGGGGAGTTATGAGCGACACTATCATCAAAAACTCGGTATTATCAAGGTTTGAGGCAGATTTTGCCGAGCCCGCGTTTTCATCCGATAACTCGGCAGGGGTCGCCGTTTACGCATGGATAAAGGAGAAAAACAAATGTCGGTCCTGACGGTCTCTCAGCTTTCAAATATTCTTTCCGCGAAGATACGTCTCGACCCGAAACTTCGGGGGTGCGCTGTAAAAGGCGAGCTCAGCGACGTAAGCTTTGACCGTTCCGGTCATCTCTATTTTCGGTTAAGGGACGAATCCTCCGGCATAAAGTGCGTTATGTTTTCCTTAAGCGCTTCAAAGCTTAAATTTCGGCCCTTTGACGGTATGTCCGCCATCGTTTACGGCAGCGTCGACGTCTACCAGCGCGACGGCAGTTGCGAGATAAAGGCCACTCAGCTTCTTCCCGACGGTTCGGGCACCGAATATCTGGCGCTTGCAATGCTGAAGGAAAAGCTTTCAAAGCTCGGCATTTTCTCAGCCCCCAAAAAAGCCCTGCCGAAGTATCCGAAAAAAATCTCGGTAGTCACCTCCGAAAACGGGGCGGCTGTCTATGATGTCAAAAAAATCATTTCCAAAAGATACCCCATCGTTCGGCTCGAGGTCTTTCCCACTGCCGTACAGGGTTCCGAGGCCGTATCGGGAATAGTCAATGCACTATCCGAGGCCGACCGGTCGGGGGCGGACGTTATAATCCTGACCCGAGGAGGAGGCTCAGCTGAAGATTTGTCCGCATTTAATGCCGAGGCGGTGGTAATGGCGGTTGCGGGCTGTGAGACCCCGATAATATCGGCGGTCGGCCACGAAATAGACTGGACTCTGTCCGATCTTGCGGCAGATCTGAGGGCGCCCACTCCGTCCGGAGCAGCGCTTTTGGCTACGCCTGATATCGAGGTCATGAAAGGCGAGCTTGAAACGCTTTACGGCCTTGTCAGGGGGGCGTTTGCCTCAAGGGTCAGGGCACTATCCTCCGAGCTTAAAAGCTGCGAATATCTTTTGTCGGCATATTCTTTGGAATCGAAAATAAATGCCCGAAAAAATGAGATCAGGGCGATAGGCGATGCTCTTGAAAGCGCAAAAAAGCACCGTCTTGCCATGCTTTCTTTGGGGCTTGAATCGCTTGGAGGGCTTCTTGAGAGCCTTGACCCCGGAAACGTAATTTCACGGGGTTACGCGATGGTATATAAGGACGGCGAGGTCATTCCCGAGGCAGGCTTACTGCATACGGGCGACAACGTCAGGATAGTAATGCGAGGCGGCAACGTCGGCGCAGAGGTCAAAAAAGTCGGTGATGAAAATGAATTATGAACAGTCTGTTAAGCGCTTAAGGGAGATAATTGCCAAGCTAAAGGACGACAACACGTCTTTAGAGGACACAGCAAAGCTTTACAAAGAGGGGCTTGTCATCTTAAACGAGTGCAAGAGCACGCTTGATAAGATCACTTCCGAATTAGAGGAGCCTGAAAAATGAGGGACGAATTTAAAAGGACTGTTGCCTCTGAGGCGGCAAGGACGGCCGAGTTTCTTTTAAAGCTCCCGGAGCTTGATATTCCGGAAAACGCCGAATGGAAACGAGTCCTTGAGGCGGAATGCTACGCTCTTTCGGGCGGAGGAAAGCACACAAGGTCGGTTCTCGCGGTTGAAATCTATAAGCTTTTCAGCGGCTTGGGTGAGGTTCCCGATTTTGTCTATGAGGCCGCCTGCGCCATAGAAATGACCCACACATTTTCTCTCATTCACGACGATATGCCCGAGATGGACGACGACGATTTAAGGCGGGGACGGCCATCCACACACATCGCCTACGGGACTGCGATGGGCCTTTTGGCAGGTGACGGGCTTGCAATTTTGCCCTATGAAGTCCTGTCGAGGCTTGCACTCGAGGGCAAAATAAGCTTTGAAACATCCGTGAAGCTTATTAAGACCCTTTCGGAAAATGCCGGAAACAGGGGAATGATAGCCGGCCAGGTCATGGACCTCTGGTGCGAGGAAAAGCCCAATGAAGCGATTTCCGAAGATTTTCTGCGAAAAATGTCGAAGCTTAAGACCGGCAGAATGATAATCGCGTCCTGCGTATTCGGGGCATTGCTCGCGGGCGCGTCTTCCGAAAAAATCAGATCCGCCGAGATATATGCCGAAAATATAGGCCTTGCATTTCAAATCGTCGACGATATTTTGGACGTAACGTCCACGCCGGAGGAACTCGGCAAGCCCATCGGCAGCGACAACGAGCGCCACAAGCCGACCTTTGCGGATATTTTGGGGCTCGACGGCGCGCAAAATGAAGCGGACAGGCTCAGCAAGGCCGCATACGATGAGATCATGAAATATCACGGCGGAGAGCTTTTGGCAGAGTATGCCATTGCTCTTTCGCAGCGCAATAAATAATTTTGGAAATGATGTGATTTTTTGGAACATAAATTGCTGTCAAAGCTTGATCTTCCCAAGGATCTCAAAAAGCTTAATCTTAAGCAGGAAGAAGCGCTCTGCGCCGAGATAAGGGACATGATCCTCCGTACCGTCGCCGAAAACGGCGGACACTTAAGCTCCAACCTCGGCACGGTAGAGCTGAGCGTTGCGCTCCACAAGGTCTTTGATTCCCCAAAGGACAAGATAGTCTTCGACGTGGGGCACCAAAGCTATGCGCATAAACTTCTGACCGGAAGATACGGAGAATTTAAAACCCTCCGGCAAAAGGACGGTATTTCCGGCTTTACAAGGCCGTCCGAGTCGGAGCATGACTCCAACGTCAGCGGCCACAGTTCTAACTCTATCTCCGTAGCGCTCGGCATTGCTCAGGCGATGAAACTGTCTCATGACAACCACCACGCCGTAGCCGTCATCGGCGACGGAGCAATGACCGGCGGTCTTGCTTTCGAGGGACTTAATAACGCCGGCCGCTCGGGCTGCAATATAATCGTCATTTTAAATTACAATGAAATGTCAATTTCCAAAAATATAGGAGGCATTGCGACCTATCTCTCCGAGCTAAGGACCCAGGACGGCTACCGCAGGATAAAGCTTAGGGCAAAAAAGGTCTTAGGCGCCATCCCGGTCGTCGGAAAGGGCATCTACGGCGTTTTGTCCGCCTCAAAGGATTCCCTCAAGGAGAAGCTTCTGCACTCGACGATGTTTGAGGACTTCGGATTTGAGTTCATAGGCCCGGTTGACGGGCACAATCTTGAAAAGCTTGAGCATGCCTTTGAGCTTGCAAAGGACATCGGCGGGCCGGTGCTGATTCAGGTCAACACCGTCAAGGGCAAGGGGTATGCTCCCGCAGAAGCCGAGCCGGGAGAATATCACGGCGTAACGGGCTTCGATCTGAAAACCGGCAAGAAACCGCCCGTTGAGGAGAGCTTTCCCGACGTCTTCGGCAAAGAGCTTGCAAGGCTTGCAAGAGATGACGAGAGGATAATCGGCATAACGGCGGCAATGAAATACGGTGTCGGCCTGAATCACTTCAACGACGGCTTAAAGGAACGGCTTTTTGACGTCGGAATCGCCGAGGAGCACGCCGTGAGCTTTGCGGCGGGGCTTGCAGAAATGGGCAAAATACCGGTGTTTGCGGTCTATTCAAGCTTCTTGCAGCGCTCCTACGACGAGCTTATCCACGATGTTTCTATACAGAATCTTCACATTGTTTTAGCGATTTTTAACGCGGGAATCGTCGGCACGGACGGCGAGACCCACCAGGGGCTTTTCGACATACCGTTTTTGACCACCATCCCGAATGTAACGATATATTCGCCCTCGGGGTACGACGAGATGAAAGACTGCCTTAAAAAAGCACTTTATGAGGACGGCGGAATAGTCTGTATAAGAATGCCGAAAGGCGGGGACTGCGGACTTGAGCCGGTGACTGACGGCGAACGCCTTACCGAAAGAGGCTCGGACAGGCTTATAATTTCCTACGGCAGGGAGTCCAAAGAGTCGGAAACCGCAGCCGAACAGCTCGGAATAGACAGTCTGCGCCTGACAAGGATTTTCCCTTTACAGAACGAAACGCTCGACATTATAAAAAAATACAAAAAGGCATATATTTTCGAGGAGTGCTCCAAAGACGGCTCCTTGGGCGAAAAGCTTGCCGCAAGGCTTGACAATATCGACAGGACGGCTATCGAGGGATTCGTGCCGACGATGCAGTGCCGTGAAGCTTTAGACCTTTACAGCCTGACCGCCGAAAAGATAGTCAAAAAAATCGGGAGCGACAAATGAGCCGCCTTGATTCTGAGCTTGTGAGCAGAAAACTTGCCGGTTCGCGTGAGCGCGCAAAGGAATATATAAATTCGGGGCAGGTTTTTGTCAACTCCACGGCTGCAAAAAAGCCGTCGATGGAGGTAGCCTCTTCGGACGAAATCGAGATTAGGGGAGAGATTCTTAAGTACGTCGGCCGCGGAGGGCTGAAGCTTGAGGGCGCAATAAAAGCCTTTGGTATCGACATTTCCGGGCTTGTCTGCCTCGATATAGGGGCGTCCACAGGCGGTTTCACGGACTGCATGCTCCAAAACGGTGCAAAAAAAGTCATTGCAGTCGACGTGGGACACGGCCAACTTGCCGAAAAGCTTGCAAACGACCGCAGAGTTATAAGCATGGAGGGTGTAAATGTAAAAGACCTTACAGCCGATATGCTTCCCGTGCCCATAGATTTTGCGGCCTCGGATCTGTCGTTTATCTCGGCAAGGTTTGCGGCATATGCTCTTAAAGACATTCTTCCCGACGGTAAATCGGCGGTTTTGCTCATCAAGCCGCAGTTTGAAGCCGGCAGGCAATTTTTAAGCCGTTCGGGCATTGTAAAGGACAAAAAGGCCCATATTTCGGTGCTTAAGGAGCTTTGTGCGGAGTTTGAAAGTCTCGGGTTCAACGTCCTCGGACTTATACATTCTCCTGTTTCGGGCGGCGACGGGAATATTGAATATCTTGTCCATCTTGTAAAGCATAATGACTTTACACACCGGGATTTTGATTTTGCGGCAATCGTAGATACGGCATTTAAGCAGGTGAAAAGATGAAGATTTTTATCTATCCAAATTTTGACAAACCTCATGCTTCCGAGTGTGCAGAAAGCGTATGCTCGATTCTTACGGGACTCGGCGCGCAAATAATTTTGTCGGATTCGTCAAAGAATATGATAAATCCCTCATCTGCGACTTTCTTATCGCCGGATGAAGCCGCGAAAAGCTGCGATATGATGATATCTATCGGCGGCGACGGTACGATTTTAAAGTGCGCGGGGCTTGCCGCAAAGAATGAAAAGCCTCTTTTGGGTATTAACTGCGGCAGGCTCGGGTTCATGGCTTCCTTAGAAAGAGACGAGCTGAGTCTGCTTGAGCGGCTTATTTCGGGGGATTACGTCCTTGACGAGAGAATGATGGAGGACGCGGTCATCGATTATTCCGACGGCAGGAAAGTCACTCTGACGGCCTTAAACGAAGCGGTCATTTCCTCGGGCGGGGAGAGGGGGATACACGACTACACCGTACTTGCCGACGGCGTAACGGTGTCGTCTCTCAGGGCAGACGGGCTTATTTTCTCGACTCCTACGGGGGCCTCTGCGTATTCTCTTTCGGCAGGGGGCCCGCTCATCGAACCGAGCCTTGACTGCATAGAATTTACACAGATCTGCCCGCACTCGCTTTTTGCAAGAACGATGCTATTTTCACCGGAAAAAAATATTGAGGTAAGATTCAAGTCGGACGGAAACGCTTTGGCAGAGGTTTCGGTAGACGGCTGCGAGCCTTTGAAGCTGTCCCAGAGCGACCGCCTGACGATAAGGCGCTCAAGGCTTCGGCTGAAGCTTATAGACATCAGCGGAGGAAGCTATTTTAAGGCGGTAAACCGCAAGCTAATGCGTCCGGCTAAACAGAGCGACGCACAGTAAAGGGGATCAAAAAATGAAAAACGACAGAAAAAAAGCAATCTTAGACATCGTGGCACATTACGAAGTCGACACCCAGGAGACTCTCCAGGCGCTTTTGCTGGAGCGTGGATTTTCAGTTACGCAGGCGACCGTCTCGAGGGACATAAACCAGCTCAATCTCATTAAAATAATGGGGGAGGGCGGAAGCTACAAATACTCCCTCCCGAAATCGGAAAACGACAGCAGCGCCCGCTCAAACCTCTCAAGATACTTCTCGGATTCGGTCTACAGCGTGGACAAGGCGATGAACACGGTGGTCATACGCTGCCATTCCGGCACGGCAAACGCCGTATGCGCAAGACTCGACAGCGCGGGCTATCCCGACGTGGTCGGAACTCTTGCCGGAGACGACACTATTTTTGTGCTCATGAGAACAGAGGAAGACGCTTCAAGAATGTTGAAAACGCTTGAAAATTTCTTATAAAAAGGAAGTCCCAGGATGCTGAAAGAGCTTCACATTGAAAATCTTGCAGTAATTGAAAAAGCAGAAATAACGCTCGGACCGAGGCTTAATGTTTTTACAGGCGAGACGGGCGCGGGTAAGTCCATACTCATTGGCGGGATAAACGCCGTTTTGGGACAGCGCGCCGGCCGCGATATAGTAAGGGCGGGAGCCGACAGGGCGTATATCTCCGCGGTATTTTCCGACATACCCAAGGCTGCCGCCGATAAACTTTCCGAACTCGGCATTGAGCCCGAGGACGAGCTTATCATTTCCCGGGAAATATCCGCCGACGGCAGGGGAAGCGCACGGATAAATTCCCGTCCCGTGAGCGTTTCGGCATTAAAAGAGCTCGGAAACCTGCTTATAAATATCCACGGTCAGCACGACAGCCAGATACTTCTTGACCCGTCGAAGCACCTCGGCGTTCTTGACGGCTTCGGGCTTTTAGAGCCTGTTCTTGAGGACTACCGCGTATCGTTCAAGGAACTGCAAGCGACAGCGAGGGAGATATCCGCCCTCAAGCAGTCGGAGCGCGAAAAATCTGCAAGAACCGCTTATTTAAAGTCGGTCATAAGCGACATCGAACCTCTTAAGATACAGCCCGACGAGGACAGAGCGGTCGAGGAGCGCTTCAAGATACTCGACAACGCGGTCGAGCTTTCAAGGACGATAGAGACCGCGTCTGCGATACTTTCGGGCGATGACTCCGATTCAGGCGTTAGCGGCGGCGTCCTCAACGCGATAAGAGAGCTTTCGGGCGCTGAGGAACTTCTTGGGGCGATAAAGCCGCTGAACGAACGCCTTAATTCGCTCTCGATTGAAATTGAGGACATTTCCGAGGAACTTTCAAAGCTTTTGGGCGGGCTTGATTTTGACGAGGCCGAGTATCAGAAGCTTTCGGCAAGGCGCGACGAGCTGACAAAAATCAAGCGCCGATACGGGCCGGAACTTTCGGACGTTATTAAGCTTTATGAGGACTGCTCTGCGGAACTTGAAATAATAACCGGCGGCGACGGCAAGCTTAACGAACTTCAGAAGAAAAAGGACGAGCTGCTCGCCATGGTGTCAAAAAAAGCCGAGAAGCTTCACGATTTGAGGCAGGAAGCCGCGGACAGATTCCGAAGCAAGGTCGAGGATGAGCTGAGATTTTTAAACATGCCGGACGTGAAGCTTTTTATCAAGCTTGAAAAAGGCAAGCTCACCGGCACAGGCATGGACTCTGCCGAAATGCTTATATCATCAAACTTGGGTGAGGAGCCCAAACCCGTCGCCAAAATCGCCTCGGGAGGAGAGCTTTCGAGGATAATGCTCGCGCTGAAGTCGGTGCTTGCCGACAGAGACGACATACCGACTCTGATATTTGACGAGATAGACGCCGGAGTGAGCGGCAGGGCCGCCCAGAAGATAGGCGTAAAGCTAAGGGAGATTTCCCGCACAAGGCAGGTGCTGTGCGTAACCCATCTTGCACAGATAGCCATAGTCGGCGACGACCATATACTTATAGAAAAGTCATCCGCTTCGGGCAGGACCGTGACCGATATAAGGGCGCTTGACTTTGAGGGCCGCAAGCTCGAGATAGCAAGAATTTTAGGCGGCGACAACATAACCGAAACGGTTCTAAAAGACGCAGAAGAGCAGCTTTTAACAGCTCTTAAACAATAAGGAGGAGTTTATATGATCTATGTATTTTTGGCAAACGGCTTTGAGGAAATTGAGGCCCTGACCCCGGTGGACTGCTTAAGAAGATGCGAACTTGAGGTCAGGACTGTGGGCGTAGGGTCGCGTGCGATAACCGGCTCTCACGGCATAACGGTCTTTGGAGACCTTATTGCCGAGGAAGCGGCGCTCACCGATAACCTTGACATGATAATTCTCCCGGGAGGCATGCCCGGAACGCTCAATCTTGAGAAGTCGCCATATGTCAAAAAAGCGATTGAGTTTTGCTCAAAAAGAGATATCCCGATAGCGGCCATCTGCGCTGCACCCTCGATTTTAGGGCATATGGGACTTCTGAACGGCAAAAAGGCGACCTGCTTCAAGGGCTTTGAGGACCAGCTTTTAGGAGCCGATGTTATAACCGATGTTCCCACCGTGACCGACGGAAATATCATCACCGCCTGCGGCATGGGAAACGCGCTTGATTTTGCCTGCGAAATAGTTTCAAAGCTCATCTCAAAAGATAGAGCAGACAAGCTTTTACAGGCGCTGAATAAAAAATGATCCCGAAAGGATATAAAAATGAGAGAAGATATATTTGACACTTATCTTAGGTCAATTTTAGATAAATCAAACGTAAAGTCGGAGGGAAGTACGAATCCTCCGGCCTCGGAAACGCCCGCGCAGGCCCCTGTCATCACCGAGGAGCCAACCCCGGAAGTCGAGGAGAACACTATTAACTTCGACGGCGGCACAAAAAGGCTCGATTCGACTCCGCCTACGCCGCCTCAGCCGATACGGGTCGTCAGAAAGAAAAAGAAAAAGGTCAGAAAAGCGAATTATTCCGCATACGGCGGGATAGTCCTCGCTACTCTTGTCCTTTGCAGCTCCGTTATAATTTCTCTATTTGTCATAGTCGTCGGCAGGGATTTTCTCGGCATCGAGACTAACGACAACGTCTTTACGCTTTATATTGAGGAAAACTGGACTGTCTCCGATATTGCTCAGTATCTTTACGACAACGGCATCATCCAGTATCCTGAGCTTTTCAGGCAGTATGCCAAGCTTCGCATCGGCGACGGCAGCGTATACCCGGGAGATCTTGACGTTATGCCCGCGACGAGCTATTCCGAGCTTATAGACAGCCTCACCGAGATAAGGGCCGCCCACCCGACGGTCAGCGTGACGTTCCCGGAGGGCTCTACCGTCGACGACTGCGCAAAAATCTTGGAGGAAGCCGGAGTATGCAATGCCGAGGATTTTATATTTGCATTTAATTCCAACGCCTACGGCTTTGACTTTGAATCACACGTCGGCTCATCCGGCCTTAAATATCACAAGTACGAGGGCTATCTCTTCCCCGACACCTACGAATTCTACACGAGCGACCCGGAGAACGACTTCGAGGGCGATTCGGTCTATAACATCGTCAAGAAAATAAAGACGAGGACCGACGAAATTATGAACGCCGACTTTATCAAGAGGTGTCAGGACAGCGGCAGGACCCTTGAAGAGGTCGTCACCATGGCCTCTATTTTGCAGCTTGAATCCGGCAAGGCCGAGGAGATGCCGAAAATAGCTTCGGTATTCTATAACCGCCTCGCTAACCCGAGCGTTTACCCGCATTTGCAGACCGACACCTCGAAAAAATATATCGCCGTCATAAAGGCAGGCTCCACGATGGACTTCCAGGAAATGTACGACGCATACGACACCTACGTCTGCTCGGGACTTCCCGTCGGACCCATCTGCAACCCCGGACAGGCTGCCTTGGAGGCGGCTCTGTCTCCTGCTGATTCATCATATTACTTCTTCTGCTCAAGTCCCGAAACAGGGGAGTTCTACTATGCCGAGACCTATGCCGAGCATGAGGAAAACATTAAGCTTGCGGGTCTTGAAGTATGATGAAAATAAAGCCCGAGGTTTTGGCTCCGGCCGGGGATCCGGAATGCCTTGAAGCGGCGCTGATGTTCGGGGCTGACGCCGTATATCTTGCAAAAAAATCTTTCGGCATGAGATCTGCTCCCGATAATTTTTCCCATGAGGATCTAATATCGGCATGCCGAAAGGCCCACGCTTTGGGCAGGAAGATTTATCTTACCTGCAACACTCTCCCAAGAAACCGGGAGCTTTCCGACCTTAAGGAATTTGCGGCTGACGCTGAAGAAGCCGGAGTCGACGCCTACATCGTCAGCGATATCGGGGTCATGTCTCTTTTAAAGGAGTATACCCCCGATATAGCCGTTCACATCTCCACCCAGGCGGGAGTCGTAAACTACGCTTCCGCACGGGAATTCTACAGGATGGGAGCAGAAAGGGTCGTCCTTGCAAGAGAGCTTTCTCTTGATGAAATTAAAGCCATCCGGGACAACACTCCTCCCGAGCTTGAAATTGAGACCTTTGTCCACGGCGCTATGTGCGTTTCGTTTTCGGGCAGATGTTTGCTGTCGCAGTACCTTACCGGCAGAGACGCCAACCGAGGAGAATGCGCGCAGCCCTGCCGATGGGGCTACAGCCTGATGGAAAAGACCCGGTCAGGGGAGTATTTCCCGATTTTTGAGGACGACGGCGGAACGTATATCTTAAATGCCAAGGACCTTTGCATGATAGAATATCTTGACGAGCTGTCCGCGGCCGGGGTCTCAAGCTTTAAAATCGAGGGCAGGGCGAAGTCCTCCTACTATGTCTCGGTCGTAACAAACGCCTACCGTTCGGCAGTTGACTTTTTGTCGGAGAATCCCCAAAAAATGCTTCCCGACTGGATAAGAAATGAAGTATATAAAGTATCTCACAGAGAATACTCAACCGGCTTTTTCTATCCCGATAACCCGCCGTCACAGAATTTTAACGACGGCGGATATATAAGAAACTACGACGTTGCGGGTATAGTCGAAAGCTGTGAGGACGGCTTTATCACCATAAGACAGCGCAACAGATTTTTCCGGGGAGATATGCTTGAGGCGCTCATTCCCGGCCGTGAACCGTTTGAAATTCCCATGGATGAAATCCTTGATACATCCGGTGAACCTGTAGAAGCCGCCAATAAGGCATATGAAATATATAAAATAAAAAGCTCTCATACGCTCCCGAAAGGGGCTATCCTGAGACTCAGAAAAGGAGAATGAAAAAATGTATCCGTTACTTCTTTCAGCGCCGCTAAAGGACTACATATGGGGAGGAACCAAGCTAAAAGACGAGTACGGCTTTGAGACCGATTTGGAGCGCGTTTCGGAGGCGTGGGTCCTTGCCTGCCACAAGGACGGCGACGGCACCGTTTTAAACGGTGAAATGAAAGGCAAGTCTCTATCCGAAGTCCTTAAGCTTTGGGGAGACGAAGCCATCGGCGAAAGAGCCGCGAAATTTCCCTATTTTCCGCTTTTGATTAAACTAATCGACGCCTGCGACAGGCTTTCTTTACAGGTCCATCCCGACGACGAATACGCCATGCGCGTGGAGGGAGAATTCGGAAAGACCGAGATGTGGTACGTCGTCGACTGCGAGCCGGGCGCTCAGCTAATCTACGGGCTGACTAAAAAAATAGGCAAGGAAGAATTTGAGAGAAGAATCCGCGACAACACCATAGAAGAGGTCTGCAACTTTGTGCCCGTCAAAAAAGGAGACGTATTCTTTATTGAGGCGGGAACTCTCCACGCTATCGGCAAAGGCATCCTTATAGCCGAGGTCCAGCAGAATTCAAACACCACCTATCGTGTCTCCGACTACGGCAGGCTTGGCGCCGACGGCAAGCCGAGAGCCCTGCACATCGACAAGGCGATAGACGTCACAAAGACCGAGCCGCCGACTGTCCCGTACGGTCAGGTCGGGGAGGTCATGAACGTCGGAAACAGCAGTATAAGGCTCTTGGCGAGCTGTCCGCTGTTCACGGCCGAGGCGCTAAAACTCAAGGGCGACTACACTGTTTCATCGGACGGTTTCGTCTCGGTCGTCGTTCTTTCTGGGGATATAAAGGCCTCATGGGACGGCGGAGAGCTCGGTCTTAAAAAGGGTTCGAGCCTCTTTATCCCGGCAAATACAAGAACTGTCCTTTCCGGCGAGGGCGAGGCGCTTATTTCACGGGTTTAAAAAATTTTTCAAAAACCTATTGATTTTTTTCTCGGTATATGTTATAATACAAATCGCGCTGTGAAAATCGGCGCGAAATATGGTGGATATAGCGTAGTTGGTTATCGCGTCAGATTGTGGTTCTGAAGACCGTCGGTTCGAATCCGACTATCCACCCCACATAAAAGCGGCGAGCCTTTTTGGCCCGCCGTTTTGCTTTACACAAATATTCCTTTTCTTCTTTTTATCTGGCGTATGTCGTCGCCTATAAAGCGCAGGGTTTTGAACATCCCCATGAGCCTTGACATCACCCTGTCCTCGTACTTTCTTGCCAACTCGTCGATTCCGAGGTTTGTGCTTATTATAGTCGGTCGCTTGGCGTTAAGGCGTGAATTTATGATATTATATGCGCAGGAGATGTTGAACTGAGAATTGAATTCGCTGCCCAAATCGTCCAAAATAAGTAAATCGGCGTTCAGAAGAAGCGAAAGGGTATCTTTGTCAGAGCGGCCGAAGTGCTCGTTTTCTATTTTATGGAAATAATTCTGCGCCGTATCGAACGCCACGCTATAGCCCTTTTCCTGTATCTCTTTTGCCATGCAGCCCGAAAGATAGGTCTTTCCGAGCCCTGTAGGACCGAGCATGAACACCGACGGACAGTCGGTCGGAAAGCGCTTTGCATACTCCATGCAATACTTTAAATTTGCCGACATGATCTCCCGGGGGTTGTAATTCGTGCCGTTATAGGAGTAGCTCTCGGGGTAGTATGTAAGATCGAATTCCGCAAAGCTGCCGAGCTCAATAGAGCACAGCCCGTTCATCTCCTCGACGGCGTATTTATTCAAAAGCTCGCTCACGCATCTGCACCTGTTCCCGCCAAAAACTCCCGAATCGCGGCAGTCGGGGCAGCTGTATTTTATCTCAAGATAGTCGGCAGGGTAGCCGTACTGCGACAAAAGACGCTTAAGATTATCCTGAGCCTTAAGATTGGCGTTTCTTACCGATTCTATGGCGGCTTTTACATCCGAGCCTTTTGAGAGAATTATATCGGCGAGCCTGTCCTTTGTAGAGGATATTTCCGAGTAGACCGAATAAATCTCGGGACAGCGCTGTCTTATCTCTCCGACATGGGCGGCCTGTATCGCCATGGCGGTGCTTTTTCTTTTTTCAAGCTCGTCGTAAGCCTTTTTTATGACATCGGGACTGTAGTTCATTTTTTCTCGCCCTCCCCGAGCGTAAATCTGTCGAATTCGTTTATATCAAAGGACCGCTGCGAAGAAGCGTTATCCGGCTTCTTTTCATTCTCGGCGTCCTCGGGAGTTTTAATTCCCTTTTCCGACCAGGACCGGATGATTTTATCTATGTAAGGCATTGACAGCTTATTCAAAGCGTCCACGCACTTTTCCCTTGCAAGCGCTATCATCTCAGGCCCGAAGCCCAAATCCCGCCATGACTCCATATATTGTAGCTGCTTCTTAGACGGCTTTACATCGAGCCCGAGGGCGTTTCTGACCTCGTTTTCATAGCTGTGAAGCTCTCTTCGGCGGTCAAACTCACGCTCTATATCTTCAAAGCTGTTCATTCCTTTTTCAAACAGGTCCTCCGCAACTCTCTCATAATACTTCGCCGAGGTCTTACCGAGCTCAAAGCAGTATTGTAAGATAAGGATTATCGCCGATTCATTGAACCCAAAAGACTCCTTAAGGCTCATCAGCGCTTCATGGTCGGCGTGGTTAAGGACCCTTTGGAGAGTCTCCTCAGCCTCAAAAAACATCTGCCGAAGCTCGGGAGTGCTCTTAAGCTGCTCGGCAATATCCTTAGGCTGATATCTTGCGTGCACGACCTTGGTGACGGTCTGAGTCTGAGGGGCAGATACATTCTCAACAGGGGCGGGCGAGGCACTTTTCCCGTCTTCGGATATGACCCCGAGATCTGCCCAAAACATCGCAGCTTCTTCTATTTCGTTGGGGCTAAGACCCGTCGCCTCGGAAATTTTTTCTTCATCTTTCGAGCCCTCGGATGACAAAAGATATAAAATAAGCTTAAGGGCGTTGCCGTCGGCAAGCTTGATATAGTTGTCGACCAGCGCGCAGGGCACCGAAAAATAGCGCTTATAGGCGCTGTCGTTTACTGAGTACAAAGCCATCACTTCCTTTAAGTTTGATTAAGAAGTCTGAGAGCAAAAGGGCGACAAAATAATAATCGTTTATGATTATTATATCACAGTCGCCTCTTTTTTTCAACAATATTTTTAAAAAGAGTAAAAATCGCAACATTTAGTAAATTTCCTCTTGATATTTACAAAGTATTGTGATATACTATATACTGAATTATAATTTGTAAAAGGAGAAATCTATCATGACAGTCATCGAACTTACAAGAGAACTCGGCAAGGCTATCCAGGCGGACCCGAGATATCACGAGTACAATGCCGCAAGACAGGCTAACGATTCCGACGAGGAGCTTCAGAAGCTCATCGGGGAATTCAACATGCAGAGAATGCAGCTCAACCGTGAGATGTCAAAGCCCGACAAGGACCAGGACAAGATATCCTCAATGAACCTTTCCATCCGCGAGCTCTACGGCAAAATCATGGCGAACGAGCACATGGCCGTTTTCAACGACTGCAAGACCGCCTTTGACGATATGATGCTCGAAATTCAGAATATTCTGACCCTCTGCGCCAACGGCGAGGACCCCGAGACCTGCGAGCCCAAGTCGAGCTGCACGGGAAGCTGCGCCACCTGCGGAGGATGCCACTAAAAAATAAAATTAAGGTTGGACGTAAACGATGCCTCTTTCAATTAAAGATATCGATATTTCCATGCTTTCCCAGGGCATGAGGCAGTATGCCGAATTCAAGCTTGCGAACATGGACAAAATAGTTTTCTTCCGTCTCGGAGATTTTTACGAGATGTTCTTTGACGACGCCATAACCGCCTCAAAGGTCTTAAACCTTACCCTCACCGGCAAGGACTGCGGCCTTTCCGAGCGCGCTCCGATGTGCGGAGTGCCGTTTCACGCCTGCGACGGGTATATAAAATCCCTCGTGGCGGCAGGCTATAAGGTCGTCATCTGCGAACAGATGGAAGACCCGGCACAGGCAAAGGGCATCGTCAAGCGCGATATTATAAGAATAGTCACCCCCGGCACCCTCACCGACAGCTCGATGCTCGACGAGGGCGCAAACAACTGGCTCTGCTCCATATATATTGAAAAGGACGGAGCGGCGCTCTGCTTTGCCGATATGTCGACGGGAAGCGCGCATATCTATAATGTCTTAGGAAAGGATATGCAGGAGCAGATGATCGACAGGCTCTCAAGATTCGGGCCGGTCGAGATAATCTGCGGCGAAAAGCTCCTGAAAAAAGACAGAGTTGAAAAATACATAAGAAACAGCCTCGGCTGTCAGCCGGTGGTTTTGGGTGAGAGTGAATTTGACCCGGCTTTAAAGCGCCAGGATATTTTGGAGCAGTTCTCTGCTTCAAGCTTTGAGGACCTCGGACTGGAAAACGATTCCTGCGCGTTAAAGGCGGTAGCTGCCCTTTGCGGATATATAAAGGATACACAGCGCGTAGGTATCGGCCGATTCTCAGGCCTTGAGACCCACGACGGCGAGCAGATAATGCAGCTCGGCTATACGGCGCGCACAAATCTTGAAATAAAAAAGACGATTCGGGGCAGCGAGAAAAAGGGGACTCTTCTTTGGGTCCTTGACAAGACGAGGACCGCCATGGGCAGGCGTCAGCTCAAGGTCTGGCTCGACCAGCCCTTAATAAGCCCATACAAGATAATCCGCAGGCTTGACGCTGTCGAGGAATTCACAAAGTCCGGCAGCGACCTGTCGGAACTCGGAGCAGCCCTTGACGGAGTATACGACCTCGAGAGGCTGATGACGAGAGTGATGTATAAAACCGCCCTGTACGGGGACTTAAAATCGCTTTCCTCGACGGCTTTGCGCCTCCCTGGAATAAAGTCAAGGCTGTCGACGTTTAAGTCGCCTCTTTTAAATGAGCTTAACGGCGAGATATCCACGCTTCAGGATATATCCGATCTCATAGAATCCGCCATTGCCGACGACCCGCCGAGCAAGGACGAGGGGGTTATCCGCGACGGATTCAACGAGGAGCTTGACGGCCTAAGAAAAATACGCACGGGCGCTCAGGAGATAATCGACGGCATCCTCGAAAAGGAAAAGGAAAGGACCGGCATACGAAACCTCAAGGTCGGCTACAACCGCGTTTTCGGATATTATATCGAGGTCACGCGTTCGTTTTACGACATGGTCCCGAGCGACTACATAAGAAAGCAGACCCTTGCGAACTGCGAAAGATTTATAACCGAGGACCTTAAAAACGCCGAGGAGAGGATCTTGGGCGCATCGGAAAAGATAGCCGAGCTTGAATCAAGGATATTTGCCGAGGTCAGGGACTACGTCGGCTCACGTCTTTCCGAAGTCCAGGCGACTGCAACCGCGCTCGGCTCCTTGGACGTTCTGATGGCGTTTGCGGAGACTGCCATAGAAAACAACTACACAAAGCCGGATATCGCCATCGACGGCGTTATCGATATAAGAAACGGCCGTCATCCGGTCGTCGAAAAGACCCTGGAGGACGAGCTGTTCGTGCCTAACGACACCTATCTCGATTTAAGCTCGAACAGGATGTTTATAATCACCGGCCCGAATATGTCGGGAAAATCCACTTATATGAGA
This sequence comes from uncultured Clostridia bacterium, assembly GCA_947625125.1. Classification (GTDB taxonomy): domain Bacteria; phylum Bacillota; class Clostridia; order Oscillospirales; family Ruminococcaceae; genus Faeciplasma. Next base: position 34,367 of record CANQNF010000003.1, read on the forward strand.
CAGGTCGCGCTGATAGTTCTTATGGCGCAGATAGGCAGTTTCGTTCCCGCCGATTATGCAAAGATTTCGGTAGTAGATCAGATTTTCACGCGAGTCGGCGCCTCCGACGACCTTTCTGCCGGCCAGTCGACGTTCATGGTTGAGATGTCGGAGGTCGCGGAGATAGTCAGGCACGCCACGAAAAACAGCCTTGTCATTCTCGACGAGGTCGGCAGGGGAACATCCACAAGCGACGGCATCAGCATTGCAAGAAGCGTCGCCGAGTACATCCTCGACCCGAAAATTCTCGGCTGCAAGACTCTTTTCGCCACTCATTACCACGAACTTGTCTCACTTGAAAACGAGCTTTCGGGAGTCTTAAACTACAGCGTAGCCGTTAAAAAGGTCGGGGACGCCGTTAGATTTTTAAGAAAGATAGTCCGCGGAGGCGCCGATGAAAGCTACGGCATTGAAGTCGCAAAGCTTGCGGGCCTGCCGAAAAAAATAACCGAGCGCGCAAAGGAAATCCTGTCCTCTCTTGACACGAGGGTATATGAAGCGCCTGCGCAGGAAAATCAGATGACGTTTGACATTATCAGCGAAAGAAACGCCCTTGACAGGCTCAAAAGGACGAATATAGACGAGCTTTCCGACGAGGAATTAAGAGAGCTCATTGCTGATATAATCAAGGAAATTTAAGGAGAAGCTATGTCGGATATAAGAATTCTTGACAAGGAAATATATGAGCTGATAGCGGCGGGCGAGGTCATCGAACGCCCTTCAAGCGTTGTCAAGGAGCTTGTCGAGAACTCCGTCGACGCTGGCGCAAGCTCTGTCTCGGTCGAGATAAAAAACGGCGGCAGAACTCTCATAAGAGTCACCGACAACGGCTGCGGGATACTTCCCGAAGATATCGCTACGGCTTTTGAAAGGCATGCCACATCAAAGATACGCTCAAAGGAGGACCTTGACTCAATCTCCACTCTCGGATTTCGCGGAGAGGCTCTTGCATCCATCTGCGCAGTATCAAAAATAGACCTCAGATCCAAGCGCCGGGAATTCGACTACGGCATACGCTTTTGCTACGAAAACGGCGAGTGCACCTGCTACGAGGAATGCGGCTGCCCTAACGGCACTTCTATAGATGTAAAGGACCTGTTCTTCAACGTGCCCGCAAGGCTGAAATTCTTAAAAAAGGACGTCAGCGAGGGAAACGCGATAGAAAACATGGTTTCAAAAATCGCCCTTTCACATCCGGAAATATCCTTTAAACTGATAAGAGACGGCCGCACCGCCATCTCGACCCCGGGAGACGGAAAGCTTCTGTCGGCGATCTATGCGGTTTTGGGCAGGGAATTCAGCTCTACGCTTATCCCTGTCGATTATGAACTTAGCGGCGTGGGCGTTCACGGCTTTATAACAAAGCCCCTTGGCGCAAAAGCCAACCGCTCTTATCAAAATTTCTTCGTAAATAACCGCTATGTCAAGTCCGTCACCTGCATGGTAGCCTTAGAGGAGGCATACCGCAACCAGATAATGATAGGAAAATTCCCGGGCTGCGTTCTTGCAATAACAGTTTCTCCCGCTTCCACCGACGTAAACGTCCATCCGACGAAGCTTGAAATACGGTTCAGCGACGAAAAGCCCATCTACGACGCGATTTACTTTGCAGTCAAGAACGCTTTGATGCTTATGGATTCTCCCGACTCGGCAGGTCTGATAAAAGAACCAGAGCCGAAAAAGCATGTTCTAACCCACGATGAAATTTTCCGCAAGCCCGAGCCCGAGGCTCCGCAGATGCGGTTCGGTTCGTCGTCTCCGGCGGCCGTTTCACCGCTTCTTAAAGACCCGGGAACGGTGGCGCGCGTTAAGATGTCCACACCTCCGGGAGCGTACACATCCCCGAAAGACCCCTACAGAATTATCGAATTCACCGAGAAAAATAAAGAGCCGGAGCCCCCGAAAGAGGATTCGATGCCCATGGAGGAGACCGTCACCGACGAACCCGAGGAGGCCGCCGTCAGAGTGATAGGTGAGGCGTTCAAGACCTATATCATCTGCGAAAGAGGGGACTGTCTCTATCTTATAGACAAGCATGCCGCCCACGAGAGGCTGAATTTTGAAAGACTCAAAAGCAATACCGCGACGGTCGACTGTCAGAGCCTTTTGAATCCTATAAAGGTCACTCTTTCATACGACGGCTATACGGCTGTCTGCGACAATATAGAAGCGCTTGAGAAGTTCGGTTTTAAGGTCAGCCCTCTTGAGGCCCCCAACATAAGTTTAAGCGGCATCCCGATTTTACTCACCGACGAAGACCCCGCCGACTTACTTACAGTCGCCGCTGACGATCTTGCGAGCAGCAAAGTCACCGGCCCCGAGGAAATATTTGACAATCTGTTTCATTCCATCGCCTGCAAAGCCTCCATTAAGGCAAACAGCCGAAGCGACATATCGGAGCTTGAATATCTTGCAAGGGCGGCATTTAAAAACGATGTGAGATACTGTCCCCACGGACGTCCCGCGCTCGTAAGGCTCACGAAATACGAGCTTGAAAAGCTGTTCAAGAGGGTGCAGTGATGATAAAGGCCCTTGCCATAGTCGGGCCGACCGCGTCAGGAAAGACCGAGCTTGCGGTAGAGCTTGCAAAAAGGCTTTCCGGCGAGATAGTCGGCGCCGACAGCATGCAGATATATAAGGATATGCAGATAGCCACCGCAAAGCCCACCGCCGACGAGATATGCGGCGTAAAATATCACCTTATTGACTTTTTAGAGCCCGACTCGGAGTTTTCCGTTGCGGATTACGTTAAGGCCGCGCACTCGGTCATAGCCGGAATATCCGACCGCGGGAACCTGCCTATAGTATGCGGCGGGACAGGTCTGTACGTCGACTCGCTGCTTTCTAATCTCAGTTTTTCCGAAAGCGAGACCGACCCGGAACTGCGAAAAAGCCTCATGGAACTTGCCGAGAAAAACGGCGGCGGGTACTTGCTTGAAATGCTCCGGGAATTCGACCCCGAGGCCGCTTCAAGGCTTCATGAAAACAACATCAAGAGAATAATCCGTGCGATAGAGATTTATAAGACCACCGGCATGACCGCCACCGAGCAAAACGCCCTCAGCAGAAAAGCCGGAAGCCCGTATGACTATCTTAAGATATTTCTCAATTTCAAGGACCGCGAAAGACTCTACGAAAGAATCGATAAGCGGGTCGATGAGATGGTAAAGGACGGTCTTAAAGAGGAAGCCGAGAGAGTTTTGTCAAAATACGACCTTAAGACGTCCTCTCAGGCTATAGGATATAAGGAACTAATGCCTTATTTTGAGGGAAAAGCCGATTTTGACGAGTGCGTCGAAAATTTAAAGCGCTCCACAAGAAGATATGCAAAACGCCAGATAACCTGGTTCAAGCGCGATGAAAGCGCCGTCTGCGTGTATGCAGACCTGTTTTCCGGCATTGACGAGCTTACGGAGCACTGCTATAAAATCACCGAAAAATTTCTGAAAGGGGAATAAGATGATCTACCGAAGAATCCGCGACGCAATCATAATGTTCGTGCTCGCCATGTGCGTGTTTGCAATCATCCTTTCTCAGATATATCTGAACGTTCACGGGGGCGAAAACACCCAGGACGCGGTTTTATATACATATAAGGAAAGCCTCAGCTTTACCGGAGTTTTCGTGCGCGACGAGACGGTCATCTACTCCGATTATATGGGCGACGGGGTCATGCACTACGAGGTCTCGGACGGCTCACGTCTCTCAAAAAATTCCAATGTAGCGATAATATACGACAGCTACACGCAAATCTACAACAGATACCGCATCAGCCGACTGAACGAGGAGCTTGAAAACCTGCGTTCTGCAAACGACCCCGGCGTTACCGACTATGCCCAGCCGGAGTTTATTAACAACCAGATCAACGAGAACTACAAGAACCTGCTTTTGAATCTTACAGAGGGAAATCTTGACATCGTCTATGACCAGAGCCTTGATCTTCTGAAGCTGATGAACATATATAATGTTGCGACAAACGTCGAAAACGGCTTCGATACAAGAATTTCACGCCTTGAGGACGAGATTGGCAATCTCACGTCCGCCCTTAAGGAGCCTGAAGCTACGGTTTCAAGCGCGTCCACGGGGTACTTCACATCCCATGTCGACGGGTATGAGTCAAAACTCACGACCGACGGGATAGACAGCATGACCGCCGACGATATCCGCGAAATAATCAAAAAACCCATAAACACAAGCGCATCCGACAAGCGCGCCATAGGAAAGGTTTTTAAGGATTATTCATGGAAGATGGTCGGGGTCATAGACGTGGCGAACAGGTATTTTGTGCATGAAAACCTGCAATTTTCCATCGATTCATCTGAGCAGACCCACACCGTCTCGGTCGACAGCATCACTCCCACCGGAAACGGCAACGAGGCAATTATCGTCATAAGCTGCAACGAGCTTGACAGCGAGCTTGCAAGCACGAGGACTGCCGACGTCGAGTTGACGTTTGTTGAGGCCACCGGCATCAGGGCTCCGAGAAGCGCCATAAGATTTGTGAACGGCAACAAGGGGGTTTATGTGATGGTGGGTGAGCAGCTTGAATTCAAAAAGCTTGACGTTATATACGAGGGAGACGACTATGTTCTGTCAAAAAATACCTCGGACAGCGAATATCTGAACCTTTACGACCGCATAGTCATCGACCCTATATCCCAGCAGAGCAAAACTTGATAAGATTTTCATTAAAAATTCTCGCAAAAACCTTGACAATTGCGCTAAAATATAAGATAATAGATATAATGGAGTAATTGTAAGTTATTACTTATAAAAATGAAAGTAAAGGAATAACCGGGGGAGACCCCAATAAAAAGATGGAGGACTGAATATGAGCGTATTCGATTCAATCAAGAATTTCGTTTTGGGCGAGGAAGAGGATTACCAGCCTATCTACGAAGAGGAAACCGCACAGACGGTCGACGTTGCCGAAGAAAGGCGCAACCGCGAGGTCAAGATTCAGACCAGCGCCACCGTTCAGATCGTGCTTGCACGTCCTGCGGACTTTTCCGAGGTTAAGTCCATCGGAGACGACCTCAACAGCCAGAAGACCGTTCTTCTCAACCTTGAGCAGGTCAAATCCGAGGACGCCAAGAGGATCATGGACTTCCTTTCGGGAGTCGCATATGCAAACGACGCTACCATCAAGATGACCGCTCAGAAGACCTTTGTTATCATGCCGAAAAACGTCGGTTTCTCCGGCGTGGACCTCATGAGCGAGCTTGAGAACAACGGCTATACTTTCTGATGCCTAAGCAGGCTCTGCCCCAAAGCGATGAGGACAGGCTCCTCATCAGGCATATAACCGACCTCAGCATAAGAAGCGAAAGGTCGGGCGCGGCTTTATTTTCAAATTTTCTCGACGACAGGCAGCTTGCTATTTGCGAGGCTGCCTTGAAGTCGGATAAGAAAGAATATCTGACTTTAGGGGGATACGACTCCGCCGAGAGACGGGTATTTGCTTTCGGCGACGGCTGTGAGGATAAGCTGCCGTTTACGGCGGCGGTCTTTAACTATCCCGAGGACAGAGAGCTTTCTCATCGGGATTTTTTGGGGAGCCTCATGGCGCTCGGGATAAAGCGCGAGCTTTTGGGGGATATCCTTGTCGGAAGCGGACGTACCGCTGTTTTTGTCATAAATTCGGCGCTCCCTCTCGTCATGGATATGACCAAGGTCGGCAGCGTCGGCGTTCGGATGACTCTTGATTTTACAGAGGACGATATACCCGAGCAGGAGTATGACGAAATAAGGTCCACAGTGGCCTCTTTAAGGCTTGACAGCGTTACCGCGACGGCTTTAAGGATGTCACGGGAAAAGGCTGCTGAGCTTATAAGGTCAAAGGGCGTGAGCCATAACCGAGTGATGAGCTTTTCACCGTCCGATAAGGTCTTCGAGGGGGACAGGTTTTCCGTCCGAGGCTTCGGCAGATTCGATCTCTCCGAGGTCGGCGACCGCTCCAAAAAGGACAGAATTTTCATCACGTTAAGAAAGTACAGATGAGTATGCATACAAGAAAAATTTACATAAAATAACGATTCAGGAGGTAAAAAGTTATGAACCCGCAGGACATTTCCAACAAGAAGTTTGAAAAATCGATGTCCGGTTACAAAACCGAAGAGGTCGACGAGTATCTTCGCGACGTGGCCATCGCCTATGCCAAGGCGATAAAGGAGAAAGAAGAAAACGAGCTTAAGATAGTCAAGCTTGTTGAGAAGATAAACGAATACCGCGGCGACGAGGACGCCATCCGCGACGCGCTTTTGGTCGCTCAGAAGCAGGGCAACCGCATTGTCGCCGACGCCAAGGCCGAGGCCGAGAGGATTCTTTCCGAGGCAAACAGGCAGCGCGACGAGGTCCTTGCCGAGGTCCATGAGAACTGCGAGGCCCTAAAGCGCTCCGAGATTGAAAAGGTCGCCAACGCCATCCGTGCCGAGAACGACAAGCTCCAGGCCGTTGAAGCCGCTGCAAAGACGAGGCTTGAATTGCAGAACGACCGCCTCAACGATCTGAAAAAAGAGGTCACAGACTTCAAGCGCAGGCTAATCCTTATGCTTGAGGAGCAGATAAAGAGCGCCGTCGCACTTCCCGAGCTTACCGACGAACAGATAGAGAGCATCATGAACACCGAGCCCGACAAGAATGCCGAAACCCCGGTAGAGACTGTCGCCAGACCCGCGCCCGAGCCTGCAAAGGTCGAGGAAAAGACCGAGCCAAAGGCCCCCACGGCTTTCGGATTCTCGGAATTCAAGCGCCAGAATTATTCTGCCGACGAGCTTAAATTCGGCCAGAATACCAAGCACTGATATAAGCATATTTTTTGAAAGGAGCATTTTTTAATGCCGGTAGACTATAACAAGACCCTCAACCTCCCCGAGACCGATTACCCGATGAGGGGAAACCTCCCGACCAAGGAGCCGGGAATGGTTGAAGAATGGGATGAAAAGGGTCTTTACAAGAAAATTCTCAAAAGAAACGAGGGCAAGCCCGCCTATATCCTGCACGACGGACCTCCGTACGCAAACGGCGATATCCACCTCGGGACCGCCCTTAACAAGGTCCTCAAGGATATTATCGTCAAGCAGAAGAATATGTCGGGCTACTGCTCATACTATGTTCCGGGCTGGGACACCCACGGTCTTCCCACCGAGCTTAAGGCGATGAAAGCGATAGGCGTTGAAAACGGAGCGATCCCGCCGCTGGAATTGAGAAAGCACTGCCGCGAGTTTGCGATGTCCTATGTCGAATCTCAGAAAGAGCAGTTCAAGCGTCTCGGCGTTTTGGGAGATTTTGAGAACCCCTATATCACCCTGCAGCCCGAATTTGAGGCAAGGCAGATAGAGGTCTTCGGCGTTATGGCTAAAAAAGGCTTCGTCTATAAGGGACTCAAGCCGGTTTATTGGTGCCCCGACTGCCAGACGGCTCTTGCCGAGGCCGAGATAGAGTATCAGGACGATCCCTGCTACTCGGTATACGTCAAATTCAAGGTCGCCGACGACAGGGGAGTTTTAGCGCCCCTCGGTCTTGACATGGATAAGACCTATTTCGTCATTTGGACCACCACGACCTGGACTCTCCCCGGAAACCTTGCCATCTGCTTGGGACCGGAATATGAATACACCGTCGTTCAGGCTAACGGCGAGAATTATATCATGGCAAGAGAGCTCATCGAGCCGACCCTCAAGGCCGCCGGCATCACCGAATATACCACCGTCGGTTCGTTCACGGGCAAGGAGCTTGAATACTGCACCGCCTATCATCCGTTCCTGCCGAGGACTTCTTTAGTCATCTGCGGCGACCATGTAACGCTTGAAAGCGGCACCGGCTGCGTTCATACGGCCCCCGGCTACGGCGTGGACGACTTCGAGATAGGAAATAAATACAATGTCGGCATCATCGTCGGCGTAGACGAAAAGGGCTATCTTACGAAAGAATCCGGCGAGCAGTTTGCCGGGCTCAAGACCGATGACGCAAATAAAGAGATAGCTAAGCACATGGCCGCCACCGGCTCGCTCTTTGCCACCGAAAAAATCACCCACCAGTATCCCCACTGCTGGAGATGTAAGTCTCCTATCCTGTTCAGGGCTACCGAGCAGTGGTTCTGTTCAGTCGACAGCATCAAGGACCAGGCCGTGAAGGCGATTGAGAGCGTTGAATGGATACCGGCATGGGGCGAAGAGAGAATCAAAGGCATGGTAAGAGACCGCTCCGACTGGTGCATTTCCCGCCAGAGGACCTGGGGCGTGCCTATCCCGATAGTATACTGCAAAAACTGCGGCAAAGCCATCATCAACGACGACACCATCAAAGCCATCGCCGACGTCTTCAGAAAAGAGGGCTCCGACGCATGGTGGGCTCACGACGTCAGCGAACTGATACCCGGTCTTAAGTGCGAATGCGGCTGCACCGAGTTTGAAAAGGAAAAGGATATTTTGGACGTATGGTTTGACTCCGGCGTTACTCACACGGCGGTCTTAGACCAGCGCGAGGGTCTGCATTCTCCCGCTGACCTGTATCTTGAGGGCGCGGACCAGTACAGAGGCTGGTTCCAGTCGTCGCTTCTGACATCCGTGGCGCTCAACGGCACCGCCCCCTATAAGGCAGTCTGCACCCACGGCTGGGTCGTCGACGGTCAGGGAAAGATAATGCACAAATCCCTCGGAAACGGCATCGAGCCCAAGGAGATCTATGAGAAAAACGGCGCAGATATCCTAAGACTTTGGGTCGCTTCGAGCGATTATCACTCCGATATCAGGATCTCCAAAGAGATTTTGGGGCAGATTTCCGAGGCATATAAGAAAGTAAGAAACACCGCACGATATATCTTAGGCAACATCTGCAACCAGGGCGGTTTTGACTTTGATACCGACGCCGTACCGCTTGATAAGCTGACCGAAATCGACAAGTGGGCGCTTATAAAACTCGACCAGCTCATCCGAAAGACCGACGAGGCCTACAACGCCTTTGATTTCCACATCGTATTCAAATCCATCCACAACTTCTGCGTTGTCGATATGTCGAACTTCTATCTCGATATCATCAAGGACAGATTATACTGCGAGGAGCCGAAGTCCGAACTCAGAAGAAGCGCCCAGACCGCCATGTATATTATTCTCTCTGCGCTTGCAAGGCTTGTTGCACCTATAATTCCGTTCACCGCGGACGAGATTTGGCGCTACATCCCGCACAGCAAGGCCGATAACACCGAGAGTGTATTCTTGAATGATATGCCGAAGCCGCTTGACATAAGCGTCTCCGAAGAATTTACCAAAAAGTGGGACTTCATCTACAGCCTCCGCGACGACGTCAAGAAAGCGCTTGAGCTTAAGCGCGCCGACAAGGTCATCGGCTCGTCTCTTGAGGCTGCGGTAACGCTTAAGTCGGTCGAGCACTACGATATGCTTAAGGCATGCGAAGCCGAACTCTCGGCAGTATTCATCGTCTCAAAGGTCAATGTTGAGAACTCCGACGGCGACAGCAAGGGCGAATCCACCGGCGTATCGGTCGAGATACAAAGAGCCGAGGGCGGCAAGTGCGAGCGCTGCTGGACCTACTCCGACTATGTCGGCAAAGACCCCGTACACCCGACTCTCTGCGAGCGCTGCGCCCACACGGTTTCCGAATGATGAACGCTTTAATAATATCGCTGATATTTGTTGCCGGGCTTATTGCGGCGCGCGCGATTTTAAAGTACCGTAAATCGTCCGCGATGTTTTCGGTATTATTCGTCTCGGGTCTTGTGACCATCGATCAGCTAATAAAGGTCCTCGTAGTCCGAAATTACCCCGAGTGCAAGTATGCGATAACCAGATATTTTAACTTTAAAATCGGAAATTTCAGCATATTCAGCCTTACTCACATAAGAAACGACGGCGCCGGCTGGAGCATTCTCGGAGGACAGACGGTATTTCTCTCCTGCTTTACGGCGGTCGTGATAATCGGTCTCATAGTTTACATGATAATTCGCCGAAAAAAAATCGGCGCCATGGAGACGGTTGCTGTCTGCCTGATAATCGCGGGAGGCTTCGGAAATCTTATCGACAGATTTCGCATGCTCATCGAGGGCACCGACAAATTCCCCGGCGTTATCGACTACTTCAAATTCGAGTTTATAGACTGGCCGGTGTTTAACTTCGCAGATTGCTGCGTCGTTGTGGGAGCTATCCTCTTCTGCCTCGTCATGATAATCGAGGAAATAGGGGAGTCAAAGCGCAAGAAAAGGTCTGCAAGGCTTCTTGCAGCGGCAGTATCTGACAGCGAAAAGGACGCTTCGGACGATGAACCGCTATAATTTCATCGCGGAACAGTCCGACGAGGGCATGAGGCTTGATAAATGGCTTGCCTCGCAAGACGAGGTCGAGCTTACGAGGTCGGCGATAGTCAGGCTCATCGAGGACGGCTCAGTAAAGGTGAACGGCGCTCCGTCGAAAAAAAGCGCATGCCTTAAGTCGGGGGATGAAATTTCCATCGACATTCCCGAGCCCAAGGAGCTTGAAGCGAAAGCTCAGGACATCCCGATAGAGGTAGTTTACGAGGACTATGACCTCGCCATTGTAAACAAACCGCAGGGGATGGTCGTACATCCTGCTCCGGGAAATCCCGACGGAACGCTTGTAAACGCGCTTTTGCATCGGTTCAAGGGCCAACTCAGCGGCATAAACGGCGTTATCCGTCCCGGAATAGTCCACAGAATAGACAAAAACACCGCCGGGCTTTTGGTCATCGCTAAAAACGATTTTGCGCACAAGGCCCTTGCTGAACTGATAAAAGACCACGACTTCATTCGCGAGTACGAGGCCGTTTGCACGGGTCATTTTAAGGAGCATGCCGGCACAATTGACGCTCCCATCGGAAGAAGCAAAACCGACCGCAAAAAAATGTGCGTGACCCAGGAAAATTCAAGGCGTGCGGTCACTCACTATGAGGTCTTGGAGGAGCTTAGGGGATGTTCATACGTCAGGTTTTCCCTCGAGACCGGCAGAACTCACCAGATAAGAGTGCACGCCGCATACATCGGGCATCCCATTTTGGGAGACGACGTGTACGGCAGGGCATATAACGGCTGTAAAGGGCAATGCCTTTACGCTAAACGCCTCGGCTTTAAGCATCCGAGGACGGGAGAACTTGTTGATTTTTCGATAGACCCTCCCGAATTTTTCACAGATATATTAAACAAACTGAGGTAACGATGGACTTTTCAAGGACAGCTTTTGTTTCCGACATGGACGGCACTCTTCTAAAGAGCGACAAGACCTTAAACCCCGTAGATACGGCCGCTATCAAGCGCTACACCGATCTCGGAGGACGGTTTATCATCGCTACGGGAAGACCTCTTCACACCGTCACCGACTATCTTTCCGTTATAGGGGACAATCCGATGATACTCTGCAACGGCGGAGTTATATATGACCCGTGTAAAGCTAAAGTACTTTACGAGATAGACCTGCCGGAAATCGCAAAGGACATCATTTTCGACGTGAGAAATCGGTATCCCGACATCTCGCCGGAGATATACACGTTTTCAAAGCGCTATTTTTTCCACATGAACACCGTCGAAAAATGGCACCAGCATATTCTCGGGATCGAATTTCATAAGATAAGCGACCCCGATGAGATAAACGAGCCGTGGAATAAGATGCTCTTTGCGGACGAGGTTGAGGTCATAGACGAGCTTACCGAGTATGTCAAAAAATACGACGGCAGGGGAGTCAGGTTTGTAAGAAGCTTTCCGAAGTTTTTGGAGATCCTCCCCGAGGGCGTTTCAAAGGGCAGCGCTCTGAAAAAGCTTATCGAAATAGAGCGATTTGACGGGCTTACCGTCTGTGCGGCGGGGGATTACGACAACGACGTCGAGATGCTAATGGCTGCCGATATAAGCTTTTGCCCGGCCGATTCTCAGGACTTTGTAAAGGAAATCTCTACCGTCACCCTTAAAAATACAAGCGATACCGGCGCTATAGCTGAGGCGCTTGAATATCTGGAGCATTGTTGATAATGTATGCAAAATGGTCAGTATTGCTGCAAAAAATATAGACAAACGGAGGTACTAAAAAATGGATGAATTACTGAAAAAGCAATTAGAAATAACTGCTTGCAAGGTCAGAATGGGAATAATCGAGGGGGTCTACAACGCAAAGAGCGGCCACCCCGGCGGTTCGCTTTCCATCGCTGACACCCTCACCTATCTTTATTTCGCAAAAATGAACGTCTACCCCAATGACCCCAAGCAAAAGGACAGAGACCGCTTTGTTCTCTCTAAGGGTCATACCGCTCCCGCGCTCTACTCGGTCCTTGCTCACCGTGGATTCTTCCCTGTCGAAGAGCTCAAGACCCTCAGACACATCGGCGCGAGACTCCAGGGCCACCCCGATATGAAGCACATCCCCGGCGTCGATATGTCCACCGGTTCTTTGGGTCAGGGCATTTCCGCGGCCTGCGGCATGGCTCTGTCGGCTAAGCTGACAAGCGACACCTATCACGTCTATGCCATCTTAGGCGACGGTGAAATTGAAGAGGGTCAGGTCTGGGAGGCGGCTATGTTTGCCGCTCACAACAAGCTTGACAACCTCACCGCTATCGTCGACAACAACGGTCTTCAGATCGACGGCAAGATTTCCGACGTATGCTCGCCCTATCCTATCGATGAGAAGTTCAAGGCGTTCGGCTGGCATGTCATCACCATGGACGCCCACGATTTCGACTCCATCGACAAGGCTTTCAGGGAGGCCGAGACCGTCGTAAACCAGCCCTGCGTAATAATTCAGACCAGCACCAAGGGCAAGGGCGTTTCGTTCATGGAAAATCAGGTCTCATGGCACGGCACCGCTCCTAACGCAGAACAGTACGAGCAGGCTATGAGCGAACTCAAGGCCCATTTAGCAGAATTGGAGGGATAAGTTATGGCAGATTTAGTTAAAAAGGCAACTCGTGAGAGCTACGGCGAGGCTTTGGCTGAGCTCGGCGATAAGTATGAAAACCTCTATGTTTTGGACGCCGACCTCGCAGGCGCCACCAAGACCGGAGTCTTTAAGAAGAAATTTCCCGACAGACATATCGACTGCGGCATTGCCGAAGCGAACATGATGGGCATTGCGGCGGGCCTTGCCACCACCGGCAAAATCCCCTTTGCTTCGAGCTTTGCGATGTTTGCGGCAGGACGTGCGTTTGAGATAGTAAGAAACTCTATAGGCTATCCTCACCTCAACGTTAAAATCGGCGCTACCCATGCCGGTATATCTGTAGGCGAAGACGGCGCGTCTCATCAGTGCAACGAGGATATCGCTCTTATGAGAACCATCCCGGGCATGACCGTTATCAATCCTGCCGACGACGTCGAAGCAAGGGCAGCTATAGAAGCCGCCATCAACTTCGAGGGCCCTGTTTACATGAGATTCGGCAGACTCGCCGTTCCGGTATTCCATGACAAGGCGACCTATAAGTTTGAGATTGGCAAGGGCGAGGTTTTGGCAGACGGCAGCGACGTCACCATAGTCGCGACGGGTCTTATGGTCTATGAGGCTATAAAGGCCGCAGAAGCCCTTAAGGCCGACGGAATTTCCGCAAGAGTCATAAACATCGCCACCATCAAGCCCCTTGACAAGGAGCTCATCATCAAGGCTGCCAAGGAGACCGGCCTTATCGTGACCGCCGAGGAGCACAGCGTTATCGGAGGCTTAGGCTCGGCAGTTGCGGACTGCGTTACCGAAGCCTGCCCCGTAAAGGTAGTTAAAATCGGCGTTCAGGACGTCTTCGGACACTCGGGTCCAGCAGTCGACCTGCTCAAGGAATTCGGACTTTGCAGCGAGAACATAATCGAGACCGTAAAGAAAGCGATTTCCGAGAAATAATTTAAAAACAGTCACTTTTCCGCCCTGATGAACATAGAATATCATCAGGGCGGGGTGATATTGATTGAGAAGATACCGTGACGGCGGCGTGAAAACGGGCGCGGGCGTTTTTAAGGATAGGCGCTTCGCAGCCGTTTGCGCGGCCCTGATAATTTTGATACTTATAGCCGGTGCAGTCAACAAAAGCTTAAAGCCCATTGGGTTCAGGCTTGCCAAGGCATACGGCTCGGACGCCGTTATTTCCGAGGTCAACGACTGCGTATCCGACTATTTCGAGGAAGCCGATGTCGGGTATTCCGACCTTGTGAAATTAAGATACGGCCCATCCGGCATGGTGACAGCCATGGAATACAATGCCGGGGAGATAAACCGGATCAAATTAGGTTGCCTTGAAAAAATATCCAAAAGGCTTGAAAAATTTCATGCCGCAAAAATAAAAGTGCCGGTCGGTTCTTTGTTCGGAGACGTTTCTCTCAGCGGCTTCGGACCCGGCGTGACGGTAAGGATATCCGCCAAGGCAGTTCCCAACGTGGAGCTTATTTCAAGAGTCGAATCGGCGGGAGTAAACCAGTCAAGGCATGAAATAATAATGAGAGTGACGGCGGAGGTCAGCATATATCTTCCTCCGCAGACGGACAGCTTTACCGTGGTTCAGGACTATGTCCTCGCCCAAACGGTGATAGCGGGGGACGTTCCGCAGGGGAATATCCTCATCGAATAAATACGAAAGCAAGGCGTGATATGGAAAAGGACGTTGCCGCTAAACGTGCGGCGGAGCTTACCGAGCTCCTTAACTATCACAACAAAAAATATTATGTAGACGATTCTCCCGAGATAGAGGATTACGAGTACGACGCTTTGATGCGCGAATTAAGGGCCATCGAAGCCGAGTATCCCGAGCTCTCGGGGCCGTCGTCGCCCACACAAAGAGTCGGAGGCGCGCCTGTCTCATCCTTTAAAAAGGTTCGGCATGAAGTGCAGATGGGAAGCTTGCAGGACGTTTTCAGCTTTTCCGAGGTCGAGGACTTCTTTACAAGGATTTCGGAGACTGTAAAGGAGCCAAGCTTTACAGTAGAGCCGAAAATCGACGGTTTAAGCTGCTCGCTTGAATACCGGGACGGCATTCTCACGGTGGGCTCCACCCGAGGAGACGGCTTTGTCGGCGAGGACGTCACCCACAATATAAAAACCATCGGCTCGGTGCCGTATGAACTCCCGGACAAGCTGCCTCTTTTAGAGGTCAGGGGAGAGGTGTATATGCCGAGGTCGGTTTTTTACAGACTTTCCGAGGAGATGGAGCTGAGTTCCGAAACCCCATTTAAAAACCCGAGAAACGCGGCCGCCGGTTCTTTGCGGCAAAAAGACCCGACGATCGCAGCAAAGCGAAAACTCGATATATTCTGCTTCAACATCCAAAGGGTCGAGGGCAGAGAGTTTAACTCCCACAAGCAGACGCTTGACTATCTGAAATCTCAGGGCTTCAAGGTCATCCCTAAGTACACGCTCGTGAAAACGATTTCCGAAATTGAGCAATGCATAAAGGAAATAGGGAACTCGCGATTCGATCTGCCGTACGACATCGACGGCGTTGTCATAAAGCTCGACAGCCTTTCCGAACGCGAGACGGTCGGCTATACCTCAAAGGTCCCGAAGTGGGCGGTGGCGTATAAATTCCCTCCCGAGGAAAAGGTCACAAAGCTTCTTGACATCGAGGTAAACGTCGGCAGGACGGGCGCGATAACCCCGGTGGCAGTCTTTGACACTGTTCTTTTAGCGGGCACAAGCGTTTCGCGGGCGACTCTTCACAACCAGGATTTCATAGACGAACGCGGTATAAAAATAGGCGACATGATAACCGTGCGAAAGGCGGGAGACATAATCCCCGAGGTTTTGGGGGTAAGCAAGTCCTGCGGAGATGGCGAGCCGTTCAGGCTGCCCGACAGGTGTCCCGTCTGCGGAGCGGCGGCGATAAGAGACGACGGCGAGAGCGCGTTAAGATGCTCCAACATCGACTGCCCGGCCCAGGTTTTAAGAAGAATCATTTATTTTGCTTCAAAGCCCGCCATGAACATCGACGGCCTCGGGCCTGAAAAGGCAAAAGCGCTCTATGAGAGCGGACTTATCAAGACCGTTTCGGACATCTACAGGCTCACCGTGAGCGATCTTTTGGAGCTTGAGGGCTACAAGCAAAAGTCTGCCGAAAACCTGATAAGATCAATTGAAAATTCAAAGTCAAATACCCTCGATCGGCTTCTCTGCGGCCTCGGGATAAAAAATATAGGCTCTGCATCCGCGAAACTTCTCTGTGAAAAATTGGGAGACATGAGCGGGATAATGAGCGCGACTGAAGACGATATTGCAGCAATAGACGGCTTCGGAGAGCTGACCGCAAAGGTCGTTTACGAGTCGCTCAAGGAGCCGCACATGATAAAGACTATCGAGGAGCTTAGGCAGCTCGGAGTCAATATGTCATATGAGCGCTCCGCCGTTTCGGACAAGCTTAGCGGAAAGTCCTTTGTCATAACGGGAACGCTGCCCACGATGAAGCGTGACGAGGCGCAGATCCTTATAGAGCGGCATGGCGGAACGGTCAAGTCGAGCGTGTCAAAAAAGACAGATTTTTTGCTCGCAGGCGAGGAAGCAGGGTCAAAACTCACAAAAGCTCAGGAACTCGGCGTTCCGGTTATTGACGAACAGACTTTATTGAGTATAATAAATGAATAAGATATGCAGGAGGCTTAATATGGAAATTGACATCAGACACATAGCGAAGCTGTCGCGGCTCAAGATATCCGACGACGAGCTTTCGGGATATGAAAAGGAAATGGGGGACATCATCGCGATGGTCGAGGCCATGCCGGAAATAAGCGACGAGCTTACCGTCGACCCGGACAACGCGATGAATTTAAGGCAGGACGAGATAACTCCTCAGAAATTTTCCCGCGACGAGATTTTAAAAAACGCTCCGAAAACCGTTGCGGGCTGCGTAGTTGTGCCTAAAACCGTCGATTGAAAGGAGTTATCATGAAACTTTACGAATATTCAGCGCACGAGCTTTCGGAAATGCTCCGTGAAAAAAAGATTTCCTCGGTAGAACTGACCAAGGATATTTTAAGCCGCATAGACGAGGTCGACGGCAGAGTCAACGCTTACTTAAACGTTGACCCGGAGTCAAGCCTGAAAATGGCGGAAAACGCCGATAAACTTATTTCCTCGGGAGAGGCTGTATCCCGCCTTGCGGGAATTCCTATAGGAATTAAGGACAACATCTCCACAAAGGGCGTTCCCACGACATGCGCATCGAAAATGCTTGAAAATTACGTCCCGGTCTTTAATGCGACCGTTGTGGACAAGCTTTCTCAGGCCGGCGGCGTTATCTTGGGCAAGCTGAACATGGACGAATTCGCGATGGGCTCATCCACCGAAACGTCGTATTTTAAGACCACAAAAAACCCGTTCGATCTTTCTTGCGTGCCGGGAGGCTCATCCGGAGGCTCGGCCGCGGCGGTATCCTGCGGAGAGGCTGTCATTGCCCTCGGCTCCGACACAGGCGGGTCCATCCGTCAGCCGGCTTCTCTTTGCGGAGTTGTGGGATTAAAGCCCACCTACGGCAGGGTCTCGCGCTACGGGCTTGTCGCATTCGCCTCATCCTTAGACCAGATAGGCTCTTTCGGCAGGAATGCCAAAGACGTGGCTCTTTTGCAGGACGAAATATCCGGCCATGACCCGATGGACGCGACATGCGCAGACAGAAAATATAATTCTCTTTACGACAACCTTTCAAGCGATATTTCCGGCCTTAGAATCGGAATCCCCAAAGAATATTTCGGCAAGGGCATTAAGCCCGAGGTCGCTGAATCGGTCATGAACGCCGTAAACGGGCTTGAAAAACTCGGAGCTAAAATAGTCCCGATTTCCCTGCCGTCCACCGATTACGCCCTTTCGGCATATTATATCATCGCCTGCGCAGAGGCTTCATCTAACCTTGCAAGATTCGACGGCGTAAAATACGGCTATCGTGCAAAGGACTGCGACGGGCTTGTCGATATGTATGAAAGGACCAGAAGCGAGGGCTTCGGCAGAGAGGTCAAGCGCAGGATAATGCTCGGGACGTTCGTTCTCAGCTCCGGCTACTTCGACGCATACTACAAAAAGGCCAAGCTTCTGCAAAAGAGAATACAGCAGGAATTCACCGACGCATTTAAATCCGTCTACGCTATTATAACCCCGACTTCTCCGTCGGAGGCGTTTAAGATAGGCGACAGGATATCCGACCCGCTCGCGATGTATGCCGCTGACATCTGCACCGTAACGGTTAATATCGCGGGTCTGCCGGGGCTTTCGGTTCCGTGCGGATATTCGGATTCAGGTCTGCCGTACGGCATGCAGATAATCGGCAGAAAATTTGACGAGCAGACAATACTTAACATAGGTTATGCGCACGAGCTTGACATGGGCGGATATAAACGCCCCGTGCTTTGATAGGGGGTCGCGGAAAATGCTGATAAAAGGCTATGAAGTCGTCGTGGGACTTGAGGTCCACGCCGAACTGAATACAAAGACAAAAATCTACTGCGGCTGCCGAAATTCTTTCGGTCTCGAGGTCAACACACAGGTCTGTCCGATATGCCTCGGCATGCCCGGAACGCTCCCGACCTTAAACGAAAAGGTCGTAGAATACGCTATAAAGATGGGTCACGCCCTGAACTGCAAGATAAACAGAATATGCAAGCAGGACCGCAAAAACTATTTCTATCCCGACCTGCCGAAGTCCTACCAAATTTCCCAGGCCGATATACCGCTTTGTGAAAACGGCTATTTAGACGTTATTATGGAGGACGGCGTCAAGCGCGTCGGCGTCGAAAGAATCCATATTGAGGAGGACGCCGGAAAGCTTTTGCATTCCGATAAATTCGACGGCTCTTTGGTCGACTTCAACCGATGCGGCGTTCCGCTTATCGAGATAGTTTCAAAGCCCGATATGAGGGGTTCTGCCGAGGCTAAGGCATATCTTGAGACGGTTCGCTCTATCTTAAAATACATCGACATCTCCGACTGCAAGATGCAGGAGGGCTCGATACGCTGCGACGTGAACGTTTCGGTCCACAAGCCTGGCGAGCCGTTCGGGACAAGATGCGAGATGAAAAACGTGAACAGCTTCTCGGCGGCGGTAAGGGGCATAGATTACGAAGCCAACCGCCAAATCGAGGTACTTGAAGCCGGCGGAACCGTCACCCAGGAGACCCGCCGTTGGGACGACCAGAAAGGCATAAGCGTGTCCATGCGCTCCAAAGAGGATGCACAGGACTACCGCTACTTCCCGGAGCCTGATCTGCTGACTATCGTCGTGCCGGAAGAAAAAGTAAAAATGCTAAAGGAGACTCTGCCGGAGCTTCCGAACGCAAAGATAATGAGATACTCGAAAAGCTACGGCCTCAGCCGCTACGACGCTTCGATGATAGTCGACGTGGTCGAGAAATCGGCGTTCTTTGAAAGTGCGATAGAAGCTGGCTGCAAGGCTCCGAAGCTTCTTGCCAACTGGGTCTTGGGCGAGATTTCTAAATTCATGAACGAGGGAACGGCCATAACCGACACAAAGCTCACTCCCGAAAAAATGGCGGAGCTTGTAAATCTTATCTCGGACGGAAAAATTTCCACTGCCGCCGGAAAAACGGTGTTTGACATAATCGTAAACGAGGACAGGGACATCGCCGAAATTATTGAAGAAAAGGGCCTTGCGCAGGTTTCCGACGAGTCTGCGCTTGAAGCCATAGCGGATGAGGTGCTGGCGGCGAATGAAAAATCCGTCAGCGACTATCTCTCCGGCAAGACTAACGCCCTCGGGTATCTGGTCGGGCAGTGTATGAAAGCCTCAAAGGGCAAGGCCAACCCCGGCGCCATGAAAGAAATTATTCTTCGGAAGATCGGCGGCTGAAAAGAGTAATTGCGACCATCGCAAAAACGCATAAAACAGGAATAAGGCTCGGGCTCTCGCTCAGCCTTATTTTTGTTACGGCTGCGCACGTAATTCCTAACTTCCGTAATATTTTAAGTATAATAAACCCGTACCCGGCCGATAAAAGTGCCGCCGGCAGCCTTGATAATAAAAATTTTTTTAGCGAAAATCTCCCGCCTACTATGGAAAAAATCTGCATTAAAACGCATATCCCGCCGAAGCTAAGAATGGCGGCAGCAATGGGCAGGGTCATTCCGTCGGATGCCGTGAGCCGAGTAAAACCGGTTATTTCTATGAGCACCGACGGAATTCCAATGCTTAGGGCCGGCAGGATTTTTCCGAGCACCGCTTTTAATGCCGAAAAAAACACGACCGTAGACGAGACCGAAATCATCGCTTTTGCGGTGGAGCTGACGCTGTCGAGCATGAGACCGGTCGACAAAGGCCTTAGATTAGACTCGGATTTTTTTACTTTATCATGATGACGAATCAGAAATAAAAGATACATGCTCAGATTTGCCAAAAACACCGATAAAAGCGCTCCCAGGCCGTAAATTCTGTTGCCGAAAACGCCAGTGCCGACTATCCCTGCCGCAAACGCAGGACCTGCACTGTAGCAAAATACAAGCGCATCCGACGCGGTCCCGGGCTCGGAGCTCTCCGCCAAAAGCTTAGCACCGACCGGATAGCCTCCGACGTTTCCCAAAATAAAAGCAGTCAGAACATTGCCGTCTACAGCGCTGTTTTTGAGCAAATACGGCAGCGCACCGCTTCCCGAAAGTGCCGTCGCAAGAACGCTTACTCCGAAAAGAGAGGGGACGATTCTGTAAACGCAGCTTTTTACGGCCTCTATCACCGCCGCAGAAACGTCTTCAGAATAAAAAATCATCATTGCACCGAGTGCAAAAAGAGTAAGAGCGGTTAAAATTCCCGAAATTTTTTTCATCATATCACCCTTTTATATCAGTCTGGAAAATTCTATGCGGCGAAGCTTTTGAGTATAATTAGACGGGACAAATTATGAAAGGACTGGTTAAAGGATGCTGCGGAAAATGCTGAAAAACGCCGAAAAAGCGGTCTATGCCGAGGGATATATCACGGTTTTCGGCCGCAGGGAGGTGTCTGTAGAGAACTGCCGGCGGGTCTATGAGTGCAACGAAATAATGACGAGAATCAAAACCGCCGACGGTATCGTCACCGTCTGGGGAGAGGGCCTTGAGACGTCGAGCTACTTTGATACGACGGTAAAAATTACAGGCAGGATAAGCTCCATAGAATTTGAGGAAATGAGGGAAGCAGGGGATGATTGAAAGACAGATCTTAGGAGAATACTCCCTGAAAATCGACGGATTCGACACGTCAAAGCTTGCAGAAAGGATATGCCATGAGTGTAAAGTCATTTCCATTTACAGGCGCGACGATACGCTGTTTTTGACAGTATACGGCAAAAGCTTTCGTAAAGTAAATGAGCTTGTCAGACAGGAAAACGCCGTGATGGAGATAATCTGCAGGCGCGGGATAATATTTATACTGCGAAAATATTTCAGGCGGTACGGCATTCTTGCAGGCGTGATTTTAATAGCTGCCGCGGTATTTTTGCTCTCGAATTTTGCGATGAAAATAGAGGTAAACGGCGCCTCCGACGAAGTTATCCGACGTGAAATATTAGGCATTTTATCCGAGGAGGGCCTTAAGCCGGGCTGCTTTATCCCGTCGCAGGATTTTTTGCAGCTTTCAAACACCGTTTTTTCCCGTGTGGGCGGCGTATCATGGGCCTCTATCGGACATTCAGGCTCGGTCGTCACCGTCAACGTCAGCATGGTCTCCCCGAAATCCGACTCAAATTCAAACAGGATACCGTGCAGCATTGTGGCCTCTCGCGACGCCGTTGTAAAAAACGCCTCCGTCAGGGTCGGAAAGCTCGAAGTGCTCCTCGGGGACGCCGTCTCAAAGGGTCAGCTTTTAGTCAGCGGGATAATCGAGAGCCTTGACGGCACCGTCAGATACTACTCATCAAACGCCGATATCATAGGGCAATATGAACAGTCCGCCGAATTTTTCCAGCCGTTTAGCGAGGGAGTCACCGAGTACGGCGAGAAACTTTTACGCCATGGGTTTAAGTTTTTCGACTTGGAGATTCCTCTGCCGGGGGACGTTTTGAGAAACGGGGCGGTTTATTCTGAAAATATCACGGAAAAGCCTGTAAAGCTTTTTAACTTGACAATGCCTTTTTCAATAGTCACGCACGAATTTACCGAAGCTAATCGCACTAAAAAAAATCTCACGGAGGGTGAAGCGCGGTTCATGCTCTATAAAAAGCTTGACAATTATGAAAAAAATATACTGAAAAATGAAAAAATCATCAGCCGTGATATTGCCGAAGTTATAACCGACGACGGAGTCGGCCTTAGCGCTTCATACATCCTTGAGGGGCCAATAGGCGAGACCCGGGAAATATTCATTAAGTGAGAAAAAACTATTGAATTATCGGCGATAATCTGCTATAATATTATTGCATTTTTGTTTGGAAGTGATATTATGGCAGAAAAATCGCTTGTAGTCACGAACATGGATTCTATGCTCAACCTGTTCGGCAGCTACGACGAAAATATAAAAATTATTCAGGATGAGCTCGGCGTCGATATTATGAGCAGAGGCGGAGATATAAGGATAACCGGGCCCGACCGTGCTGTCGAGCGCGCTTATAACTGCGTAAACGGGCTTTTAAAGGTCGCCGAAAGGGGAGAGGGTATCTCGGCTCAGCAGGTACGCTATTTTATTTCCATGGCTGACGAGAGCGACCCGGATGAAATAGCGGCGCTGTCCGACGGCGGGATATGCGTAACGATGAGCGGCAAGATAATCAAGCCGAAGACCCTCGGTCAGAAAAAATACATCGACAGCATCTCAAATAACACCGTCACATTCGGCGTAGGTCCTGCGGGAACCGGAAAGACTTTTTTGGCGGTATCTATGGCTGTGAGGGCATTTAAGGCCCATACGGTGCAGAAAATCATCCTCACAAGACCTGCCGTAGAAGCCGGCGAAAAGCTCGGATTCTTGCCGGGAGATCTGCAAAATAAGGTCGACCCCTATCTCAGGCCGCTTTACGACGCATTGTATGAGATGCTCGGAGCTGAAACTTTTTCACGGCTCCAGGAGCGCGGTTCGATTGAGGTCGCACCCTTGGCGTACATGAGAGGCCGAACTCTTGATGAGAGCTTTATAATTCTTGACGAGGCTCAGAACACCTCTCCCGAGCAGATGAAGATGTTTCTAACACGTCTTGGGTTCAATTCTAAAATGGTCATCACAGGCGACGTTACTCAGATAGACCTGCCCGACCCGAGAAAGTCGGGCCTTGTTGAGGCGATAAAGGTGCTCAAAAACGTCAACGACATCGCCGTCAATCACTTCACCGAAAAGGACGTTGTCCGCCACAAGCTCGTTCAGGACATCGTAAAGGCATACGAGCAGTATAACAGCGAAAGGAGCCGCAGAAAATGACCCCACTGGTAAGCTTTTATAACCGCCAGCGAAAAATTACCGTCACTCCGAAGCTTAAGGAGCTCGTGGCGTCCTGCGTTAGCGCTTCTTTGGAATGTGAGAATATGGGGGACAGGCTCTGTGAAGTCGACGTGACATTTTTAAGCAACAGAAAAATACGCGAATATAACCGCGAATACCGAAATATTGACCGTGCGACCGACGTTCTTTCCTTTCCTCTCGGGAATAACGGGAAATACGACGTCGACCCGGAAACGGGAGCGGCCGCCCTCGGGGACATAGTCATATCCCTTGAAAGGGCCGAGGAGCAGGCTTTGGAATACGGCCACAGCTTTGAGCGCGAGGTGGGATTTTTAACCGTTCATTCTATGCTCCATCTTTTAGGATACGACCACATAGACGAATCCGAGGGGGATATTATGCGGGCGCATGAAAAAACAATACTCCAAAAAATCGGACTTACGAGGTAAATTATGACGAACAAATCCGCATTTATTACAATTCTCGGCCGGCCGAACGTCGGCAAATCATCGCTTCTCAACGCTCTTGTCGGCGAGAAGATAGCCGCAGTCAGCTCCAAGCCCCAGACCACGAGGACCAAGATAACCGGCGTTATCACCGAGGGCGAGACCCAGCTTGTATTTATCGACACTCCCGGTCTTTTAAAGGAAAAGGACAGGCTTGCGGCGCACATGATAAAGGCTATAGACAGTTCCACCGGCTCGGTAGACGCTGCGATCCTTGCGGTAGATTCTCAGCTTAAGCCGGGCGAGCAGGAAAAAATCTTGCTTTCAAAGCTCTCTAAGAGCGTGCCGGTCGTTCTTGTTTTGAATAAGGTCGACCTTTTTGAGGACAAGGAAAGGCTCATCCCGGTAATTGCAGAATATTCTTCTCTTCATGATTTTGCGGAGGTTGTCCCGGTTTCGGCGCTTGAAAACGACGGCGTGGATATCCTCAAGGATGTTTTAAAGAAGCTTGCAAAGCCGGGGCCGCACTATTTTCCGGACGACAAATTCACCGACCAGCCCGAGAGGGTCATCGTCTCCGAGATCATCCGTGAGAAGCTTTTGGAGCTTTTAAGCGACGAGGTGCCCCACGGGATAGCCGTGGATATAGAGACGATGGACGAGCATGACAACAGGGCAGGGGATGGGATCTTGGACATTTCCGCAGTTATCTACTGCGAAAAGGATTCCCACAAGGGAATCATTATCGGCAAGGGCGGAGCGATGCTCAAGACCGCCGGGAAGCTCGCAAGAGAAGATATCGAGAAATTTTTCATGATAAAAACGAATCTTAAGCTCTGGGTAAAGGTCAAGGAGGGCTGGCGCAACCGCGAGGGTCTGATCAAAAACTTCGGGCTGTCATTCGACTGATTTTTCCACTTATATTTTCTTGTCAAGTGCTTACCATAAGTATATAACTTCATGGGAGGACTTAAAAATGGAGGATCTTTGGGAAAAATTTCTTAAAAGCGGCAGCGTGGCCGACTATCTTAGATATAAAAGCGGTGAGGAAAAGGATGTTGACGCTGAACGGCCTTGTGCTGAGGGAGAGAAGTCTTAAGGACAACGACAAATTTTTAGACATTCTCACCGACACGCACGGCCTTATCGAGGTCTGCGCAAAAGGGGTCAAGAAGCCGGGTTCTAAAAACGCCTCGGTGTCGCAGGCGTTCTGCTATGCAAAATACTGCCTCAGCGATACGGGCGGCAGGTATTATCTCAACTCGGCAGAGCCTATACGGACTTTTTTCGAGCTCTCCGGGGATATGGAAAAATTTGCGCTTGCGTCCTATTTTTCCGAGGTTTTATTATACATCGCCACGCAGGAAAAGCCAAATAACGAGGTCTTAAGGTTGATTTTAAACTGTCTGCATTTTCTCTGCCTCGGAAACAGGCCGATACTGCTTTTAAAGTCGATATTTGAACTTCGGCTGATGAGCGAGACGGGGTATACGCCGAATCTCATAGGCTGCTGCGAGTGCTATGCGTATACTTCGGAC
Organism: uncultured Clostridia bacterium; assembly: GCA_947625125.1. GTDB lineage: Bacteria > Bacillota > Clostridia > Oscillospirales > Ruminococcaceae > Faeciplasma. Next base: position 59,718 of record CANQNF010000003.1, read on the forward strand.
GATATGCAGTTTGACATGAAAAACGGCAGGATGTTCTGCGGGCACTGCATAGGCCCCCGGGACCTGGCAGACTACTACCCGTTAGACGTAAATCTTTTGCATTATCTCAGATACATCGCCCTTACAGACATGGAAAGGCTTTTCAGCATTAAGGTGAGGAAAGAATATCTCGGGAATCTTAACGAGATAACCGAAAGATATTGCGAGCTAAGGCTGGAAAAACAATTTAATACACTGAATTTTTTCAAAGAACTTATAAACGGTAAATGAATATGGATGAAAATTACATTACACTTGAACTACATAAAATACTTGAAAGCTTGGCCGAGGAGTGCACATCTCAGGCCGCAAAGCGAATGGCAGGGGATATAAGCCCCATTACCGACGCAGATATAGTGCGCCTTGAAGTCGGAAAGACATTTTCGGCATACAATGCTACGGCAAAGATAGGCTCTCCGAGCTTTTTTGCATTTTCTGATATTGCATCCGTGGCTAATAGGGCTAAATCCGGGGCGCAGCTAAGCCTCAGAGAGCTTCTTGACGTCTCTAAGATGCTCACGCAGACCGAAGCGCTATTATCCTGGCGGAGACAGTACGAGGGAGAACTTAAGCTTGACTATCTCTTTGAATGCCTTTATGACAGCAAGCACCTGAACGACAAAATACAGAACGCAGTCATCAGCGAGGACGAAATAAGCGACAACGCAAGTCCGCAGCTTGCATCCATCCGCAAAAAGATAGCCAACGCAGGCGCCAAGATACGCGACAGCCTCGACAGGATAATAAAATCCTCCGATTCAAAGGATTATTTGCAGGAGAGCCTTGTGACTCTTCGAGACGGAAGATATGTGCTGCCGGTAAAATCCGAGTATAAATCAAAGGTCGCGGGGCTTGTCCATGACACCTCCTCAAGCGGCCAGACATATTTTATCGAGCCCTTGGCAGTCGTCGAGGCCAACAACGAGATAACGATTTTAAAGGGCGAGGAGCAGGAAGAGATCGAGAGGATTTTAAAGGAGCTTTCCTCCGACGTTGCGGGATTTGCAGACCAGCTCGTCTCCGACTATACCGCTTCGGCACAGCTCGACCTGTACTTTGCTAAGGCCAATTTGGGGGCAAAAATGGCGGCGACTATGCCGGAGATATCCGACGACGGAATTATAATTCTCAATAAGGCGCGGCATCCGCTTATAAACCGCGACAGGGTAGTGCCGGTCGATTTTTCGCTGGGCGCTGAATATGACAGCCTTATCATAACCGGCCCGAATACCGGCGGTAAAACTGTCATTTTAAAAACCGTGGGGCTTCTCACGCTTATGACCATGTGCGGGCTTCTGATACCTGTTTCGGACGGCTCTAAGATAACCGTATTTGAGAAAATTCTTGTAGATATCGGCGATCAGCAATCGATAGAACAGAGCCTGTCGACATTTTCTTCGCACATGAATAAGGTCATAGACATCTTAAACACCGTGGACAGCCGGTCTCTTGTTTTAATTGACGAGCTCGGCTCGGGCACAGACCCCGTCGAGGGTGCTGCGCTTGCCGTGGCGATAATAGAAAAAATTCACAGTCTCGGCGGCAAGCTTGTCACGACTACCCACTATCAGGAGCTTAAAATGTACGCCCTTGAGACCGACGGGGTCCAGAACGCTTCCTGCGAATTTGACGTTAAGACTCTCATGCCCACATATCGGCTAATAATCGGCTCTCCCGGCAAGTCGAACGCCTTTGCTATATCCGCAAGGCTCGGCCTCGGAGAGGATATTATAAAGGCTGCGGAGGGAATGCTGAGCGGGGAGTCAAGGCGGTTTGAAACTATACTTGACAATTTAGAGGCAACAAGGCAGCAGCTTGAAGAAAATACCAGATTGGCCGAAGAATACCGCCGTGAAACGGAAAAATTAAAGGCTGAAATTGCCGAGGAACGCAGAAAGCTGACCGAAACAAAGGACAGCGAAATAGAACGTGCAAAGCGCGAGGCAAGATCGATAATAGATCGTGTCAGCAGGCAGTCGGCAAGGCTGATGGACGAGCTTGAGGACTTGAGAAAGGCAAAGGACAAGAGCGACTTTTCAAAGCGAGTTTCCGACCAGAAAATGCAGTATAAACGGCAAATTGAGTCGCTTTACAACGAAGAATCAAAGCTTGGCGGCAGCGATGAGGAGTATGTTCTGCCGAGACCTCTTAAAAAGGGCGACGACGTCAGACTGACCGAGGGGAATAAGACCGGAATAGTCATTTCTCCGCCGGATTCATCGGGGAACGTCATGGTCCAGGTCGGAATTATGAAAACAAAGGTCCACGTCTCGAAGCTTCGGCTTGTGGAAAAAGAAGTGACCTTTAACAACAAAAAAATTCAGCCTCAGACTCCCTCAAGAACCGTTGAGAGCAGGGCAACAAGGCGACCTGAGCTTGAGCTTGATATCAGAGGTTACACCGTCGACGAAGGGCTCTATGAGGTCGACAGCTTTATAGATCGGGCTCTAATGAGCGGCAACAAGGTCGTCACGATAATCCACGGAAAGGGGACAGGCGCGCTCAAAGAAGCCGTCAGGAACCACCTCAGGAAGCATCCGATGGTTCAGTCGTCGCGCAAAGGCGTTTACGGTGAGGGCGAGGACGGCGTCACGGTCTGCGAATTGAAATAAAGAAAAACGCTCGGACAGTCCGGGCGTTTTTTAATGTAAAATCGAAGATTATTTGCATTTGACTGCCGGAGTAAAAATAAAGCTTAAATAGACTGCGGTCTGAGCAGTTTAAGCTTTAGATGAAAAAATTCGCATGCGCAGATCTCCACAATAAGCATAAATTAAATTTGGCACACAGTTTCCGAGATGCTGGTCGGCCAGGTTTCTGAAACAGTATGCCCTAAAGGGGAGGGGCAAAAGTACATACGCAGATGTTCGCATAATAAAAATTATGTGCACATTAGGGGAGTACGATTCGGGGGAATATGCCAGAAATACGCCGTTTCGGCTATATCCCTGATTCCCGGTCCAGTGCCGCTGAATATATACACATACAAATCGCCCCGAACCATGCGTCCGGGGCTTATTTAAACACTTCTTTTTTAAAACAGTTTATCTGATTATTTCCGTCACGTCATTTGCCGCAGCTTTCTCCATCGGCATGGGTATCATCGTTCCCGACGGTCTGAAGCCGCTGCCGCAGTACCATTCATCCAACGCAGCTTTCCCGACGTCCCTGTATTCTTTAAATCTTAACGGCTCATCAAATAAAATGAAGTTGGCGGGCTCCATGGAATCGCCGGGATAAAGTATCAGCGGACAACACTCTTTGCCATCGGCGTCATATGCATAGGTCAGGAATTTTCTGTCCTTAAATATCACCTCGACCCGCAGCCCCGGCCGGAAGACCTCCTCGTCGAACTTGACCTCTAAGATGTCCTCCGTCTCATATCCGAGTGGCATGGGAAAGTACAAATAAATGTTCGCATAATTTTTATATAACATTTTTTGGTCATCATCCTGCGAGCTTTCCATCTCTTTATACCTCGGATTTTCCGCAAAATCTTCCAAAAATTCCTCCATGCTTTGGTACGCATAGATGCCGCCCAGATCCTCGGAGCCGCTCTGATTTATTATTTCCTCAGTCGTCATGCCCATCGGGTCAAAAGGCTTATCGGAATAAATCTCCGCCGACGTGACGTTTGCAAGTATGGCGACCGCTATGGCCATCGCAACGATTGCCGTGACCCTTTTTAAAATTTCCTATTCACTCCCCTTTTGCTCTTTATATATTAAGACGTTTTTCAGGGGCAAAAGATTGCATATGATTTAGAAATTCTACGTTTTGCACAATACTTACTGATTATTTTATTTATAATGCACAATATATTGTATATAAAAAATAACGGCAGCCGATTTTTCACGGTTGCCGTTTTCATATTCATCAAAAAATCAGTTGAACATTGCCTCGATATCCTCAAGAGGAGTGCCGTCGTAGCTCGTTATCGTAGCGTTCACGCATACGTTATTTACAAAGGCAATGTAGCAGCCCTGAACGTAGGAGACGCCGCTGAAATCGGCGTTTGCGGTTATCTTGTGGAACTCGATGCCGGAAAGCTTGGCGGTCGAATGGTCGGAGAACGTGTAGGTCATTCCGATGGAGTTTCCCATGCTCTCAATTTCCTTTTCGGTCTGGTTGAGCAGCTCATCCATATCGATTCCGGAAGCGTCGGCAATGACCTGGACCATGACGTTGACGTTGTTGCCGGTCGTCTCGTCCATCGCCATCATGGCGTATGCCTGAGAGCTGACGTCTGCGTCCTCACCGGCCTCGTCGAGGATGTCCTGAGTAACGCCGGTGATCTGCTCTATCTCGTCCTCGGTCATGAATCTCCAGTTGCCGGAAACCGTGAATTTAAGGCCGGTGGCGTCGCTCTGATAAACCGTTCCGTCGTTAGAACCCATGGCGTCGGAAATGCTGGGGAGACTTCCGCAGCCGCTCAAAACCGTCATGGCTAAAACTGCCGCGACGGCAAGCGAAATAAGCTTTTTCATAAATTTTACCTCCATGTAAAAAGATTTACAGGAAATATAATAGCATAACGCCGCGGATTTGTCAACCGTAATATTCTCACTACTTCGGCCGCATCTATCAAACCTTTGATTTTATTCTATTCAGCGCGCTCTTTTCAAGCCGAGAGACCTGGGCCTGGGAAATGCCGATTTCCTTTGCTACCTCGACCTGGGTCCTGCCCTGGTAAAATCTCAGATAAAGGATATTTTTTTCGCGGTCTGAGAGCATTTTTATCGCGTCCTTCAGCATAAGCTCGTCTATCCAGCCCTCGTCGGATGAGCTGTCGCCGAGCTGGTCGAGCATATATAAAACGTCGCCGGAGTTTGAATACACGGGCTCATATATCGACACGGGCTCGTTCACCGATTCGAGCGCAAAAACCACCTCTGACTTCGGGACTCCCAAGACTTTGGCAATCTCCTGGGCAGTAGGCTCTTTTTCGCTGCCTTTTTGGAGCTGCTCCTTGACCTGCATGGCCCTGTATGCAAGGTCCCTTGTAGAACGGCTCACGCGGATGGAATTGTTGTCCCGCAAATATCTTCTCAGCTCTCCGCTTATCATCGGCACCGCGTATGTCGAAAATCTCACGTCAAGGGACAAATCGAAGTTATCTATCGCCTTAATAAGCCCGACTACGCCGACCTGAAACAGATCGTCCGGCTGCGCGCCTCTGTTCATAAACTTCTGAATAACGCTTAAAACAAGCCGCAGATTTCCCTCAATAAGCTCCTCCCTTGCGGCACGGTCTCCCTGTCTTGCTTTCTTTAAAAGCTCTGTCTTTTCCTCCTCCGTCAAAAGCTTCAGCTTCGAGGTGTTTACCCCGCTGATCTCGACTTTTTGGTACTGCATGGCAATTTTATCTCCCGAAAATTTTGCTTTGAGATAATTATTGCCATGGCGGCCTGCCGATATACAGTTTTTAATAAGCCATTATCTGGAAGTTATTTTCAGCATATCGCTTCAAGTTCGCGCTTTAAGTCCTTTAAAATCCGCTTTTCAAGCCTTGAAATATAACTTTGGGAGATTCCGATGACGTCGGCGACCTCTTTTTGAGTCATCTCCTTGCCGCCTGAGAGCCCGAATCTCATCTCCATGATGAACCTTTCGCGCTCGGAAAGCCGTGCCACGGCTTCTTTCAGGACTTTCTTCTCGGTCTCACTCTCGATTTTCGCTCCAACCTCGTCTGCGTCCGTGCCGAGAACGTCGGACAAAAGAAGCTCGTTGCCGTCCCAGTCGACGTTTAACGGCTCGTCTATCGAAATCTCGTTGCGCTGCTGGCTGGTCTTGCGAAGATACATAAGTATCTCGTTTTCTATGCATCTGCTTGCATATGTCGCAAGCTTGATATTTTTTTCGGGGTCAAAGGTGTTCACGGCCTTGATAAGCCCGATGGTGCCTATCGACACAAGGTCCTCGGCGCCAACGCCCGTGGACTCGAACTTTTTTGAGATATATACGACAAGCCTGAGATTATGGGTTATAAGTATCTCACGGGAGCGCTTCGGGTCGGTCTTTAAGGCTTCAAATACCCTTTTTTCCTCCTCTGCTCCAAGAGGCGGAGGCAGAGTATCCGGGCCGTTTATGTAGTCTACGCTGTCGGCGAGTGCCGCCATAATAAGCCGCTTTATCTTCTCAAAAAACTTCATTTATCTTCACCTTTCCTTATTTTAATATGCTCGGATTAAATATAGCTTTTTTGCGTCCGTCGTCCGGGATTCCCGCAACAAGCGCCGACACCTCCTCAGGACTCCCTCCACTTTTTGTAACAGTCAGAAAGTCGGGACGATATGCGTACAGAAGTCCCTCTCCGGAGACGGTTTTATATGGCACCGCACGAAGATTTTTACCGTCCAAAAGCTCAATTCCTGTGCAGATTATAACCGGCAGTCCCGAAAAAAGGTCTCTTGCAGTGTTTCCGGTGTCGGCAGTGCCGTCAAGTGAATATGCTTTACAACCGATTTTAAAGTCCACTCGGTAGGCATTATCCACGCCCGTATGCCTGTCGGAAAATTTTGAAATTATAAGCACAAAAAGATATATCAATGCGGTCGCTAAAACCAGTCCTATGGGAGAGATCTTAATGTAGATAAACCCGTTTGGTAGCGCTATCTGCGGCAGTTTAAGAAACATTTCCAGCGCTCTTAATAGGCCGCTGAACATTGCTCCCGAAAGAAATAAAGAAGCCGTCAGAATAAGCAGTTTTTTCAGACTTACTTTTTTGAACGCAACTGCCGCCGTAAGAAAGCATGAAAGAATTTTAAGAAGCATAGCCGTAAAGCTTAGAAGCTTTACATCATCCGGGATGAGAATTATAAGAGAGCTAATGCCCCCTAAGAATGAACCCGCTGCGCATCTCTTGGCGCTCATGGCCGTCTTGGTAAGAGCAGCCGTCAGATTCAATAGAATCCAGCAAAGATATGTATTCAAAAATATCAGCACGTCGAGATAGATTACCATTTGATCACCAAGACAAGTTTAATCCTAACGTCGCGGATAATCTGTCGAAGCGACTGCGCATGCAAAAAAATGCCGTACCCCATGGATACGGCAAATTTATATAATTTTCGGCTTATTTTATGAACGCCGAGAAGCCCTTGTAGGCCATGTAAACGTCGAGCTTCGCGGTCACTTCATACGGGGCGTGCATGCAGAGCACCGGCACGCCGATGTCGACGACATCCATGTCGAGCTCCGAAACGTAGCATGCTACCGTTCCTCCGCCGCCGAGGTCGACTCTGCCGAGCTCGCCCGTCTGCCAGATAACGCCGTTTTGGTCGAACACGTTTCTGACATAGCCGACAAATTCGGCGTTTGCATCGTTGCAGCCGCTCTTACCGCGTGAGCCGGTGTATTTGCACATCGCCACGCCCTGGTTGCAGTAGCTGAAATTCTTGGCTTCTGCAACTTCGGGGAACGTCGGGTCAAAGGCCGCCGTGACGTCTGCAGAGAGGCACTTCGAGTTTCTTATGACGACGTAATCCGGCACGTCGTACATATCGGCGAGCGCAGAATAGAAGTTCTTAAGATATGCAGACCTTAAGCCGGTGTTGCCGGTGGAGCCTATCTCCTCCTTGTCGGTGAGGACCACGATTGCGGTGTATTCCGGCTTGTCGCAGTCTAAAATCGCCTCAAGGGCAGGATATGCGCAGACCCTGTCGTCCTGGCCGTAGGAGCCTATCAGGCCGCCGTCAAGACCGACGTTCTTGGCCTTGAATGCCGGCACGACCTCAAGCTCTGCCGAAAGGAAGTCGTCCTCAATAATACCGTATTTTTCATTCAAAAGGCGCATGACATTGAGCTTAACCTTTTCCGAGACGTCGTCGTCTTTGAAAGGACGGCTGCCTATTAAAACGTTGAGCTCCTCGCCCTTTATGCCCTCGCCCAAGGTGCGCTTGGACTGCTCCTGTGCTAAATGCGGAAGCAAATCGGTTATGACAAAGACGGGGTCGTTTTCATCCTCTCCGATATTTACGGTCACGGTCGTGCAGTCGGCCTTGCAGATAACGCCGTGAAGCGCAAGAGGAATAGTCACCCACTGGTACTTGCGGATGCCGCCGTAATAATGGGTCTTAAGAAGCGCCAGATCGTTTGACTCATAGATGGGATGTTGCTTTAAGTCGAGCCTCGGAGAGTCGATATGCGCAGCCAAAAGACGCGTGCCGTTCTCAAGAGGCTGAGTCCCGAACACGCAGAAAATCACGCTCTTGCCGCGGTTTGAAAGATAGACCTTGTCGCCTGCGTTGTAGCTTGCTTTTGGGTCAAAAGGCGTAAAGCCGTTTGCCTCGGCAAGGGCAATGGCGGATATTACCGCCTCGCGCTCGGTCTTTGAGTCATCGAGAAAACGCATATAGCCCTCGCAGAAAGCGTCAGCCTCGGCAATCTCCTTGTCGGAGAGTTTCAAAAGACCGCTCTTTCTTTTTGAAAGAAGCTTTTCTTCAAGCGTTTTTCCGATGGATTTTTCTTCGTTTGCCATTTTAATCAATTCCTTTCTCATGAAGTATATTTGAATAGTGTTCGTATGCTTTAACGATTTTTCCGACATAGTGCGAGGTCTTTTTTCCGGGAAAATCCTCTGCGGAAGCGTTTTGCGCAGGCACCTCGCCCGAAGCTATCCAGCCGTCGACGGTTCCCATGCCGGAATGATACGCAGCGGCTGTAAGCTCTACGCTGCCGTATCTGTCATAAAGATATCCTATCATATAACAGCCGAACATCACAGAATATTCCGGCTGATACATATCCTCAAAACTTAAATCGTTTCTGCCGAGCTTGAGCGCCACCCAATCGAAACTGTCCTCGATTATCTGCATAAGACCTATGGCACCGACCTCGGAGGAAGCTTTCGGGTCGAAGTTTGACTCGACCTTGATGACCGAATAGACAAGCGCAGGGTCGGCGCCGAACTCCTCGCTGTATTTTAATACAAGGTCCTCGTAGCCGGTCTGATAGATAAAGTTTTCAGCACGGCCGGGAATATAGCTTATCAGCAGCCAGAGCAGAAAAACTGCCAGAGCGGCCAAAACGCAAAGGCGAAAAAGCCTTTTATACATCGAATCTCTTCCTTATTTCATCTGCAATTTTTTCTGTCTGAGCCCTGAGCGCGCTTAAGTCTCCGCCGTTTACTATGACCCAGTCCGAGCGGTCGTAAAAGAATTTTTCTTCAAACTGACTTGAAAGACGGGCCTGCGCAAGCTCGACCGGTATGCCGTCGCGCTCCAAAATGCGCTTGATTTTTATATCAAGAGGCGCAATAACGCTGACCACTGCCGAGCATATTTCGTCCATGCCGCTTTCAAAGAGCGTGGGAGCGTCGAGAATGACGATTCTTTCGCCCGTCTCTTTTAGGCTCTTGAGCCTCTTAAACAGCTCTTTTCTTATCATCGGGAAAATAATTTCGCCGTAAATTTTCAGCTTTTCACGGTCGTTGAACACAAGACTGCCGAATTCACGCCTTTTAAGCCCGTTTTCATCGGTATACCCGGGGAAAGCGTTCTCGACCTTTTCAAGAAACTCCGGGAATGTCGAGACCTCTCTCGAAATTTTGTCGCAGTCGATGACAGGGATGCCGCAGGACTTGAATATTCCGGAAGCGGTCGATTTTCCGGCTCCGCTCTGACCCGTAAGACCGATGACGGTCATTCCATCCGGCCTATTCACTTTCGGCCTCGACTATCTTAAAACCGGCAGCGCGAAGAATCCTGTTGAAAACGGCAAGACCTATGCCCGTCGATTCGGGACTGCGTGCATAAACAAATCGCGCTCCCCTCTCGTCGAGTTCCCGAAGAGCCTCAAAGAGCCTGTGCGCCTGGGTCTCCGAATCTTTTCCGTATGTAACGTAAGGAACGCCGTCCACCGCTTCGTCCTCGTCAAATATAAGACAGAACAGCCCGTCTTTCGGATTATTTTTTACATACTCAGAGTACGCTTCATATGAGCCTTTTACAAGCGTAACGTCGGCTTTCGGGGAGTAGTGCTTATACTTCATCCCCGGTGATAGGGCTTTCTGGCCGCTTGGTATCTCGTGCAGAACTCCGCCGTCGATGACGACCGAATCAACGACCTCAAGGAGCATTTCGTCGGTCACGGCTCCCGGCCTGAGTATCTTGACCGAGTCGCCTGACCTGTCGATCGAAATTACCGTCGATTCCACGCCGAATTTGCATTCTCCGCCGTCGATTATAACGGGTATCCTGCCGTTCATGTCCTCAAAAACTCTTTTGGCTGTCGTGGGACTCGGGCTGCCGGAAAGATTGGCAGACGGAGCTGCTATCGGCACCCCGCAAAGCTCGATAAAGCGCCTTGCTACGGGATTTGAGGGAAATCTTATGCCGACGGTGTCAAGCCCGCCGCTTGTGATTTTCGGCACATTCTCCGACTTCGGAAGAATAATAGTCAACGGCCCCGGCCAGAATTTCTCCGCAAGCTTATAGGCAATATCGGGAACGTAGGACGCGACCTTTTCAATGTCATCAACTCTGCCGATATGAACGATAAGCGGGTTGTCGGCGGGCCTGCCCTTGGCATTGAAAATCTTTTTCACGGCATCAGGTTCAAGCGCGTTAGCGCCGAGGCCGTAGACCGTCTCGGTCGGAAAAGCGACGACCTCCCCCGCCCTTATTTTTTCTGCCGCAAGACTTAAATTTTCCTCGGTGGGAGTCAAAACATCCGTTTTCATGCCTCATCCTCCCTTGCAAGCTTAGCGGCGCGGTCGGCCGTGGCAAGCGCGTCGATGACCTCGTCGAGATTGCCGTTTAAGACCTGGTCAAGCTTATAGATGGTCAGGCCGATGCGGTGGTCGGAAAGGCGGTTTTCCGGGAAATTATATGTCCTTATCCTCTCGGAACGGTCTCCCGTGCCTATCTGGGAACGGCGCTCCTGGGCGTACTTGGCGTCGAGCTCGGCCTGTTTTTTCTCCAAAAGACGTGAACATAGGACTTTCATGGCCCTTTCACGGTTTTTCTGCTGGCTTCTTTCGTCCTGACATTCGACCACAAGACCCGTGGGCAGATGGGTTATCCTGACGGCGGACTCGGTCTTATTGATATGCTGGCCGCCTGCGCCGGATGAACGAAAAACATCGATTTTAAGGTCCTTGTCGTCGATTTGTATCTCGGCGTTTTCGGCCTCCGGCAGGACCGCAACCGTGGCGGTCGACGTCTGTATCCTGCCCTGGGACTCAGTCTCGGGGACTCTTTGAACACGGTGAACGCCGCTTTCATACTTAAGCCTCGAATAGACACCCTCACCCTCGACCGAGAACGCGGCCTCCTTAACGCCGCCGAGTTCGGTCTCATTCATGCTCAAAATTTCGGTCTTCCAGCGCTTGGAGTCGGCGTAGAGCATATACATCCTCATGAGCGAGTGTGCAAAAAGCGCCGCTTCCTCACCGCCCGCGCCTGCCCGAAGCTCCATGATAACGCTTCGGTTGTCGTTGGGGTCTTTCGGCAGAAGAAGTATCTTAAGCTCCTCCGACGTCCTCTCAATGTCGTCCTTTGCATGGTCGTACTGCTCGTCAATCATCTTCAGAAAGTCCTTGTCGCTTTCCGATTTTCTCAGCTCCTCGGCCTCTTTTAAGGACTCTTCCGCCCTTAAATACTCCCTGTATTTTTCAACGATAGGCGTGAGCGCAGAATATTCTTTCATAAGGTCCCGGTATCTCGACGGGTCGGAGGCGGCGTCGGGCTGCGCAAGCCTCGCGCTCAGCTCCTCATATTTAAGTTCAAAGTTTTTTAACTTATCAAGCATATTTATTTCCTTTCAGATGGTCCGGTATTTTTCATGAACAAATGAAAAATTTGTCATACCGGGGTCTGCTCACGGCCTGAGCAGTCTATAGAGCGAACGTTTTTCTCGGCCTTGGAGCGCGCTATCATAAACTCTCTGCCGCAGCCTGCGCACCTGAGCTTAAAGTCCATCCCCGAGCGCAGCACGGTCATTTTATCCGAGCCGCAGGGATGCTTTTTCTTCATTGTTAAAACGTCGCCTTTCTGGATATCCATAAAATTCACCCTTTGTAGCGAGAAAGTATGTCGAAAACGTTTTCTCTATAGATATTTCCACCGAGCAAAGACCCGTCGGGGCCTATTGAAAGAGTTCTTAAGTCCATCGGGTCCTCCTCATACGGATTTATATATTCTTTTCCCGGTTCAAAATATTCCGAGAGATACTTAAGCGCGTTGCCTGCGGGAAAAATTATATTTCCCTTATTCTCGGAAATCCCCATGGACGTGAATTTTTCAACTATTTCGGTAGTCTTTTTGTCGTACGGGTTTTCGGCGTTTTTTCCCTTTATCCATGCCGGATTAAGCTTGACTATCCCGGGACTTAGCCGTTCAAGTTCATTTGCAAATATCATGACCGATTCAAGAGGTATGGTTTCCTGATGAAAAGAATCTACCGAGAGTAAAACTCTGTTGCAGCCCGATCCTATGAGCTTTTCTGCAGTCTTGCAGTTAAATTCCACATCCTTTGAAAACCATCCGTTTGTGATAACGCAGCGCTTTTTCACACCGGCTTCCCTTGCGGCCGACATGATCAAAAAGCAATCGTTCGGGTATAAAAGCGGCTCGCCGCCGAATAATAGCACGTTTTCTATATCATATACCGCCGAAACGTCCGCTACAAGTTTGGCGGCAGCGTCTCCCCGGATATGGCCCTTAAAATCCGATTTGTCGGCTTCTGAGCAGTGCCGGCATTTTCCCGTGCAGAGATATGTTACGGGGAATTCTATTTTATGAAGATTTTTAAGAAGCGGGTTTTTAAGGTGCTGCATATCGTCTCCTGCATGCTATATTTTGAATATTGTACCACTTATATCGGAAAAATGCAACCTTTTTGTGAAGATTTTTGCTGCCCGGGCATATCGCGAGCCGAAAAAACATAGAATTTACAAACTCCCGAAATGAAAGGACAGATTTAAAATGAGAATGTTTCTACCCGAGGGCGGGATTTTAAATACCGAAGAAAATCTCCGATATATCTCAGACGAAAACGGTCTTATTGAAGCCGCAAAGGACGGCGTTATACTTGAAGCTGTAGCACAGAGCTGCACACCGTCACACGACCTGCTGATAAATCTTCCCGGCTGTAAAGCGGTTATACCGAGAGAGGAATGCGCCCTCGGCATCAGGGAGGGCTCTATAAAGGATATCGCCATAATTTCAAGAGTCGGCAAGCCGGTATGCTTTACCGTCGCCGAGATAAACCGCGACGGTGATGAGCCGGTTGCCGTTCTTTCACGGCGCTCGGCTCAGGAAAAATGCCTGAATGAACGGCTTATAAACCTGCCCGAGGGGTCGGTCATTGACGCTGCGGTCACACACCTTGAGCAGTTCGGCTGCTTTGTCGATATAGGCTGCGGGATATGCTCGATGATACCGATTGATTCCATCTCGGTCTCAAGGATAAGCCATCCTCGCGACAGATTCGACGTCGGAGATAAAATCAAGGCCGTTCTGAAATACTACGACGGCGACAAGTTCTATCTTTCGCATAAGGAGCTCTTGGGCACATGGGAGGAAAACTCTGCGATGTTTTCGCCCGGCGAGACCGTTCAGGGAGTCGTCAGGAGCGTTGAGCCGTACGGGATATTCATAGAGCTTGCACCGAATCTTGCGGGGCTTGCAGAGCCGAGAGAGGACGTCTGCCCCGGAGATACCGCAAGCGTTTACATAAAATCCATCAACCCGGAGAAGATGAAAATAAAGCTTATAATCGTGGATATAAGCCATGAAGCGCCCGAAAGACAGCGCCGATATTTCATCGACAGCGGCGTCATCAAATACTGGAAATATTCGCCCGACGGCTGTAAAAAGGTCATTGAGAGTTATTTTTGATGTGGTCCCAGTAAGCCTTTGCAAGCTGTTCGGTCTTGTTGTCGCCGTACTCGTAGTAGACGCGGTCTTTTAAGATGTCCGGCAGATACTGCTGCTCGACCCAGTGATTTTTAAAGTCATGCGGGTAGAGATAGTGCTGCCCCTTGATTTTTGCGCCCTCGCCGTCGAAGTGTTTGTTCTGCAAATGCCTCGGAAATTCCGGGCTGCCGTATGTTTCAAGGTCCTTAAGAGCGGCGATTATGGCTTCGTTGCCGCTGTTTGATTTAGGAGCGGTTGCAAGAAGTATCACGGCGTCGGCAAGAGGGATTTTAGCTTCCGGCATGCCGAGCTGCAAGGCGCTGTCCACGCATGCCTTGACTATCGGTATCGCCTGGGGATAGGCAAGCCCGATGTCCTCGGCGGCAATGACCAAAAGTCTACGGCATAAAGAGATTATATCACCGGTCTGTAAAAGCCTTGCGGCATAGTGAAGCGCCGCGTTTTCATCCGAGCCTCTTATTGATTTTTGCAGAGCAGACAATGTATCATAGTGCTCGTCCCCTGCCCTGTCGTATCGCATATTCGAGCGCTGAGTCAAAAGCTTGGCCGTGTCGAGGCTGACGGATATTTTATCGCTCCCGCAGGAGCCTAAAACGCAGAGTTCCACGGTGTTTATCGATTTTCTGACATCTCCTCCGCAGCCCCGGCAGATATGCTCGATAACGCCGTCCTCGATTTCGATGGGCAGACCCATGTCCTCGGCGGCTATCCTGAAAGCGCGTTCTACGGCGGGTCTTACTTCTTCTGCCGAAACCGGCAGGAATTCAAATACCGTGGAACGGCTGATTATGGCATTGTAGACGTAAAAATATGGGTTCTCGGTGGTCGAGGATATAAGGGTTATCTTGCCGTTCTCGATGTCCTCCAAAAGCGATTGCTGCTGTTTTTTGTTGAGATACTGTATCTCGTCAAGATATAAAAGTATGCCGTTGTAGCCCTCTATCGTGTCAGTGTCGGCGATTATGTCCTTTATGTCCTGAACGGAAGCCGATGTCCCGTTGAGCTTACACATCTTCATTCCGCAGTTATCGGCTATAATTCTCGCCACCGTGGTCTTGCCGACCCCCGATGAGCCGTAAAAAATCATATTCGGAATTCTGCCGCTTTCGATTATCCTGCGAAGCGGCTTTCCTTTTCCTAAAATATGGGACTGCCCTACAACGTCGTCGAGGGTATTCGGACGTATCTTGTCTGCAAGAGGTGTGTTCATGTCGTCCTCCTAAATGCTAATCAAAAGGGGCTCACGCTGACGCGCTGCCCCATTCTGTTCAGGCCTTTTTGAGCTTTTTGCGGTCCTGTGAGAGCTCCACGATAACGTCTGCGCCGTCGCGGATGACCTCGGGAGTAACTATGACCTTTTTGACGTCGGGGTTGGACGGGGTTTCGTACATCGGCTTTAAAAGCGCTTCCTCGACAATGGAGCGCAGTCCCCTGGCGCCGGTCTTTTGCGCAAGGGCTTTTTTGGCGATCTCACGCTTTGCCTCGTCGGTTATCGACAGCTCTATCCCATCGTACCCGAATAGCGCCTTATACTGCTTTTCAAGCGAGTTCTTGGGCTCGGTGAGTATGCGCATCAAAGCATCCTCGTCAAGCGGGTCGAGCACCGCGACTATCGGCAGACGTCCTATCAGCTCGGGGATGATGCCGTATCTCACAAGGTCATGCGGAGTTACCTTTTTAAGAACATCGGCGCCCGAGACCTTTTCCTTGAGCTGGCCGCCGAATCCGACGGTGGAGGTATCGGTCCTGCGGCGGATGATATCTTCAATGCCGTCGAACGCTCCTCCGCAGATAAAGAGGATGTTCTTTGTGTCAATCTGTATAAATTCCTGAGTGGGGTGCTTTCTTCCGCCCTGTGGAGGGACGTTTGAGACCGTGCCCTCGATTATCTTTAAGAGAGCCTGCTGAACGCCCTCGCCGCTTACGTCGCGGGTTATCGAGACGTTTTCGGATTTGCGGGCAATCTTATCTATTTCATCGATGTAGATGATACCGCGCTCCGCCGCTTCAATATCGTAATCGGCAGCCTGAATGAGCCTTAAAAGAACGTTTTCAACATCGTCTCCGACGTATCCGGCCTCGGTCAGGGTCGTGGCGTCGGCGATGGCAAAGGGCACGTTAAGGGTCTTGGCAAGCGTCTGGGCAAGGTGGGTCTTTCCGACTCCCGTAGGTCCCAAAAGCAGGATATTTGACTTTTGTATCTCAACGTCGTCATTCTTTGAAGAAAGACTGGCGATCCTTTTGTAGTGGTTGTAAACTGCCACGCTGAGGGCGACCTTAGCCCTGTCCTGGCCGATGACGTACTCGTCGAGCACCTTTTTTATCTCGCCGGGCTTGATGATATTTATGGCCTGAGCAATAGAGTCATCCTGCCTGCGGGCACGGCGCTGTCCGAAATACCCCTTTTCGTCGAGCAAGTCGTAGCAGAACAGCACGCATTCGTCGCATATATGAACGTCGCCTGCGGAAAACATATTGCTGACTCGGTTCTCGGTCTTTCCGCAGAAGTTGCATCTCTTTAAAGTCGGGTCGTTACCCGTCATTGTTATACACCTCTTTTTAAAAACCCTATGCTCCGCACGCGTTGGCGCACGGAGCCCGTTTTTTATGATTTATACGCCATCCTTGGCGCTTTTGATAATCTTGTCGACAATTCCGTAGTCAAGAGCCTCCTGGGCGGTCATATAGTGGTCGCGCTCGGTGTCTCTTATTATTTCCTCGATGGATCGGCCGGTGTTCTCGGCAAGAAGCTGATTGAGCATCTCCCTTGTTGCGAACAGATGGTCGGAATGAATCTTTATGTCAGTGGTCTGGCCCATGAGTCCCCTCTCGCCTCCGATGAGAGGCTGGTGGATGAGGATCTCGCTGTGCGGCAGTGCAATTCTCTTGCCCTTAGCGCCTCCCGCAAGCAGGAAAGCTCCCATGGAAGCCGCCATTCCGACGCAGATGGTCGAAACGTCCGCCTTGACATACTGCATGGTGTCATAGATAGCCATGCCGGAGGTGATGGACCCGCCGGGACTGTTTATATAAAGGAAAATGTCCTTTTCGGAGTCCTGACTGTCCAAAAACAGCAGCTGAGCGACTACTACCGACGCCGTAGCGTCGTTTACCTCATCGGACAAAACGATTATTCTGTCGTTTAACAGGCGCGAGAAGATGTCGTAAAATCTCTCGCCGTGGCCGGTCTGTTCGATAACGTTTGGCACTAAAGCCATGTGCGTATCCCCCTTCTTGAATCTAAAAAATCTTTTTGCCGGCACGGCACAAATGACCCGAGCCGTGCCGGAGCGTTAATTAAGCGTTCTCAGTCTCAACGACTGCCGCAGCCTTTATCTCCTCGACCGCCTTGCCGACAGCCGTGTCAAGCTTAAGGTCGTCTGCGGGAATGTACTGCTTGACGTTCTCAACAGGCATGCCGTACTGCTCGGAGATCTTCTTATATTCCTCCTCGAGCTCGTCATCGCTGACGGAAATGTTGTTTTCCTTGACATACTGCTCTAAAGCAAGTCTGAGCTTGACCTGCTTCTCGGCCTGCTCGCGGTAGGTGGTCTTAAGGCTCTCCTCGGTCATGCCTGTGAACTGCATATACGTGTTAAGGTCAAGTCCCTGGTGGGAAAGTCTGTGCGCAAGGTCTTCTATCATCTCGTTGACCCTGTTCTCATACATTACCTCGGGAATCTCGCCCTCGACCTTTGCGATGACTTCGTCGAGTATCTTGCCCTCGACGTCCTGCTGAGCGTGCTCCTCGGCATGCTCCTCAAGGTGCTTTCTTATGTCGGCGCGGAATTCGTCGACGGTCTCAAAGTCGGTGGTGTCCTTTACGAAATCGTCGTCAAGCTCGGGAAGCTCCTGATAGCTTATCTCGTGAAGCTTGATTTTGAACACTACGGCAGCGCCGGCAAGCTCCTTGGCCTGGTAATCCTCGGGGAAAGTGACGTTGATGTCGAACTCATCGCCGATGGAGTGTCCGACGACCTGTTCCTCAAATCCGGGAATGAACTGTCCCGAACCGAGCACAAGATTGTACTTTTCGGCCTTGCCGCCGTCAAACGGCACGCCGTCCTTGTAGCCGTCAAAGTCGATAACGACCTCGTCGCCGTTCTGGGCGGGCCTGTCGTCGACGTCGACCTTTCTTGCGGCCCTCTCAAGCCTGTGGCCTATTTCATGCTCTACCATCTCGTCAGTTACAGCATTGACGGTTTTTGTGACCTTTATACCCTTGACGTCGCCAAGCTTGATTTCCGGCTTGGTGACGCAGACTGCCTTAAACGTAACGCCGTTTTCCTTGGATATATCGGTGACCTCCACCTCGGGAGGAGCTACAAGGTCAAGCTCGGCTTCCTTGACGGCGACTTCGATGGTCTCGCCGTAGAGCATATTTACAGCTTCCTCGTAAAATACTCCCTCGCCGTACTGGGCCTCTATCATCTTTCTCGGAGCCTTTCCGGGACGGAATCCGGGGATGGTGATTTTGGATTTCTGCTTTAAGTAGGCTTTCTGCACGGCTTCCTCGAACGCCTCGGGAGATACCGCAGCTTCCAGCTCATACTTGTTGGTTTCTAACTGCTTTTTTGACTTCAACATGTAGTTTCCTCCTGACAGAATTTTGCTTCTGATTTCTTTTATTTTGGCATTTTATAATTATAACATAAATCTTAAAATATTTCCACCGAAATTTAGCGAAAATCTATTTTTCGTTGTTTTTAACAATATCGGAAATATTAAGGGGCGAAAAATGTAAAAAATCACTTGATATAAGGCGAAATTCAATGCCCTCGCTCTCGCCTATCACGGCAAATCGGTGTGCGGAGCCGTGAAGATGCCCATAAAATACAAGCTTTATCTCGTAGCGGTGCAAAACATCCATTATCTCGGCGTTGCGGTCCTGGTTAAAAAGCGGCGGGTAGTGAAGAAAAACCACAGGCTTTCGTCCGCCGTCGAGCGCGCACTGAATAGAGCGTTCAAGCCGCTGAGCCTCTCTTAGGATGACCTTTTTGTCCTGGGGTTCGCTGCCGTCGTTTATCCATCCCCTTGTGCCGCATATCCCTATGTCCTCATACGGATAAAAATTGTTGTGCAGGATGGAAATGCTTTTTATATCGTTGTCATCAAAAAACTTCTCGGCCTTTGCCATCGTGCTCCACCAGTAGTCGTGATTTCCCTTTGAGATGATTTTTTTGCCGGGCAGAGAATCTATGAACTTAAAATCGGAAAGCGCTCCCGGCAGACTCATCGCCCAGGAGATGTCGCCGGGAATGACTACAGTATCGTCGTCCGACACCCTCTCGCGCCAGTTTTTTTCAAGCCTTGAGGCATGGTCGGTCCAGCCGGGGAAAACGTCCATCGGCTTATCAGTGCCGAATGAAAGATGCAGGTCAGCAATGGCAAATAATGACAAATCGTCACCTCCGAAAATAAATTCAGGCTCATGGCGGAATAATGCGAAAAAATGAGCAGATAATAATTGCACAAAACGATGGAAGGATGATAAAGATGAAAGAAGACAGAATTTACGGCATCAAGTGCGGAGTCTCAAGCTGCGAATACAACAAAAACGACTGCGAGTGCGTGGCCGGAAAAATCGACGTCTGCTGCTGCGGATGTCAGGACGCCGAGTGCTCCGCCCAGACCGAGTGCAAGACCTTTAAGCCGAAGAAGTAACCGTCTTCACAGTAAAAACCGGGGAACGGGGTTCAGCCCTCATTCCCCGGGTATTTTTTATTTTATCGGTTTATCCCGAGCATCGAATATACGGCTCCGAGCATTTCTGTCTTTTCGACAGAACCCGTGAACCTCGGCTTTTTGGACTTTAGATCCGATAAGGCTTTCGGGACAGCCATGCCGGACTTTTTGTTAAGCGCTTCGGCCATTTCAAACTCGTCGGCATAGGAGCTTTTATCCCCCAAGGATTCCAAAACGGCTGCCGGGAATTTATAGGGGCTTGCAGTGGACGCGATAACGCAGTCCTTTGTATCGCCGGTCTCGGCGGCATACTTATTGTAGACTCCGACGGCGACGGCGGTGTGGGTGTCAATGGTGTAGCCGTACTTTTCATACGTCTCGGAAATCGTCGCCTTGGTCTCGTCTTCGGTGCAGAAATCTGCGTAGAATATATCCTGCAAAATCGCCTTGATAGCCTCGCTGACCTCAAATCTGCCGGTCTCGGCAAGGTCTTTATAAAGCTTTGAGATATACTTGTCGTCGCAGCCGCTGAGATGGTAAAGAAGTCTCTCAAGGTTAGAAGAAATGAGAATATCCATCGAGGGAGAGATAGTGGTGTAGAATTTGCGGTTTCTGTCATAAACGCCTGTGCGCAGGAAATCTGTAAGAACGTTATTTGAGTTAGAGGCGCAGATAAGCTTTCCTATCGGAATGCCCATCAGCTTAGCATAGTATGCGGCAAGGATGTTGCCGAAGTTTCCGGTCGGAACGCAGACGTTAATCATATCCCCAAAAGCGATTTTTCCGTCCTTTACAAGCTGAGCGTAGCTCGACACATAGTAAACTATCTGAGGGGCCAAACGTCCCCAGTTTATCGAGTTGGCGCTTGAGAACATTATCCCGTTTTCGGAGAGCTTCGCCGCCACTTCCGGGTCGGTGAATATCTTTTTCACACCGGTCTGAGCGTCGTCAAAGTTGCCTTTTATTGCGCATACCCCGACGTTCGAGCCCTCCTGGGTTATCATCTGGAGCTTCTGCATTGCGCTGACTCCGTTTTCGGGATAGAATACGAGAATCCCTGTGCCGGGAGCGTCCTTAAAGCCCTCAAGAGCGGCCTTTCCGGTGTCGCCGGAGGTGGCGACGAGTATGCATACCTTTTTGTCGGTGCCGGTCTTTTTGACGGACGTCGTCAGAAGATGCGGCAGGATCTGCAGAGCCATGTCCTTAAAGGCGCAGGTCGGGCCGTGCCAAAGCTCCAAGATATGCTCTCCGGGCTTAAGGGTCTTAAGCTCCATGACGTTTTCGGTATCAAAGCTGCCGTGAGAGTATGCGCTTTCAACGCAGCTTTTAATCTCGGATTCGGTGAAATCGGTTAAAAATTTTCCGAAAACGACCTCGGCGCGCTCGGTATAGCTCATATCTCCCATAGCTTTAATTTCTTCGGGGCTAAGTTTCGGCATTTCGGTGGGGACAAAAAGTCCGCCGTCCTTGGAAATGCCCGAGACTATAGCCTCTGCCGATGAAATTTTAAGAGCCTTGTTTCTTGTAGACTGATAATTCATGTAAACACCTCAATAATATTTTTAAGCGGTAAAAGCCCGCTGAATATACTTAAAATCCGTGACCGACCCGCCTGACAGCTCCACGACCGCGACGTCGAAAACGCAGCTCATTTCAAGCCCGTTTCGGTTGAGATACTCCCCTGCCGCTCTTATCAAAAGCTCTCTTTTTCGGGGAGTTATCGCCTCCTCGCCGGTAGTCAGCGGAGACGGTTTTCGGGTCTTGACCTCGACTATATGGAGAATGTCGCCCTTTTTGGCGATTATATCTATCTCTCCGCCCTTTATCCTGAAATTCCGGCAAACTATCTCGCAGCCGTGCTCGGAAAGGTATTTGGCGGCATATTCTTCGCCTATGTCGCCTATGTCCTTTTTAGTCATATCATTCCTCTTGAAAATCGTTTATCATTTCTTCATACACAGTCCTTATATATCCGAAATTCTCCGTATCGCCATATTCGGACTCTATCCGCTCAAGATATTCGCTCAGGATCTCGGCGTCAATGCCCTCGGCACGGTACTGCGAAATATTATGAGTTACAAGCCGGTTCAGCTCATACGCTTTATTACCCACAGTGAGATTTGTCAGGTCGTTTTCTATGCTCAAAGAAACGTCATGCCCCAAAAAATAGCTCAGTTTATGTTCAAATGCCGCCCTCGCCTCGTCGGTAAAAGGATATACGCGGTATATAGGAAGCATATCCTCGACCGTTTTAGGGGATATCATCGCTTGTTCCCAACCGTCAGTGGGCCATGTATACAGCCACTCGGGAGTATAGAAATATGCGTTTTCATTTTTTTCCGTGATAATGACCTGCCGGCCGCAGATGTCCCTTAAATACCCTGCCTCATTGGAGCAGTAAATATCGAAAATCATTTTGTCGGCAGTCTCCTCGTCGATGCCATCATCTATAAGAACATCTTTCAGTTCATCGGCGTCGGCTCCGAGATATTTGCCGCAGAATGAAAACAAATTTTCTAATGTGTCAAGACTCTGCCAAATATATCCCGTAAGCTCGTATTCGTTTGAATTTACGAGATCATTTTTGTATGCTTCGGTTTCCGAAAGGTATTTTTCGTATGCTTCAGAGCCTGCAATGCCGATAAGCGACTGCGGGATTTTATAAAGTCTTTCGTCGGAGCATATGCTGTAAAAATCTTCGGGAGCGCTCCCGTCAAACGGCGCCGGCATGGTATATTCCACATGATACCCCTTTTCCCATATATCCTTGTCCGACGGCAGGCTTAAAGATACGCCGTAGCCGATATACTGCGACAGCTTTTCCTCAAAAAACGTATTGGCGCCATTCCAAAGGCCGAATTCCCGGTAATAGGGTATCATGCTCTCGACCGCTTCGGGAGAGATACCCGCCGCCTTATAGTCGGAAACGGTGTGAGTAAAGAGCCAGTACGGGGTGTAGATATTATCCCCGACGACGATATTATACGGGTTTGATTTTATCTTCGGCCCGTAAAACGTTTCGGGAGAGTTGCATATAAGATTTATCCTGTCATCGGCGGACTTATACTCCGCCCAGACGTCGTTTATAACGCCCTGTTTTTGGCAGTCGTCTTTATACTGAGTGAAAATTTCGACGACAGGCTGTGAGTCAAAATCCATGGCGCTAAGAAGATTCAGCTGCTCGGCGACGTAATCAAGAGATATGCCGACCTCGTCCCAATCTAAGAGATGATTGTAAATAAATCTCAGCTCGAGACTGTAAGACGACAGGTCAACGGGTTCGTCAGAATCGATTTTATAACCCGGAGAGCCTTTCAGGTCGGGGGTCAATATCTCCCCGAACGTCGAGTTTAACGAGCATGACGTAAGAGTCAGGGCCGCAAGAAAAATCATTATTATTCGCTTCAAGGTTATCATCCTTTCATGTAGATTCACTCAAGTCGATTATACCTTACAGCGAAGCCGTTTTCAACAAAATGCGGCAATTTTTAATAAAAAATTAAGATTTCAGTGAGTCTTTTTCAAAAAGCTCGGACGGTGTACGGGGCTCGGGCCGTACTTTTTCAACATCTCATAGTGAAGCTTCGTGCCGTAGCCCTTGTGCTTTGAAAACTGATACTCGGGATATAGTTTATCGAGCTCATACATATATCTGTCCCTTGAGACCTTTGCAAGAATTGAAGCCGCAGCAACCGACTGCGACGTTCCGTCGCCCTTGATAACGGCCCTTGCCCTCGGTATGTCGGGAGTCCTGTTGCCGTCGATGAGGGCTATGTCATAGTATTTTCCGAGGCCCTCGGCGGCGCGCTTCATGGTGAGCATAGCAGCGTTGAGAATATTTAATTCCTCTATTTCAGAAACGCTTGCCGTGGCGACACAGTATGCCTCCGCCTTTTCGATAATTATGTCATAAAGGGCGTCGCGCTTTTTTTCACTGAGTTTTTTTGAGTCGTTGACGCCGTCTATTATAAGTCCCTCGGGAAGTATGACGGCGGCGGCGTAAACGTCTCCGGCAAGAGGCCCTCTCCCGGCTTCGTCAAGCCCGGCAATGACCGGGAATTCCGCCCTTATTGCGCAGTCGTATTCGTACAGGTTCATTTTTCCTCCGGCAGCTCTAAGCTTATCCTGCCGAGCTTTCCCGAACGAAATTCGTCCAAAAGCACCTGGGCAGTTCTCTCGGTGTTTATCTCTCCGCCCGAAATAAGGAATCCCCGCCTGCGGCCTATGGCCTCAAGTACATCGGCGTCGGTCATTTCGGGGGACGGCTCAACGCCGTATCTCTTTTCGAGGCATCCCTGAGAGGTTTTTCGGATGGTCCTTATAAAAATGACTGCAAGAGTCTCGATGTCTAAAATATCGTCCTTTACAGCGCCTGTAAACGCAAGCGAAAGCCCGACGGATTCCTCCTCAAACTTGGGAGCCAACACTCCCGGAGTGTCAAGAAGTTCAAAATCCTTGTCAAGTTTTATCCACTGTTTAGAACGGGTAACGCCGGGTCTGTCCTCGACTTTGGCGCGCTTTGAGCCGCTGAGGCGGTTTATAAGCGCCGATTTTCCGACGTTAGGGATACCCACGACCATGATCCTTATCGATCTTCCTACCATGCCTTTTTGCCGCCATTTTTCGGTCTCGTCCTTTAAAAGCTCCCGGACCGCCGGCAAAACCCTATTGCAGTTTTTCCCGGTGCGGCAGTCGGTGTCTATGGCGACGACGCCTGATGAGGAATAAAAATCTATCCATTTAGATGTGACAGAGCTGTCAGCCGCGTCGGCCTTATTTAACAGGACGACTCTCGGCTTGTCTCCCAAAAGCGCCGCTATTTCGGGGTTTTTGGAGGAGTATGGAATTCTTGCGTCGGTGACCTCCAAAACGGCGTCGACAAGCTTTAAATTCTCGGAAATAAGTCTCCGGGTCTTTGACATATGCCCCGGAAACCATTGTATATTCATTTCGCGTTCGATATTTTATCAATCCTTTTTATAGTTTTCCTGCCTTTTTTATCGGGAGGATCCTTAAGGCGGCGCGGCCTAAAATGTCCTCTCTTCCGACAAATCCGACGGCGGAATTTCTTGAATCGGTGGAGTGCTGACGGTTGTCGCCGAGGACAAAATATTTTCCCGACGGTACCTTTAACGGGTATGTAAGCCGGCTCTCGGGGTCGGTGGTGATGTTTTCTATCCCTCTGACAATAAACTCTTCGCCGTCGACGTAAACTTTGCCGTTTAAAAAGTCGATGTCAACGGTCTGCCCGCCTACGGCTATTATCCTCTTGACGATGACTTTGCCGAGACCGTCGCAGTTGCAGGCGATTATATCTCCCTGTCTCGGCTTATATCCCAAAGACCAGATTATAAGCATGTCCCCGTCCGTGAGCGTGGGCTCCATGGAAACTCCGCTGACTATGGCTGTTCTTGCCACAAAGGTGAAAACAACGATAACGACAACAAGCATCTCGCAAATAGTCCTGAGAAGCTCGAGGACCTCGTTCCGGAATTTAGCATGGTTTCTGTGGATCTTAAAATCGCTGAACATTATTCATCACCCCAAGATCGATGGTAAAAAGCGGCTCAGAAGAAAGTGACGTCCCCGAACGGATAGAGGCGTACGGCGGCCTCTCCCAAAATATCCTCACGGTCGATAAAACCGACCTCGGGACTTCTCGAATCACGGGAATCCTGGCGGTTGTCGCCCAAGACAAAGTATTTTCCGGCAGGGACCTTGACGTCTACGATATCCCGACCCTCCCGGAGAGTCGTGATATTTTCGATGCCGTCGACCAAAAATTCCTCGCCGTCTACATATACTTTGCCCTCCGAAAAGTCGATGGAGACCGTCTGTCCCCCGACGGCGGCTATTCTCTTGACGATTATCTTCCCGAGAGAATAGGAGTTGCAGGCGACGATGTCGCCCTGTTTGGGGGTATACATGATGGAGCGAAGAATCAAAAAGTCTCCGTCGTGCAAGGTGGGCTGCATGGACGGGCCGCTGACCCGGACGTTTCTTGCGACAAAGGTAAAGATAAGGAGTATGACTGCGACAGTGCAGCAGATGACCTTTGCGTAATCCAAGACCTCGTCGATGAACGGTACTTTAGCGGCCGCTTCCTTTTTTTCTGTGTTTTTGTCTTTCATAGTATCACTTCTCAAAATCAATATTTAGTATATATTATCACATATCGGCAAAAAAATCAAGTAGTGACGGAAAAAAGATGAGCATGAGTAGATTTATTTATGAAAAACTTGTTAAATAAGATAACATTCGTATAACTAAACGCACAATAAAAAGCATAACCAACAGCCCATATAAAGAATCTTGATAAAAAACAGAGCAGGTCCTTAGGACTTGCTCTGTATAAATCCTTTGCCTCAATTTTAAGATGCTTAAATCTATAAGCACTTCCGTTAGGCCTTTTTACCGTTTTTTTATCAGTCCGCAGAGTAAGGGAGAAGAGCACAGTATCTTGCTCTCTTGATAGCCTTGGTCAGCTCGCGCTGATGATAGGCGCAGGTGCCCGTCACACGACGCGGGAGGATCTTGGCGCGCTCAGTCATGCACTTTCTGAGCTTTGCGGTATCCTTATAATCAATGGTCTCGGCTCTGTCGACGCAGAACATGCAGACCTTTTTGCGGGACTTTCTTACCGGTCTCTCGTTGGTTCTCTCCATGATAACTCTCCTTTCGATATTTTATCCGCTCAGAACGGCACTCCGTCGCTCGAAAGAATATCCTCGAAGTCGCCCATCTCGCCTATGGATATGGGCTTGTTGTCGGGCTCGTTATAAGCGGGTTTCTGGGGGGCTTCCTGCCTCTGAGAATAATCGTTGCGGTTCTGGTAGGACGGCTGATAGTCTCCGCCCTGCTGCTTGGGCTCGCCGGTAAAGGACGCGTTGTCGACAACGACCTCCGTGACCCAGCGCTTATTGCCGTTGCGGTCGTCGTAGGAGCGTTTCTGCAACGTACCCTCGACGCAGATCATTCTGCCCTTGCCGAAATATCTGTTGATAAATTCGGCAGTCTGCCGCCAGGCTACGCAGTCGATAAAATCGGTCTGACGGTCCTCGCCCTGTCTTGCGTAGTTTCTGTCTACGGCGACGGAGAACGACAGCACGCTTATACCCGACTGAGTGGTCTTAAGCTCAAGATCCTGCGCGATCCTGCCCATCAAAATTACTCTGTTAAGCATTTAATTTGCCCCCATTCTGGATTTTCGGTCTTATTCGGCGTCATTTGCGGGCTTTGCCTCTTCGGCGGGCTCTTCGACTGCCGTCTCGGGCTCGGCTGCCGCTTCTTCCTCGACGGGTTCATCCGCCTTGACAGCGGAGCCGGTGGTCTCGTCGGTGATGACCATGGAACGAAGCACGCCGTCGGTGATGTTCAGGACTCTGGTGAGCTCAGCCGGGAAATCGGGCTTAGCGGTGAACTTGAAGACAACGTAGTAGCCCTCAGACTCGTACTTGATGTCGTAAGCAAGCTTTCTCTTGCCCCACTCATCTACGCTCTTAAGCTCTGCGTTGGCCTCGATCATGTCCTTGAACTTAGTGACAAGAGTCTTTGCAGCCTCTTCTCCATCCTTGACCGAAAAAACTATCATGGATTCATAGTTTCCGTTGATCTTTGCCATATTTGCACCTCCTTTTGGATTTCGTCCGCCGCTTATACGGCGAACAAGGATAACATTAGAAGTATATCAGAACTTTCGGAAAATGTCAAGAGCTTTGCCGAAATTTTTTGATGAGTTTAATAAATGTTCATCGTGAACATAAGTATCGTCGAAATAATTGACGAAACTACCGAAAGCGCCACGAACGCTATAACAACATATGCCATCGAAACGCCGCCGGCGGACGCTATCTTATTCTGAAGATCAAGTCCCGTGGTGTCGTTTATTTTTATATCATCAATATCTTTCTTAGCTTTTTTGTAGTATAGATAGTTGCCGAACGCGCACGCGAGAATCGACACTACCCAGGAAACTATCATGCATATGCCCGAAACCGCCGTGAACACCGGTGAATCTATCCCGGTATACGCAACGCCCTCGCTCACGGACATGAACGCAAACATGTATTCAACGACGCTCGGGATGGAGACTATAATGCGCAAAACAAGTGTGACGATACCGTAAAGCGGCATTTTGCGGTAGAAGAACCAGAAAGGCGTAAAGAACAGAGCCGCAAAGTTTAAAGAGGCCTTGCTCTCGCCCTTGGCAAATTTCATGAACTTCGGCAGATAGTAGTAAAACTTCACGCCGACGTATCTCATGTACTCCCCTGCCGTATTCGAGTCGACCGGTGCGTCCTCGGGGACGGTCTGATAATTCACAAACGGCTGATCATAGGGGTTATGATAGGTCTGCTGCTGACGGCCGGCATTGTTATTTGCAGAGCCTCCCGCCATATCCGTATAGGTCGGGATGCTGTCATAGCCCGGTCTTTCGGACTTAAGCGAAGCTCCGCAGGACGTGCAGAAAAAGCTCTCAGGGTCGTTATGCGCTCCGCAGTTGGGGCAGACCGCCTCTGTCGCCGATGAATTTATTCCCACGACGGGCTCGGGGTGCCACTCGCTTCCGCTTTCGTGCAAGAGAGTGTTTATGCAGCGGCCCTCGAGCTGGTAACAGTTTTTATGGTAAGGCGAGCCGCACTCGGGACAGACGACGATTTCATCGCCCTCTTTAAAGACGTTGCGGCAGGATGTGCAGGGCTGACCGATATATTTTGACATTTGGTTTCCTCCGTTTCGGGTTGCGATAATTGGGGTATGATATATAGTATAGCA
The DNA here is from genome assembly GCA_947625125.1 of uncultured Clostridia bacterium. Classification (GTDB taxonomy): domain Bacteria; phylum Bacillota; class Clostridia; order Oscillospirales; family Ruminococcaceae; genus Faeciplasma. The sequence continues at coordinate 88,097 of CANQNF010000003.1, forward strand.
CATATTTTCAAAAATGCAAACATTTTTTGGATATTTCTTTTAGTTTTTATCGTATGAACATATATAACGCCCTTTTCCGGCCGTATGATGCATATTAGGGAGTGTCTAAATCGCCCACATTATTCATTGTTTTAAAAATCGTCGCCATAGGCGACACCTTGAAATTCTGATTTCTGACATCTGACCTCTGTTTTCTTGATGTGGCCGCTTCGGCCACATCTTGCATATTACTACAGATTGACTTTTTCAAAGATATGTGCTATACTTGTTATATCTGCAAAAAATATTACCAATTCAATATACAGGTGAAACTATGGACCAGAACAATATCAGGAATTTCTGCATTATCGCCCATATCGACCATGGCAAGTCCACGCTCGCCGACCGTATCTTAGAGCTGACCGAAACGGTCGCTAAAAGAGATATGGAGGAGCAGCTCCTTGACAACATGGATATCGAACGCGAACGAGGAATCACCATCAAGGCGAGGGCCGTGCGCTTAAAATACCGTGCCGACGACGGAAAGGAATATATTTTCAATCTCATCGACACTCCCGGCCATGTCGACTTTAACTATGAGGTCTCGCGCTCGCTGGCGGCATGCGAGGGAGCCATACTCGTCGTTGACGCTTCACAGGGTATCGAGGCCCAGACCCTTGCGAACACATACCTTGCAATAGAGCACGACCTCGAGGTCATGCCGGTGATAAATAAGATAGACCTGCCGAGCGCTAATCCCGAAAACGTCATATCGGAAATAGAAAACGTGATAGGGCTTCCCGCTCAGGACGCCCCGAGGATATCCGCAAAACAGGGAATAAACATCCGAGAGGTGCTTGAAAGGGTCATAACCGATATCCCAGCCCCAAAGGGCGACCCGGAGGCCCCGCTGAAATGCCTTATTTTCGACAGCGTATACGACCCCTATAAGGGCGTGATAATCTATGTAAGAGTCAAAGAGGGCACGCTTAAAGCCGGAGACCAAATAAGACTTATGGCGACTGGCGCAGAGTTTCAGACCGTCGAGGTAGGCTTCATGGGCGCGACGGAGCTTATCCCCTCGGGAATTTTACGAGCCGGCGAGGTCGGATATATAACTGCGTCCATAAAGAGCATATCCGATACCAAGGTCGGCGACACCGTTACTAACGCGCTCGAACCGTGTAAAGAGGCTCTGCCGGGGTATAGAAACGTCCAGTCGATGGTATTTTCGGGGATATATCCTGCCGATGGAGCAAAATACGGCGACCTTAAGGACGCCCTTGAAAAGCTTCAGCTCAACGACGCGTCTCTTACGTTTGAGCCGGAAACATCGGTGGCGCTGGGATTTGGGTTCAGATGCGGGTTCTTGGGACTTTTGCACATGGACATAATCCAGGAGAGGCTTGAGCGAGAATACAATCTCGACCTTATAACGACCGCCCCGTCGGTAATCTACAAGGTCACGCTCACAAGCGGCGAGGTAAAATATATCGACAACCCGACCAACTACCCCGACCCCGGTCAGATACAGTCCGCAGAGGAGCCGATAATCAATGCTCATATCTTCTCCCCGTCCGATTTTGTAGGAAATGTCATGGAGCTCTGCCAGGAAAGGCGAGGAGTTTTCAAGGACATGAAGTATATCGACGATAAAAGAGTCGACATTCACTATGAGCTGCCGCTGAACGAGGTCATCTACGACTTCTTCGACACTTTAAAATCCCGCACAAGAGGATACGCCTCCTACGACTATGAAATGCTCGGGTATGCGCCGTCGAAGCTTGTGAAGCTTGATTTGCTGCTGAACGGAGAGATAGTAGACGCGCTTTCGTTCATAGTCCATGCCGACAGGGCATACAACCGTGCAAGGAGGCTATGCGAGAAGCTGAAAGAAAACATACCGAGGCAGCTTTTCGAGGTGCCCATCCAAGCCGCGATAGGCGGCAAGATCATCGCCAGAGAGACTGTCAAGGCCTACCGCAAGGACGTTTTGGCAAAATGCTACGGCGGCGATATAACAAGAAAGAAAAAACTCTTGGAAAAGCAGAAAGAGGGCAAAAAGCGTATGCGCCAGCTCGGAACGGTAGAGGTCCCGCAGGAGGCGTTCATGAGCGTCCTCAAGCTTGATTCCTAAAAGGAGGTCAAAATATGAAATCACTGCTGTCTAACAAATGGCTGCAATTCGGCGTATCGGTCCTGACTCTTGCATACCTCGCTTTAATCGGAACGCTCGCCTACTGGACGTTTTTATACGAAATTCGTTTCAGAAACGAGCATGCCTTTAACGTCATCTATATCGTCATCAGCGTGTTCTTCCTGATACTCATGTTCTATTCAAGAAAGAGCCTGCCGACAAGAATAGTCTCGATGCTTTTGCTGCTGCCGGTATTTTTGCTGATAGTCTTTAATTTCTCACGGCCGATGCTCTATGTTCCCCCGCTTATAGTTGGACTTATCCTGTTCTTTGCATGCTCGGCGGGCGAATCCACAAAGGTGATTATGGGCACCATCTATATCCTGCTCTACGTCGTCGGGCTCGTCGTTTTCATGATTGCCTCGACCCTCTTCGGCGGCTCAAGCGTTGAAACAAAGCTCAATGCCGATACCTCGCCGGATATTCTTTCAAACTACGACGCCGCCAAGATTGACAATCTTAACGCGACCTGCGTATCTCCCGACGGAAAGTACCGCTATTACATCGTCGACGTTCAGGACAACTCCCGCGGACGGGTCATGATAGTCGTCGAGCCAAACGACCTCGACAAGGAATACCGCTACTTCTCGCTCGTGGAGGTCGGCTACTCACAGCGCGTCGCCATTCACTCGACAAGAGGCGTGACCCCCGACGTCAAATGGATAGACGGCCGGACGATAAGCTACAGCTTCGGAAACGGCGAATGGAAGACTTCTACCATAACTCCTATGGAGGACAAGAACTACTTAAGATTTGTAAACATCAAGTGGTAATAAAAAAATTCCCGCACCGGTCGGCCGATGCGGGTTATTTTTATGTCTTTTTTCAGCTGTTGGAGCCGGAATTTCCGCATCCGCAGGAACTCCCGCTCATGTCCTCAAGGCCCTTGGGATAGAACTCCGAGGTCGGGAAGTTTATCTTGTCGAACAGCTCGCAGGGGCTCTCGGTGTTGGAGGTGCACTCCTTTGACGGGATCTCGTACTCAAACGACGGAAGCATCACGGGAACGCTCCTTGAAAGAGATACGACCGAAAACATGCCGAGCGTGCAGCAGACAGCCTTTCTTGACGGGACCGTGACAGCGGTCTCGCAGGTGGCGTCGGTGCATGCCGAGAATGCCGGGATAGTCACAAGCCTCAGACCCAAAACTATCGGGTCGGCGACTGCGACGGTGGCTTTCGGCGGATTGTTGTAGCAGCAGCCGTTCTGGGAAACAGCACCGTTGGTATCAGAGGTAAAGAGCTTGGTGCCTCCCTCGCTGCCGAACAAAATGACCTTTTTGGTGAACGTGGCGGTGCCGTTTACGATATTCGTCGGGACGGCCGCCTGGGCGCTCGCTGAAAGCTCCACCTCGATGTTAAAGGTGTAAGTAATGTCCACCGAGTAGAAGCCCTTGTTGAACTGTATCGGCTCGACGGAAAAGTACGCGCCGGTGACTTCGCAGCACCTTGCCTTGGCATATGCGGCCTCGTTCACGAGCTGATTTGATTCAAAGTCGGGAAAAACGACTTCCAAATCCTCAAGGCAGTCGCGGTCGGAACAGCTGTCAAATATCCGCTCTGCCTGAATCGTTACCGCTTCTTTGAAGCCGTAAGGGTTGTTAGCAAATTCTGCCATAATTATCCTCCTGTATAAGTATTGAACTCCCCATCGGACGGGGGTTTCAATACATATATTATTCAGTCAGGGAGGATTTAGTGCATTTTTTAAATATCGGGAGTTCACCAGAGGGTCGTCTGCGACGTTTCGGGGAGATCTCCGAAAGCTCCGAGCTCGACAAGCTGGTCTATTACCGATTTTGATACGCCGGAGGATTGTGCAAATTCCTCGACCGAGATGAACGTGCCCGACTGAGCGGCCTCATAAAGAGATTGCGCGGCCTTTTCACCGACTCCCGCCATCGCGATAAACGGCAGCCTTAATTTTCCGTCCTCGATCTTATATATCTTCGCGTGGGATTTATTTATGTCTATCGGCAGGAATTCATATCCCCGGCAGAGCATTTCGTTTATAATGAGAAGAGTTTCCATGGTGCCCGTGTCCTTAGCGGAGCGCTCTTTTCCCATCTCCTGAAGCTCGGCGATCTTGTACTTGGTGGCCTGCTTGCCTCGGATGGCGGAAACCGCGTCAAAATCCTCTCCTCGGACGGTGAATATCGCCGCATAGAATTCAAGCGGATAGTAGATTTTGAACCATGCAAGCCTTATCGCGGCCGTGACATAAGCCGCCGCATGGGCTTTCGGGAACATATATTCTATCTTCATGCAGCTGTCGATGTACCATTCGGGAACGTCGTGGTCGCGCATGGTCTGCTTCATTTCGTCCGTCAGAAGCTTGGGCGCGTTGCCCTTTCTGACAATCTCCATGATCTTGAACGACAGCGATTCCTCAATGCCGTGATATATTAAATATGTCATTATCGAGTCGCGCGTTCCTATGACCTGGTCAATTGTGCAAACGCCGTTGTTTATAAGGTCTCTTGCATTGCCGAGCCAAACGCCCGTTCCGTGGGACAGGCCGGAGATCTGCAAAAGCGCCGCAAAGGTCTTGGGCTTTGTTTCTCTTAACATATCGCGGGTGTTCGGGGTGCCCATCTCGGGGATGGCGAGCGTGCCGTTGGACCAGCCGAGCTCTTCCTCGGTAACTCCGAGGGCTTCCGGAGATGTGAACAGTGAATAGACCTTTTCATCCGACATCGGCGTGTCGGTTATCTTGCGGCCGGTCATGTCCTCAAGATATTTATAGATGGTCGGAACATCGTGCCCGAGCTCGTCAAGCTTGAGAATGGTGTCGTGCAGGGAGTTGAAGTCGAAGTGCGTGGTGACTATATCCGAATCGGTCTTTTCGGCAGGGTGCTGGACCGGCGTGAAGTCGTAGACCTCATACTCGGACGGTATTACGACCATGCCGCCGGGGTGCTGGCCGGTGGTGCGCTTTATTCCGGTGCAGCCCTTTGTCAAGCGGGATATTTCGGCCTGGTTGGCGGTTTTTCCGTGCTCCTCAAGATATTTCATGACATATCCGTAAGCGGTCTTGTCGGCGACGGTGGAGATGGTGCCCGCCTTGAAAACGTTTTCAGCGCCGAATAAAACTTCGGTGAACTTGTGGGCGCTCGACTGGTAGTCTCCCGAGAAGTTGAGGTCGATATCGGGAGACTTGTCCCCGTGGAATCCGAGGAACGTTTCAAAAGGAATATCGTGGCCGTCGCGCTTCATCTCGGTGCCGCATTTCGGGCATTTTTTCGGCGGCAGATCGAAGCCCGAGCCGTATTCTCCGTTGGTGAAGAACTCGCTCTCGTGGCATTTCGGGCATACATAGTGTGGGACAAGCGGGTTTACCTCGGATATACCGCACATCGAGGCCACGAAGCTTGAGCCTACCGAACCACGCGAGCCGACCTGGTAGCCGTGGGCGACGGAGTCTGCGACAAGGCGCTTTGCGATGACATACAAAACTGCAAAGCCGTGCTCTATAATGGAGCTTAACTCCCTATCAAGGCGCTTGTAAACTATATCCGGAAGCGGGTCGCCGTAGATAGATTTTGCCGTCCTCCAGCATATCTCCGAAAGCTCCTCCTCTGCGCCGTCGATGTGAGGCGTGAAAGTGCCTTTCGGGAATGCCCTAAGATCCGGGTCGGTCATATCCGCGATAAGATTTGAATTCGTGACGACGACCTCGTATGCCTTTTCTGCGCCGAGATATGCAAAGTCCTCGAGCATTTCCTTTGTTGTTTTGAGATACAGAGGCGCCTGGGTATCGCTGTCGGCGTACATGACCGATGTCAGAATAGAGCGGAAAATACCGTCGTTTTTGTCAAGGAAATGCACGTCCCCCGTCGCTACAACGGGTATGCCGAGTTCTTCTCCAAGGCGAACTATGGTCTTATTGAACTCCTGCAATTCCTCGACCGAGGACACGCTGCCGTTTCGGAGCATGAACGAGTTGTTGCCGATGGGCTGTATCTCGAGATAGTCGTAAAATCTCGCTATCTCCAAAAGCTCGTCATGAGGCTTGCCCTGGAAAACTGCCCTGAAAAGCTCGCCCGCCTCGCATGCTGAGCCTACGATAAGGCCCTCTCGGTGCTTTATTAGCTCGGATTTCGGTATTCTCGGGGTCTTATGATAATACTTCAAATTGGAATAAGATACCAACTTGTAGAGATTTTTAAGCCCGACCTTATTCTTGGCAATGATTATCTGGTGGAACGTCGGAAGACGATTTATGTCTGCGTCGGCCAAAAGCGCGTTGAGGTTTCCGACGTTCGCGGTCTCGTCTCTCTCAAGAAGCCTGCGGCAAAGTACGTTGAATATCTCGGCGTTCATCTCCGCGTCGTCGCAGGCACGGTGGTGGTTGAAGTCTCCGAGCTTTAACGCCTTTGCTACCGAGTCGAGAGTGTGCTTTGAAATGTCGGGGAGCATCGAGCGCGAGAACGGCACGGTGTCGATGTATGTAAAGTCAAACGCCTTGCCGCATCTGTTGGCGGCGGCTTTGATGAACGAGGTGTCAAAGCCCGCGTTATGCGCAACCAAAACCGGGTTTTCTCCGCAGAATTCGATAAACTGCGAAAGGGCTTCGGACTCCTTTGCAGCGCCCTTTACCATGTCGTCGCGTATACCGGTGAGCTCTATTATTCTTGCGGGTATCGGCTTTTCGGGATCAACAAAAATATTCATTCTGTCTACAACTGTAAGGTCCTTTACCTTTACAGCGCCGATCTCGATGATTTTCTCGGTGGCAGCCGAAAGACCCGTAGTTTCAAGGTCGAATACCACGAATTCATCGGTCAGTTCACGGCAGTCCGGCCCAACGGTGACGGTGGTCTCGTCGTTGACCTGGTAAGCCTCGATGCCGTAGATTATCTTGAAATTGCCACCGCCTTTTCTTATTGAGTCGCACTCGTACATAGCGTCCGGGAAAGACTGTACAACGCCGTGGTCGGTTATCGCAAGCGCAGTCATCCCCCAGCTGTAGGCGCGCTTTACGATATCCCTCACGGGGGAAATGCCGTCCATGACCGACATGTTCGTGTGGCAGTGCAGCTCTACCCTTTTAACTTCGGCGTCGTCGACCTGCTTAATGCGCTTGACGGCGCTTATATCGCGGGGTTTAAGGTTTATATCCTTGTCGTATGTATCATAAACAATCTCGCCGGCGACGGCTACCGTCATCCCGTTTTTGAGGGCTTCAAGTATAGCCTCGGCTTTTTTGGTCATCTCGATGATCTTGACCGTGACGGAGCCGGTGTAGTCGGTTATCATGATATTTGCGATAATTCTCTTGCCGTCGCGGGTCGTGCGGCTGTCGATGGAGAATATATCCCCTATCACGGCTACCTTTCCGCTCTGTTCGGTAAGATCGCCCATGCGGTTCGGTTCGCCGTTAAATCTTATCTCACGGCCCATGATGACCGTCGCGTCCGGCTCAAGTTCAACCCCCTGAGCATATATCTCATAGCTCTGGCCGCTTGCCGAGTCTGCGCCCGAATTGGAATACGCGGGAGCCTGTGAAGAATAGGACTGCGGAGGAGGCGGCGGTGGCGGGGTATAGTTCTTTAAAATATCGTCCTGCGCACGAATCCTCTCCTCATTGTCGACGGAAAGATTTCCGCAGAGTTCTATTTCAACAGTCACGCCGAAGTGGCTGTATATCATCTTAGACAAAGCCTGCTCAAAGCCTGCGGAACGCAAAATGCTCTCGCCGCCGTTTTTAAGCGTGATTTTAAGGCTGCCGCCTTCTATAAGGCAGTCGGCGTTGTCGAGAAACCCGTTGACCGGCACTCTCGTTTTAAGCTCCTCAATAAGGTCGGGGATGGCTTCCTCCGAAAAAAGAGAGGGCTGAAACTTCGGCACGGCATAGACCTCTCTTAAGCCCAAGGGGCGCTTTAACGCCTGGGAAAAGGCCTTGAGGTCGGAATATTTTACAAGTGACGGAAAATCTATTTCGAGCGCAAGGGCCGTTTTATCGCGTGAAAAAGCGAGCCTGCGGATGGTTCCGTCCAAAAGCCCCTTTGGTATATCGTTTATGTAAGCGGCAAAAAATTCCGCAACCGTTTTATCCATACTAACCTCTACAGCTTGTCTATCTCTTCAAGAAGCGCTTTCAGGGCGTCCTCCTCGGAAAATTTACCTACTATCTGATCTTTTTTGAAAATTACGGCGCAGCCGTCTCCCCCGGCAAGCCCGATATCAGCTTCTCTTGCTTCTCCCGGTCCGTTTACCACGCAGCCCATGACGGCGACCGTGATGTCTTTATCAATACCACTGACCGCCTGTTCGACCCGGTTTGCAAGCCCGATGAGGTCTATCCTCGTTCGTCCGCAGGTTGGACAGGAAACAAGCCTCACTCCCCTTTTCAGCCCGAGCGCCGACAGGATATCAAAGCCCGCCTCGACCTCCTTTACCGGGTCGTCGGTCAGTGACACCCTTATCGTCTCGCCGATGCCGTCCGCCAAAAGAGAGCCTATGCCTATAGCGGATTTGATAAGCCCGGTCTTATAGGTGCCCGCCTCGGTCACGCCAAGGTGCAGAGGATGAGAGGTCATCTCGGAAATGAGCCTGTAAGCGTCGATGGTCCTTTTTACGTCGGAGGATTTGAGCGAGACGACGATGTCCCCAAAGTCGAATCTTTCAAGGGCTTTTATCTCGTTCATAGCGCTTTCGCATAGCGCTTCCGCAGTCGGCGAGCCGTATTTTTCAAGCAGTCCCTTTTCAAGCGAACCCGAATTAACGCCTATTCTTATCGGGATGTTTCTTTTTCGGCATTCGTCTGCGACAGCCTTGACGCGCTCCTCGGAACCTATATTTCCGGGGTTAATCCGGATTTTGTCGATACCGCGCTCTGCTGCACCCAAAGCAAGACGGTAGTCAAAGTGGATGTCCGCGACCAAAGGCGCATCGACCTCTTTTTTTATGGCAGGAATAAGTTCGAGCGCCGATTCGTCGGGAATGGCGAGCCGTATTATCTCACAGCCCGCCGACTCAAGCGCTTTAGCCTGCGAAACGCTGCCGGGGATGTCGGTGGACGGGACGTTCAGCATCGACTGAACATAAATCCTGCCATCGCCGAGTGTAAGGTCTTTTACCTTTACAGGTGTAACTTTTCTCATTTTAATTACCTCGGAAAGAGTTTGATTATGTCAAATACCGTAACCACGAGCATAAGCCCCATCAGTATCACAAATCCCGCAAAGTGTATCATTCCCTCGACCTCGGGCTTAAGCGGCTTACGGCGTATCATCTCGATGATAATAAACAGCGCGCGCGCCCCGTCGAGGGCGGGTATCGGCAGAAGATTGAAAATGCCGACGTTTATCGTTATGAATATCATGAAGTTGACAAGGTCCAAAAGCATATCCCCGACGGCCACGCCCTCGGATGTTTCGCCTACCACATCGCCGATGGCGTTGACTATCCCGACAGGGCCCGAGAGGTCGTTTATCTTGTAGTTGCCCCTTAATAAGTCAAACAGAGTCAGCCATATCATTCTGCCGACCGAGACGAATTTTCTGCCGGAGTAGCTTAAAACGGACGCCGGCGTGACCTTTTCGCCCACGACAAAGAAGTCGATGATGAGTCCCGAGCTGCCGTCGTCGGTCTCGCGGCCGTCAAAATGTACCGCCGGGAGAGTCACGCGTTGGCCGTTTCTTATGACCTCAAATTCAAAGGTGCGGTCCCTGTCTATCTGGAACTGGTAGGAGATGTCCGTGTCGCAAAATACCCGCAGGCCGTTCACCCTGACTATCTCGTCGCCGACTTCAAGGCCGGAAAGGTGTGAAACCGCGTCGTCGGTATAGAACTCCGCGACCTTGGTCGAGGTTATCCCGTCGGAAAAGGACGTCGCAATAATAAGGAGCAGAAATCCCAGAACAAGGTTCATGAAAGCCCCTGCGCAGATGATGATTAGCCGCTGCCATGCGGGTTTTCGGTTAAACGCCCTTGGGTCCGTTGACGCGTCGTCTTCGCCCTCCATCGAAACATAGCCGCCGATGGGAAGCAAGCCGAGGCAGTATTTTGTCTCTCCCCTGCCCCATTTTAATATCTTCGGGCCCATGCCGATGGAAAACTCGTTGACCTTGACCCCGAAAGACTTTGCCGCGGTAAAGTGTCCGGCTTCGTGGATGATGATAATAATTCCGAAAACTATGATCGCTACAAGAATGTAAAGAACTACCAAATTTAAGCTCCTTTCATCGACTTAAATCTCTCTCTGACATAATTCTGCGCCTCCGAAACTGCCGAAACGGCGTCGGAAACGGTCAAAACTTTATGGACCGGGATGTCCCTAAGCGCGCCCGAGACGAGCTCGCCTATCTCCGTAAAGGAAATTTTTTCCTCAAGGAACAGCCCGACCGCCTCTTCATCCGCGCCCGAAACTATTGCCGGCGCAGTCCCACCCATAGCGGCTGCCTTAAGAGCGGACTGAATACACGGGAAATTCGTAAAATCCGGCTTATAGAACGTTAGCTTGCCGTAGTCCCAAAGAGATAGGCTCTCAGATGGGCTTTCGAGGCGCTTGGGGCATGTCAGCGCGTATTGTATGGGAATTCGCATGTCGGGAACGCCGAGCTGAGCAATGACCGCGCCGTCCTTGAACTCGACTGCCGAATGGATAACGCTCTCACGGTGAATAACGATCTCGATTTCATCGGCCGAGACCCCGAAGAGACGTATGGCTTCAATGAACTCAAGACCCTTGTTCATCAGCGTCGCCGAGTCGACGGTTATCTTTTTTCCCATCTTCCATGTCGGATGCGCAAGCGCCTGAGAAACGCTCACGTTTTTCATGTCCTCGACAGTCTTTCCGAAAAACGGCCCGCCGGAAGCGGTGAGAATTATTTTTTTGAGATCCTCCCGCCGTGACCCCTGGAGGCACTGGAAAATGGCCGAGTGTTCGCTGTCGACCGGGTAAAGGTTTACGCCTTTACGCCTGACCGCGTCCATGACGAGATCTCCGCCCGCGACAAGCGCCTCTTTATTCGCAAGAGCGATGTCCTTTCCGGCCTCAATTGCCGCAAGTGTGGGCTTTAGTCCGATGGTGCCGACAACTCCGTTAAGGACAAGATCTGCGCTGTCAAGTGAAGCAGCTTTACAGAGCCCGTACATGCCGGTGAGTATCTCGGCGCCGCTGCCCTTGATTTTTTCGGCAAGATCGTCGGCGAATTTTTCGTCATATATACAGGCGAAAGCAGGTTTGAATTCCAAAACCTGCTTTGCGAGCAAATCAGTATTTGACTTTGCGGCTAGACACACGACTTTAATTCCGTGCATTCTTGCGACGTCGAGCGCCTGAACTCCGATAGCGCCTGTCGAACCTAAAATTGACACAGATCTCATATTAACACTATCCTATCAAACAGAAAACTATAAGCATGAACGGCGCTACATAAATAACGCTGTCAAAGCGGTCCAAAGCACCGCCATGCCCGGGCATGATGTTGCCGTAGTCCTTGACTCCGCATTCTCTTTTGATTAGCGAAGCCGTGAGGTCCCCGATGAGCCCGAGAAAGCAGCATATCACGCCTAAAATCGCATAAATAAAGGGATCAAAAATAATTTCCCCGGAAATTTTATTGACTGCAAAAGCAAAAATGCCGAATGCCAAGGCGTTCGTAACTGCCCCGCCTATAAGGCCCTCGACCGTCTTTTTCGGCGATATTTCGGGGCATAGCTTGTGCTTGCCGAAGAAAGTGCCCGCGAAGTATGCTCCGCTGTCGGCGACCCATGAACCCATATAGGTGAAAACAAGACAAAGTACCGCAAGGCTGCCGGTGGCCCGGACAATGCCGCATAAAGAAGTCATGCAGAAAACTATCAGCGCAGTATAGCCGGCGCAGACATAGAATTTCCCGGTCGGGAGGGATTTATGCCTAAAAAGTAAAATTATAGTAGCAATTACAATATATGCAAAAGCGGAGAGAATATACTGAACAAGTATAGTCATTAAGACCTCGCCGCTTTCGACATCCGGCAAGAGGTAGACAGATATCGGGCATTTCAGTGCAAAAAGCTCGCTCACGGTAAGGTATAGGTACTCCTCTTTTTCGAGCTTTTCTGCACGAAACAGCTCAAACACCGCCAGAGCGCCTATCACCGCGAAGCCGATGTTAAAGATAACTGTCGAGTGAAGCGCCGTGAGTCCGACCAAAAGGACTATGGCCACCGCCCCGGAAATTATTCTTGTCTTCATTTCGCGTCACCGTACCTCCTGTTCCTGCCTGCGAAGTCGCTGAGCGCCTGTTCAAGCTCACGCCTGCCGAAGTCGCACCAAAGCGTGTCGGTGAACCAAAGTTCGGCGTAGCTTATCTGCCAGAGCAGGAAATTCGATATTCTCGACTCGCCGCCGGTCCTTATCATTAGATCGACATCGGGGATGTCCTCGGTATATAAAAGCCTGCCGAAGCCGTCCTCGGTAATGTCGCTCGGGTCTAAAAAGCCGTCTTTTGATAGCTCAGCGGCCCTTTTGGCAGCCCTGACTATATCGTCGCGGCCGCCGTAATTTATCGCAAGAGTTACCGTTAGGCCGGTCTTTTCACGGGATTTTTCCTCGGCGTCGGCCATCTTTTTTTGCAACTTTTCAGACAGACGTTCGCGCCCGCCGATGAATCTGAGGCGGACGTTCTCGCTCTGATAGTTGACGAGGTCGTCGAGGTTCTCCTCAAAAAGCTTCATCAGAGTCGAGACCTCGTCCTCGGAGCGCTTCCAGTTTTCGGTGGAAAAGGCATAGAATGTCGCATACTTTATCCCCAGGTCTTCGATATCCCTGAGTAGCTTTTTAAGCGTTTTTGCGCCCTCTCGATGGCCCGCCGTCCGAGGCAGTCCCCTCTTTTTCGCCCATCTGCCGTTGCCATCCATGATAAAGGCAATATGGGTGGGCAGCGGCGTTATCTCCTGCGGTTTCATATGAATAAAAGCTCCTTAAAATTAAACGGTCATTATCTCTTTTTCCTTGGCGGAAACGGAGCCGTCGATGTTCTCGACATACTTGTCGGTGAGCTTTTGGATGTCCTTGTCAAAGAGCTTCACGTCGTCCTCGGTGAGCTCGTTGTTCTTTTTCATGGCCTTTATCTTCTCGTTGGCGTCACGCCTTATCGCCCTGACTGCGACCTTGGCTTCCTCGCCTAATTTCTTGATATCCTTGGACAGCTCTTTGCGGCGTTCCTCGGTGAGCTGGGGGAATGTAAGTCGAATGACCGAGCCGTCGTTCTGAGGGTTGATGCCGAGGTCGGAAGCCTGGATAGCTTTCTCGATGGACTTGAGGGCAGACTTGTCCCACGGCTGGATGATAAGAACTCTCGCGTCGGAGACGGATACCGCCGCCATCTGCTGTATGGGGGTCTGGGTGCCGTAGTAGTCGACGGTAATGCGGTCCAAAACAGCGGGATTGGCTCTTCCGGCACGGATAGCTGCGAAGTCGGAGGCTAAGACCTTCATAGTCTTCTCCATTTTTTCCTTTGCGGTATTCAATACGTCGTTCATAGTAAATCTCCTTTCAGAATTATATATTGAAATTTTAATTACGCTCGGTCATTCTACAAGCGTGCCGACGTTTTCGCCCATGCAGGCGCGGTAGATGTTGTCGGGGTCCTCAATAGAGAATACGATTATCGGGATCTGATTGTCCTGGCACATTGCGGCAGCAGTGGAGTCCATGACCCCGAGATGCTGAGACAAAACGTCGTCAAGCCTGAGTTTTTCATATTTTACAGCGTCGTCGTATTTGTGCGGGTCCTTGTCATAAACGCCGTCGACCATTGTCGCCTTGAGCATGACGTTGGCTTCTATTTCAGCGGCTCTTAGGCTCGAAGCGGTGTCGGTCGAGAAGAACGGGCTTCCGGTTCCGCAGCCGAATATCACTACCCTGCCCTTTTCAAGATGACGGATAGCCCGGTTGCGGATGTACGGCTCGGCGATCTGCTGCATGAAAATAGAGGTCATGACCCTGACGTCGAGGCCCATGTTCTCAAGGGCGTCGCCAACTGCAAGCGCATTCATCGCGGTCGCAAGCATACCTATGTGATCGGCACGCGTGCGGTCCATCGAGCCGGAAGAACGTCCGCGCCAGAAGTTTCCGCCGCCGACTACAATGCCCATCTCGACTCCCGCGTCGCAGCATTTCTTGATACCGCGGCATATCCTGTCGATAGCGTCAAAATCAAGGCCGGAGCCCTTATCTCCCGCCAGGGACTCGCCGCTGAGCTTTAACAGCACTCTTTTATAAGCAGGTTCCATTTTTATCCTCCGTATTTAAATTTTCTTACTATATATTTTACACTATTTTCGGAAATTTGTAAAGAAGATTTTTTAAAATTCACGGAAAATTTTGAAATAAATAATTTTCCGAAAAATTTAAAAAGCCCCGGCATATTTTCATGCGGAGCTTTTGGTTTTATTCGATTCCGGTGGGCCGGCTCATAAGGTCGATTATGCCCTGGCGGACCGGCTGATTTTCAAAGAGTATCTCGTTTATTTCCTCGGTTATCGGCATGCTTACTCCGAGGGTCTTTGCAAGCTTCAAAGTTACCCTTGCGCAGCCGTAGCCCTCGACCGTGCCGGTCCTGCGGACCGCTTCCTCGGGCTCTACGCCCTGGCCGATAAGAGTGCCGCAGCGGTAGTTTCTTGAATGTATGCTCGTGCAGGTGACTACGAGGTCCCCAAGTCCCGCAAGCCCGAAGAAAGTCTCAGACTTTGCTCCGAGGGCTTTTCCGAGACGGGATATTTCGCTGAGGCCCCTTGTGATGAGGGCGGCTTTTGTGTTGTCTCCGAGGCCGAGGCCGTCGGACACTCCGCAGCAGAGGGCGATGACGTTCTTGACGGCTCCGCCTATCTCGCAGCCGATGACGTCGTCGTTTACATATAGCCGCAGGACGTTGTCCGAAAAAGCTTTCTGGACGTATTCGGCGGCCTCCCTATCATGGGATGCGACTGCAACCGCGGTGGGAACTCCCCGGCCGAGCTCTTCGGCATGGGATGGGCCGGACATGACGGCGATGCGGTTTTTGGGATAAACCTCGGAGATTATCTCGCTCATGCGCTTTAAGGTGCCGTCCTCGAGGCCTTTGGCGGTGCTTAAAAGAATCGAGCTGTCCGACATATAGGGCTTCGCCTGCTCACAGACCGAGCGCACAAACGGCGTCGGGATGCCTATAAGAACAATATCTTTTCCGCTTACACATTCGATATCAGTAGTCAGCTCGACTGACTTCGGTATCTGTACTCCCGGGAGCTTCGCCTTAAGCTCGCCGGTCCTTTTGATAGCGTCGATCTCATCGGAAAACTTGCTCCAGACCATTACCTCATGTCCGAGTCGCGAACAGGTGCAGGCAAGCGCGAGTCCCCAGCCGCCTGAGCCTAAAATAGTTATCGTCATTCGTTCTCCCCCTTTTTATGGAAATAGAATTTCTTCTCCTCTCCGCTCCATAGATGGCAGATGTTGGAGAAATGGCGGAAATAGCATAGCAAAAACATCGGAAGAATTATAAGGGCATGAAGCCAGATATTTTCATAGCCCGCCCCGAAGAATCGGTTGGCAAAATACTGCCAGATAACGGTGTAAAGGGGATAACCTATACAGGCCGACAGCGAGCCGACCGAGATATATTTTGTCAATGCTACAAGTATCACAAACGTAATAAGTTCCGCAAGAAACACGACCGGATCGGTCATGAGCATGCAGATGGCGGCAAGTAAAATGCCTTTACCCCCTTTAAACCCGTAGAAAACCGGGAAGCAGTGCCCTATGACACCGAATAACGTTGATATAAGGCATACCGAAAGGCAGTCTATGGGAATGCCGTTTATGAGCGAATACACAAGCTTCGTGCCGAAAACTATCAGCGCGCCCTTTAACAGGTCCATGGCGACCGTCAAAAGGGCCGTCGGGATTCCGAAGCAGCGGTAGACGTTCGTGAGACCCGCGTTGAAGCTGCCGTACTTGCGTATGTCCTTATGCTTCATGATATATGTCGCTAATATCGCGGAATTCATGCTTCCGATGATATAGCAAAAACCGAACAGAATAACTAAGATGAGATATTTCATGATGTGAACCTCGGTGCTGTGATGAAAACTCTTAAATCATTTCGTGTCGCTTGAATCCCTTTCGCGGACTATGAACCTCACCGGCGTTCCGACAAGGCCGCCAAATACCTCTCTGATCTGATTTTCAAGGTATCTTTTGTAGGAGAAGTGGAAGAGGTCCGCTGAGTTTACAAACGTCACGAACGTCGGCGGCTTGGACGACGGCTGAGTCATGTAGTATATCTTCAGCCTCTTGCCCTTGTCCGACGGGGGCTGCACTCTCTCGGTCGCATAGGAAAGTATCTCGTTGAGCCGGCCTGTTGAAATTCTCAGGGAATTGTTCTCGCAGACGACCTTGATAAGCTCAAAAAGCTTGTTCAGGCGCTGTCCTGTCTTTGCGGAGATGAACACAAACGGAACATAGTCCATGAACGTGAGGTTTTTCTTAAGGTCCTCGGTGAACTTGTTCATCGTGTCGGTTTCCTTTTCGACGGCGTCCCACTTGTTCACGGCGACGATGCAGGCTTTCCCCTGTTCATGGGCATACCCAGCGACCTTGGAGTCCTGCTCTGTGAAGCCTACCGTCGCGTCGATGACTATGACAGCGACGTCTGCTCTGTCGACCGCCATATATGAGCGAAGAACGCTGTAGTGCTCGATGTTTTCATAGACCTTGGACTTTCTGCGAATGCCCGCGGTGTCTATGAAGATAAATCTGCCGAAAGAATTTTCAACGACGGTGTCGGTCGAGTCGCGGGTGGTGCCGGCGATGTCGGTGACGATAACGCGCTCCTCTCCCGCAACGGCATTTATAAGACTGGATTTGCCAACATTCGGCTTTCCTATGACGGCGACTTTCAGGGCGTCGGAGTCCTCGTCGGATTCGTCCTGCAAAGGAAGATGCTCGACCACTCTGTCCAAAAGATCGCCCGTGCCGTAGCCGTGGACGGAGCTGACCTCGACGGGGTCTCCGAGGCCGAGGTTGTAAAACTCATAAAAATCGGGGTCGGGAGCGCCCGGACGGTCGCACTTATTCACGCATAAAACTACGGGTTTACCGCATTTTTGGAGCATGTGCGCGACCTCGTAGTCGTTCGCTGTGACTCCGCATTTTAAGTCGGTAACTAAGATTATGACAGCGGCGGAATCTATGGCGACCTGAGCCTGTCTTCTCATCTGCAAAAGGATCTTGTCGTCGGTCTTGGGCTCGATGCCGCCGGTGTCGACGAGCATGAACTCTCTGCCCGACCAGTCGCATTTTGAGTATATTCTGTCCCGGGTCACACCGGGGGTATCGTCGACTATCGACAGTCTCTGGCCTATGAGCCTGTTAAAAAGCGTGGATTTTCCCACGTTAGGCCGGCCGACGACTGCTACGACGGGTAACGGCATATTTCCGTCCTCCTTTCATATAACAAAAAACAAGGGAAGGACCGCGCCTTCCCTGTTTTTGAAGAAGATCAAGCTTCCTTATGGATAACCTCTTTGCCCTTGTAGAATCCGCAGTTGGAGCATACTTTATGAGGGGAAGTAAGAGCGCCGCAGTTAGTGCATCTGGAAAGAGCCGGAGCGTCTAACTTCCAGACGGCAGAACGCCTTTTGTCTCTTCTTGCTTTTGATACCTTTCTCTTCGGTACTGCCAATTTCAGCACCTCCTCTTTATTTAATCGTTTTCTTTAACACATTTACATTCGCCGCGGTTGAGATTTCCTCCGCAGTCGGGACAAAGCCCCAAGCAGTCCTCGGAACATAAGATCTTAGTCGGAAGACCCATCAAGATATCCGATACGCAGAGCCCCGTCATATCAAGGCTGTCGTCCTCGCATAACACGTCGTCTTCGCCGACAAGGTCCTTTTCCTCTCTTACGAGAATATGTTCAAAGCTGCGGCTGCAATCCTCGGTGAATTCGTCAAGACATCTGTCGCATACGAGCAAAATTTCGGTACTGACGGAATAGCTGAGTGAAACCATTCCCACGACGTTGGATATTCTGCCCTTAAGCGAAATAGGTGCTGTGAAATCGAGCGCGCCGACGCTCTCCCCCAATTCCTCTAAGGGGATATCGGCGTCGAAATCCATCTGTTCTCCGTCTCTTTCAAAGACCCGTTTTAGCTGAAAAATCACTTCTGCACCTCAAACATCACATTACATTATAACGCCAAAAAGCCTGATTGTCAACAGTTTTTTTTAATTTAAGCGGGATTTTGAGAAAAATCTCACCATCACTTGGCGAACTTAAGAACGCTCTCGGGGAGCTTATCGGCGTCCTCGGAAACAGTGAAGACTATCTCGATCTCGGAGGTTATCTTGTCCACCATGTCAAAGAACCTGCCGAGGGCTTCGTAATCCCTGCCGCCGATTTTCAGTATTCCGTCTACAAAGACCTCGGAAATGTCGTAGTTTCCGGCGATCATTCCGCTGACGAAGCCGTAGAGCTTGTCATAGCTGTCGATAGCGTAGCTGTCAACGTCGACGAGACGGACGCTGTAGGGAATGTCGTAGGTAAGCTGCATGGCTTTCTCAATACATACTACGTTGCCCTTGGTGCTCTGGGCAGCGTCCTTGATGAGATCGACAAGAACCTTGGTCTTGCCGGAGCCTCTTTTTCCGGTAATCAACTTAATCATGTTATACTCCGTTTCCGCCCTCACGGGCTTTCTTTTTTATTCCTTAACGGCAGCGCCGTTGGAGCCAAGCTTTATTTTCCGAGCTTTGCCTCAAGCTCGGCTTTCTGTCCCTCGTAGCCGGGCTTGCCTAAAAGAGCGAACATATTCTTCTTGTAGCTCTCTACGCCGGGCTGGTTGAACGGGTTCACGCCGAGCATGTAGCCGGAGATGGCGCAGGCTTTCTCGAAGAAGTAGACCATTTCGCCGAAGTTGTATTCGTCGAGCTTGTCGACCTCGATGATGATGTTCGGAACGCCGCCCTCGGTATGAGCAAGGATGGTGCCCTCCATGGCCTTGCGGTTGACGACGGACATATTCTGATTGGTCAGGAAGTTAAGGCCGTCGAGGTTTTCGGGGTCGCTCTCAAGATAGAGGTCTTTCTTCGTGTTCTTAACATCAACTACCGTCTCGAACATTATCCTTGAGCCGTCCTGGACGAACTGGCCCAAGCTGTGGAGGTCGGTGGAGAATGTGGCGCTGGACGGATAAATGCCCTTGTGGTCCTTGCCCTCGGATTCGCCGAAGAGCTGCTTGAACCACTCCGCCATCATCGTGAACGAGGGCTCGTAGCTGACGAGCATCTCAACGCTCTTGCCCTTGCGGTAAAGGATATTTCTTATGGCTGCATATTTTTCGCAGTCGTTGAGGTCGTCTTCCTTATAGGCTTCTCTTGCAGCGGCCGCGCCCGCCATTATAGCGTCAATATCGCAGCCTGCGCAGGCTATCGGAAGAAGTCCGACGGCGGTAAGGACGGAATATCTGCCTCCAACGTCGTCCGGAACGACAAATGTCTCATAGCCCTCGGCGTCGGAGAGTTCCTTGAGGGTGCCTCTTGCCTTATCGGTGGTGGCGAATATGCGGTTCTTGGCCTCATCCTTGCCGTACTTATCCTCGACAAGCTTCTTGAAGATACGGAATGCCAGAGCCGGCTCGGTGGTGGTACCGGACTTCGAGATGACGTTCACGCAGATGTCCTTGCCCTCGCAGATGGAGAGTATCTCGTTGAGGTAGGTCGGGCTGATGGAGTTGCCGACGAAGTAGATGTCGGGAGTGTCTTTTTTGAGATTATTGTAGTTTGAGGATTTCAAAAGCTCAATTGCGGCTCTCGCGCCAAGGTAGGACCCGCCGATGCCGATGACGATAAGAACGTCGCAGCTCTTCTTTATTCTCTCGGCGGCAGCTTTTATCCTTGCGAATTCTTCCTTGTCATAGTCGACGGGAAGATCGACCCAGCCCAAGAAATCATTGCCGGGGCCGTTTCTTTTCACAAGAGTCTCATGCGCTGCGGAGATCTGAGCGCGGCAGGCTTCGAGCTCGTGCGGAGCGATAAATTTATCGCAGTACTTTGTCACAAGTTTAATGCTCATGGGTAATCCCTCTTTCTTGTTTATTTTGTCATACCCATTGTACCACGAATGAAAAGATTTTGCAAGGAATTTTTATGAAAAAATAATGACAAATCAAAAAAATTTTCACATCAGGGCGATAAACCCCAAAATTCTGCGGAATCCGAGCGCTATATTCATTCTTCTAACGGTCTCGGCCGCGGTGACTTTTAAGGCGAAGACCTCGTCCTCCCCTATTTTATAGACCGCAAGACCCACGGTATCGCCGTAATTTATCGGCGCTTCGAGGTTTTCGTAGTATTTTATCTCGACGGTCATCTTCTCAAGCTGTGATTTTCTTACGACAAACGGATCAAGCCCCGATATCTCGCTTTTTACCTCGGTTTTTTCTCCGCCGTGGACGGCGACCGGCTCGGGATAGAGCTCCGCCGCCTTTGGTTTATATAATGTATAGGCAGAAAACCCGGCGTTAAGCTTCTCCTTGGCTGTCGTAAATCGGCGGTTTTCATCCGTCTCGCCGAAAATCACGCATACAAGCCTTAAGCCGTCCCGTTCTGCGGACGCGATAACGCAGTTCCCGGTCTCCTTTGAGTAGTAGGCTTTCATGCCTGTTATGCCGTTATACTTAAGTATCAGGCGGTTTTGCGAGGCAAGTTCGGTCTTGCCGCCTCTTACGCTGTCGACCCATGTCGTAAAATACGGGGTCAGAAAATCATAGCCGCTTAAATTCGACGCCAGAATAGCCGTATCGCAGGCGCTTGTCACGCTCTCACGGGATATACCCGTGCTGTCGACGTATTTCGTCGAGAGCATACCGAGCTCCGCCGCCTTATTGTTCATAAGCTTAACAAAGCCCTCCTCGGTCTCTCCCACAGCCTCGGCAAGCACCACGCAGGCGTCGTTGGCGTTGCCGATGGCGACAGACTTTATAAGCTCCCTGACTGTTATCTCTTCGCCCGGCATCAGCCATATCTGAGCGCCCTGCATGGAGTTTGCGTGTGCCGAGGTTTTTAAGACCGTATCTTCGGAGAGCTCTCCCGAAGCTATTTTTTCGGCCGTAAGAAGCAGAGTCATAAGCTTTGCCGAGTGGTGTGCGGGCAGGACTGCCGAGCCGTTTTCCTCATATAAAAGCGTGGCCGTCGAGCCCTCCATCAGAACATAGCTGTAGGGCGGGCTCGCAGAATCGGGTTCGGCATAGGCTGCCACGGAAAAAATGCCGATAAAAATGACTGCCGACAAAGCGGCGATAAGCGCTTTTTTCATATCATGTCCCCTTTTTTGTTTTTCTACATGATATGCCGGCATGTACCGGATATAGAAGTGGGAAAAAAGAACAACAGTTAGGCAGCCCCGCATAAAAGCAAAAGCAGACGGATGAACGTCTGCTTTTTTGGTATGGAATTTAACACTCGCCGAAATCTTTTTCCATCAGTTCGCGGATCTCTTGGCGCAGCTCGAATTTTTTCGTGTAACCTATAAAATCTTTCTCAAGAATATCAACAGAAATTCCGAAAGTTTGCTTAAACGCCTGAGCCGTGTCGTCAGCGCATTGTTTATAAAATTCAACATATTTTTCCGTGCCGAAGCGTTCGATCAAATATCCTGTAAACGCGCCCGCTATGGGATATGTATACTCACAGTCATATTCGCGAAAATTGCGGTTTTCTATCAGAGCCGCCACAGACGGGTTCTTTCCTTGCTCAATATACCACTGCGTCCAGTGATAATTGTCAATTTCCCACCACATGCGGTCAAAAAACATCGCAAGTCCTTCGCTTATAAACCGCGACTCCGGTCTGCAAATCGAATAGGATATAATATGCGCGTCTTCGTGGAAACCAATGCATTTTACTTTATCGCTGTAAACTGCAAAAACATGGTTTATGCCGTCCTTGCTCATATTTTCCGGAAGCGCAAAACCGTTGCATGGCTCGTCGTCTTCCTCGTCGTGAATGATCGCGTACTGCTTGCCGACTTCTTCCGGAGTGTCGAACAAATGATAGTGAATTTTGTCCTTTGCATCAGCGTGAAGACAACTGCTGATAAAAGCGTAACAGCCCTCCTGAATGCCGGCGATTTTATCTATTTCTTTTTCTGCAAGGCTGTTTTTCTTGAAGTGAAAAACATAGTGCGCCGTTGACATTTCCATGTCGGCTTCACCTCCATCAATCACATGAATGTCAGTACCTGCCGTCTTATTTTATGCCATAGCCGGGGCGCCATCCTTGGGGTCTTCCTTGGCGTCGATGTTCGCCTCGCGCATTTTTGTGGTCTTACGCTGGGCCATGACCAGCTCATAGTAAACGCCCTTGTGCCTCATAAGCTTGTCGTGAGGACCCGTCTCGACAAGTCTTCCCTTGTCAAGAACTATAAGGCTGTCGGCGTTTGAAAGAGTGGACAGACGGTGAGCTATGGCGATGGTGGTCCTGCCTCGGCAGAGCTCCGCCAGACCCTCCTGTATCTGCCTCTCGGTCTCGGTGTCAAGGGAAGCCGTGGCCTCGTCAAGAATGATTATCTTCGGGTTGTGCAAAATCGCTCTTGCTATGGCGACTCTCTGGCGCTCGCCTCCCGAGAGGGTGTGGCCCTTGTTGCCGACTCGAGTGTTGTAGCCGTCCGGCAACTTGGTGATAAACTCGTGGCAGTGGGCTATCTTCGCGGCCTGCACGACCTCTTCAAACGTCGCGTCCGGCTTTGCGTAGGTGATATTTTCAAGCACAGTGCCCTCGAAGAGATACGTCTCCTGCAAGACTACGCCGACCTGAGAACGCAGGCTTTCCTGGGAAATTTTTCTTATATCCACGCCGTCAATCGTGATTTTTCCCTGGGTCACGTCGTAAAGCCTTAAAATCAGGTTTATCATCGTGGATTTTCCTGCGCCCGAATGTCCGACTATGCCGTACATCTTGCCCTGTTCAAGCTTGATGTTGATGTCCTTTAAAACGGGATTGTAGACCTTGTATCCGAAGTAGACGTTGTCAAACTCGATATCGCCCTTGATGTCGAGGTCTACGCAGTCTTCGGTGTCGCGCACGTCGGTGTTCTCCTCCAAAATTTCAAAGACCTTTGAAGCGGAGACCGACACGTCGGCAAGCTGTCTCGGGAGCTGCAAAAGCCATCTGAGAGGCGTGTAGAGCATGCCCACATATGAAGTAAACCTTGAAAGCTCGCCCAGAGTGAACGAACCGAACGCCGGAAGCTTAGAAAGTATCATCATCGCTCCGAAATAGAGAACGAAGTAGTTTCCTATCGTGAGCAGGAAATCGCTCGCCGGCCATATCATGTACCAGACGACCTCGGCCTTGGATGAAGCCTTTGCAGCATTATAGGACGCCTTTGTGTACTTTTCTATCTCAAGCTCCTCGGTTCCGCATGTTTTGACTACTCTTATGCCGTCAAGAGCGTCGTGCAAAAGCTTAGAGTGGGCGTTTGAGAATCGCCAGGAACGGCCGTAGTACATCTGTATCGTGTTGTAGGCGCGCTTGATGATAAGCGCTACCACGGGTATCGGAAGTATCGCCATCAGCGAGAGCCGCCAGTCCATCGTGAACATGATTATCGCGACGATTATAAGCGAAAATATCCTTACTACGGCGTTTTTGCCGTTATCGGTAAGAAAGCTTTGCAGCTTGTTCGCGTCGTTCGATACGCGGTTGATGAGGTCGCCGGCCGTCTTTTTCGAGATGGACGACATCGACAGGTCGAGGGTTTTGGAGAAAACGTCCTGTCTTAAGTCCTGACCGAGATTTAACGAGACGTAAAAGCTCGCTTTCATGTTCGCCCAGTCAAGAAGCGTGTTTATGCCGATGAGGACAAACATCGATAAGCATAAAACCGCAAATCCCGCCCAGTTGGACTGATTTCTCGGCCATACATAGTCGTCAATCAGTATCTGGTTTATCATCGGCGAGACAACGTTTAAAAGCTCGGCTATAACGGTGCAGAGTATAGCTATCGCAAACGCTCCCTTATAGGGCTTTAATCTCGCAAAAAGCTTGGAAAACGTCTTGACCTTTGAGGCGCAGTATGGGCACTCGGTAAAGCTGTCAAGAGGCAGTCCGCACTTGGGGCACTTCGGCTCGTCGATGTCCGACTCCTCGACTAAAACGCCGGTCGTGAGATAGTGGTTTATTATCTTGCAGAGCTCCGCAAATGCGATAAAGCTGTCCTGAGTGAATGCGCAGAGGCATTTCTGAGAGCGGTCGCCTATCTTTCCGACCATCATCGAACAGCCGATAAGCTGCTCGCAGGCGTACTCCTCAAAATCGTCGAACTCGTATCTGTCACGCTCTTCGCCGTCTATATATACTATTATATTCTGTCTTGTGACCGAAAGGGTGCCGTCGACTTTCTTCGCCTTGCCGTACAGATTGAACGGCAGCGAGAACAGATACTCCGAAAGCTCGTGACCCTTTGGCGCTTTTAAAAGGAGATTCAATCCTTACACTCCCCTTTCTCATCTGAGAAATTAAACAAATATTTCCAAAATTGCAAGGCTCTTTTTATCAAGGGTATCGATATCGTTGCAGCAATACTTGTTGCCGTCGACGTCGACCGCGTAGAGAAGATGCTCGGTAAGCATCCTGAAATTAGAGTACCAGTCCCTTATGCAGATGGTCTTTCGGCCGCTTGTAGTGTCGATATCCACAAATATAAAGCCTCGGTTGTTGTCCTTGATGGAGTAGATCTTGGTGATCTCCGGCATATAGTACTTGTACTCCAGATACTCGTCGATCATCTTGTACTGCTCCTCGGAAAGCTCTTTCATGTCCTTGATAACGCCGAGTTCCACGAATTCGTTCTCCTTGTTGTCGTAGGCCACGCTTATGTAGGTGGTCTTTGAGAAGAACGGCACAAGGCGCGTGAGACGGACGTTGAAATAGTCCTCGCCGTTGTATTTGAGCGATATGAAGTTTCCGCTGTCTTTATAGAATTCGAGCTTTGAGCAGTCAAGTATCTCAAGACGGTCTATCTCGAATTTTTCTTCCATCAGTATTTCTTCCTTGTCCAAGAGTATTGCCTCCTTACTTTGAGAGATTTATAGGCGTCGGCGCTCAGCCGTCGTCCTCGATAAACTTGAGCGCGTCGGCCTGTAGGACATAAAGCTCGAAGTATTTGCCCTCAAGCGCCATGAGCTCGTCATGGGTGCCTATCTCCTTGAGCTCACCGTTTTCAATTACGCAGAGCATATCGGCGTCTCTTAGGGTGGAGAGGCGGTGAGCGATGGAGATTATCGTCCTGCCCTCTTTAAGGCCGTCGATGGCGACCTGAATTTTGCGCTCGGTCTTTGTATCCATGGAAGCCGTTGCCTCGTCAAGTATGAGAATATTCGGGTCCTGGATGATGGCTCTTGCTATTGATATCCTCTGGCGCTCGCCTCCCGAGAGACTGTGTCCGCCGCGGCCGATTTTCGTGTTATAGCCGTCGGGGAGCTTGGTTATGAATTCGTGAGCGTTAGCCGACTTCGCAGCCTCGATGACCTCTTCGATAGTAGCGTCCGGCCTTGCATAGCGGATGTTGTCTGCGACGGTGCCCATAAACAAATAGGTCTCCTGGGACACGATGCCGATATTCTTTCTAAGGTCCTTTATAGGTATCCTCTTTATCGGCACGCCGTCTATTGTAATTTCACCGCCGGTAACGTCGTAAAGCCTCGCGATGAGGTTGATAATCGTGGACTTTCCGGCGCCGGTCTTTCCGACGATGCCGAACATCTGACCGCCCTCGACTTTAAAGCTGAGGTTGCGGAGAATCGGTCTGCCGGCCTCGTATTCAAAGCTTACGTTTTTGAATTCGATATCGCCTTTCATGTTCTCGATATGTATCGGGTCGTCGGGCTCGGCGACGGTAGGCTTCGCGTCCAATATCTCGAACATTCTCGAAGCGGCGTCTATGCACCTTGCCCAGCGGTCGCCTATCCACATGAAGAAGTCCATCGGTTCGTAAATCATGTCGGTATACCCTAAGAGGGTCATTATCGTGCCGTACTGGAATTTTCCCTTTATTACAAGGAAGCATCCGAAGCAGAAGAGGCCGGTGGAAATGACCCTGTAGGCGCTCCACATGACGGGTTGGGTGGATGTTATCTTATTGTTTATCCTTGTGTTGACCTCGTAGGCAGTCTGGTTTTTCTTCTTGTAGCGGTTGCGCTCCTTGTCCTCCTTGGCAAACGACTTGACGACTCTTTGGCCGTTCATAACGTCGGAAAGGACCGAGTTTAAGCTTCTCATTGCCACGTCGAGCTTTCTGTAGAGCTTCCTCTGGGACTTGTAGAGGTAGTTATCCATCCAGAGGATGAAAGCGATGACGATAATAATGGCGATGGAGATCATCGGGCTGAGGTGGAACATTATTGCTGCAACGCCGACGAGCTTGATTATATTCGCAACGCCGTATGGAACGATGTCAACGAAGAAGTTGTAGACGTTCTGGCTGTCGCGGTCTACTCTTGACATCAACGAACCGGTCTGCTTTGAGGTGAAGAATGCCAAAGAGAGGTTCGACATCGTCGAGTAGATTTTGGTGCGGAGGCGGTGAGTGACCATCGGGACGACCTTGGCCGTGATGACGCCGGAGACGACTCCCGCAAGACGGCTCAATAGGTTTACAATGACCATCAGGAATATGACCAAAAGCACCTGGCCGTAATACTTTCCTCCCTCGGCGATGACGTCGTCGTAGAGCATTTTTGTGCCGAACCACGGCGAAATGACCGCAAACAGGTTCGAGAGGAAAATCGTCAGGAATATGAGTCCGATCTCGACCTTGAAGTCCTTGAACATTCCGACGAGCCTGTCAAAAATCGAGCGCTTGTCGATACACCTCGGGCAGACCGAGCGGTTGGGGTCGGGGTAGGGCTGGTGGCAGATTGGGCAGTTCAGCTCGACCGCGTCAAGCAAGCTGTCGTCGTTTTCGATTCCGCGGTGGATATTATTGAGTCTCTCGCAGAATTTCTCAAACTTGTCGGCATAGCCTAAAGAAAGTCTTGCGACGACGATATTGGGGCGGTTCTTGTCATAGCTTGAACCGAAACCGCCGTGGAAGTGTCCGCCGTGACCGGGAACATGGTATATCCCGTCGGGCGAGGGAGAAGGATTGAAGTCTCCGCCTCCGTGATTTGCATGCGCATAGAGGCCGCCCTCCATCGGAGGGATGGATACCCTCGGCGGAGGATAGCTCTTAGGCGTGTTCTTCGGTATCTTGTCGGGGTCGGGGAAGACCTCGACCTCTCCCTCGTTGAGCATGCCGAGAACGAGCCTTGCGGTATTCTGGTTGCGGTCAACATACGCAGTTTTGATATCGCTGATCTTGTATTCCGAGAAATCCTCAACATTATATTTAAGTATCTCGGGAATGGAAAAGCCTTTTTTCTTGGTCTCGACGTATTCCTCGTAGCCCGAGATTATGTAAAGGGTCTCGGTGTTTATCACACAGTATACGTCGTAGTATCGGCCCTCGCCGTCAAGGTCTGCCTTAACGCAGTATAAAAGGCTTTCTACGTCGACTCCGCGCTCGGCCAGGCGTTCAGATACTACGCCGGGAAGCGCGTCAAAATATTTCATTCAAGCATCTCCTTTCGGATTAGTTTCAGTGTCAGAAGATGTGCCGGTTTAATTATCACCTCGTAAAATCTCGTTTTGGCGGCATATGGCAAAGCGTCTCGGGGCACAGGTACCGAGCACGCTGCCGGAAAAAATTGCCTGCCAAAATAAAAACGTCCATGAAAGCACCTCGTCGAGCTGCTAATCATGGACGGACCTTTGCATTTTCGTAGGAAAGAAGCCAGAATTCAGAGCTTAGACACATTCGTATGAAATTTTTGGGTTTCAAACCGTATTCGCGGATCTTCATTTTGTGTGCTCCTTTCTTTAAGATATGATTTTTTAAATCTTTGACATTATAAGCCCATTCTGCTTTTTTGTCAAGGGCTTTTTGGAAAAAAGTTAATATATTTTTGACACAATTTCGCGCAAGATATTGTGCAAAGTGCATGGGAGACGGCGGCATATGCTGTGGGGGAGCCATCACTCCTGCGGCTATGCGGAGCCCCGGCCGGCCAAAGGCCGGCCCGAGCCGCCGAATGGCGGCTCGTGGGTCTCCCGCGTAAGCGGGAGACCCGGGGCTCCGCACGCAGGCAGGAGGGAGGGCGCGGGCGATTGTCGGCAGAATTTCAACGCTTCATCTGTTGACTTTAGCGGAGTTTGGTGCTATACTAAATAGAAAATTCACCGTAAAAGGAGCCTTGAAAATGGACAAGCTGATAAAGCTGTTAAGAACCAACGCGAGAATCTCCGACAGCGAACTCGCCGTAATGCTCAATACCACCGAGGAGGATATCCGTAACCGCATAAAAAGCCTTGAGGACAAGGGTATCATCAAGGGATACAGCACTGTTTTTGACGAGGACTTCGTCTCAAAGGACTATGTTAGAGCAATCATCGAGCTCAAGGTCACGCCGAAGGCTCAGGTCGGCTACGACGAAATCGCGAGGGAAATCGCCCAGTACAGCGAGGTCGAAAGCGTCTATCTCGTTTCTGGAGGATACGACCTTTCCGTCATGCTGCGCTGCCACAGCTTAAAAGAGGTCTCCGACTATGTCGCACAGAGACTCGCCACAATCGACGGCGTGGTCTCCACCACTACGCACTTCTTCCTGCAAAAATATAAGGAGAGCGGCATCATGCTCATCGACGAGGAAGCCGACGAAAGGGTTCTGCAATAATGGATTATTCTAAGATCATCAGCAAAAAGGCCGAAGCGCTCAAGCCGTCCGGCATAAGAAAATATTTTGACATCGCGGCGAGCATGGATAACGTCGTGTCGCTCGGAGTCGGCGAGCCTGACTTCAGGACACCCTGGGTAGTCAGGCGCGAGGCTATAAAGACCCTTGAGCGCGGCAAGACCGTCTACACCGCGAACGCCGGACTTATCAAACTTCGCGAGGAGATCTCACGCTACACTGCCGAAAAAACCGGCGTGACATACGACCCTGCGGCCGAGATTATCGTCACGGTCGGAGGCTCTGAAGCGATAGACCTCACGGTGCGCTCGATAGTCGAGCCCGGCGACGAGGTAATTATCATCGAGCCGAGCTTTGTCTGCTATAAACCTATAGTCGAGCTTACCGGCGGCGTTCCCGTTATAATCGAGACCCGTGTTGAGGACAGCTTTAAGCTTAAGGCCGAGGCTCTGAAAGAAAAAATAACCCCTAAGACCAAGCTTCTTATCCTGCCGTACCCGAATAATCCCACCGGCGCAGTCATGACCAAAGAGAACCTCGAGCCGATAGCCGAGGTCTTAAAGGGCACCGACGTCATGGTGCTGACGGACGAGATATACGCTGAGCTCACCTACGACCATGTCCATACCTCTATAATATCTCTTCCGGGTATGGCCGAGAGATGCATATATGTCAACGGCTTTTCCAAGGCGTTTGCTATGACCGGATGGCGGCTCGGGTATATGTGCGGGCCGAGGGAGATACTTAAACAGGCTCTTAAAATCCACCAGTTCGGCATTATGTCCTCGCCTACGGTCTCGCAGTACGCTGCCATAGAAGCTCTGAGAAGCTGCTCCGAAGATGTCGAGAACATGCGGGACGAGTACGATATGAGAAGAAGATACCTCGTCGACGCTTTCAATAAGCTCGGACTCCCCTGCTTCATGCCCCAGGGAGCGTTCTATGTCTTCCCGTCGATAAAGCCCACCGGACTTACAAGCGACGAATTCTGCGAGAAGCTTTTGTATTCAAAGAGGGTCGCCGTAGTCCCCGGAAACGCTTTCGGAGAGTGCGGTGAGGGATACCTGCGTATTTCATACGCATATTCAAGACGGCATCTTGAGATCGCCATTGAAAAGATAGCGGAATTTTTAGAGGAACTGAAAAAATGATCTTCAAAACTTATGCCAAGATAAACCTGACTCTTGATATCCTGTCAAAACGCCCCGACGGCTATCATGAACTGAAAACCGTTATGCAGTCGATCTCTCTTTTTGATGAACTTGATATCGAGCCGGCAAATAAAATAATAATAAGCTGCTCCGGAAAAAATATCCCGACAGGCCCGAAAAACACCTGTTATAAAGCCGCCGAAAAGTTTTTTGAGTATACGAAAATTCGTGGCGGAGTAAAAATCCATATCGACAAAAAAATCCCATCCGAGGCAGGTCTCGGGGGAGGGTCGGCGGACGCTGCCGCGACAATAAAAGCTTTAAACGTTATGTACGGCGGAGTGTTATCTGTTCACGAGATGTTAATGATAGCCGGGCAGGTCGGCGCTGACGTTCCTTTTGGCATAATTGGCGGGACGGCGCTCTGCCAAGGGATAGGCGAGAAGATCGAGACGCTTGAGGGGCTGCCGAAAAAATACATAGTTTTAGTCAAACCCGACGCGGGGGTATCGACGGCTGAGGCTTATTCAGACTTTGACAGAATGGCTATAAAATCCCAAAGAGGGACCGAAAAATTCTTAGAAGCGCTTAAATCCCGGGAGGACCCGTATAAATTCCTCTCAAACGACTTTGAACAGGTCGTCAAGGGCGATTGGCTCATAGATATCAAGAAAAAATTGCTCGGGCTCGGCGCCGAGGCGGCTTTGATGAGTGGGAGCGGGAGCACGGTTTACGGTGTTTTTGATGATGAAGCTGCGGCAAAAAACGCCGGCGAAAAAATCGGCTGCTATCCGTATGTATGCATATGCAGGACTATCTGAATTGCAGCCTCTGTCCGAGAAAATGCCGAGCAGACCGCACGAAAAGCGTCGGCTTCTGCGGCCAGAGCGATAAAATAAAAATAGCGAGGGTCGGGCTTCATATGTGGGAGGAGCCGCCTATCTCGGGAAAAAACGGCTCGGGCGCAGTGTTCTTTTCGGGATGCACGTTAAAATGCGTATTCTGCCAAAATTATGAAATATCGCAGTGCGGAAAAGGCTACTATGTGACCGAAAACGAGCTTGCCGACGAGTTTTTAAGGCTTCGGGATATGGGCGCAGAGAATATAAATCTTGTCTCCCCCACCCCGTTTCTGCCGTCCGTTATAAACGTCCTCGACAGGGTAAAGCACAGGCTCGGAATACCTATAGTCATGAACTCCGGCGGATACGAGCGCGTTGAAACGGTCCGTGCGCTAAAGGGGTATATCGACGTTTATCTGCCGGATTTAAAATACTTTTCCGGGGAGCTGTCCTTAAAATACTCGGGCGCTTCGGACTATTTTGAGAATGCGATAAAGGCTGTCAGAGAGATGGCCGACCAGGTCGGAAAACCTGTCTTTGACAGCAAAGGAATGATAAAAAGTGGCGTTATAGTTCGGCATCTTGTCCTGCCCGGGTCGAGGGCAGATTCGATAGCCGTGATGGACGCCCTCGGCGGGAATTTCTCAAAGGACGAGATCCTTGTGAGCATAATGAGGCAGTACGCCCCCGTTTATAAAGCGTTTGAATTTAAGGCTCTGAGCCGAAAAGTCTCGACGTTTGAATATAACAGCGTTGTGAGCGCTGCCGAAAAATACGGCTTCGACGGTTTTACACAGGACGCCGACTCGGCAGATTGCTCATACACTCCGGAATTTTACAGTGTAAAATAATATATCCCCGGATTGAACCGGGGATTTTTCATGCATAAAATCAAGATTTATGGCCGAAAAGTCTTGCGAGCGGGTCGAGGATGGAGGCAAGCTCTTCGATGGATTTATTCAGACTCTTGATGTCGATCTCATTTACCTTGCTGAGGGCGCTGTTTACCGAGTCGGTGTTGTCGACGATGACTCCGTTGAAGTTTGAGACCATTTCGTCTATCTCCTCCAAGGATTTCTGTGCGGAAACTGCGACGTTTTCGGCCTCGGTGAGGGTAGTGTTGACCTTTTCAAGGGTGTTTGCGGCAAGCGGTACAAAGACGGAAAGCGCTATGATAAACGCTATCACGAGGCATACCATGGCGGTGGCGGATATCCTGCCGGATTTTGCCTCCTTGCGCTGTCCCTTTGCAATTTCGATGAGCAGGTCGCGCTCACTTAGATTTTCAAGATTTTTAGCCATAATTCATTCTCCTTAAAATTATTTCGCGATGTTACGGCTAAATTATACCTCTTTAAACAGGACGTGTCAAGCGACTCTTTGAAGGAATTTGCCGCCGATTTCATGTCCCATAAAATTTTCACTCTTCTATCACACTAAAATCTTGAAATTCTCTTTATGATATGTTATAATACACAAGATTTCTTTCATAAATTTATACAAAATACCAAGGGGGAGCGAAAATGCTAAAGCTTGAAAATATTGTCAAGGACTATGACGCAGGCGGTGATAAGGTCAGAGCCCTTAACGGCATTTCAATAGAATTCAGGCAGTCGGAGTTCGTCGCGATTTTGGGACAATCGGGCTGCGGAAAAACCACGCTTTTGAACATCATAGGCGGCCTCGACCAGTACACCTCGGGAGACCTGTCCGTCAACCGAAAGAGCACCAAAAAATTCAAGGACTCGGATTGGGACTCCTACCGCAACCACTCTGTAGGTTTCGTATTCCAGAGCTATAACCTCATCCCCCACCAGACAGTCCTGCAAAATGTCGAGCTCGCGCTGACCCTCTCGGGAGTCGGAAAGTCCGAACGCCGCAAACGCGCTAAGGAAGCCTTGGAGCGCGTGGGGCTTGGAGACCAGCTCAGAAAAAAGCCTAATCAGATGTCCGGCGGGCAGATGCAGAGAGTCGCCATAGCAAGGGCCTTGGTAAACGACCCCGAGATTCTTTTGGCGGATGAGCCGACCGGAGCCCTCGACTCCCAGACCTCGGTCCAGATAATGGATATCCTCAAGGAGATCTCCAAGGATAAGCTTATTATAATGGTGACTCATAACCCCGAGCTTGCCGAAAAATATGCTTCAAGAACGGTAAGATTACTTGACGGCGAGATTCAAAACGACTCCGACCCCTACGACAGTTCGTCCGAAGCGCTTAATCGGACCGATGAGATACAAAGACCCGAAAAGTCAAGAAAGACCTCGATGTCGTTCTTTACGGCGCTATCGCTGTCGCTGAACAATCTTATGACCAAAAAGACAAGGACGATACTCACGGCGTTTGCGGGCTCGATCGGTATTATCGGCATTGCGCTTATCCTCTCGGTGTCGACAGGCGTTCAGAATTACATCGACCGCGTTCAGGAGGACACCCTTTCGAGCTACCCGATAACGATAAACGCCCAGGAGGTCGATATGACGGAACTTATGACCTCGCTTCGAGACACCGCAAACGGCAGCTTCGAAAGCGGGCATGAGCTCGACGCGGTTTATGAGTCGAAGATCATGTACGATATGATGAACTCTATAAACTCGATGGACGCCCAGGAAAACAACCTCGTCAAATTCAAGGAATACCTTGAAAGCGGCGACGATATTAAACAGTATTCCTCGGCGATAAGCTATGTCTACAGCAATCCCATGTCGGTATACACAAAAAACAAGGACGGCGATATCGTAAAGTCGGATATTTTAGAGCTTATGAGCGGGATATATTCGATGATGGGATTTGAAACATCAAGCTCCGTTCTTTCCAATTTTATGCAGATAAACGCCTGGCAGGAGATGCTCGAGGGCATCGACGGAGAGCCTGTAAACGAGGTCCTCAAAGAGCAGAACGAACTCGTAGCAGGGCGCTGGCCGGAAAATTACGACGAGGTAGTAGTCGTCATCAGCGAGCGCAACGAGCTTTCGGATATGATGCTCTATGCTTTGGGTCTTAAGACGATGGACGAGATACAAGACGCCATGAAAGCCGCCGCAAACCAGGAGAAAATAGACACCTCCGAGTTCGGCAGCTGGAGCTACGATGATATAATGAACCTTGATTTCAGGGTCATTCTCGACTGCGACCGCTTCCAGAAATCCGGGGACGCATACACCGACGTGTCCGAGACCGACACGGGTCTTGAATACCTGTTTGATTCTGATAAGGCGATAAAATTGAAAGTCGTCGGCATCATCAAGCCGAGTGAAAACGCCGTCGCCAACTTCTTAAACGGCGCTATCGCCTACCCGGCTTCCCTGACAAGGGAGATAATCAGGCGCACAAACGAGAGCGAAATAATCAAGGCCCAGGAGGAGAACCCCGATATAGACGTTATCTCGGGACTTAAATTCAAAGTCGAGGGCGAAGAGCCGGATGAAGCCGAAATCAAGGCTTCCGTCGACGAATGGATAAGCGCTCAGGGCGTTGCGGAAAAATCTGCGCTTTATACCGAGCTCGCTTCTATACCCACCGAGGAATATATTGCGGCGACAGTGGCACAGTACCGCCAGACCCTTGACGACGCTTCTATAGACAATATGCTCATGCAGGCGTTCGTCTCGCAGACTCAGATGGACGAACAGACGGTGCTTGACTACATCAAAAACATGGACGCCGAAACCAAAGAGGGCTATGTTCAGCAGGTACTGGCAGCGACTGTTACTCAGCAGTATGCCGAGGGAATACAGGCTCAGATGGGCGCCATGACTCAGGAACAGACCGCAGCGCTTCTTGATTCTGCCGAGATAACTCCAGAACAGTATCAGTATATTTTTGAGAATCATCTGCCGTCTACGCGCTCTGATTCTACTTATGAGGAAAACATGGATAAGCTCGGACAAGTGGACCTCGATTCGCCGTCGTCCATCTACATCTACGCTTCAACGTTTGAAAACAAGGACTTCATCTCAGACGCCATCACCGCATACAATGACGCGGTCGACGAGGCCGACCAGATAGTCTACACCGACTATGTGAAGCTTCTGATGAGCTCGGTAACGACGATAATTTCGGCGATAAGCTATGTTTTGATAGCGTTCGTCGCCATATCGCTCGTCGTCAGTTCCATCATGATAGGCATTATCACCTATATCTCTGTGCTCGAAAGAACAAAGGAGATCGGCATACTTCGTTCTGTCGGAGCCTCCAAAAAGGACGTTTCGAGGGTGTTCAACGCCGAGACCCTTATCGTGGGATTTGTGGCTGGCGCGCTCGGTATCGGCATAACGCTTCTGTTCCTCCTGCCGATAAACATGATACTTCATCATCTCACCGGCATAGACAATCTTTCGGCAACGCTTCCCGTAGCGGGAGCCGTGATACTTGTGGTCATAAGCATGGCGCTTACGCTCATAGCGGGACTTATCCCCTCGGGAATAGCCGCCAAGAAAGACCCGGTCGAAGCTCTGAGGACCGAATAAAACATGCATTAAAAATCCCCTTACCGGTTTTCGGCAAGGGGTATTTTTTGGTTCAGGCCTCTGCGCCCTCGAACTGTGCGCGATAGAGCTGATAATAAAAGCCTTTTTCGGACATAAGCGTTTCGTGAGTCCCCTGCTCCACCACCTCGCCGCCTCTCATCACAAGAATGTTGTCGGCGGACTGTATCGTTGAAAGACGGTGAGCAATGACGAAACAAGTCTTTCCTTTCATAAGCTCTCTCATCGCCGCCTGGATTTGCTGCTCGGTTCGGGTGTCGACGTTTGAGGTCGCCTCGTCAAGTATCAGCATATGCGCGTCAAGAAGCATCGCACGGGCTATCGTCATGAGCTGCTTCTGACCTTTGGATATGGATGTGCCGTTGTCGGATAAAACGGTGTCGTAGCCCTCGGGGAGCTTGGATATGTAGGAGTGGATTTTTGCCGCCTTAGCGGCCTTTACAACGTCCTCAAGCTTGGCGTCAGGCTTTCCGTAGGCGATATTATCATAGACAGTGCCGTGGAAAAGCCATGTGTCCTGCAAGACCATAGTGTATGCTCTTCTTAAAGAGTCGCGGGTGAGGGTCCTCACGTCCTTGCCGTCAACAAGAACGGCCCCCGAATTTACATCGTAAAAGCGCATGAGAAGATTTATGATAGTGGTTTTGCCGGCGCCGGTCGGGCCAACGATAGCCGTGAGCGAGCCGGGCTTTGCAAGCATCGAAAAGTCCTTTATTATGGGCTTATCAGGCTCATACGAGAAGCCGACGTGCTTAAGCTCCACCTGACCCTTGACATCGGATAAAACAGTAGCTTCATAAGAATCCGCAGGCTCGGGCTCTGCGTCTATAAGGCCGAATACCCTCTCGGCGGCCGCAAAGGCTGACTGGAGCTCGGCGATTATGTTTGCCACCTCGTTTATCGGGCCGGAGAATTTTCGGGAATACTGAACAAAGCTTGAGAGGTCTCCAAGGAGTAGTCTCTTGCCCCAGAAGCTCTGCCACCATCCTGCAAAGCCTCCGACGGCTGCCGCAGCCGCAGGAGCGTTTGCGCCTTTCATGAACAAAAGCGCGCCGAAAACGCAGACAAGGGTCAGGGAGATGTTATTTATAAACATTACGCAGGGGCCGGTGACCGTGCCGTTGGCCTCGGCCTCGGTGTATGCGTCGACGGCGATTTTATTTTTCTCGTCGAATCTTTCGAGCACCGCCGCCTCACGTCCGTAGGCCTTAACGGTCTTTTGTCCGGATATCATCTCCTCGACGTAGCCGTTCAGCTCACCCAATTTCTTGCTTCGGTTTCTGAACATTGGCCTCACGCGGTTTGCAAGCCATCTCGTAAAAACAGCCGTGGCGGGCACTGTGAAAATAAAAATCAAAACAAGCTTAGGGGCAATTGAAATCATCATGCCGAAAGAGACCGAGACCGTTACAACCGACTGCAAGATCTGCAAAAGATCGTTTGAAAGGGACTGATTCACGGTGTCGACGTCGTAGGTGACGACGGAAATTATATTGCCCGTCTGGAAGCGGTCGAAAAACGAAACGGGAAGCCGTGACAGGCTCTCGAAGATGTCATGCCTCATCTGGCGGGCTATTTTTTTCGACATCCTTATCATCACAGCGTTGAGAAGATAGGTGAGCAGAGCCGAGAGGATGTAGAAAATGCACATTAAGATGACGCAGCGGTAAATCGTCGCAAAGTCCATTTCCGAGGTGTCCTCGCCGAGCTTTATAGCGTTGATGGCCTGCCCCGAAAGCTTAGGACCGTAAAGCGCAAAAAGCGAGCTTGACAGCGAAAGAATAAGCGCTAAGACAAGCAAAAGTCTGTTTCGGCCGAGGTAGTGCCATAGCCTCAGAAGAAGTGATTTTCGGTTCATAAGTCATCCCCCGCAATCAGAAAAAACGGATATAAATAAGAAGTTTGAAAGAGATTTATTCGGCTAAGCCCATCTGCTGTTCGGCGATAATTCTGTACTCGTCGCAGCTTTTCATCAGCTCGTCGTGCGTGCCGAGGCCGATGGCCTTGCCGTCCGATAAAACGAGAATTTTCGTGCAGCCACGAATGGAGCTGACCCTTTGGGCAATGGTGACAGAGGTCACGTCCTTAAAGCTTCGGTGCAGAGCCTTTCTCAGCTCGGCGTCGGTCCTGTAGTCGAGAGCAGACGAGGAGTCGTCAAGGATCAATATTTCGGGATTTCCGGCAAGCGCTCTTGCTATAAGCAGGCGCTGCTTCTGACCTCCGGAGAGGTTGTTGCCCCTGACGGCAACGCCGGAATCCATGCCTCCGCGGTCTCGGATGAAGTCCTCGGCCTGGGACGTCCTGGCGGCGTTATCTACGGATTCGGGAGATATGTCCCGGAAGAAGCGTATGTTGTCGCCGACGGTGCCCTCCATTATAAAGTCGTTTTGGAACGCAGCCCCGAACATCGAGGTAAGCTCATCCCTCGGAATGGTCTTGACGTTTCGGCCGTTTATGAGAATCTCTCCATCGCTCACATCGTAAAATCTCATCAAAAGAGAAATTACTGTAGTTTTGCCCGAGCCTGTCTCGCCCAAAATTCCGAGGCTCTCTCCCCTGCCGAGGCTGAAGCTGATGTTCTCAAGGGCGTTTCCGGCGCCGGTATAGGAGAAGCTGACGTTTTTGAATTCAATGTGAGGCAGGTTTTCGGCATGGATTTCTTTTTTATTTTCTTCCACAAGCAGATCTTCGGGCATGGCGAGGACTTCGGCGACTCTGTGGGCGCTCGCTTCGCCCTTTGACCACATGACGAAAATTCTTGTAATGCCGAGCATGGCGTTTAAAATCATGACAAAATACTGCAAAAACGCGATTATAACCCCGGATTGGGTATTTCCGTCGGCAACTCTCCATGCTCCCACAAGAACAACAAGAGTAAGCCCGAGGTTTAAAACCAAGGACGTCGATGGGTTTGTGGCGGCGGTTATAAGCCCGGCCTTTTGGTCTATAGCGGTCAGTTCGTCGTTTACTCCGCCGAAGAGCTCTTTTTCATACTCGGTTTTGGACAGCGCTTTTATGACCCTTACGCCGGTGATGTTTTCCTGTAAAATTCTGACGACCCTATCGAGGATATTCTGCTCCTCTTTATATAGAGGCACCGAGCGCTTTGTCACGACGTAAACGATTATACCGATAAGCGGCAGAAGCATGACAAGAATAAGCGCAAGGGCCGGGTCCATCGTGAGGGTCATGACAACTCCGCCCAAAAGCAGGATAGGCGCACGGATGCCGAGGCGCTGAACGCGGGCAAGAAGCTGATTTACGTTATATGTATCGCTTGTCAGCCGGCTCTCAGCTGACGGAACGGTGAGACGGTCGAGCTGTCCCGATGAAAGTCTCTCGAGCCTGTCAAAAAGGTCGTAACGAAGCTTGCGGGTGATTTTTCCCGAGCTTATCGCGGACATTCGGTTGGCGATAATGTTGCACAAAAGCGCTCCGACTGCGCAAAACAGCATGAGACCGCCGTAGAGAAAGATCATCCGCGAGACCCCCGACGGCACGACGTCGTCGAGGATAGTTTCCATAAAATAGGGAATAAATAACTCCAACACCGCGCCTGCGAGCTTAATAAAGACGGTCAGGGCGATGTATGGAGCGTATGGGAGAATGTATTTAGATATTTTTTCCATTTTTGGCACCTATCGAAGCGGTCTGTGAGTCTACCCGAAAATTGTACCACATTTCTTTGA
Organism: uncultured Clostridia bacterium; assembly: GCA_947625125.1. Classification (GTDB taxonomy): domain Bacteria; phylum Bacillota; class Clostridia; order Oscillospirales; family Ruminococcaceae; genus Faeciplasma. Next base: position 127,207 of record CANQNF010000003.1, read on the forward strand.
AAAATGCAAGGGCGTAAAGAAAACAGAGATCAGAAATCAGATGACAGAATTTCATAGTGTCGCCTGCGGCGGCAATATAAAAAATTCCGTACTAAAAAATCGCCCGCCCGGGACGTGCTCGGACGGGTGACGATTTTTTAAATTACTGCTTGTTCTTTTTGGCGGCCATGTCGATAAGGGCGTCCTTGCGGCTGAGGTTTATTCTGCCCTGGTCGTCGATCTCAACGACCTTGACGATTATCTCGTCGCCGATGGAAACAACGTCCTCGACCTTTTCAACGCGGTGCATGTCGAGCTTCGAGATATGGACCATGCCGTCCATGCCCGGGACTATCTCGACAAATGCGCCGAAGTTCATAAGCCTTACGACCTTGCCGCGATAGATGGAGCCGATCTCGGGGCCGTTCGCGATAGTGTTGACAATGTCTATAACCGCTCTTGCATTGTCGGCGTTAAGACCGCTGACATAAACCGCGCCGTCGTCCTCAACATCGATCTTGACGTCGAAGTCGGCCTGGAGCTTCTGGATGACCTTGCCGGACTTGCCGATGACGTCGCCGATCTTATCGACGGGAACTCTTGTATTGAACATCTTGGGAGCCCACTTGGAGACCTCCGGCCTCGGCTCTGCGATAGCCTTGGCCATTATTTCGTCAAGAATATAGTCGCGGGCCTTGTGGGTCTTGGCGAACGCCTCCTCGATTATTTCATAGGTCAGGCCGTCGACCTTGATATCGACCTGGATGGCGGTGATGCCCTTGTGGGTGCCGCCGACCTTGAAGTCCATGTCGCCGAAGAAGTCTTCAAGACCCTGGATGTCGACCATCGTCTGGAAACTGCCGTCGTCGCGGGTTATAAGGCCGCAGGAGATGCCTGCAACGGGGGCCTTTATCGGAACGCCGGCGTCCATAAGGGCGAGAGTGGAGCCGCAGATGGAGCCCTGAGAAGTAGAACCGTTGGAGGACAGGACCTCGGACACGACTCTTATTGCATACGGGAAGTCGTCGGTAGAGGGAAGAACAGGAACCAAAGCCTTTTCGGCAAGAGCTCCGTGGCCTATTTCACGTCTTCCGGGACCGCGTGAGGGCTTGGTCTCGCCGACAGAGTAGCTCGGGAAGTTGTAGTGGTGCATGTAGCGCTTCTCTTCCTCGTCGTCGATGCCGTCGAGCTTCTGGGAGTCGCTGACAGGGCCTAAAGTAACGATGGAGAGAACCTGGGTCTGGCCTCTTGTGAACATGCCCGAGCCGTGGACGCGCGGGACAACTCCGACTTCGGCTGCAAGAGGACGGATCTGGTCGAGGGCTCTGCCGTCGACGCGCTTGCCCTCGTAGAGCCAGTTTCTGACTATCTTCTTCTGGAGTTTGTAGATGCACTCGTCTATCATGGCAAGTTGCTCGGGATACTGCTCGTCAAATTTCTCGTGGATGGCGTCCTTGATGGGCTGTAACATCGCCTCGCGGACGTTCTTATCATCGGTGTCGAGGGCTTTCTTGACGTCCTCGGCGGCCATCTCCTCGATGGCGTCAAAGAGATCGTGGTCGACCTCCATCGACTCGAATTCAAACTTCGGCTTGCCGACCTCGGCCCTGATGCCGTTGATGAACTCTACCATCTTCTTTATCTCGGCATGACCGAGCTTGATGGCCTCGAGCATCTGATCGTCGGGGACCTCGTCGGCGCCGGCTTCGATCATGACAATTTTTTCCATGGTGCCTGCGACGGTAAGATTAAGATGGCTTACGTTCTTCTGTGCCTGGGTGGGGTTGAGGATAAGCTCGCCGTCGACAAGGCCGACGTTTACGCCTGCGATGGGGCCTGCCCAGGGAATATCAGAAATGGAGATCGCGACCGAAGTACCGAGCATGCCGGCAATTTCGGGGCTGCACTCGGGGTCGACCGAGAGGACTGTCATAACGACCGAAACATCGTTTCTCATGTCCTTGGGGAACAGCGGACGAATAGGACGGTCGACCATGCGGGATGTCAGAATCGCCTTGTCGGAGGGCTTGCCCTCGCGCTTAGTGAAGCTTCCGGGGATCTTGCCCACGGAGTACAGCTTCTCCTCAAAATCAACGGAAAGAGGGAAGAAGTCTACGCCCTCGCGGGGTTTTACGGAAGCGGTTACGTTTACCATGACGGTGGTCTCGCCGTAACGAACCCAGCAGGAACCGTTTGCAAGCTCGCAGGTCTTGCCTGTCTCAACGATAAGCGGACGGCCTGCAAAGGTCGTTTCAAACTTTCTGTAGCGGTCGAACTGTTTGATTTCGGACATTGCCATTTTAAAAATTCCTCCTAAAAATTTTTGGGGAGTATTTTCGGCGCGCTTTAGCAATAAATTCAAATCCCCCGAAAACGAGGACCTCAACTTATTACTAAAAAACGTCCCGAAAATACCGTTTTGACATAGGCACAGGAAGCCCCATGCCTATGTCAAGAGTTAGCGCATTACTTTCTTAAGCCGAGCTTTTCAACTATCGCTCTGTAGCGCTCGATATCGGTGCGCATAAGGTAGTTGAGAAGATTGCGGCGGCGGCCGACCATCTTAAGAAGACCTCTTCTGGAATGGTGGTCGTTCTTGTGGACCTTGAGGTGTTCGGTGAGATCGTTGATCCTCTTGGAGAGAATGGCGATCTGGACCTCGGGAGAGCCGGTATCGTTGGCGGACATTCTGTTAGCCTCGATGATAGCGGTCTTTTCTTCCTTTAAAAGCATCTTTTTTACCCCTTTCTTTTTAATTTTTTCCACAAACATAGGCTGCGGCAGGTAAAATTCTCTTAAAAAGCTTTTCCCGCAGTCCAAGTATGAGGTTTTAAGCTGAACGCTCAGCTCCCCGTATTATACCACAAAGACGAGCGTTTGTAAAGACTTTTTTGAAAAAATTTTTGCATAAATGAGGCGTGGGAGGATGGGCGGGGGTCTCCCCATCACTTGCAGGCGCTTGCCGACGCTAAAGTGCCTCTCCCCGCCCTCGCTCGCAAACGCTGCCGCGTTCGCTCGCTCGGGGCTTGTGCTGACCGATAGCTTTCGGGGACAACCCTTGCAGGGTTTTCCCCGAGCCCTTTTCCGAGGTGCGGCTCGCGCATTCGCGCTCACCGCATAGGGGACCCCCGGCGAGGGTCCCCTACGGCAAAACTGTCCACCGGACAGATTTTGCCTACCCTCCTGCGCTTTTTTAGAACTCCGAAAACGATGCCTGACGGCATCCTTTTCGGAGTTTTAAGATTTCGCAGCCTGCGGGCTGCGACCAGGGAGAACTTGCGCTTAAAACTCTGCTCCAAAGCTCCAGCGAAGCTTTGGAGCAGCAAGTTTTTACGCAACTGTTCTACTGCCCTTGGACCCTGCGGCCTTTTGAGGAAAGGCCGGCGAAACCTTTTTAGATTTTTTATTCATCAACCTTGCGTGAAAATTGACCTCATTCCAAATTCATCGCAAGCTTATACGCCGTGAGGGTGTTCTGCATGAGCATCGCCCTCGTCATCGGGCCTACCCCTCCCGGTACAGGCGTGATATAACTCGCCTTGTCCTTGACTGCTTCAAAATCTACGTCGCCGCAAAGCTTGCCGTTTTCGTCTCTGTTCATTCCGACGTCGATAACCACCGCTCCGTCCTTGACCATGTCCGCGCCGATAAGCTTCGCTTTTCCGACTGCTGCGACCAAAATATCGGCCTGCAAGGTCTCGGCTTTTAAATCTTTTGTTCTTGAGTGGCAGACTGTAACTGTGCCGTTTTCATGCAGCAAAAGCATTGCCATAGGCTTGCCGACAATATTTGAGCGGCCCACCACAACGCACTTTTTGCCGCCGACCGAGATACCCGTCGAATGTATAAGCTCCATCACTCCCGCAGGCGTGCAGGGAAGAAAATCGTACTCCCCTATCATTATCCTGCCGACGTTCTCGGGGTGAAACGCGTCGACGTCCTTTTTCGGGTCTATAAGATTTATCACGGCTCTCTCGTCAAGGTGCTTCGGCAGAGGAAGCTGGCACAAAATGCCGTGAACGCTGCTGTCGGCGTTCAAATTTTTCACAAGCGCTTCAAGCTCTTCCTGAGTCGTAGAAGCCGGCAGGATATGCTCAAAAGACTTAAAACCGACCTCTGCGCAGTCCTTGGACTTGTTTCTTACGTACACTGCCGAGGCCGGGTCGTCTCCGACCAAAATCACCGCAAGACCGGGAGTCACGCCTGTTTTTTCTATGAGTAAAGACGTCTCCTCTTTTATGCGGGCGCGGGTGTCGGCCGCAATTTGTTTTCCGTCAATTATTTTCATCGGGCGTATCCTCCTTTTCTTCGGGTTCGGTCATGTCTTCTGCCGCAGGCTCTTCGGCGGAATCCTCCTCGGGAACGGTTTCGGATTCTTCATTCGTCTCGGTCTCGGCAAGGATATGCTCCGAAAGCTCGGCGTTTTTGTCTACCTTTTTATTTTTTTCATCCTTAAGCTTTAAAAGAGAAATCGATTCGTCGGAATTGCAGTACAGCCTGAGGCCGTTCTTTTTGACTGAAATATAATTGATAATCAGCATGACTACCGAGAACAGCACGCAGGTGCCGGCGACGAGCTGGGATACCTTAAAGGGCGTTCCGGGAATGTAGAGGCTGTCGGTCCTCAAGGCTTCTATCCAGAATCTGCCCGCTCCGTACCATCCTATATATAAGAGGAACATTTCGCCGTCGAATTTACGGAATTTTTTCGAGTAGATGTGAAGCGCTATAAAGCCGATTATGCACCAAAGCGATTCGTATAAGAAGCACGGATGAGCGACCATCGTAGTAGCACGGTTGGTGATTATGCTCGTGTTCTCGGGATAGTAGAAGAAGTAGAGGTAGTTGATTATCGAATTTGAGGTCATTCCCCAAGGGAGGGTCGTCGCGCTGCCGAAAGCCTCCTGGTTGAAGAAGTTGCCCCATCTGCCTATCGACTGGCCTATAAGAAGCCCGAGGCCGGCAAGGTCGAGCATCGGAAGAAGCCTTACCTTTCTCATTTTGGCGACTATCGCTCCGAAAATAAGCGCGCCTATGACCCCGCCGTAGATGGCAAGACCGCCGTCGCGTATCCTCAAAACCGCAGCAATGTCAAGGCCGCCCTCGTCCGTCAGGTAATGCGGCAGACTGAAAATAACATAGTATGCCCTTGCGCCGATTATTCCGCCGATAAGGCCGCAGAGTATCACGTCCATGACCCTGTCGTTGTCAAGGCCGAACGAACGGCTTCTTGCCGTGACGTAAACGACTGCAAGAAGCATGCCGAGCGCGATCAGAAAACCGTACCAGTAGATCTCTATAGAATTTCCCCCGAACCACGGTATCGTGAATATTACGTTGTTGATTTTAAGGCCGTTGGGGAACAGCCAGTCGCAGTAGGGAAAATATATCACGTCCTGCGTTTCAAGAATCTCTCTTACAAAATCCTGCGTCATAATGTCCTCCGATTAAAACTAAGGTGAAAATTTGCACGTTTATCAGTATAGCACATATCGATAAAAAATGCAATATCAAAGAAAAGAGATATAAAATTACTCTACAGACAGATAGACTACGTTTAAATCCACGCCGCTTAAGTCTCGCCGCTCTATGCCGCATAAAAGAAGATAACAGGAGTCGGGCTTATCGTCAGGGCCGTCGGGTTCGTCTGCCGAGACGGAAGCGTAGATCTGGAGATTATTTACAAATACCTCGCTCAGCTCGGGCTCATCCTCGCCTTTGCATGGAATTATCATCGCCAATAAAACATATCTTTCGCAGATGTCCCAGCTGTAAAGAGTGCCTATTTTGTCGCGGAAATTGCTGTCTAAATCGTACAAATCCTTGTTCTGGTCGTAGAAGAACACCAGCTCGTCGTAGCCGTCTATCGCGTCGACGACAACGTCGGGAGTATCGGTGAGGGCGTCCGCACGGTAGACAAATGACGTGAATTCGGGATAATAGAGCCTGAACAGGTCCGCGTCATATGCAGAGTTGTTTTCGCTGTCGACAACGTCGGTGAATTCGATATTTATGGGCAGTCCGTATACCCCATCGAAGCAGCCCTTTGGACCTGTGAACAGAAGATGATACTCGGTGTCAAGAAGCGGAGAAGCCTCGGGTTGGTGGCGGGTTATGCGGAACCTGACCTCGCTGTCGGAAATCTCAATAGGCTCGGCGGTGTGGTTAATATAACTTGACGGCTCGTCTATCACAAGCGCTAAGACGTCGCCTGTCCTGAAAAATTCGTCGTCAAAGGACGCCATGTCGGTGGTGAACTGCTGGGCGTAGATATGGTCCGCCTGGGTGGAGTCGTAATAGCTCTCCACGTCGGCATAGCTTGTAAAAACTCTCAGAAGCGGCAGACCTCGCTGCGAAGCTGTGGCATGGCCGGTGTACATGGTTAGATAGCTGCCGAAAAGCTCTCCCACCGAGCGCACGCCGTTTACCGTCGGTACGGCAGGCTCCTCCGGAAGCGTTTCGAGAGATACGGAGGCAGTTTCATCGGGAAATTCCGCGATGGTCTTTCCGCATGACGAAAGCGTCAGCGCAAGCAGTATCATGGCGAGAGCCGCAAACAGGATATGAAATTTTTCCGTAGTACGCACCCTCCCCGTATTATTCCGAGCTTATTTTTGGCGATAATTATTGTAATTATAACACAGCGGGATAAAAAAGTCAATGAGGCATGACAAATGTGGAGTGGCTAAAGCGGCCACATTTAAATGAAAAGGGAGAAGCGAAAAGCGTTTAGTAACGGCAAGTCGTCCTGCAAATAATTTTTATAATGTGGGTGGTTCGGCCACTCCCTTGCAAATGGGGAGTGCCCAAACCGCCCTCATTATAATAATTCATGGTTTGATGATTAAAGGTTCGCAGCTCCTGTTGGAGCTGCGTATCACAAGGGGACGCCCTCACTTGCAGGGCGTCCCCTCTTGAAAAAATAGCCCGCCGGGCTATTTTTTCAATTCAGCCCTTGCGGAGCGCCTCCGTGTAGAAAATTTCGCAGCCTGCGGGCTGCGACAAGGGTCTCCGCCCCTTGACCCTGCAAGCCCTTTGAAAAGGGCTTGATCCTAAACTTTTATATTATGTGGTCAGAACGGACACTCCCCCCACCCCCGGGAGTGTCCAAACCGCCCACATTAAAAAATATTTTTAGATGCTGACTTGCCGTTACTAAACGCTTTTTACTTCTCCCTTTTCATTTAAATGTGGCCGCTTTAGCCACTACCTTGCAAATGGGACGGGGAAAGATTGTTAGACTACAATAGGGTCGTAATTGTTCATGTTGTCCTCCTTAAATTTCTTGTGTTTGGTCTTTGGCTTTATTTGATTCGTCGTGCAGTGTTCTGTCGATGTTATCTGCAATCGTTTGCAGCCGTTTGGCCTCACCACGTTTTTCGCGAAGTTTCTCATACAGTTCATTCTGCCGAGAGGTCAGCCGTTCAATGTCGGTTTGCAAAGTCTTATGGCTTGGTATTTTTGTTATGCCGTGTTCGGCAAAGTACCGCTTCGCCGAATCCATAATGATAAATTCGCTTTCATGCTGCTTTCGGAATTCCTCCCTCGCTCGGTCGGACTTCAAAGTTTTATACTCTTCCCGAATCGGCTTTGTATTTGCATAAGCAAGCACGCGTTTCTGAAGTTCCTTTTTACCATAAAGCCCAGTCTCGACAGCCTTGAGTGCCTCCCTACAATCACGCTCATCTGCTTTTGCAATGGCAATAGCATTTTGCAAATCTTCAAGCGACTTAAAACCATACCTTTCAAGCTCGGCAAGGCTCTTTGCCGACTGCTTAAGGTTGAAAACTTTTGCCCAATGCTCGAACCCCGCGCCCTTTTCTGGCGTTACATCGACCATGCGCGAAATACTGTCATGATAAGTGTCGATTTTCGCATTTTTTGCTGTCTGTAATCGGTCAAGAATACTCGGTCGAGAAGATATGCTTTGCTCTCCGTTTCGCTTCAACTGTCGCGATTTCTGCTCTATGACAGCATTTATTGCGACAAGGTCAAAGTCATCGCCTAACCGTCTGGCAGTAATAGGTTTGGTGCGGTCTGACGATAGCTTAGCCGCCCTCGGCTCTGCTTGACGGTCACGCCCTCGCGGGAAAGTAACTTTGCAAAATCCTCAAAATCGGTCGCGGCTTCAAGTGCTTTTCTAATCGTCTGTCGCAGCCTTTCTTTGTCTGTTTCAAACTTTGTAGGTTTGCCACTTTCAGACAATTCATTTTGTCCGCGACGTTTCGCCCAGTATTCGCCCTCAGTCACTCGCTCGCCACTTTCACCCAAAAGGTCAATTTGATACAATCCCTCGCGTTGGCACATTTCCATAACTTCGGCACGGAAATAGTTCATCGCCGCTTCGGTACAGCGGTGCTTGCAGCCTGCGCGCGTATCCGCAGGACGATCCATATACGGCAGGAGCGGAACATCTTCAATCCGCAGAGAATTGATAACGATATGACAATGAATGTTCCCGCTGCGATTGTGACCGTCGGCGTGGGTGCAAACGATGGCTTGATGTCCCGCGAAATGTTCGCGGCAAAACTGCTCGCCGAGAGCTTGTGCGCGGTCAACCGTCAGTCCATTCTCAGCGCTGTCATGCGGGTCAAAACTGATTATATAATGGTGCGACTTAACGTCGCCCCGACTGCGACTTTTGCCGTAATGCAGATTCGACTTCAAACAGGCGATTGCGAAATCATCATCGCCGCAATTTAAGGTCGCAAAGCGGCAGTTTTCGCGAGGGATCAGCCTACCGTTCTTGTCGAGGACAGGTTTGTTAGTGAACTCGTCGTGTTCAAACAACAGGTATTTCTCAGCGGCACCGTAATCTGCATTTTTATAGCTTAAATGTTTGAACGTCGCCAACCGCATCGCCTACCTTTTGCAAGATTTCAAATTTTAGATCGGCGAGGTCGGCTATGGCGGCTCGGACATCATTTGATAGCGAATTTGTACGGCGTGCCATGCTCATTTAAGAATCGTGCGATTTGGTTTAGATTCCCGCCGATTTTGCTAAGTTGGGCAGTCAGCGAACCGACAGCTGAAAGCAACTTTTCATTGACGGGAGAAACTGTGATGATTGGCTTGATAACTGCATCATCAATAGCTCGACGGATAAATTCCGACTGGCTAATCCCACAAAACCTTGCGCGCTCAGTGAAGTCGGCGTATTCTTCATCATTCATCCGAGTTTTGACGACAACGCTGCGTTTGGGTGTGTTGTATTTCTTTGGCATATAAAGCCTCCTTTCACTTTACAACGGACATTTTTTGCGCGAATGGTGACACCTTAAATGTAAATTTTATATGAACACAATCTTCCGCATTACCTTCAACGCAAATTTTTTGATTTTGCCAATTCCTCAATCTCTTCCACACCGAAAAATTATTTTTTGCCAAGTTTTCGGCAATCTCATCAAAAAATCTCTCTACTTTATAACGGACATCTCGGTGCAGATTTGTCCACTAATGCTGCAAAATTATTTCTCCCTCCCACCTTAAACGGACAGATTTTTGAAAAAATATGAGGTAGCAAATGTAAATTTTCTGTAAATTCTCGCCGTTGGGTAAATCACAGTGTTCAAGTTTTGTATTACCCCCTCACCATAAACGGACAAAATTTTGGCGAATGACCGGGTATGCGAATGTAAACTTTTTGTTAATTTTTCTCGCTCTCTGAAAAGCTAAACAGAGTTTTGATGATTCCTTTCACTTTACAACGGACAAATTTTTGAAAAATTTTAACCCTCGCCCGAAAAAATTTTCCTCTTCATATTACAACGTACATTTTTTCTTCCACAAGCAGATATCCAATCAAAAAATTTTTTGCTTTCACACTAAACGGACTTTTTTCGGTAATGTCAAGTATTTTTCGCAAATTCCCATAGAATGAAGTAAAATTTTTAGGTTATCACCCTCGGCATGCCGAGGGCCAGTTTAACGCTTTGAAGCGATACAGTGAAATTATTCCGCGGTCTCATAAAGATATTTCATGCACAAATATCTCTTGCACCCCCAATCCTTGCTGGCAACATAACGAAGCCTCGCACAAACGAGCATTAAAGCCGAATTCCCGTCGGGAAATGCGCCGACCACCCTCGTTCTGCGCCGAATTTCGCGGTTCAAACGCTCAATTACGTTGTTCGTGCGTATCTTAAGCCAATGCTGCGACGGGAAATCCATATAGGTAAGCGTTTCCTCAATCCCGTCCTCAAGCTTTTTGGCAGCGGCATTGAGTTTCATTTCTCTCAGTTTTTCAGCGACCTCTCTCGCCTTTTTCCTCGCAGCTTCTTTGCTTTCTTGGGCATGTATTGCTTTCAACATCATCGTGACTTCACGAATCCTGTTTCTCGGTACGCTTGACATAATATTTCGGTAGAAATGCACCGTGCAGCGTTGGTATTTTGCGTCCGGAAAGACCTCGTGAACCGATTCACACATTCCGAGGTTCTTATCTCCGACTACGAGCTTAACGCCGTCCAAACCCCTTTCTTTCAGCCATACAAGGAAACTTCTCCAGCTTTCCTTGTCTTCTTTCATACCTTCGGCAGCACCTATAACTTCGCGATAACCCTCTTCGTCAACTCCTATTGCCACTAAAATGCTCACATTCTCAAACTCGCCGCCCCAATTCCGCTTGAGGTATATGCCGTCAATGTATATGTATGGATACTTGCCATGGAGTGGTCTTTGCCGCCATTCCTCAATATGTACATAGGCTTTCTGATTCAGGTCACTGATGGTAGAAGCTGAAACTCGACTGCCCCACAGTGCTTCGCTGATGTCCTCAACCCGTCTCACAGAAACTCCTGCAAGATACATCTCAATCAAAGCTTCTTCCACGGAGCTTTCACGGCGACGATAACGCTCGATGATTGCCGTTTCAAAAGGCACCCCTTTGAGCTTTGGCACGGACAGCTTTACATTACCAGACGTGGTGGTGAGATTTCGGGTATAATGCCCGCTGCGGTAGCCTTTTCGGGATTCCGAGCGCTCATATTTGCTCGCTCCGGTCAGTTCTTCTGCTTCATTGTCGAGAAGCTCGTTCAGAGTCTCCTCCACGCTTTTACGCACCAAATCTTTCAGTTCGGTCTTGACTGCATCTTCGTTTAATGTTATAATCTTTTTGGACATGTTTCTTACTTCCTTTCGAATGATGTTACGGTTACTTCATTCTACCAGAAGTGCGGGGACATGTCTATATTTTTGTCCTTTTTCTTTTTGCGAAAGATATTGTACCTTATCCTTTTTTCAGCGAATGGACCCCTCCCGATTGTAAAATTTCTATTAACGGTGTCATATACCCCTCTCTCACGATACAACGTACATTTTTTTCGCAAAAATCAGGGTACTTTCTAAAAAAGTTTGCCTAAAACTTAAAATTTCTCCGTTTGGCACAAATTGCAAGGAATTTATGACAACTTTGTTGTGCATCTTTTAGTATCCGCTTTCGCCTCTATAACACTTGAATTTGAGAAAAAGCAACCAGTGCAGATAGAATTTGAGCATAAAAATACCAACGTATCAATTTGGCACGTTGGTAACATTTTTATTTAAAGCAGGGCTTGGGGAAGGCTACTCCCCAACAAGATTCCGTACAAGGCAAAATGAGCATACTTGCGAAATTTGGTCCCGCGGTAGAATCTTGCTCTTATATAGCTGTATTATTATTTAAATGCAAATACAATAGTGTTGAGGATTTTTTTAATCCTCAACCAATCGGATTCTATAAAATACTGTTTTCCGGATTCGATTCTATTTTTCATGGAAATATACTTATCTTTTATTTTTTCTTTTTGGCAGATAACTCCTTGATATAAACGTTCTTCATTTCCGACATGCTTTACGTTTTTCCTTGTTTCCCATTCAATAGGAATAAATTTATCATTTTCTTGTATGAGAATGTCAGGCAAGTATAATTCGATAGAACAGGCTTTTTTATTTATATTATCATTTGAAATACTTTCATTTGGCAATATTGTCGGATATGATTTGAAAAGGTCGTCCTCTGGATACAGGAAAAATCTAAAATTATCTGGCCAAGTTTTTATCTCGTTCTCCAAGGTGCATTTACTTTGATAGCCTTCCGCATCATTATCAAAGATAGCAATAAATTTTGTTTTAAACTTTGCAAAGTATCCTCTTGCAAATAGTTTCTAAAGCTATATAAAGATAAATTTCTGATTTTAATATCCGCGTATTCGCTCATTATTGCCCTCACGCTTATTTATAAAATCCGTTTTCATCTGGCCTGCCAAAGCAGCTGTGACACACATAGCGTTCGGAAACTTCGCTGATTCCATCTGCGGTCAGCTTTAATTCCTTTGTGATAAACGGGAATATTCTGCAGTGGCTTACCATAAGCACTCCCATTTTAGGATTCTGACGAATAACTTTATTGATTATATTGCTGATATGCCTTGCATTTACAAAATCAAGATTGTTTAAAGGCTCATCAATAATCAGCAGATCAGAATCATATCGGGTTGCGATAACCGAGACCACCTGAAGAAGCCGCTGCTCGCCGCCGCTGAATTTTCCCGGCTGTGATCTGGCGTCAAATATACGTCTGTTATCCTCACGCCACGGGAGCCATTCATCTATAAGGTCGTTTATTTCGGAATAGCTCATATCCCTGCCCGAATGTGATTCTCGGCTGTTGCTGATAACATCTCTGACCTGAATACGTCCCATTTCTGAGTACTCATCTTTTTGCGGAACATAAGCTACGCGGGAACGGAATTTCTGTAATTCGCTGTCATTTAAAGAGAAAATATCTCCGAATGAACGGTGTATGATTTTGCCGCCGATTTTCTTTCCTTCACTTTCCAAGCGCAAAATGCTTTTCAGTATTGAGCTTTTGCCGATTCCGTTTTCCCCGGATAGCAGGATGACATCTCCCTCGTCTATGTCAAATGACACATTTTCCATTAGCTTTTGCTGCTTTATATGTATGGACAGGTTACTTATACTAAGGATATTTTCCATAACTATTTCCTCCAAAGCCGTATGTTTGATATATATGAAGCTGCAATCAAAGCGACAAGTTCAATAACGGGCATAAATATCATCATTAACATCTTCAGCATCGAAAAGCCCACAAACAAAAGCGCAGCGCATGACAATACAAATGAGCCGGCTGCCGTCACAAGCCCCGTGCAGATGACAAGTCTGCAATATGCCGCATTAAGAGCTATTTTTTCAAATCCAAGAATCATCAGGCGTTTGAAATTTCCCTGGCATAATTTGTCAGCAGAACAACTAAAGCGATCATCAAAAAAGCAGAAGCAGCGCCAACGGTAAATAAATACGGCGCTATCCGACGCATTGAAGCCGCTATTTTATCTTCACGGTAAATAATATTTTCCGGCATACCGATTTCAGACAGACTGCCGATTGGCTTGTCTGTAAAAACAATACTGTTGTGGGATATATTCTCGACATACTGTTCATCAAAACCCATTATAATCATTCCGTCTTTACGGACGGTAATATTTTCCGAACCAACGCTAAATGCTTCGGGAATAATCTGCTCAATGGTATATCCGCATATTTCACCGTTGACAGCATTCTTTGAATACAGTTTATCACCAATGCCAAGACCGTGCGACTTAGCTAAATTTTTTGAAACTGCTATGCCCTTTTTATCAAGCAAGTCTGCGTTCCAACAAACTATTTCCGTATATTCCGTATCTTGAGGCTGCATTAAAACATCAGCGTTAAGACCAATCATATCATCAACCGACAATGCAAATTCAATGCTTGCATTAAATTGATAATAGTCATTTTCATGAACGGGATTCTGCATAATTGCCGAATAACTGTAATCGGAGTGGAGTAAAGAATTCAGCTCATCGGCGTCATAATTTACAGATAAAATAAAAACAAACATCAGCACAAGCAAAATAAGTGCTGACAAAAATGATGAAATCGCAGTCTTTTTAAGCTCTGTATGCAGAGATATGCGATTTTTCATTGTATTATCACCCAACTTCGCCTGTGCTGTCGTTATTATTCTTTGCTTTTGACTTTTCGCTGATTATAATGCGTTTTATAAGAGCGTAATTCATCGAAAGACATACAATCTCCGCGGCAATAACCGCTGTCGGAATGACTGCAATTTCTATCCCGAATGCGCTCTTCGGAATATATATTTCCGAGAATTTAAATTTCAGAAGCAGCGCCGCTGTATAAAATACACCAAAGCAAAGCAGCTCGCAAATAAAGGATTTTGTATAGTATGGTTTTACGTTCAATCCCTTCGGAATACAGTACTTTGTAAAATATCCCTTTTCTCCGCCGCGCTTTGACATTATGACGTTAAAAGCGATTATCAACACGCAAGACAGCGCTGCGCCTATCCATATAATCAATGAGTTCACTTTCTTATCAAGGCTGTTCTCACGGATGCGAAAATCCGTAATTTCATTTGCATAGCCGGATCCCATAATGGCGTTGTAATGGATATGATATTGCTCGTCGCTGTCAAATTGGCTGCGGTTCTTCAATCTGCCCAGCGGTCTGTAATCTTTGGTCAGATATAGAAGGCAGGCATTATAATCACTTGCCGAAATATACATTCCGGAATAGCCGCTGTTATTGGACTTCAAAGCAATAGCGTCTTTGAGTTCGGAACTGATTGGCGCGAATATTGCGCCGTTTTCATAAATACTGTTTGTTTCGTAAATTGCATATATTCTGTACTCGGCAGCAGTATCGCCTATAGTAAAAGATACCGTATCCCCTATATCCGTTGAGGTGTCCTTGCAAAACTGCCAGTCTGCAAGTATGGGATTGTCAAAATCGGTATCAGACTTTTTAATAAGGCGTCCCTCGTTATACATGGTAATATCGGTGTTTTTGGGATTATCACTGAGAAGAACCGTAGTCGTGCGCGATTTCCCGCCGGCGTTTACCGAAGTCTTTGTCAGAAAATACGGGAACACCTTGTCAATGCCGTTACTGCCGGGCAACTCGCTCACTTGCTCAAATGACGGCTCGGGAGCTATAAAATCTATGTCCGAATTTTTATATATGCTCTGCGAATTGTAATACTCTGCCGTCTGAGAAACGAAAGGAAACACAAATAAAAGTCCCGACATCAAGGCTGTAACAGCGCTCATGACTATTGATAAAACGGCTCTGTGTCTGATCCAATAGCCTGTCATTATTCTTCCTCCGCAATATCTTCGGTTTTCTCTACAAATATAAGAGTACTCTGCATATCATAGGACGGATCGATATTATCGTCAAATACCAGCGTCATCGGAACTTCACCAGTTGCGTTCGGGACAAACTGAATAACGCACTCCTGCTCTGCGGCCTCTTTAGCTGCATTTGCTGTGAATTCATATGCAGTGACATTATTAACCGCGTCAAAGTTAGGCGTGATAATCTGACCGTCCATGTACTTGGCGTCAACATTATCTATGCTCGGGATAGTCAGGACGACCTTGACCTGAGATATTTTCTTTTTGTTTGACGTCACCTTGAATTTTACCTTCATATATACTGTATCGCCGATTGCATACTCCTTAGTGCCGTCGCCGTAACTATGCCCCTTGTCGGCGCTGTAGAAAAAAGCCGCATCGGCCGAATAAACGGTTTCGTTGAAAAATATCAACCATACCGCTATAATAGCCGCAGATATAAGAACTACAGCAAGAAACATTGCAATAATTGTTTTGACACTTTTCATTTTTTATCTCTCCTTGTTTATTATTTAAATTCAACGGTGTTTAAAGGATGATATCCTGCAAGCCGACTGCCACCTCTCCGTCAGATGAAAAGACAACAGCTAAACCATGCTCCAAGTCGTAGCGATATTTGCACATAAGAGCGATTCGCGGATTTTCTTTATCCCGCTTTACAAATAAGCATTCAGGTTTTATATAGCTGAAAATATTGTCCTTTTTATTGTTTTCATCATCGCTCATGACTTGTTCTTTGCAGTAATTCTCTACTGCGCTTTTTGACTGTTCGATCCGCTCTGTATGAGTTCTGAATTGCTTTAAAGCCTGGATTTGTGCCTCGGTTATCTCCTCGCCTTCGTAGCAGTCATAATCTACATGCAGACTGAACTCTCTTCCCCATATTTCTAACTCTATTTGTTTACTCAAAGTCTGTTTCCACTCCGTTCTTTGTCATAGTTTTATACTCTGCAACCCCGCCAAAATGTGTAAATGTTTTGTTTACTTCACTTGGCACCAACTGCATATATTCCATATTGCTCATCTCATGCCAAACAAAATCATTGCTCTTACGGTATGCTTCTATATCACGAGCAGTCCAAATTTTATCTTCATACTTTATCTTTGTCCAGTATTCGGAAAGAACTTTGTCTGCCTGCCTAAAATTACTTGATCGGCTATTGGTCATATTTGGTATTTTAACTTCGGCTTTCATGTATTGCGAGAAATCCGGTATGCCGTTCTTGTATGTTACTTTAGTTATTTTTGTCCCATCGGGAAGTTCAATCGGGTCGTCCAGTACAAAATCTGATTCTCCGCGTTTGCCTGTCCAACTGCCCTGTTTACTCTCACTGGGGGTTTGGCTTAATCGGTCATTATAGGGGGTATATGGAGTATTATATTTATGATAATACTCATATCCCTCTGTGCCCCCATAAACCGTGCCGATAACCGCTCCCCACATATATCCGTCGGACGCGTTTTCTATAGCTTTTTCCGCTGCCGAAACGCCGACCTTGGCCCAGTCAACATTATCCCAATCAATTTCGGATACGTCCGTTGCTGTATAAGTTTTTACCGCATTATATCCCGCATAGACAGTACCTGACGCAGCAGCCAGAAGTGAAATACCGGCAAGAACGAGTTTCGCTCCGGCAGCTGCCGTAACGGTAGTGACCCCTCCGGTCGGTATTGCTGACACTAATGATACTGCCGTCATTATAAGTCCGACTGTTGCTGCAGCAAAGCCGACAACTGCTGACAGTATTCCCGCATCGTCTATTTCGTTTGCCGCCCCGGTTAATCCTCCGAACAAAGAGCCTATAGCCGCACCGTTTTTTGCAAACTCAAGAGATTTGTCTGCGGCAGCAGCAACCACGCTTGCAATAGGTTGGGGAAGCCCTGCTTTGCTTAAAACCACCACTGTAACAATTACGCCTGTGCCAACTGCAATTTTAGCGAGCACTGATTTTAAATCAAGACCTTCTCCAAAAAGCTCTGCCGTCTGGCTGTTCTCTGCAAATTCCTCTATATGACTCTGCGGAACATATATGGTTTTACAGCAAAGCACCTCGGTGATCGTTTCTTCTTCAAGCAGGAGTTCTGAAATCTTGTTTTCTGCGAGCACTATTTCCTGCAAATATATCTCCGAAGTAATGAATTCCGTCAATTCTTCTTCTGTTATAATATTCTCGGTTTCAATATGCTCTGTAACAGTCTGATTATCGGCGTCGGAAATAACGGGAATCGGCGGTGCAGCAGAGCAGCCTACAATCATGAGCATAATAGCCGCAATCAAAATCAGAGATATTATCCTGCAAATCGGACTTCGTCTTATTATCATTTTATCCCCCTTTGTCGAATAATCAAAATCTGCCATATGACAAATTATAATTATTCAGAATATATTATATCAAATTTCAGCAAAAAGTCAATCTGTTTTAGAAAATTTATGCAAGAGAACATCTCGATCGTTTATAATAAAAGCAAAAATAGCAAACAGGGGAATAATATCATTACTGCTTTTGAAATTTGCTTAGACATTAAAGCGACACTTTAGAAAATGCAGTCGCTATCGCAACTGCATGAGATTATAATGAATGTGAATTCCATTCGGAACTTCTTTTAATTAGTCAAAGCATATGAAATTGCCATTGGTCATGTTTTATGTGTAAGGTAAGCGTGGGAATGGGTTGCGGGTCTTTAAGTGTGGGGAACGCGCCCTCCCTCCCCCCTGCCATACCCCTTTAAAATCATCCATTCACCTGTCGAAGTTTGCCATCCCCACTACTGACCTTTTTCAGTCCAAACGCGTCCGGCCTAAACATATTATACAATGCAATTTTAAACCTTGAGTTTATCTAAAAATCAATCCGACCCCTGCATCAAAATCCCATGCCGAGGGCGGGTTTTTAATATCAAATTCTTCGTACCGTCTCACTCGCTCACAAACCGCATACTGTAAAGCTCGCAGATATTTCCGTACCTCTTCGCATTAAACGTAAAGAACACGCCCCACTGACCGTCGAGCTTGTCTATCTCGTCCGCAGGCAGGGTGAAAGTCGTCAGCTCCTGCGGCATTTCTTTGGTCAGCTCGATCGTCCCGAGCTTTTTGCTGCCCTTGCCGACGGAGGTTATATTCCCGTCCTCATCCCGCTCAACCGGCGTATTCACCGCGCTGTCAGGGCGCAAGTAAATGTCCACCGTCCCGGTAATGCCGAGCGGCTTCAGCTCGACTTCGAGCGACTTTTTGCCGCCCTTTTCGATGTCAAAATTGAAATATTTTATCCCCGCGACAACTCCGTTAGTTATATTAACTATCGGCAGGGTCGTGGTCGTTTCGTCATATGCGGGAGTTATGCTCGCCCAGCCCGTGAGATAACTCGCAATGCCCGCAGAGTGCGTAATATAGGGGTTCAGGCCGTTTATAAAGAAGCCGTTTGAGGTGACTTCCGCCATCGAAATGCGCACCTCTCCGCCCTCCAAGACCGGCTTTTCGTCCCACTCGACGCTTATCGGCTCGACCATCGACTGACGCGCGTAGGCGTGCAGATTTCGATGATAAAAAACATACCACTGGCCGTTAATTTCGCAGATGCTGCCGTGGGTGTTGCCGCCAGCAAAAGTCCTGTCATAGCCGCCGTTTTCATTCGGTATGACCTCGCCCGCAGCGTCGACGATTATGCCGCCCCACTTCCACGGCCCGGCCGGGCTGTCGCTGTAGCCGTAGGCGAGCTGGCTGTAATTTTTGCCGGTCGGCTCATCTTCAAGACCGTTTCGGCTGTAGATGAACACATATTTATTGCCGACTTTTCGGATACTGGAAGCCTCAAAAAATCCCCACTTTTTGGTATTTTTATCCTGATAAATATTAAAATCTTCCGAATTGTAATTATCTGCCATCATCTGATCGTAGCTCGGGATATTGTGCTTTGCGCTTGTTCCGTATACTAAAGTTGACATATTCTCAGGATCCAGCCTGCCCCAATATGAATCTGTAAAGCCCCAATATCCGTAGACCGCGCCGTCGTCATCAACAAAAACAGCAGGGTCAAAGCCCAAAGGCCCCTCAGTCTCGGTGGTGCTCTTGAATTTCCAGTTCACGACCTCAAAAGGACCGTCGGGTCGGTCGGACTTGCACACCATAGAACCCCGTCCCCAAGCCTGATTGTTGGGATAGAGATAGTATGTTTTAATACCGTTTTTTTCGACCAAAGCAACGTCCGGGGCATACAAAGTATCCGCCGAATCGTTGACAATTGACTCAAAAATCACGCCGTCTTTTCGCCATGCCGACAGATCTTCAACCGGCGCGGACCACACCACTAAATCCTTTCCGCAATACTCGGTTTTTAACATATCATGAGATCCGTAAACATACACCCGATACTTTCCCGAGTTGTCCGGGTCCTCAAAAACATACGGCTCGCCGTCGGGAATGTATTCCCAAAGCGGCAGATATGGGTTGCCCTGATACTCGGCGTCATAGTTCACGACCGCCTCTAAATTTGATTTATCCATCGTAACTCCTCCGTTTCCTGCGCAGCCGAAAAGCGAAAGCAGCATGGCCGAAATCATCAATATTGAACCTATTTTTCTTAAACAGCTTAGCATTTTATTACCTCCGCTCCGATTGTTTGATAATGCAATTATATAATATTACCGGCATGCTGTCAACGGATTTAGTGCCGAAATTTTTCATATTGTGCTAAGTCACGGCGCAATATCTTTTAAACGTCTCGCCTGTATTCCGACGGCAGAAAATGATAAACCTGCTTAAATACTCTTGTGAACGACGAAACGCTTCCGAAGCCCACTCGCGAGGCTATTTCAGTAAGCGTAAGGTCGGCACAATATAAAAAATTCTGACACTAAATCGGTTGAAAGAGTTGCAAACATATTGTAATATGGTATTGATGGAAAATCATCTTTAAAATGATCGAATGGGCGGCTTTTCGGATAAAAAAGTTTTTGCAGACTGTTGACACCGGCTGAAATATGTGAGAAAATGTTAATAACAATTTGAAAGGGTGATCTTATGAAAAGATTTTCGGCTGTATTTTTGGCATTTATTATGCTTCTGAATCTTGTCTCCTGCGGGAAAATCAAGGACGTCAAGGCGGAACTGACCGACCCGAATTTAGAGTATTCTCTTTCCGAAATTGAGCGGCTTTCCGAGCAGGAAATGCACATCTCCGACTACGAACTGCCGGCGCTTTATAAGTATTTTGAGGGCAGGCTGAAAATCGGCGTGACCTGCGGCGGGCATGAATATGAAGATTACGAAAACGACGACGTCGCCAAGGGAATCATGAAAAATTACAACGTCTATGTCCTCGGCAACGAGCTTAAATCCGACTACTGCAACCCTGCCGAGGGCGTTTACAATTTCACCGCCGGCGACGGGCTTGTGAATAATGCAAAATACGGGAATGCCGAACTTAGGGGGCACACCATCGTCTGGCACAATCAAATGCCGCAGTGGTGGTTCAAAGCCGACCCGAACGACCCCGCGACGGTCGAGGAATGCTGCCAAAACGGCACCTTGGCGACCGCCGAACAGCTGAAAGAGCGGCTTCGCACCTACATTTTCGAGCTTATCCCGCATTTTAAGGACAGCATCAAGTACTGGGACGTCTGCAACGAAGTCTTGAACGACACCGGAAGCGCGGTTCGCCGGGTTCAGGACGGCTCATATTGGGCTGACATCTTCGGCGACGAAAGTATCGACGCTTTTATTCTTTTCAGCTGCTCATCATGATATTTCAGAACATCGTTGATTTGCTGTTCGGTATTTGAATATTTGTATTTACTCATCGTTGCCTCTTAATGTCTCGTTTATTCAACTCCTAAGTCGTGCCGCAAGTCTTTGATAGCCCGCTGTAACATAATATTAAGGCTTTGAAGATAATCCAAACGCTCTTTATCTGCGTCTACCTCCGCTTTCATAGCATTTATTATTGCATCATGCTTTTTGAGCGCTTCCTTGTATAAACGCTCTTTCTCCTGACGCAGTTGTTTGTTCTTCAAATGCGAGGCAACGCTTACCCCTGCAGCGGCGAGCCCTGCTACAGGTGCGGCAAGCACAAACACGCCTGCTACCATACCTCCTCCAACTATAGCTCCTGCCGCAGCAAGACCGGATGTAATACCGGCTGCCGATAGCCCCACAACGCCAAGACCATAGAGTGCCGCAAAAGAGCCCACTCCTCCTATTCCGGCCCCAAGCGCTCCGGCTAATACCTCTGGAATTGCGCTTTCTCCGATAGTGCGGGCTTTATCATTCAAAGCCGCTGCTGCCTCATTTACGACATTAACAACCGACTGCATAGAATCTACACTTCGGAAGTTCATATTCTTTTTCTTTTTTACGTATGTATCTTTAGATTTATGTTCCATATTTTTCACCGTCCTTCCATTATAAATATACCATAATGCTGTGCAAGAATCAACATATCGTGACATGAATAAATACCTCCCTTCTCCGCCAGAACTTTTTCTCTGACGGGCAAAGCCCTGTTCTACTGGCCACGCCTAAAGGCGTAGGTTCGGTCCGGCCCTTGCATTTCTTATGTTACCTGCTACCCGTTAACGGGTCATTTATGCAAAGCTTTACATAAACGAGCTTATGCGCAGAAGAAGCAAATGTAGAGTTAGGTGTTAAAATAGTATTCATATAAACAAAGTCTCCTTTTAAACTTT
>CANQNF010000004.1 GCA_947625125.1 uncultured Clostridia bacterium
ACCGCCCGGAGATACTGTTTGATGTTGCGGATTTTGGTCGTGTTCTCGCTCATGCAGTCCAGCACAAAGCGGATATGTTCGCTGTCCAGCTTCATAAACTTTGACTTCACCAGCTCGGCGGGGTAGTCGTCCCCGGCAATGCGGATAGTCTTTCGCGCCGTGCAGACGGTTTCCAGCATGAGGTCAACGATCTCGTCCAGCCTGTCCCGGTCAAGGCTCCTGTCCTGTATCAGAACGTCATAGCTGATGTTGTCCATGATGATCTCCCGGTACACGTCAACCGCGCTCTGTGATTTCGCTTCCGTTCTTTTCCGTTCCTGCGGCTCTGCCGCGTCCCCGAAAGGTGAGGGGTAAGGGGAAAGGATAGGAATGGAATCGGTACTTGATAAATCCGTATTTGATTTTTCTGTTTTTGGTAAGTCAGTTCTTTGTATATCTTTATTTAATTGCGTTGGATTTTCCGGCGTCGGATTATCCGTTGTCGGATTTTCCAATATCGGGCTGCCCGTTGTTGGATTTTCCAATACCGGCTTTTCCAACTCCGGCGGGGTCTGCGGCGTTTCGTAAATGATGTATTCGATAGCCGTCATTTTGCCTTTTTCGTCCCGCCCCTGCCGTCTGGTGATATACCCGGCTTTTTCAAGCTCCCATACGGCGGTACGGATAGCGTCAACGCTTTCCCGGTTGATAAGGGACAGCCCTTTCAGCGTGTAGTCCCAGTTATCCGGCAGGGAAAGCATTTGCGACAGAAGCCCCTTTGCCTTTAGGGACAGCTCCTTGTTGCGCAGGTGGTGGTTGCTCATTACGGTATAGCCTTTGTTTCGCTCCACCCGGAAAACTGCCATTGTTTCATCACTCCTTTGCCGTGGATTTGTTACGCAGTAGAAACGCGGTTTTGGGGGGATAAGGTATAAATCCCTTGCCCCTCGGTTTTTGCGTCCGCAAAGCCGCATAAATCAAGGCTTTTTTCGCCCCTATTGCGTAACAGAGGGCATAAAAAAAGCGGCGTTCCTGTTCTCCCGGTTAGGGATTGAGAAACGCCGCCTTTGCGGTCGATATTCAGTTGTCGTGTATTTGGTCTATGCTGATGTGCCGTGTCTTTGGGCTTTTATCTCGCAGGAAGTGGGGCGCATATCAAGGCTCTTTCCTCAAACGTAGTAAATGAGTAGTAAATCCGGCTTGTTACCCTGCGAAACTGCCCGTAAAATCAAGGCTTTTTGAGATAATCAATATTTTTTTATAAAAATCGGCGTTTTTTCTTTTATATCTACGTCGCATTCTCCGAAACGGTATCAAAATCGTATCAAATTATCTGCGGAATTTTCGGGTCGTGTCGGCTAAAATATCCTGCTGATAATTCCTTTCACCTGTCCCTCCGGCAATCCTAAATCCTTGAAAAATGCCGTATAGGTGAGCGCAAGAAGCGGCAGATAGCTCTCGGCGGTGCTCTTCCATTCAAACTTTCCCGAATGGGTCTTGCTGTTTCTTACATCTATAAAATCCTTGATTGCCCTCTCACTCAGCGTCGGCAAACCGTTCTTTTTCGCAATAAAGTCAATAATTTCCTCATTTTCCCGATACAGCTCCGTTATTTTCTCTTTCAGCGTCATGTCGAGATATTTAAACGCGCTTGAAACCGTGGTCTGCGTGTTCGGGTCGAAATCGGGGCGATTCTCTTTAAACTCATCGACCGCTTTTGCTATAACTTTTTTAAGCTCCTTGAGTAGTCCGGCGTTTTTTCTATATTCAGACTTGCGATTATACGCGATCTCCAAGGCTGAACACATATCCTGAATATTGGTCAGGGGCATTTTATCTTTTGACTTATTGTCATCGGGCAGCAGATATATCAGATTGTCTGCTTCGCCCTTTTCAATCATCTCAAGCAGCTTCGGGAGATATTCAACAACCTCGTTGAGCTTAACCACCCGATTTATTTTTCTGTCGGAATAATTTTCATAATGATCGGGTATTCTGCACAAGGCTGTTCTATGCAGCTTTTCGTCAGGCAATCTTTGGCTCAAATACGCATCGAAGCACACATTATCCGCGATGTTCAGAAGAGAAATGAGCTTTTTAACGATCAGATAATACTTTTCAATTTTATCAAGGTTCTGCGGGTTCTCGAAGGTCAACTGCACGAACGAGTTCAGGGTGGCGGGGTTATATCCGTCCGTCAAGTCTTTTTCATGACTTTTATCCGAACGTCCAACGGAAACGGTAATATGAATTTTCTCCCCCCGCCAACTCGCATGAGCTTTCGAGAGTATAACTGTCCCGAGGGACAAATTCAATGCTGCCGCTGCCGTCATGCTTCGTGACCTCTTTTTCACGCTTTATCGCCGCGTCGGGAGCGAATACGGAATTTATATTCCCTCCGCAAAAAGTAATGGCATGAAATTTGTCCCAATCGTCGGTCAATTTGTCATCAAAAGCCGCAGCATTTCCCGACGCCATTATAATAACCGACGGGAAAAATCTGATTGACTTATCTATTCTTAAAACACCGTAACTAAGCCTATTTTTTCTGTAAAATGCGACCTTGTGACCGCAGTAAGTCCCAAAAATAAAGTTCGGCTCATCGGCGTTCATCGAAACGACCCGCTCAAAAGCCCCGACGGCATCGTCCTTGGTCGGCAGCATAGTGACTATCGAATCCGAAAAGAAATATGCAAACTCATCGCCGTTGATATTAAGATAGCCGCTGAACGAATCGGGGATTTTGGGCATGGGGTCCTCCTCTACTTTTCAGGATTATTTGCTTTTAGGCAGGCTTATTGTACTCGATTATTGATACTTTTTGTCTGTAGACTTTTTGTATTCTATATTATATCATATATTGTGGAGGTTTTCAAGTATGGACATAATAAAAGTTTTCGGAAATAATTTGAGAAAATACCGAACCGCTATGGGACTGTCGCAGGAAGCCTTTGCCGAAAAATGCGGGCTGCACAGAACATATATCAGCGCAATAGAATGCTATCGGCGAAGCATTTCATTGGAGAATATCCAACGCATAGCGACTGCCTTGGGCATAGAAACATATAAGCTTTTTATTGAAGGTGAGGAATAGCTGATGATAGTAACTCTTGACGATTTTATCAGAGAATACACCAAAATTAAGGATATGGGTTGGATAAAAACTCACAGATCGGGTTCTACGGGGATAGGAAAGACTTTGGAGGATCTATTGGGTATCCCCGAAAACAATCTTGACCAGCCTGATTTTGGGGAATATGAACTGAAATCCTGCAGAATAAATTCTCAAAGTATGCTTACGATGTTCACCCGCGCTCCTCAGCCCGCAAGGGCAAATACATATCTTCGTGAAAAATACGGCTACTCCAGCAGTGTTTACGACAACGACGAAAAGGTGCTTCACTCAACGCTGTCTGCCGACAAATTCACTCCGATCGCCGGCACAGGAAATATGCTGCGAGTAAAATGCGAGCCTGACGGGATCTATATCGAATCGCAGGACACCGTGGAAAATGTATTCTGGTCAAGAGATGTCCTGAGAAAATGCTTCGAGAAAAAATACAAGAATAAGTTTGTTTATGCCAAAGCACTTTCAAAGGGCGAAGGCTCCAATGAAGAATTTCACTTCATCGAAGCCTACGAGGTTTCCGATTTTGATTACGATGCGTTTATATCGCTGCTTGAAGCAGGCAAGATCTATGTCGATCTGCGGATCGGTCAGTATCACGACGGGAAGAACAATGGCAAAACTCATGACCACGGAACAGGGTTTAGAATCCGTGAAGCTGATCAGCCTCTGCTATTCAAAAAGCAAAACAAAATCGTTTGATATAATGCGCTGTGCAAAAGTACAGCGCATTATTTTTTTCTCAATACAACTATGTGCTCGTTTGTCATCGTCGACGCCTTCACCCCTGTTTCATTTGTCGGCGAATTCAGCGAGGGCATAACTTTATTGATAATATTTCGGTCTATGGTGTATATATGCTCAAGATCATGCTCATGAGCGATCTCGGCTATAATTTTATCGGTCTGCAAAAGCTCGCCCTTGACTGTCCTGTTGCCTACCACCCAGAACTGATAACCGCCGGACCTTGTTTTATCTGATATGGAAGCGATAGCCTTGCTCAAATCCAAGTAAAAGCTATATACATCTCCCGCGCGTTCCAAGTCGGTATCCTTTATTTTCTCAAGCGACATTCTCAATGTATCGCTCGGAACAGTGAATTCAAAGCCGTTTCTGAATTTGTTTCCTCCCATCAGCGATTTGTCTATGCCCATAATCTCTTTTTCGGATAAATCGAAAATATCAAGCCACTGCAAAGAAAGTCTGCTGTATTCGCCGTAAGCGACGGTCGTTCTGCTGTCGCCATAAGGCGGAGAGGTTATCACCAAATCGACTGAGCCGTTCGGGACATCGCTTAGTGACGCCGCGTTATTATCAAATATAGAGACGGCTGAATCGCTTCCAATCTCGACGCAAGCCTCATCAAAAGAGTTCATTTTTTCTATATTTCGGTTCAGGATAGCTGTAAACTCCTTGATAACATTCGGCTCAAAGGTTTCAACTTTGTTAGTCGGCATACGGAACATCTTGAATTCACCGTTTCGCCTGTTGGAGACAAACCGTATCGTTTCGCTGAATGCAGCAAAAACAAAGTCGCGAACATCTTTATCTGTAATCTTATTTATTTTGGATTTGATCAACGACAAAAGCAGGATCACCCGCGGCTTGAACCAATATCCTATATTTTTGAAATCCGGGATCTCGATCTCAAGATAATTGTCCTGAACATATTTTCGCAGATATTTCGGTGCTTCGTCGCCCCAGCCGTTTTTTGCAGTCAGATCAAGATTATAAACGCATCTCATCACTTCATCGACGCCATCGATCTGAAGCGAATATTGTTCATAAGCGCTGTCGATCCGATTATACAGTTCTCTTGCCGCTTTCTGCAACTTAGACATATCCAAGCGGGTAGTTTTTACCTTGCTCAAAAACAGCGCCAAGGGGTTTATATCGTTGCCGTAAATATTTCTTATTCCCGCGAGCATGCCCTCGACCAATACCGTCCCCGAGCCCATAAAAGGATCAAAGAGGGTGTCAACATTATGTATTTCCTTAACTATTCGTATTATATTCCGGCTTATCGGGCAAACCATCATCGCAGGGTAATTGTGTATCCCGTGAGTGTATTCCCTTACATCGTCGTCCTTAAAATCCCAGTAATCGCTCGGCAGCGCGGACAGAGCAGATATCAGTTTTTTATCCTCGTCTGTATTCTTTTCGCCGGCAGGTGCAATATCTTTATTCTTTTTTAATCCAGTTCCCTGAACCTTTGGAATGCTTCCCTCGTGAGTTTTGATCTCAACGGTACATATAGTGTCGTTGTGCCAGCCGCCGTGCGGGACAAGCAGAATTCTTTTTATTTCAAACCCATACTTATACCCTATTCCTCCGCTGTTCCAGCCGAAAGTAATGACTTTTCCTCCGACCTTAACAATGCGGGAGATCTCTCGCTTATGATTTCCCCAGAAAGAAGCCTTGGTAGTATCCCACGTCACATTATACCCGACGTTATTGTAGCATTCGCTGACCTGTCTCGGAGAATAAGGCGGGTCATAAAGAATGCCGTCAACCGAATCGCTGTCAAACATCTTCATAAAGTCCAGCGCGTCCATATGGTAATCCGTATCAAATTCAGTATTGAGATCATTTGTAATTGTCGCAAATTTGTTTTGATTTGCAAAAGGATCCAACCATAGCCCCTCAGTGAGCTCCTCTGTTATTAAATCGTGTATCGGCTTAATATCAAAGGTGTTTTTGTTAGGCATAGCCCAGACTCGCTCGATAAAGATATTTTCATTGATATGTTCAGGATAATCTGCTACCTTTTTTCTGGCGTCTGACGGCTTCTCGGCATTTTCAGGAATCGTCCACACGCTGCCGACACGTTTTGCTCCGTCTATTCGTCCTTCGTTGCACAGCACCTGTACCCGTCTTGGGGTCATATTCCATTTTTCCGCAATTTGCGTGACGCTTAAATAGTTCATATTGACCTCCAACTCTGTAATGATTATATTATATACCGAAATGCGAACAAAAGCAAGGGCTTTTTGAAATTTCTATAACAAATTTCCGTCATTCAGCGTATAAGCTCGGTTTTACCTTCCCGAAGTAGCTCGGCAACATTACATTGTCCTCGCTTATTGACATCAATCTGCAGCTCAAAGCAAACCGCCCTCGACCGCGCTGACCACGCTGAGGGCGGATTAATGTAATATCATATGTCTCAAATGCGCACAAGCCGATATTTCTTTTACCATTCCTGCAAGAATGCGCCACAAACGCTTATACTGTCATTGTAAATTCACCCAAATACAACCTCATACTTCTCGGAAATCTCACCGAACGTCGTATCAACGGAATCTAAAACCTCATCAAGCTCTTCATATAAAATTCCTCGGACATAAGCGTCTTGGGCATTAGGCTTTTCTGATAAAAACCACTTGAGCTGCTGATATGAATATTTGGCAAAAACTATCCATTGAGGATAATTTATTGCCATCGGATTTTTTGTAAAATATACCTTTCCGGCATTGATAGCAGTTGCCGCCGAATGTCCGATAAACAGCATGGTCGCAAGCTTGGGGCGCTTCTCCCGGTTGAGAGAAAACGGAATGGATTCTTTTACGGAGTGCCCCTCTTTTATACGTTTGAAGGCGTACCCTATACGAGTTACTGCCTCGATAATCATTACCGGAACAGACAGCGTACAGAAATGAATAAAGTCATATCCCTCATAATACATACCTTGTACTATCTCCGCTATAGTTTGGTCGTACTCTCCGATTTCACCGAACTGCAGGAGATTAAACAGCCCCATCATCGGAGCAGGAAGTCCCATTGAAGTTGTTATATCGGATTTAAAATGAATTATCTGTTTTGCTATGGCGGCAAAAATATCCGTTTCTTTGCGATCGGCATAATTCTCCATGACCTGCGACACTATTTTACCCGTTTTATCAATAGTGGTCATTCTTCCTGTCAATATATCCGTTACACCGAAAATAAGTCCAAGCAACGGATCATGTCCAAGCGAAAGCAGTCGGTGATAATATGCAGACAGCCCCTCTATGTGAATTGCAGTATTTCGGTTATCCTGTGCGTCATATGGCACTTTACTGACTTTGGAATTGGCGAGCTTCTCCATCTCTTCTTCTGGGAATTTCTTGTCAAACCACTCTCTGACATAATTTGCAAGAGTACCGCCCTTTAATCCCTCGGGAGTTTTCTTCGGAATACCCACCAATAAAATATCGACAGCAGCTCC
This sequence comes from uncultured Clostridia bacterium, assembly GCA_947625125.1. Lineage (GTDB taxonomy): Bacteria > Bacillota > Clostridia > Oscillospirales > Ruminococcaceae > Faeciplasma. The sequence continues at coordinate 7,314 of CANQNF010000004.1, forward strand.
CAACAGCCCTGCCGCAGCACTGATAGCAATATCATACTTATCCAAATGATGGAGCTGATCATACTCCGCATTAAGCATTCGGATTTCCTGACTGTTTCTCTTAAGTTCGTCCTCCGTAAAGATCGATTCAAGTGCATTGCCTGTGCCTACTGCCCGCTCCGCCTCAACGCATAATTCTTCCCACGACGGTACCGCCATTACTTTTTTCGGCTCGTCTCGTTTCGGCACCGTTGGCATTTCATCATATCCCAACGTCCTAAGCAAATCTTCACTTTCCCGAATTCTGCTGTCAATCTCAGCCGACGAAGGCATCGACGCCTTTATTCTTTTCAGCTCCTCATCATGATATTTCAGCACATCATTGATTTGCTGTTCGGTTTCGGAATATTTGTATTTACTCATGTTGCCTCTTTTTCATCTTGTTTTATTCAACGCCTAAGTCTTGCTGCAAATACTTAATGGCTTGCTGAAGCAGAATATTAAGACTCTGCAAATAATCCAAACGTTCTTTATCTGCGTCAGCCTCCTCTTTCATAGCATTTATTATTGCATCATGCTTTTTGAGCGCTTCCTTGTATAAACGCTCTTTCTCCTGACGCAGTTGTTTGTTCTTCAAATGCGAGGCAACGCTTACCCCTGCAGCGGCGAGCCCTGCTACAGGTGCGGCAAGCACAAACACGCCTGCTACCATACCTCCTCCAACTATAGCTCCTGCCGCAGCAAGACCGGATGTAATACCGGCTGCCGATAGCCCCACAACGCCAAGACCATAGAGTGCCGCAAAAGAGCCCACTCCTCCTATTCCGGCCCCAAGCGCTCCGGCTAATACCTCTGGAATTGCGCTTTCTCCGATAGTGCGGGCTTTATCATTCAAAGCCGCTGCTGCCTCATTTACGACATTAACAACCGACTGCATAGAATCTACACTTCGGAAGTTCATATTCTTTTTCTTTTTTACGTATGAATCATTGGACCTGTGTTTCACTGTTTTCACCCCTCTACGGCATTCACGCACCGTCGCAGTCTTTCCTGAAGCTCTTCACTAAAATCCGAGATATCCCCCAACGTAATTGCTCCTTCTCTCAGCAAATCAGCAAGAAGTATATTCATATTGGAACGGCGCATATCTCTTGCTGTAACTGCCGTCATCTTCTTGTCACCTTTAATCCTGCTATCCAGTTCCCAGAAAATATCAGATGGATTTTTACCTTTCTGAGACAGAATTTCTATATATTCTTTGTTTAAGCGATTCATAAAATCTTCCTGCCAGCCCGGAAGTTTTTTCCGAAACAGCTTCCAATCTTTTTCATTTATATTGTCGTTCATTCTTTGCACTTCCACGTTTCACATATCCGATTCGGCGTCGCACACAAATCTGTTCATCAGATGAAAATCCATTTTACTTACAATTCTTTTATTCATTATAATCAAGCCGGCATTTTCGAGTCCTTGTTTCGGCAGGCTTTCATGTTCCGTTCGATCTGTTCGGGATTTCTCTTATCCATAAAATCTTCACCGTTTTTAAATTTATCGTCCGACGCTTATAATAATCCTTTATAAATATATCACAATCCGACGTAAAAGTCAACATATCGCCGCATAGAGATGTGGCCAAGGCGGCCACATCAAGAATACAGAAGTCAGAAGTCAGATGTCAGAACTTCAAGGTGTCGCCTGCGGCGATAATTTTAAAAATAGTGAATAATGCGGGCGATTTAGACACTCCCCGGCATAGGATACAAGATGTGTCCAAAGAGAAAACATAAAGAAAACAGAGTTCAGAAATCAGATATCGGAATTTCAAGGTATCGTTTGCAACGACATTTAAAAATAGTTAATAATGTGTGCGTAATGCACATTCCCCCCACATACAAAAAGACGGCGGGAATCCCCGCCGCCGCTCAGCGTATAAGCTCGTTTTTTCCTGCCCGAAGTATCTCCGCAGCCCTGTCGTTCCATATCGCCTGACAAATTTGCTGATACATACAGCTACCATTCTAACGTGCTATCAAACAATTCATGATAAACTGCCTTGATGTCCTCGTTGCAATAATCAATATTTCGGTCGGTGCGCTCCCCGTCAACATTCGCAGCCTTAAATTTGCGGCTGTTGTGATTGACCGAACCTTTGCCGACCTACGAACGCGGGGTTTTGTCCGCAAACACGAGCAATCAATCGCTCACGATTGCGAAGTGTGAGCGGCAACAAAACCAGCTTTCGTTTGCGCTAATCGTTCTTTTCATAGTCCTCCTTATAATAAAGTAACTTCGGTTCTGTTACTCTTGTCAAGAGTAACGCAAAAGCACTTTCGGCAAGCCAAAAGCGCCCTTGCGCCCTCCGGGGGTGCGGGTCGCCGGTGGCGACCTTTGCCGTAGGCAAAAGCACCGACCGAGCCGACAGGCGAGACCAGCCGTTCCCTCTGCACTCCCCGTGACGGTTGTGACGATTGTGACGGTATTTTAGATACCGCCCCCGCTGTCAATTTAATCGTCACAACCGTCACAATCGTCACACTTTGGCGAGCTGTATATAGCTGCCGTCACGCGTGTGCTTGGTGCAATACTCGATTTTGCAGTCGTTCATGAGCCGACCTGCGCGCACGTTCAGACGTCGGGTCAGGATATTCGGCGGGCAGTCCTCGCCTAAAATTTGGGATAAATCCGTCGCACTCCCCTGCCAGCTCCCGCCGTTTTCGGTTACAAATTTTTCAATTTTTTGGAGCAAACCGTCCGGCGGCTCTTTCCACAAGTCGGTCTCGGCGCGTTCAAGCTCCCACGTCAGTTTTTCCTGATTGCGCGTAAGATACAGCTTCTGATCCTGCTGATCTCTGCCCGAAATTTCGAGGATTGCAGCGTTAGCCGTGCGCTTTTCTTTGTGCAGGACGAACGCGCCGTCAGCCGCACCGAGCAATCCGTTCGTGCCGGAGATCATGTCAAACTTATCGTCGGCTTGCTGCTTTCTGGTGTGGTGGACGAGCATTAAGCAAATGCCGTATGCTCCTGCAAAGGCTTTCAATCGGGCAATTATCTGGTAATCATTGGCATAACTGTACGTTTCTTTGCTCTCCTCGCGAACCTTTTGCAGGGTGTCGATGATAACGAGCTTGGTATCCTTATGCGCCTCGATGAACCCTCGGAGTTGATTTTCAAGCCCGCCGTTCACACTATTTGCTACCGTTGAGAAGTGCAGGTTGTCCGCGCTATCCGTGCCGAACATTCGGTAAAAGCGCGACTGCAGGCGAGCGTAATCGTCCTCCAAAGCGAGATAAAGCACCGTCGCAGGCTTCACCTCAAAATTCCACATCGGTGTACCTGTACTCATATGGTAGGCAAGCTGCGCCATGAGAAAACTTTTTCCGACCTTTGGAGCACCGACGAAGAGGTACACACCGGGGTAGAGAAAGCCGTCAATAATCGGCGGATTCACGGCAAAAACACGGTCGTAAAGCTCGGGCATGGACATGGTTTTGAGGAAATTCGGGTCGAAGTCGTCAAAAGGGTCGTAAAAAGGCTTGACTTCCGCACCGAAATCTGCTAAAATATCGGTGTACTTGTTTGACTGCCCCGCGTCTGTTGCCGCAGACGGTGCCGGGGCGGTTATTTTTTGTTCATTCATTCACATTCTCCTTTCATTTCGTTAAGTATGTTTGCGATTTGGTCGATGAGAGTCAGCAGGTCGCTATCTACGTTCTGACCGCTCTCAATCCTCCGCAGCTCAGCCAAAACCGCTGCAAGCTCATTTCTAAGTGCTTTATACACTCTCGGATTGCCTTGCACAACAACCTCTCGGTTGAGTAGCCTGTTGATTATGTAGTCTTGTTTTGTCAGTCCCGAAAGCCTTGCAAAAGTTTCAAGCTGCAAATCTTCTTCGGGCGACATTCTGAACGATACCGTCATCGACCGCCATCTCCCTTTTGAATCTAAACTTTTTGCGGACATTAAAATTCTCCTTTCCCAATCATATCCAGTTTATCTGCCATTTCCGTCTGCTTGGACGGAAACAGATGAGCGTACCTATAAGTGATTTCAATGCTTTCATGCCCCACCCTATCGGCAATCGCCGTCGCGGAAAAGCCTATATCTATTAACAAGCTAACGTGCGAGTGCCTTAAATCGTGAATGCGGATTTTCTTCACGCCCGCCGCTTTCGACCCGCGCTCCATCTCCTTTTGAAGATAGCTTTTCGTGATCGGAAAAATCCTGTCGCAGTCGGCGACTTTGTAGAGCGACGTGATATAATCGTGCATTTCTTCTGCCAAAAACTCGGGCATGGTAATCGTCCGATTGCTCTTTTCGGTTTTCGGGGTAGTGATCAAATCCTGACCGCCCAAACGCTGATAGGACTTGCTGATCGTCACCGTCAGCCTGTCAAAGTCGAAGTCCGCGGGGGTCAGCGCAAGCAGCTCGCCCTCGCGTATGCCACACCAATACAGCATCTCAAAAGCGTAAAAGGACAGCGGTTTATCCATAATTGCGTCCGCAAATTTCAGATACTCGTCCTTAGTCCAGAACAGCATTTCTCGGTTCTTCTTTTTGCCCATACTCCCCGCTTTTACGCACGGATTTTCCTTGAGATTGTAGTATCGCACCGCGTGGTTGAAGATTGCAGACAGCTGATTTTGCACTGTTTTCAGATAGACAGGCGAATAGGGATTGCCATGCTCGTCTTTAAAATTGATTAACTCGTTTTGCCATTTTATTATCTGCTGCGGAGTGATTTTGCACATCTTCAGCCCGCCAAAATAGGGCAAAAGCTTGGTGCGAATGATGTGTTCTTTCGTGTGCCATGTGTTCTCTTTCAGCCGCGATTTCATGTCCTCGGTGTAGTGCTCGACAAAACTCTTGAAAGACATATCCAAGTCTGAATTTGCCTTGTTCAGCTGCTCGCGCTCCCACGCCTGCGCGTCGCGTTTAGTCGCAAAACCGCGCTTTTGGGTCTGCTTTCGCTCCCCTGTCCAGTCGGTGTAGCGGTAAATCACCCGCCACGTCCCTTTTTCCTCTTTGTAGACCGCCATTTACTGCTCCTTTCCAGCCCCGCCGTAGCAGAGCTTTTCCTCAAAATACTGCCGGCTGACCCGCCCCGAAATAGTCAGATAGCCCTTTTCCTGTAGTTCCGCGTTGAGTTTTTGCACGATTTTGTAGGCGAACGACTTTGAAACGCCCAGCTCCTGCGCGACCTCCTCAACCCGCATGAATGATTTTTCCGACATAAAAGTCCTCCTTTAATATTATTTATATCTAAGCATTTGCGCTTAGTACATTTCTATTATATCAAACATTTTTGCTTAAGTCAATACTTTTGCCGAAAAATATTATACAAATTTGTTTCATTTATCTTGACAATTCTAAACAAAAATGCTATAATGCAGTCAAGAAAGCGAGGTAAAAGTTATGGCGATTGGCGAAAGGATTCATTTTTTCAGAACTTTGCGCGGAATGACACAAAAATTTTTAGGGATCAGGGTCGGATTCCCCGAACGCTCAGCAGATGTACGACTTGCACAATATGAGACCGGAACGCGCACTCCGAAAGCTGATTTGACGGCTGCGCTCGCGAAAGAGTTGGACGTATCGCCCCGCGCGCTCAATGTTCCAGATATTGACACCGAAGTCGGTTTGATGCACACGCTGTTTGCCTTGGAGGACATCTACGGACTTGAACCGAGCCGCGAGGACGGAATTTGCCGCCTTTGGATAAATCTGCACACGGGCGATTCGTCGGTGATGGGCGATTTGCATGAGTGGCTTAAGCAAAAGGAGAAACTTAAGGCGGGTGAAATTTCCAAGGAAGAGTACGACTGCTGGCGGTATAATTATCCGAAATTTGACACGTCGGGGCATTGGCACGCGGTCACGCCGTCGCAGGAAGTGAGCGATATTTTGGTTAGGGAGATTAAGAAAAACAAGCGGAAAGATAGGAGATAATAAAATGTCAGAAAACAAGGTAAAATTAGGTGATGGCATAATTGAGGAGTTAACAATCAAAACGAATCAAGAATTATCTGAATGCGGATCCATATTAATTGACGTCGTACTTTCACATGTAAAAGAGAAGATAAAAAATATCGACTTGAATAAAATATTCGGCAAAAAAGATAAAGAAAAGATTATATCTCTATGGTCTTCGCAGCTTGTTGAAAAAGGTTTACTGCCAAAGGGATATGCCGGTTTGCCCGATAGCATTTTAATTGACAATCTCCATCAAGAGGGATATTTAGACGGCTTATATGCAGGATATGTCATTTCCATGATGTCATTAGCAGATAACAATGCCTCAAAAGAATTGATTTTATCTGTAAGAGACGATATGCGTCCAAATCTAATCAGACATCATTTTAATAATCGAGACGAGTTCTTTGCACGATATAAAAATGAAAAATACCGTTGGATTGAAAAAGCCAGCAAGGACGACCAATAAAACTAATTATTCAATAAAAAAGCAAAAGAGCTAACTGACCTAATCTAAATCAGTTAGCTCTTACTTTTTGAATAATGAAAAATTGTTGCCAAAGTGTTGCCACGGAGGGGTGCGACACCGCTCAAACCGCGTATTTACGCGGGTTTATGAGGGCGGCAGGTCACTCCCACTCTTCTATCCGATTTAGTCACACCGTAATAATATGTACTCTCGGTTCGCCTTTTATATAAATAATCCATGCATTCCGCATGGATTATTTATTATTTTGAATTTTTGTAGCCAATTTGTAGCCAAGGAATAATAACCTGCAAGCCGTTTGCTGTTATTGCAAATGACTAATTAATTCCATTATTAGGCAAATGAAATCTTTCCTTATCTCCCTTGCGCTTTCAGCTCATGAACAATTATCTTAAGCGGCTTGTTTTCAATCCTCTCGCTTTGAACATTCCGAAGCTCCGCGTACAAACAGTTTGCCCAAAGCTCGGCTAATCGCTGTATCTTCGTATCGGAATATCCAAGCACTTTCCTCGCGTAATCCATATTCGCTATTTTATTTTTAAAGTCAACGTGATTAAGAATATACCCGCGCAGAGCGTCGATATTTTCGTAATTTTGGTCGAGCCATAAAATATCGTCGATAATTCTTTGCCCGCTAACATCTGACCGAAGATTTGCTATATCAATGGTCTTGTCAAAGGCGTCTAAAAAGTCACATGGTTTTATCATTTGCTTCCCCTTAAATTTCCAAAAACTCCAGCGGCAGCTCATTAAAATAGTAGTGGCAGCCTACTTCTTCAATAAACTCCAATACGTCGGCATATTTCGGCTTTGCAAACCACCCGCTCAAAACGTATGTGTACTCTAAATCATACCCAATCTGCCGGGCGAGCTTGGTATACTGCCGCTTTTTATACAAACAGGTCTGAAGTTTTTCGTCCACCGAACCGGCGACGCTCTGAAATTTCTTTTCGATAATATAGATCGTTCTGTTAATGATATTTATAAAAGCGTCGTCGGGCAAAAGCTGATCGGAATTAACGGTTAAATCAACTCCCTGTTCTTCAAGATAGCGTATAAATTCGCGCTTTGACCTGCTGTAACCTAAAATCACGCCTACCGAATTTATGACCTTTCCCTCGTCAGTAACTCTGTATCCTGCGTTGATAAGGGCGTCGTTCAGAGAGGTTGTCTGCTCAAATAAAAGTCCATGGGCATTGGTTAATGCACCGCCGCCGTGGGTGTTGGGGATTCTCGGCATAATCAATCACACTCCTTAAAAAATTCTGTAATTTCAACATTCATTGTGTTCGCCAACAAGTTAAGCAGCGAAAGAGATATGCTTTTTTCGCATTTTTCCGACTCCAGCTTCGTCAGATAACTAAGGCTTATACCTGTCATTTCGCAGAGCTTTGCCTGCGTAATTTTAGCAGCGAGCCTGTATTTCTTGATATTTTTGCCTATTGTAGAATATAAAATATTATCATTTTCAAACACCATAACTATTACACCTCACTATTTATTTTAGCATAAAAAGAACAGGCAAACATTTCACATATAGTGAAACATTTGCCCGCTTTGAATTATTTAAATTTATTTTCTGAACACAAACAAATATGATTATATTACAATCATGAGATTACCCCCCTAAACTATTTTTTACGCAGGTATTGTTTTTCGTCATAGTACTTATCCATTGCTATTACAATCTCAGAAATAAACCTTAAAACGGTATCCTTTATATTTTCTAAATCCTTCGTTGTCAAATCACGTGTACATCTTCCAAAGCTCTCATCTCCGTGAGCTAAGGAATTGCGTTTTTTCTTAACTTGGTCTAAAACTAAATTATCATCTGTTACGCGGTAACGAATTCGATGTTTATCGCATATTTTCTTAATATTCTTTGCATTTAGATTTCCATTCATGCCAAGCGTTTCTTTGGTCAAAGACAATGGTACACCTCGTGTAATATCATCAACTAATTTTTTAACTTGCTTAGTGTAAGTATTTAAGCCGGAATCAGATTTATAAAGCTGTTTTATCTTACTATCGCGCCATATATCCTGTATTTCGTCAATAACAGAATCATACGAACAAATATCTTGAGCAAATCCATCATAAATTTCAGCCATGCCGGAAGTGAATGTTGACTCCACTAAATTATATAGCATTAATATGAAGTTAGATTTCATGATGCGAAAGAAGCTCTGATTGTCAATAGTATTTAAAATATGCTTTGATTCATCATCTATATCAATCATCACAGAATAGTAAAACTCAATTTCGTTCTTTCTATCGTCAAAAACATTATGCGTATTGACTAACATTTTTATCTCCCCAATAATTTATCACGCACATACTCTATTCTTGCAGCTAATCTTCCCTCGTTATTGCTTGCGTCTGAAGTTGTAAGTTCCTTAAATTCTTCAGAGTCAAGCCATTCAAGATTGCTGACTGTTAGATCTGGCTTTTCTTTCAATGCCAAAGCGACGCCTACTGATATCGCTTCAAATCTTACCCTAGGAGTGCTCTTGGCATTTTGAGTTTTTGCAAAACCAAATTCAAAATAATTTTTTACAAATTGCAGCATATCTTCGAAATCTTTATTATACATCTGCTCATCAAATGTATTAAGATTGCTGGATAAAAAGTTATCCAAAAAAGGTGCGACATCATGTGCAAAGCTTTTGTAATCATATAGATATGCAAAAAAGCGCAGCACAAGCTCAAATCTTTCTTGACGTATTGCTTTTTTACTTGATATAGGGCACAGCGAAACAAACAATGGATTTTTACAACATTTTTCTATGAATTCAGTAAGACGTCCCGGATATGAACCCCTTCGTATCTCTGAATCAGTTGCCTTTACTCCTGATGTGTTAATTCTATTAAATAAATCTTGCCGAATATCCGGGGTTGTCTTTTCGTCAAGAACGACAACTCTGAATGTACGATTATAAAATTTTCGCTGATTTGCTTCTGATAAATCTTTAAAAGAAAACCCGTTTAATAATGTTAATTTGGGCAGCTTTGACAATTTCAATTTTCCAGATGCAAACTCTTGCAATGTCTGCATCCTCTGTGCTCCATCAATTACTTCAAGACGCCCATCTTCACAGCTGGCAAAAAACATAAAAGGTATTGGCATTCCCAAAAGAACAGATTCTATAAATGAAGATTTGTTACTCGGTCTCCACACATATTGTCTTTGATAATCTGGAATAAAAAAGTCATTTCGCTCAAATTTTGATAACAACAATTCGAGAGTAAAATCCTTAGTATCGTACTCAACCAGCTTCTGTAATGACTGAAGTTGCTCTTCAGCTGCAACTACTTGCTCACGTGATATCTTTTTTTTCGACATTTTCAAACCTCCTAATATGTTCAACAATGCTTTTTCCAATGACTTCGCCTAATTTTACAGGCACGGCATTCCCGATTTGTATTCCTATCTGGCGTTTATTTAACGGATGGGCAGGATCTATAAACTTATAATCTTTAGGAAACGACTGTAATATAGCGCCTTCTCGAAGTGATATAGCTCTATCCTGATCGGGATGACCAAAGCGGCCATTTCCGTACCCGTAAAACTGAGTTGTGATAGTTGGGGATGGCATATCCCAAAGCATTCGTCCGTAGACAGAGGGGTATGAACTACCAGTGATTTTTTTATGGCATCTTAATTGTAATTTCTTATCCCACTCTCTCCATGTACCACCCGGCTTAGAACTTTGTATTCTTTTTAAGTTTTCTTTTGACAAAGATGTCGCTGTATGCATACTGTCCTCGGGATCTGTAGCCCCAGCGAGTAACGGGGGGAGTGACCCTATTGCATCTCGGACTGTAACATAAGTATTTGAATTATGAGTGGCAGGAACAAGAGAAATCTCCCCAAGTTTCGAAGCCAACAGCACTAATCTTTTCCTGCTTTGGGGCACTCCATAGTCTGGACAATAAACTACTTTAAACGATATATGATACCCTATATCCTCTAACTCCTTTTTAAAATCCGTAAAAACTTTTGTATCCTTTAATCCGGGAACATTTTCCATCGCTATAATATCCGGTCTCATACCCTTGATCAAATTTCCAAAAGAATATAACAGTCTCCATTTTTCGTCTTTATACCCATTTTTTCTATATCTTTGAGTATATCTTGAAAATGGTTGGCAAGGAGCACAACCGACTAAAATTCGAATATCTATTTCCTTGGGATAAAGTTTCACCAAATCTTCTTCCGTGATTTCTGTGATATCTGCCTGAATAAAACGAGCCTTATTGTTAGCTTCATACGCATACCTGCAATTCTGTTCAAAATCTATACCTGCAATTACATTTATGCCCGCCTGCTCTAAGCCCTTAGTTAGACCTCCGATACCGCAAAACAAATCAACTGCTGCAAACTGCACGGCGTTAATTCCTCCTAATTAAATTGTAAAGCTTTATTTTCTTACTCTATTATCTTTTTACCCCCCCATGATATCCTCCGAATCGAATCCGAACATATAAACCGCCCCACCATAATTCACTTCAAATTTTCTTTCTGAAGCCACCATGTTTTCTCGGGGGTAATCACAAGAATATCAACCTCTCCTCCGACGGTTTCAATGACGTTTTTAAACCGCATGGTCTGAATCGTCGTCCCTACAGCATACCTTGCAAAGTCAACCGCGTCTTGTAGCGTGAAATAATTCCACAATATGCTTTCACTTGGCAAGTCCGAATATGTTCCATCTTCTTTTTTTACTGCTACATCTTGGATCAACCGAGTAAGTGTATACGTTTCTCCGTCCCAAATCGCACCTTGAGCAGACGTGTCGTATGGAATAATAGTGTTGCTTTTTACGTTGAATCTATATAGCCGCTGAACCTGACCGGCATCGGTCGAATCATATCCGGCAACAACGAATTCAGTATCTGGTTCTTGCTTCATAGCCTGAAAATGCTCTATGATAATCCGAGGCATATCTTCGACCTTGGTATCCACTTTTATTTTTTCTCTGATCATGCTCTGAATAAAGCCTGTTATCGGCTTGCCCAAGAGTGTCGCAACTCCGCAGGTGGATATGCCTGCATTATTTGGGCATAAAAATGTTTTATCAGTCGAATTTGAAGTATGTATACCTATCCTTTTAATGGTTATATCTCCGTCATTTTCGGTATTGGTATACGTTATTCTTCGATCGCTTGCAAGCACCATGCCCTCATTAACATAAACGGCAATTAAAAATGACATTATCTTTTCCTCACTTCCTGAACACAAACAAATACTCATGCGCAATAAGCAAAAAGTTATACTTAACGCTGTTTGTTTTCCAGTACCCTGTCGCCCGGCAGTTGTGCTGCTCCTTGATAATTATCTCTTTCAGCTTGAACCCTGCGCTCTCGAAAATCTTCATGACCTCAAAACTCAGCGGCACCATGCAGCCTTTTTGGCGGGTATCGCCCATCAGAATCGCGCAGAATTTGTCTTTTTTCAGAACTCGGTAGCACTCCTCGGCGACCGGTTTCATCTGCTCAAGAAAGTCCTTTACCTTGAGCCGCGACAGGTCCTCGGGGATATTATCGCTGTACTGAATTATGTCCGCGTAGGGCGGGTGGGTGCAGATTAAATCTATAGATTCGTCGCTCTGAAAGTACAGATCCCGCGCGTCGCCCTTATAAAGATAGACCTTTCCCTGCGCGGGGGGATAGTCAAAATCCGTTTTTTCGCGGCATCTTTCAAGCGCGCCGTCGTTGCAGTCAACGCCTATGATGTCGCGGTTCAAAAGCTTCGCTTCGACGAGGGTTGTGCCGCCGCCTGCGAACTGGTCGAGGACGGTATCGCCCTCTTTTGAGTAGCGCAGGATAATGTTCCGAGGTATGTACGGCGACCAATTCCCGCGCCATTTGGCGTCGTGAGTAGCCCAGTCCCCGCGCTTCGGAAACGACCAGTGGGTAGTCATTTCAAGCTCAAAGTCCTCGGGCTGCCATTTGGTTATCTTTTTCAAAGGCTCACCTCAAATCTTACTCTGCCTTAGCTCGCGGTGCCAAGGCTGTCACCTAAGTTTTTCAATAATCCCCTTCTCCAAATCCGCAATCGAGTAAAGCGTTTCCAGCACGTCAAACGTCTCCTCTAAATTATGCTTCGCCGAAGTCCAGCCCTTGCCGTCGGTGAACCAGATGAACGTGAAGCCGTCCACGTCCTCGACTTCCTGCGCGATTTGCTTATAGCTCCTCGCCGTTTCGTTGAGCTTTGAGCCGCCGCTCGCATAAAAATTCGCTTCAATTCCGTAAATCATGTTATCCGTCTTAATAACAAAATCAAACCGCTTTTCCGACTTGCCCTGATTAGAAATCGCCGAGAGATCAAGCCCCCAACGGTCGGTGATCTCGTGAATATACATCTCCTTGAAATAGTTTTCGTCCTTAACGAATCCCGCCCTTTGGATATAGCTCTCGACGAGGTTTTCCATGAGATCTCCACCGCGATTTTTCCTGCCGTTTGAATCAAGACCTGTTTCAACGCCTGTCACATAATCCACAAGATTTCCGATAAGATGATTTTGCAGCAAATCAAAAAGCCCGGTTTTACGCATAAAATTCTTATAATCCGCGGCTGACAGATTCGGATTTTTGAAATTGTATGTAAACTCTCCGTCGCCGTCAACGGCATAAATCTCGCCCGCCCTGACCGCCAAAAGAATCGGAATGCACTTCAGCGTTTCGGGATAGCGCGCCAAAATCCTGTCGAAGTCGTTTTCAATATCCGCAGAACCGATAAGCGAGTTAAGAATATTGAGCTCGATTTTTATTGAATCGACATTCGCGTAAATCTTCGGAAAATCGACGTAATATTTGTAGTCTGCGATGCTGCCGCGAAAATTCGCAAGCCAGTTTTCAAAGTTTCTCATGTCACCGCTCCCAATCTAAAAATTGCTGATCAAAAGCTCGCTGATTTCGCCCCTGCCGCTGCTCTTGCTGTTAATCATTCTCGAAGCCATGACCCTTGAAATATGGTGCTTCGAGTAAATTTCATCAAAGAAATTGTCGTCCGCATTCGAATTTTTCGGGTCGGAGTTGCTGACGACGACGTGCGCGCCCTTGTCCGCAATCATATCCACAAACTCTGCAAGCTCTATTTGCTGCTTATCGCCGAACTCGTTTTCGGAATAAGAGGTAAAGGAAGCCGTTTCTGTCAGCGGACGGTAGGGGGGATCTATATAAACAAAAGTATTGTCGTCAATAAAGCTGTCGTTTTCTTTGTAGTCCCCGCATTTTATCTCCACGTTTGAAAGCAGCCTGCTGACCGCCCGAAGATTGTCCTCGTTACAGATTGGCGGCATTTTATATGAGCCCATAGGGACATTGAACAAGCCTTTGCTGTTCACGCGATAAAGTCCATTAAAGCAGGTCTTATTCAGAAAAATCAAAAGTGCTGCCATTTCAAGACCGTCGCCCTCGCGGTCTGCGATTTTTAAGCTGTTGAACCTCTCGCGCTTTTCGAGATACATAATCTTGCGGTCGCCGTCGTTTTTCTCCCAAAAGCTTTTCTGATAATCTGACAGAATTTCAACGATATTATCTACATTTTCCCTGATTTGTCTGTATGCGTTCATCAGCTCTTTGTTAATATCATTTATCTGTACCTCAGACGGCGAGAAGCGCTCCAAAACATCGAAAAGCACCGCCCCACCTCCGACAAAAGGCTCGCAGTAGCGCTCAATTTTTTCGGGATATTTTTTCCTGATTTCATCAAGAAGCTGGGTTTTTCCTCCCGCCCACTTGACAAACGGACTTGCGGTTTTCGCAGCCTTTTCTGGGCGGTTCGAGCGCTCGTCGTCAGGCTTTTCGGCGTTCGCGGGAATGACCCACATATTTCCGAGCATGGCAGCGCCCGAAATGCGGTTTTCCGCGCACAAAACCGCAACTCTCCGCTGGGAAATCCCCCATTTTTTAGCCGCGTCGCGTGCTGAAATCAAATCCATGACAAGACCTCCAAATAAATCTTGTAATTATTATATTCCAAATCGCGAATAATTGCAATACCAAAATCGAAATTTTATAAAATTTTTTCAGATTTCCGATTCCTCGCCAAAATCTCCGCAGCCCTGTCCTCGCCTATCGCCTGACAAATTTTCCGATATTTGCGACTATCCTCCCGCAGCTCGACGTTTTCTCGCAGCAGCTTTTTGTTATGCTCGCTGACCCGCACATAACTGTTCTCTTTTCGGTCAAATTTCGCCTTTAATTCGCGATTCTCGGCTTGCAAATCAAGCACCGAATGATACAATGACTTGACGAGCCGAACCGCCTTGTCAAGCACAGGTTTTGCCTTTTTCTCACGGTAGGTTTTTGCGGATTCCAGCGCTCCTGCCTCGGGCAAAATCTTATCCACATCTTCGGGAAAATCAGCCGCCAACCTCTCCGCGCTTTTCAACTTGGGAACGGTCTGATTCAACTGCTTTTCGACCGCTTTCAAGTCCTTTTTTGCGGATTCAATCTCGGCGTTAAGTTGCTCAACCTCCTCAGCACGCTGTTTCTTCTCAAAGTCCAGAACCGACAAATGCTTTTCGTGTGTGCCTTTCTGCTCCCATTCAATTCCGTGGTTGAGCATTACCTCGGCGAGAGCCTGTTTCTCGGCGATGAACGCGGGGTTTTGTCCAAGAGGACGAGCAATCAATCGTTCACGATTGCGAAGTCCGATTGGCAACAAAACCAGCTTTCATTGTACCCACTGATTCCACTCGGTCATTCCCCTTGTGCCGCCTTTAAAGCCGAGCGTGGCAAGTGCCTGTTTTAGCGAAACGCGGGTATCCAATCCCCGCTTGCTACCCGTGGTAAATGGAACGAAGTCAATATGCAGGTGCGGGGTAGCTTCGTCCATGTGCAGGTGAGCCGAGAACACCCGCAGGCTCGGGTTGCGCTCTTGAAAGTCCCGAAAATACTCGTCCAAAACCTGTTTGGCAAGCTTGCCGTTCTCGGTGGTCGCACCCATGTTATCTTTATCACCAATCTGCAAAATTGCCTCATGGAACGGCTTCTCCTGCTTACCCGAGTGAATCTTCTCATAGTAGTCGGAGATTTTCCTGCCCTCTCGGGTCTGCTTGGCATTGTACCGTTCCAAAGCGTCATCAAAAAGCTCATGATAGACAGCCTTGATGTCCTCATTACAATAATCAATATTTTGGTCGGTGCGCTCGCCGTCAACATTCGCAGCCTTGAATTTTCTGCTGTTATGGTTCACCGAGCCTTTGCCGACCATCGCGCTTATTGTTCTTTTCATAGTCCTCCTTATAAATAAAAAGTAGCTTTGCCTTTGTTACTTTCTGCGAAAGTAACGCAAAAGCACTTTTGTCAGTTCCCAACAAAAGCGCCCTTGCGGCAGCCGTTCCCTCTGCACCCCCCGTGACGGTTGTGACAGTTGTGACGGTTTTTTCACACCGCCCCTGCTGTCATTTTAACCGTCACAGCCGACACGAACCGTCACACGCGACGCTGAAATTTCAATTTTCTGCCATCGTGATCGCGGCAGCTCCGATACTCCACGCCGTACTCGTTCAGCAGCCTGCCGGCGTTGACGTTGAGCCGCTTCGTCAGGGAATTGACCGGGATTTCGGTCGTGATGAGCTTAGCAAGGTCGGTCGGCGAACCCTCCCACAATGGGCTTTCGACGGTCACGATTTTGGCGATTTCTTCCAGCAGCGGCTCGGGCGGCTCTTTCCATAAATCGGTCTCGGCGCGGTCAAGCTCCCACGTCAGTTTTTCCTGATTGCGGGTCAGGTAGAGCTTTTGGTCTTGCTGATCTCTGCCCGAAATTTCGAGGATTGCCGCATTCGCCGTTCGCTTTTCTTTGTGCAGGACGAACGCGCCGTCAGCCGCACCGAGCAATCCGTTCGTTCCCGAAATCATGTCGAACTTATCGTCAGCCTGCTGTTTTCGGGTGTGGTGGACGAGCATTAAGCAAATGCCGTATGCACTTGCAAAGGCTTTCAAGCGGGCAATAATTTGGTAATCATTGGCATAGCTGTACGTCTCCTTACTCTCCTCACGGACTTTTTGCAGCGTATCGATGATGACGAGCTTGGTATCCTTATGCGCTTCAATGAACCCGCGCAACTGATTCTCCAAACCTCCATTCACGCTGTTTGCGACCGTCGAGAAGTGCAGGTTGTCCGCGCTGTCCGTGCCAAACATTCGATAAAAACGGCTTTGAAGTCGGGCGTAATCGTCCTCCAAAGCGAGGTACAAAACCGTCGCAGGCTTGATTTCAAAATTCCACATCGGCGTGCCGGTGCTGACGTGGTAGGCGAGCTGCGCCATGAGAAAACTTTTTCCGACCTTTGGCGCGTGCCACAGCACTCCTAAGATACACACAAATCACGTTGTCGAAGAGTTCTTCGACAACGCGATATTATCGTCGTTATTCAATTGGTCAGCGCTTCCAAAACCGTGATGTTCTTCTTTTCACAGTTTAGCTCGCACATGAGCCCATAAGGAATAATTCCAATCGGGTAGGCATGACCGAAATTGACATTGTAAAATATCGGGATATCACGCCTTCCCGATTCGTTGGATACGACGTCGGTCAGAAGCTGTTTATAGTCGCCGTATTTTTCCCGAAGAGGCGGCTTGCCCATAACTATTCCGTTAATTATATTTAATATCCCCTGCGCGGCGAGGTTCCGAAGAATCCATACAAACAGGCTCTCCGGATATTCGTTTCCACGCTCGGCGTCAGAGGTTTCAATAAACAAAATCTTCCCGCGCCAGTCCTCTAAAGACGGCCAGAGAGGTGTTCCTATCAGGTCTACAAATGTCTCGATACAGCCGCCAAGCAGCCTGCCCGAAGCTTTTCCCTTGCCCTGCAAGACCTCATAGCCCTTTGCAGGCAGTCTTTCGCGGCGGACGTTCATATTTTCAACGCCCCACCAAACTTTTTGGTCGTCGTCAAAACATTCATAGTCTGCGGGGAGGATTTCAAACCGCTCGCAAGGCTCGAAAAACGCTTTTCTAAGCGCGCTTTCGGTGTAGGGATTGATATCGACGTATTCGCCCCAGCAGTTCATCAGACTGCCGCCGTAATAGCTCGTAAGCCCCGCCTTATACATCATAAAGTGGTTTACGGTCGTGTCCGAAAATCCCATAAAAATCTTCGGGTTATTTCTGATTACATCGAAATCGATATACGGGAGCAGGCGTATCGTATCATCGCCGCCGATGACATTGATAACCGCCTTGACAGACGGATCCCGAAAGGCTGACATAAGATCGGCGGCGCGAGCTTCGGGATGGTCGTAAAGATACTCGATTCCCTTGAGCGCATTCGGCATCACTTCGACAGACAGACCGAAATTGCACTCCAAACGAACGCAGGCGATGTCTAAAATATGTATGAATTTTTCCTCCCCGAGCATACCTTTAGAAAGGCTGACGATCGCGACCCTGTCGCCTTTTTTCAATCTTTTCGGTTTGAGCATAAGTCCTCCGATGCATAAAATATAAGTTGCAATATTAGAAAGCGGCGATTATTCCCACTCAATCGTTGCCGGGGGCTTGGTGGTGACGTCGTAGACGACGCGGTTGACGCCTTTGACCTCGCCGACGACGCGGGACGCTATCTTCCCGAGAAGCGGATAGGGTATCTCCGCGAAATCCGCCGTCATGAAATCCGTCGTTGTGACCGCCCGAAGCGCCAGCGTGTAATCGTACGTCCGGCCGTCGCCCATAACTCCGACCGAGCGGTTGTTCGTCAGCACTGCAAAATACTGGCTTATATTCCTTGCAATTCCGTCTTTTTCCAGTTCTTCGCGGAATATTGCGTCCGCGTCCCGCAAAATTGCGAGCTTCTCCTCGGTTATTTCACCGATAATGCGAATTGCGAGGCCGGGTCCCGGGAACGGCGGCCGCCACACAAGCTTCGGGTCGAGACCGAGAGTCGTGCCGAGAGCGCGAACCTCGTCCTTGAACAAAAGCCGCAGGGGCTCGATAATGTCCTTAAAATCAACATGGTCGGGAAGCCCGCCGACGTTGTGGTGGCTTTTTATGACAGCCGCGTCGCCTGCGCCGCTTTCGATTATATCGGGGTAGATGGTCCCCTGCGCCAAAAAGTCGACGCGTCCGATTTTTTTGGCCTCGTCCTCAAAGACGTTTATGAATTCCTCGCCGATTATCTTGCGCTTTGTCTCGGGGTCCGATACCCCTCTGAGACGGCCTAAAAACCTCTCTGCGGCGTTCACTCGCACGAAGTTTATGTCCCATTTTTTAAACGCCGCCTCTACTTCGTCGCCCTCGTTTTTGCGCATGAATCCATGATCTACAAAAATCGCCGTCAGCTGATTTCCGACCGCCTTGGCAAGAAGCGCCGCAAGCACCGAACTGTCTACGCCGCCCGAAAGAGCAAGCAGAACCTTTCCGCCGCCGACCCTTTCGCGCACGTTATTTATCGCGGTCTCGGCATAGTTTTCCATCGACCAGTCGCATGCGCAGCTGCATGCCGAAACCAAAAAATTGCGTATCATGTCGGTGCCGCGGTCGGTGTGGTTGACCTCGGGGTGAAACTGGACCGCGTAAAGCCCGCGCTCGGTGTTTTCCATAGCCGCGACGGGGCATACCGGGGTGTGGGACGTGATTTTAAAGCCGGCGGGAGGCTCGGCAATGTAGTCGGTGTGGCTCATCCATGTCGTGCCGCTTTCGGGAAGCCCCTTAAAAAGCAGTGAGTTTTCGCTCTCGAAGTCGGTCAGGGTCTTGCCGTATTCGCTCGTCGGGGCAGTCGCGACCTTGCCGCCGAGAGTGTGCGCCATAAGCTGTGCGCCATAGCATATGCCCAAAACGGGAATGCCGAGCTCAAAGACCTCGGGGTTTATATGCGGCGAAGTCTCAAGATAGACCGAGTTCGGGCCGCCGGTGAATATAATTCCCGAGGGCGCGCGGTTTTTTATCTCCTCGACCGTTGCCTTTTTGTAGGGCAGGATCTCGCAGTAAACTCCGCACTCGCGGACTCTTCGGGCGATGAGCTGGTTATACTGACCGCCGAAGTCGATAATGAGTATCTGTTGGTAGTCCATATTTTTACTCCTTTTACATTTTTTAAAGGATGTGCCGTACGGGTAGAGCGCGTGAAAGCTTTGCGCGACGGGGTAGAGGGGGAGGATTCGGGGGACTGCGTAAAGAAAGTGGGTGCGGGGGCGGAGCCCCCCGCCGGGCCAAGGCCCGGCGGCACGGCGGCGAAGCCGCCGTGAGTCCCGCGAAGCGGGACGGGGCTCCGCCAAAGGTTTCGGCGCGCGCAAAGCTTTCGCGGGGCGCCTGCCGCCGACTTGCGGTTCGCAGAAAGCCTATCCCAAGGCGCTCATGTATCCTGCGTCGTCAAAGCGCAAGCCGTATTTTTCGCAGTTTGCGTTCATAAGGTCGATGATCTGGCGGTACCTCGTGGGGTATTTGCCCTCGCCCTCGCTTAGGATGTTCGCCTTGTAATTCTTGATGAATACCGGGTGGAGCCTCAGCCCCGTGAACCCGCTCTTGTCGACGGTTATCTCGAAAACCGCCGCAAGCCCGTCGAGGTCGTCGTCTATATGCCAGAAAATAAGATTTCCTATGCTGTAAATGATCGGCTTGCCGTTATAAAATTCTATCGGCTGTAATGTGTGGGAATGTCCGCCGACGACGATGTCCGCGCCCGCGTCGATGAACAGCCGCGAGATCTCTTTTTGGTATGTCGTCACGTCGAATACCTCCTCGGTACCGGCATGCAGAAAAACAACAAGCACGTCGCACTGAGAATCGTATTCGCAGAGCCTCTCGATAAATCTGTCCGTGGATTCGTCGCCGATTTCGCCGATTTGGTTTACCCCGGCATGCTCCTCGCCGGCCGCACAGTCCGCCGCCAGATAGACCTTATTTGCGCCGGTGAAGCCTATCTTAACGCCGTCCTTTTCGATTATGGTGAGACCTGCCGCTTCGTCAATATCTCTTCCTGCGCCGAAGTAGGCGATGCCGTTATCCTTAAGATTTGAGAATGTGTCCAAAAGCGCGTCGTAGCCGAAATCACGCGTATGATTATTTGCAAGGTTCACGGCGTCGATACCTGCGTTTTTAAATCCCTCAAGCATTTCGGGAGGGGTCTGAAAGCCGTATCCCTCGCGCTTTTCGGACACTCCCCTGTCGCTCACGCATGTCTCAAGATTCACTATCGATATGTCCGCCGAGCTCATTATTTCGCTTATGTCCTCCCACGGATAGTCGGGAGAATGTGAGCTTGCAAAATCTGCAAATTCGCCGTCTACGGAGGTATCTCCGCCAATGCATATATGTACGATACCGTCGCCGTCCGAAATCTGCGGTTCGTAAGATTCGGGCGCTTCGGTCTGCTCGTTAAATACTTCAATAGGCGGCGTTATGTCGGAGGTCTGGGGGCGCGGTTCCTGCTCATAAAAAACAGTCGAAGAATCGGTTTCGGGCTCGCCGTCATCTGCCGGAACAGTATAAAGCGGAACGTCGGGGTCAGGGGCAGAAGAAGCCGTACTGTCGGGGAACGTCGCATAGGTCTCGACGGGCCGATTTTTCGCGGCCAGGGAGAACCGAAGCCCGAGCCCGAGAGCGACCGCAGCCAGAAAAGCTGCCGAAAAAACGCCGATCAGCCATTTGTGTTTCACGGTACCACCTGCCTTACGATCTGTTTAGAACAGTGTAGCATATTTTAACGGGTTTGTCAAATAGGAAGACAGAAAAGGGAGAGGGAGTAGGGGCGTGTGGGCTGACGGGATTATGGACATACCGGTCAATGGTTGAGGGAAAAATGCATGTTGCCGAGGGCTTTGCAAAGACCGCGCTCGAGCCGGGCTTCGGGCGTGCAACGCGGCCGGACTGTACCTCCTGCTCCGGCGGAGCCCCGCCCGGCCGCAGGCCGGGGCCGACGGCTTCGCCGTCGGGCTCGCGTACGCGAGCCGGGGCTCCGCCCCGCACTCCCCCGCTTCCGGCCGCGATAAGACCCGCACTCCGTCAGCCTCTATGCCTGCTATACCGCCTTTACCGCCGACAAGCGTAGTTATGCACTTTATAAAAGCAAATCTTTCAGCAATTTAGCCGGTGTTTGCTACTTTAAAGCGCTGCATTTTTAAAGTTCAAGGCACATGTCGGCCCGACAAATGAAAAGCCAAATAAAAGTGAAGAAAATCCCCCTCCGGTGTTGCTCCGACGGGGGACTTTATCTTTTAATCCAGCTCCTTGACGCCGGTGTAGAGCTCGTAATACCTGCCCTTCATCTCCAAGAGCTGCTCGTGGGTTCCGCGCTCAATTATCTCGCCCTGCTCAAGAACCATTATCGCGTTCGAGTTTCTTACAGTCGAGAGCCTGTGCGCGATGACGAACGTCGTGCGGTTCTTCATCAGCCTATCCATGCCGTGCTCGATGTGGCGCTCGGTCCTCGTATCGACCGAGGACGTGGCCTCGTCAAGAACCAATATCGGCGCTTTCGACACGGCCGCTCTCGCTATGTTCAGAAGCTGCCGCTGACCCTGTGAGAGGTTCGCGCCGTCGCCCTCCAAAACGGTGTCGTAGCCGTGCTCAAGCCTCATGATAAAGCTGTGCGCAGACGCCGTCTTTGCAGCCGCCACTATTTCCTCGTCCGTAGCGTCCGGCCTGCCGTAGCGGATGTTGTCCTTGACGGTGCCGGTGAACAGGTGGGTGTCCTGCAATACCATGGCGATATTTTCTCTGAGATAATCTCTTTGGTAATTTCTTACATCGATTCCGTCTATGAGTATCTCGCCCTGCTCAATGTCATAAAATCTGTTCAGAAGATTCGTGACAGTCGTCTTGCCGGCGCCGGTAGAGCCGACAAACGCTATCTTCTGGCCGGCATGGGCATAGAGATTGATATTTTTGAGCACTGTCTTGTCGGGAACATATCCGAAAGTAACGTCCTTGAGCACGACCTCGCCCTCGATGGGCTTGGTGGAGGCGTTGGGAACGTCGGGAGCCTCGGGAGCGGTGTCCATGACCTCGAATACTCGCTCAGCGCCTGCAAGAGCCGCAAACAGCGTCGACATCTGCTGAGAGATCATGTTTATCGGCATTGAGAACTGCCGAGAATACTGTGCAAACAGCGTAAGTCCGCCGGGCGTGAGTCTGTTGAATATCATTAAAATTCCGCCCACGCCGATGGTCACGGCGTAGCTTATCTGGGAGGTGTTGCCCATTATCGGACCCATCACGCCGCCCCAGAACTGAGCTCTGAACTGTTTGTCGCGCATATCGTCGTTCAGCTCGTCGAATTCGCTCACGCAGGTGTCCTCATGATTAAATACCTTAATTACTTTCTGACCGGTGACGGTCTCCTCGGTGTAGCCGTTTACCGCGCCGAGAGCCGCCTGCTGGCCGCTGTAATATCTTGAGGAAAGCCTGGCGATCGCCCCTCCGCCGAGTGCGAATATCGGGATGAACACGACGGTGATGAGCGTCAATATCCAGTTTGTCGTCACCATGAATATAAACGTGCCCAAAAGCTGGACAGAACCCGAAAACAGCGATGTTAAAGAGTTATTTATCATTATATCGATGTTGTCGATATCGTTTGTGAATCTCGACATTATCTCGCCGGTGGGGTTAGAGTCGAAGTATCTTACCGGCAGGCGCTGAAGCTTTGAAAACAGGTCGTTTCTTATGTTTTCGATGGAGCCCTGCGAGATGGAAAGCATGAGCCTCGACTGCAAATATGTGGTGATGATGTTGAGGCCGAAGACGATGGCGATGACCGTCGAAACGGAGATTATAAAGGATATGACGTCGCTCTTTTGCATCGCCGCGGAAGCGGGCCCCGAGAGTCCCGAAAGAATTCTGTCGGCCATTTTTTCCGGCCCGGACATGTTGAGCTCGCTGCCCGTCATAAATACGTAGAGTCTGTTGATGACCGGGGCTGTCATGTAAGAGCCTAAGAGTGTCGTCACGGTGGATATGAGCATGCATCCGAATACGGCCGCGAGCCTGAATCTGAAAGGCTTTAGGTAGCCGAGCATCCTTGCAATTGTAGCGCGGGAATTTTTCATCTTTCCGCCGCCCGATATTCTCGGGCCGCCCGGGCCGCCTCTGCGTTCGGAATGGGCCTTTTTGTTGTACTGGCGCTGCAGCTGTTCAAGCGTTCTTGCCATTACTTACCCGCCTCCTTTCTCTCGGAGTCGTTCTGGGAATAATAGATCTCCTGGTAGGGCTCGTTTGTTTCAAGCAGCTGCTCGTGAGTGCCTATGCCGGCTATTTTTCCCTCGTTCATGACTACTATCATGTCGGCGTCCTTGACGGAGGTTATCCTCTGTGCGATTATGATTTTCGTGGAATCGGCAAGCTCGTTTCTGAACGCTTCGCGAATCTGGGCCTCGGTGGCGGTGTCGACAGCCGAAGTCGAGTCGTCGAGTATAAGGACTTTCGGCTTTTTAAGGAGCGCTCTTGCTATGCAGAGCCTCTGCTTCTGGCCGCCCGAGACGTTGGTGCCGCCTTGGTCGAGTAACGTGTCGTAGCCGTCCTTGAACGAGCTTACGAATTTATCGGCCTGGGCGCTCTCGGCAGCCGCTATAACTTCCTCGTCGGTGGCGTTTTCGTCGCCCCATCTTAAGTTTTCGGCGATGGAGCCGGAGAACAGGGTATTTTGCTGCAATACCATGCCCACGCCCTCTCTTAGGTTATAGAGGCTGTAGTCCTTTACGTTCACGCCGTCGACCAAGACCTCGCCCTCGTCCACGTCGTAGAGCCTCGAAATCAGCGACACGAGCGTCGTCTTTCCGCAGCCGGTGGAGCCGACTATGCCGATGACCGACTTCGCCGGGATTTTAAGGTTTATGTTGTCAAGGACCGGGTCCTCGGAATTTTTGTAGTATCTGAATGTGACGTTTTTAAATTCTATCTCGCCGTTTTTGACGGTGAGGTCTTTTTTGGATGAATTTTCATCAGAAATGTCGGGAACTTCGTCCATTACCTCGGCTATACGCTTTGCGGAAGCGAGCGAGCGCGAGGCCGTCATGAAGAGCATCGACACCATCATCAGCGATGAAAGAATCTGCGTCGCGTATGTAAGGAACGCGGAGAGGTCGCCGGTCTCCATGCCGCCGTCGATGACGATGTTGCCGCCCAAAAGAAGTATGGCGATTATCGTCGCGTTCATGACAAGGGTCATGATGGGACTCATGAAGATAACCACTTTCATGGCGCCCATCGCGGTGTTTTTCAGGTCGGAGTTGGCGCCCATGAATTTCTCGATTTCATATTCCTCGCGGGTGAACGACTTTACGACGCGGACGTTAGTGACGTTTTCCTGGACGGCCGAGTTCAGGGCGTCGATCTTCTTCTGGACTCTTGAGAATCTTGAGAAGCCCTTGGCGATTATAAGCGCGATGCCGCAGACAAGAACCGGGACCGCCACTGCGAACACCACCGAGAGGGAGGGCTGCAATGATATGGCCATGATAAGCGCGGCCACGAGCATGCCCGGGGAACGTATCGCCATTCTTAAGAGCATGTTTATAAAGTTCTGGAGCTGTGTGACGTCGTTAGTCATTCTTGTAACAAGCGAACCCGTCGAGAATTTGTCGATGTTGGCAAACGAGAAGCTCTGGACCTTGCGGAAGATGTCCCGCCGCAGGTCTCCCGCAAAATTGACGGCGGCTTTAGCTCCGAAATAAGCGCCGCCTACGCCTCCCGCCATCATTAAAAGCGCCATGCCTATCATTTCAAACATGGTGCCGAGGCTTCCGCCCACGGTAAGAGTGCCGGCCTCGCAGAGCTTTATTATCTGCGCCAAGAGCCTCGGCATTACCACCTCGCCCACGACCTCGACGACCATGCATATAGGGCCGAGGATGAAATAGGGCAGGTAGGGCGTTACATACTTTGACCATTTGTGTTTCAAGATTTTTCTAAGCTCTCCTTTCAAATAGCAAGGCGTCCGCTATGAGACGCCTTTGGATTTTTTAACTGTTTAAGCGATTCACTCGGACTCTCGGTCAAGCTTTCTTAAGATCTCTATGAGGCTTGCGAGCTCGTCGTCGCTCAGGGGTTTGAAGAATTCCTCGTCCATTTTCTGGAACGCATGCTTGGTGGTTTTTAAGAGTTCCTTGCCCGCGTCGGTGATGGTGATGCCGTTGGCTCTCTTATCCTCGGGAGTTTGCTTCTTCTCGATAAGGTTCGCTTTTTCAAGCTTTGTCAGAGTGACTGCTACTGCTGCCGATGAAATATTCAGTTCTTTGGACAGGCTTTTCTGGCTGTCGAGTTTCTTCTGGTCGATCGTTACGAGCATCTTGTGCTGGCTGGGGGTGCTGGGGAGCTTGTCGAGAGCTTCTTCCGTCTTAAGCTTGTGCAGCCTTGAGACGTTTAAAAAGAGCCGCATAGACTCCGCTATCTGTTTCTGACGTCCAGTATCTTTCATAAACAAACATCCTTTCTTTAGCATAAAATATGCGCCCAATGAGACGGGGATAGTTAGCGCATTAACTATTCTTGGACTTTATTTTATACTATATTATTTTAAATGTCAATACCAAATCTCACATAATTTTTTAGCCGTTTATCAGACAAAACTGTGCAGGATGACAAGGAAATATTGACATAAAATGAGGATGAAAGGCATGAAGAAAAAGGCGGGGAAATCCCCGGGCAGGCCGAGCGCTGACTGCGGCAAAGACGGGCCGCAGACGACAGCGAAGCCGGGGAGATCGGCAGACGCGTCCCGATTGGCCGCGTCAAGAATACAGAAGTCAGAAATCAGAGGTCAGAGCTTCAAGGCGTCGCCAAAGCGACGATTTTTAAAATATTTAATAATGCGGGCGATTCAGGCGCTCCCGAGATTGATATTTCGTGAGATTAAAGCAGGCCATCGGCTGCCTGCGCCCCCGCCCGGAACCGACCTCCTGCCATGGCGGAGCCCCGCCCGGCCCCCGTTGGGGGCCGGACCCCGACGGCTTCGCCGTCGGGCTCGCGAAGCGAGCCGGGGCTCCGCCCGCGCACTAAGCCGGGGGTTCCGGGCGGGGTTTCACCCTCCCAGCAGCCTATACATCCATCCCGCGGCTCCGGTGTAGATAGACCATCCCCCTCGGCCCATGCAGTTTTTATTCGCGTACACGTCCCCGCAGAGATAATACGGCTCGGTCTTGTACCTTAAATACCCCTCGCCCTCCGACTTTTTAATAGGGTCGAGAGCCTCCGCGAGCTCGTCCGCCTCTTCTTCAAGCCCTGCGCGCTTTAATGCGAGAGCGAGCCAGACCGCCGCATGCGTGTACTGTCCGCCGTTCTCGCGCATGCCCTCGGGATAGTCCGAAATATACCCCGGGTCGGGGGAAGCGTCCTCAGAAAAGGGCGGCGTGAACAGCTTGATTATCCCTCGTTTTTTGTCATACAGCTGCCCGTAAGCCTCTGAAAGAGCTTCTTTGACAAAGCCGTCCCTGCCGAGGCCCGCGAATTCCGCAAAGGACTGCGCTACCGAATCTATTCTGCATTCCTTTGAGCGGCAGGAGCCGAGCGCTTCTCCGCTGTCGAAAAATCCTCTGATATAGTGACGCGGATCCCGGGCATTTTTCTCGACGGCCTCCGAAAGAGCGCCGGCACAGCTTCTCAGGCCGTCTGCGTAGTCCTTTTCCCCGAGCGTTTCCGCGACGTCCGAGAACCTTTTGAGCACGATGATAAAGAATTCCGTCAGCCACACCGACTCGCCCTTTCCGTTTATGCCGACCCGGTTGAAGCCGTCGTTCCAGTCGCCCGAGCCGATAAGCATAAGCCCGTGCGAGCCGGTTTTTCCGATTTTAAGGTCGATTGCTCTTTTGCAGTGCCGGTAAACGCTCTCTTTTCGGGATGTTTTATAGACCTCGCCGTAGCGCTCCGTCTCGTTTTCGGCAAGGTTTATCCCGTCGCAGTATGCGCAGGAAATCCCCAAAATCGTCATATCCCCCGTTGCCCCGAGGTATTCGCAGACCGCGTATGGCAGCCAGAGCGGGTCGTCTGAGACAAGAGTCCTTATCCCTCTTTTCTTTTTCAAGGGCATTATATGCGCCCAGTGGAGAACGTCCCCCTCGAAAAACTGAGCCGTACAGCAGCGCAATATCTGTGCTTTTAAAAGCCCCGGCAGGTCGTGCCTTAAATTGCAGCAGTCCTGGAGCTGGTCCCGAAATCCGAACGCCCCCGAGCACTGATAAAACCCGGTCTTTGCATACACTCTGCCGTAGAGCGCCTGCCGCCTGAGCCAGATTTTCAAGAGGCGTTTTCTTTTGCCGTCGTTTTCAAAATTTTCGGGGAGGATTTTCTGCTCCGAAAAATATTTATACATATTTTCCGAAGCGCTTTGAGACAGTGCGAAGCTCAGATAAAATTCCGCCTCCGATTCGCCGTTTACATCGGTATAAACGCCCGCGCAGGGGTTTGCGGACGGCGTGATTTCCTGCTCCAAAACGCCCTGCCGAAAAAGATTTTTGTCAAAAAAGCATTCGCATTTTTCAGAGCATCCGAGGCTCATATACCCGCCGGTTTCCGAAGCGGGGGCGTGAACGGTTATTCCGCCGTCGAATTTTTTCGGCAGGAGCATGGCTTTTTGCGATCTGTCAACCCCAAGGCAGGGCTCTGCGCAGTAAATGAGCCTTGAATTTTCGGGCGCGGATATTTTTACCCGGACCCTTTTGCACATCCCCTTTTCCGACACGTCGACGCTGACCCTCGCACGGTACCCGGGACCCTTTGAGAAATACTCCGCCGATGTTTCCGAAAACACCGCCGCCGAACCCTTTATTAAATCGAACATCCCTTTTTCCGTCATAAGCAGCAGCCGCTCGCCCGAGTTGTCGTTCATCGGGTCGTTGTCCCAGGGAGTGAGGCGGTTTTCGCGTGAATTGAACGCGTAGCTGAAGCCGAGGGAGGCGTTTGACAAAAGCGTTCCGAACACGGGATTTGCAAGGACGTGGCACCACGGCAGAGGCGGCTTTTCGTTTATGACGTAGCTGTCGCCGGAAAATCCTCCGCATGCTATAGGCTCGTCCACCGGCTGCGGGTCGGGAGACGATGATAAAATTTCAATATATTTTTCTTCATTTTGCTCGTCCTGACCGTCCGCTATTTCATCCTCGCAAATCCTGCATGCAAACGCCCTTGCAAGCTTGTCTATACCCGGTCTTGCCCTTGACAGATCAAGCGGAAGTATCCCTCCCGGGGAATAGAGATACCCCTCGCAGCCCGCCTCTTTTGCGGCCCGGCAGAGCTCGTTATAGTGCTCGCGCTCGTATCTTCCGCCGTCGTCGTATTCGCACAAAAGCTGAGTCTCTATCCCGCATCGCCGCAAAAGCTTGTATGCCCCGAGATACGTTTTCAGCTTTTGCCCGTCGTTTTTGCCGTTTAAGACTAAAAGCGCCGTCGGCAGTTCGGTCGACGCGGAAAGCTCCCAGAGTGCGCTCAGGGGAAGCTTATTCTCCGAAACGCTCTTTCGGCGTTTTTCGCTCATCCTCCCGCAGCTGATTATATCCCGCAGAATTTCCGAGGCGACTCTGCCCTCCGACGAATCGAGCCTCGGCTGTTCCGAGAGAGCGGGGGTCTTTCTTCTTATCTCCGAGACGCGGTTTATAAGCTCGTCATACGACCCTGCGCACACCGTGAACAGGCTCAGCTCCGTCTCGCTTTTCGGCGGCATCTCCAAGGACGCGGTCAGAAATATGCAGGGCTCGGGCTCGCAGATGAGGCTTGAAGCTATCTCGTCGCACCGCCCGCCGAGACCCTTGAGGCCGTCCCGCAAAACGTCCTCTCTGTCAAAGCTGACGGAAAAATCGACGTCCTCCGAAAAACCGAAGCCGAGATAGATTTTTTTGTCCTCTCTAAGCCTTGAGACCGTGACGATATTCAGCTTCATATCTTTTTCAACGCGCAGAAAAAGCTTCGAGTATGCGGGATGAGCCTTGCCCGCCGAATCGCTCTGCAAAGACGGCTCGATAAAGCCGGAAAGGGTTATTTTAAGCCTTTCGGCAGTCTCGTTTTTAAACGCGAACCGCCTTAGTTCCACCGGCATGTCCTTTAAAATAGACAGCTTCATCCCGGTGCGAAGCGACTTTCCCGTGCGGTAAAATTCCGCCGAATCGGAGGTAAATTCCACCTGCCCGCCGCCCGCAAAGTCCGGCAGGCAGCTTATCGGCAGAAGCTCCTCCCCGGCCCTGACCCAGAAAAATATCCCGTGCGGGCGATCTATGAGATCCTTTGTCGGCACATA
This sequence comes from uncultured Clostridia bacterium, assembly GCA_947625125.1. Classification (GTDB taxonomy): domain Bacteria; phylum Bacillota; class Clostridia; order Oscillospirales; family Ruminococcaceae; genus Faeciplasma. The sequence goes on from CANQNF010000004.1 coordinate 36,923, forward strand.
CAGCTCCGCCGACCGATATAACGACCGGCAGCAGCCGTTGTCCGAGACCGTCACGCTCAGCTCTCCCCCGGTCATAAGCTTTACCCTCGGCCGCTCAAGGGAGATTTTGGTTATCACTTCTTTAGGTTTATTTGAGACCTCGGGGGCGGATATCCTCGGCCGTCTCAAAACGTTTTCAAAGACCGCAGTGCCGAGGCTGAAGCGCTCCTCTATAAGCTCCTCGGCGCCCAATACCCGAAGATCGCGCATGAACCGCTTCTGCATTATCCCGCCGTTTAAGACGTTCACCGCGCCTAAAATCGACATGCCGACGTGGTGGGACATGTAGCTTCTCACGGGCTCGGGAGAATCGGAATCGGGGCAGGTGAAATCTAACGCCTCATACAGTCCGAAGCTGCCGTACATGCCGTATTTTTCAAGCTCGCGGAGATTTTCGGCAGCGTCCGAGGGGGAATACGCCATCGAAAGATAGGTCGAATAGGGCGACACGACGTAGTCCTGTTCAAGACCTCTTCTGAGTCCTGTGTTGGGAACGCCGTGGGCGCTGTAGCAGTAATTCAGGGCCGGGTCGAATGCGAAATATCCGCTCTCCGACACTCCGTAGGGCCTGCCGAGGCGGTTAGCGTAGCGCTTCTGAACCCAGAGCGCGTATTTCAGGCTCTCGCTGAATAAAGACCCCTCGGGACTTTTTAGGAACAGCTCGGGCATGAAATACTCAAACATCGTGCCCGAATAGGAGGCGGCTCCGCCGAAAAATCCCGACGATAACATCGCCCTTGAAAGCGCGCGCCAGTGGCTTTTCGGGACTTGGCGGGAGGCTATCGCCCAGAATGAGCAGAGCCTTGCCTCGCTCATCAGAAAATCGTAGCGGCCTCTGCTCATCACGCCGTCCTCGGAAATGCCTATCGCCATAAGCCCCCTCACGCCGTCGTAAAACACCGAAAGGTCGGTGTCGTCAATGATTTTTGAAATTCTTCGGCAGAGCTTCTCTGCGGGGGTTCCGAGCTCCTTAAGACCCTCTTTCAGGGCCACAAGACAGCATACGAAGTTTCCCGAATCAACGCTTGAGACAAACGCCGGAGGGATGATTTTGAGCGTGACGGTGTCATACCAGTTGTAAAGATTTCCCTTGTATTTTTCGAGCATTTCCACCGCCGAAAGCGATTTATCGAGCCTTTTTATCAGCGCTTCGTCCGAGATGAGGCGGCGGTCTTTGGCTGCAAGGCAGGACAGAAGATACAGCCCGATATTTGTCGGGGAGGTCCTGTGAGCTATTCGGTAGACCGGGGAAAACTGCACGTTGTCCGGCGGGAGGAAGTTGTCCTGTTTCCCGGCATATTTTTCAAAAAATCCCCACATATCGGCGACCTGCTTGGAGAGCTCCCGGGAGTCCCGGTACTTTAAATTCGGTGTCGGCTTTTCGGCGACGAAGTCGAGGCCGAGCACGGCCGGCGTCATCGAAAATACCGCTCCGAAAAGCCTTATAAGCGGGTCGGGAGACCATAAAAGCCCGAGCGCCGCCGTCTCGGGTATGAGATAAAACCTCAAAGGAAGCGTGGACAGGCGGTCCTGAGAATCGGCGGTCGTCCACTCAAGCAGGTTCCTTTTTGTGACAAAGGTCCTTACGAGCCCCAAGAATATCGCCCTCGCCGATTTTACGGCAAGCGTGGGGAGCATGACGATACTGTAAAGAATATATCTTAAGGCATGCGAGGCCGAGCCCATGAGCCCCGAATAGAAGCTTCGGGACAGCGAGCCCCGTTTAAAGAGCGCGCTCAACGCCCCCAAAACGGGAGGCGTGAGCCATAAAAGAAGCGCGGCCGCGGCTATCACGGCGCCCGACGGCGGCAGCAGGAAAAATCCCGCGTAAAACGCCAAGAGCACAAAGCAGGGCGTCGCGGCTCTCCTTAAATTGTCGAGCAGCTTCAGCTTTGAAAGCACGTCGTATCGGCTTTTGAAGATTTCCGGGATGTTCTGGACGTCACCCCTTATCCAGCGATCGAGCCGCCGATAGAAGCTCTGGGGAGACTTCGGAAAGCCCTCGGTGAAGAATACGTCGCCGCAGTACCCCGTCCTTAAAAGCTCGCCCTCCAAAATGTCGTGGGAGAGTATCCTCTCTCCGTCAAGACAGGAGCAAACGCTTACCAGCGCCGGGACGTTTATCAGCCCTTTGCCGCAGAAGCTGCCCCTGCCGAAAACGTCCTGGTACAGGCTTGCCGATTCCGAGTCGTAGCTTGAGACCGAGCCTATGCCCCCAAGGCTTTTCGAGAATTCGCTCCGCAGGCTGTCCCTTAAACGCGTTACCATGGCGGGCGCGATTATCCCGCAGCCGGATACTACCCTGCCGTCCGAAATTTTCACCTTGTTTGCGGGGTGCAGGGCCGTGCACAAAAGCTCCGTCACCGAGTCCATCCCGGGCAGGGTGTCCGAATCCACAGCGCAGATATATTCGACGCCTATGAGCTTTTTATATGCGCCGACGGCCGCGTAAAAGTCCTCGTTTCCGGTCGTCATGAACAGGGCGAGGTCGTTTAGCGCTCCGCGCTTTCTAAGACTTCCCATGTACTCCTGCTGAGTTTCGGAAAAGCTTCTTTTTCTCAGTATCAGCGAGAATCTGTCCGGCGAGATTTTTTCAAGCTTTGAGGCGGTCTCCCTTATCGCTTCGATTACAGAGCGGTCCTCCGACGTTATCGGGACCTGCTCGGCCGGCAGGTCCAAAAGCGCGCATACCGAAATATTGTCGGCGGGATTTGAGCAGTGAAGTCTCAGCATTTTTTGGTACAGCCCGGCCGCGTCCTCGGCGTCCCTGACCTGTTCTGACAAAACTATAGCGCAGGGCGTGCTTTTGACTTCGTCGGCCGACGGGTCGCATCGCATAAGCCTTGAAAAGCTTCTGCCACGGTATAAAATCCTGTCGGACAGCGGCCTTAAGGCTTCTGCGGCAGGCAAAAAAAGCAGGACCGCCGCAATAGGGGCGCCGGCGAATGATGAAATAAAAACGGACAGAACGGCGGCGGAAAGCGCAAGCGCCGAGGCCGCGAACACGGCATGACGAGGCTTCAAAACCTTTTCGCGCACAACGTCGAGGTCGGTTATGTCGATATAACTTCCGCGGTATTTTTCGAGCAGGCTGTCGCAGACTTTCAGCTCGTCGGCGCCGGTTTTAAGTGCGGTCGCGTATATCGCCTCTCGGTAGCAAAGGCGGGTCTTGGGGTCGCTTTTTCGGTATGCCGGATCCCCGGAAAGCTTTATTGCCACGGGGTTCAGCACATCGTTTATTCTCGCCTCGTCAAGCCCGCCCAAGTCCCCCAAAAGCCCCATCAGCCGCACGACGTCCCTGCCGTCAGACTTTATCGAGGCATAGATTTTTTCAATCAGCTCCGCCGCCGTCAGAAAGCCGAGGTATTCAAGTTCCGAGCCGAAAATTCTCCTTTTTGAGGCCAATGAGCGAATCGCTAAAATCAGCTCGTCCGTCCCGGCAAGGCGCTCCCCGGAGGCTCTAAGAACGGTCTCGGAAAGCCTTTCGCCATCCCCGAAAACGACGTATTTTTTCCGCAGGGTCGGGTCGGGGCGCTTCCCGGCACGGTTCAAAAGGGCATGGAAATTGTCGGCGAAATAGGCCTCCCAAGCCGTTTCGGGAGAGCGCGAACAGAGCCCGAGGTAGATTTTTTTAAGCCTTGAGACGGTCTTTCGGGTCCTTTCGGCGATTTTGAAAAGGCTTACCGCCCTGCCGCCGGAGTATTTTATCATATTATCCCTCCGAAGTATATTTTTGGTAGTATGCGCAGTATGGGGAGGGAATATACGGGGGAGAAATGTTCGGGCAAAGCCCTTTACCACGCCCCCAAACAAATAAGCGAGGTCTCGGAAACAATCCTGACCTCGCTTTTTCCGTGGATAAGAAAAACGCTTTCTAAAAACATTTTACAACTACAGTTCTGCATAATGCGTTAAACATCATACGCCCCATGCCGAAAACCGTTTCCGAATCGTTTAGCTTTCTTCGTCTACGGCCTCACCCCTATCAAGCCTGATGATCTCGTCCGCCAAATTATCAAGCTCCTCTCTGTCGTGGCAGGCGATCACGACAGTCGCGCCCTTTTCTTTAAATTCTTTAATGATCTCCGCCGCCATTTCCGCACCGCTCGGGTCGAGGGCGTTGAACGGCTCGTCCAAAAGCAAAATTTCGGGGTCCTCCATTATCGCCGCCGCGATGCCGAGGCGCTGCTTCATTCCGAGCGAATATTTGCGGTATTTTCTCCGATCATGCGGCTCCAGCCCGACCTTTTCAATCGCCTTGGCGACATCGTCTTTCGTCGCTTCTCCCTTGATTTCCGCCAAAAGCAGGAGGTTTTCAAACCCCGTTTTTGAATCCAAAAAAGCAGGATTTTCAATCAGCGCTCCCACACTTTTCGGAAAAGATTTTTTCCCGCCGAGCTGCTCGCCGTCGATGGAAACATACCCCTCGGTCGGCAAAATAAGCCCGCATATCGCCCGCATGAGCATGGTTTTTCCCGAGCCGTTTTTGCCCCAAAGGCCGTAAATTTTCCCGCTTTCAAGCGTCAGATTTATGTTTTTCAGGACGGTCGCGCCCCGAATAATTTTTGTGAAATTTTTTATTTCTATCATTTCTCTCCCACCTTATGCGCGCTGTCGGTAAAATTCTTTTTTTCGGTATATGACATGCCCCGCCGCGGCCAATATCGTGCAAATAAAAATCGGCATTCCCAAGCACAGACCCGCGTTAAAGCCCTCGACAAGGTTTATGTGATACAGCCCCGAAAAGCGCGTTAAAATCGGCGCAAACCATGCCTCATTGAAGCCGAGAGCGACTGTTACCGCGACGCCTGCCGCAGGCCCTGACAGAGCGCGAACGATGTCAAAAATCAGCATAAACATTAACGACGTTAATAAAATATCCGCCGCGGAAAGGGCGAGGAGCCCCAAAAAGCCGTATTCGTCGGTCGTGGATTCGTTCGCCGAGAAATAGACCGAGCGTTCGCTATTCCAGTTTATGGGAATTTTTATGCCGAGCCATGCCGCCGAGAGAAGCGACAGAAAAATATGCGCCGCCGAAAACCCGATGCATAAAATCGCCGATTTCATCCCGATGATTGCCCAAATCTTCCCTCTGCTTCCTCGGCGTATGACGGCGGGGTATCTCTCCTCCGGCAGAAAAATCACCGTCAAAAGCGCAAGCAGCGGCATTAAAAACGTAAAAAACCGCTTCTGGCAGTTGAACAGCACCGCGTCTATTATAGACATCTGCGCGCCGTAAAGCCGCGCCGTGTGGTTTTTCCGGGACAGCGACGTGTTGAAAACGACCGCCGTGTGAATCGCAAGAGCCACGGCCAGAACATGCGCCTTGCCGGGTATCTGCCCGAAAATTTCCTTAACGCATTTAATAAACATTCCTCTTGCCCCCTATTGTCATCAGCGGTAAAAACGTCGCCAAAAACAGCCCTAAAGGCAGCAATACCGGCATTACACGGCTTGTCGGGGTGACCTGCGCCGGGTTGATCATATGATACGTATCGAACCGGAAGCTGCCCGTGAGATTGCAGATGACGTAGGAAAACATGTAGAGGATAAACGGCGACAGAAGCGCCGTGAAGCGGCTTTGTGTGAATAGAGAGACGACGAGAGAAGTCTCGCAAAGCATGCCGACAATGATTCCCCCGAGGGCAAGATAGATAATTATGTAAATCATCGGGTGGGATATGAAAAACCCGGTGTTCGGGTTGGCGCTTCTTGCGGCAGAGAATTTTTCCGGCCATAGCGCGGGGTCAACCGTCGGAACGAAAATCGATGTAACCAAAAGATTTGCAATAAATGGTATCATAAACGCCGCCATGCCCGAAGCAAGAACCGCTAAATATTTCGCCGCAAGCCATTTTCTTTTATCGGCTCTTGTAAGGATGTTTTTTGCATACCCGTCCGAAAGGTCTCCGGCGAGGCTGTCGGCATGGGGGAGCGAACACAGAAGCGGCGTCAAAAGAAATAGCAGAGTTTTCCCCAAGGAGGTCGCCCGAAGCCCGATATATTCGGTGAAAAGCGAAAGCGGAGGATATGGGTCTTTCGGCATTTCATTGAGCCAGAGCAGGGGGTATGAGCGGTCGAAAAAGTCGAAAACCGCAATGGCGCAGCCCGCAAAAATCGCTGTTAAAAAGTAGATATTTTTAAATGCGCGGGCAAATTCAAATTTAATCAGCTTAATCATTTTCTACCTCAGATATAAATGTCCGACCTTATCCTGAGCGTCTAACGAATAGCCCCAGACATCGAGATCGACCCAGCGCGTTACCCCTTCTTCGGCAAATTTTCTTTCTACAAGCCAGCCGAATCGAGCAGTTTTGGTTTCGTCTGCCTCGAAGTATGCGCTGAAGTAGTCGATCGCGCCGTTAAAGCCCTCTGGACAGACGCCGCAGTTGTCGTGGAGGCTGAACCAATGCGCGCCCTCAAAGCCCATGTATGGGTAAACGTCGTTATCGCCGACCAAATGCAGATCATGACTGCCCCATTTTTGCATCTGCGCCTCTCCTGTCAGGTTCTGAATATCCATCTCGACAATCAGCCACACGCAGTCGAGCCCGAAAGCGCCGTCATAGCTGCCGTCATCGGCTATGTGATCGGCAGCACTGACCCAGCGCTCAATTCCGTCTTCGTCGGGCTGAAGCTCGGGCAGAGAAAAATCACGGCAATCTTCTTTTGTGATCCCCTCGGGCAGGTTATCCGAAAAGTAAAAGTCCTTAAGCGTATAGCCCCATTCATCGTGGATTATCTGCACACCGATGCTTGAATCTTCGGATACTGAATCGCTTGGAACAGTCACATCAGTCTCAGCCTCCGTCGTAAGTTCGTCTGCATGTTGGTAGTGATTCCCGCTTGAATCCTTGGGCATAATATTTTCATTGTTCCGAGCAAACGCAGGTCCGCGGTCTTTAATGAACATAACGATTGCGGTCAGCGCCGCAAATGCAAAAATAATTAAAACAGTTAAAGATTTTTTCATGTCTCGGTTTCCTCCTTTTTCGGAAGAATAAACTCTAAAACGGGGTTTTCGGGAAGCATAGCAGGCGCGCTTTTTTCGGTGGTTTCAACATCTGCATAAGTTATCGGCGCAGGCTTATACTCTGCATTAAATACAAACGCAAAGAGAAAAACGCTCAACGCAGCGGCGGCAATATCACTCAAAAATTTCAGCCTCGCCTCGCGCCGATATTCAAACGAAGCCTCTAAAAAAGCATGCTCGGTTTCGCCCAAAGCATGATAAATAAAGCCGTCGTTCATGTTCATAAGAGCCCCCTTTTCTTCAGAAATTTTTCGAGTTTTTCCCGCGACGCGGCAAGGCTTGATTTGACCTTCGATTCGCTGAACGAGTACCGAACCGCGATCTCGCGCACGCTCTCGAAAAAGTAGTATTTTCGGATAAAAATATTTCTTGAGTCCGGCGGCAGTCCGTCAAGAAAGTCGTTAATAGCCTCCTTGAGCGCGATTTTGTCGGCAATAGGCGCACTGTCGGGCGGGCTGTATGTATCATCAAGACTGACAACCTCACCCGAGCGCTTTTTCGCATTGATATAGCGGTATTTCGAGAGAGCCGCCGACCGAGCCACTGAGCAGACATACGCCCTGAAATTCTCGGGCTTTTCGGGAGGAATGCTCTGCCAAAGCCTGATATAAACGTCCGAGAGGCATTCCTCGGCATCCTCACGAGAGCGCAGAATAGAGCGAATCAGTTTTTTGATGAGCCGCCCGTATTTCCTCTCGGTCAGCACGATTGCGCGCTGATCCCGCAAAAAATAAAGTTCAATAATTTCGCAGTCTTTCACGGCTCACCTCCAAGGGTTTCTATAACATAAGACGCAGGCGAAGAGAATTCGGTCGGGGAAAACGGGAAAAATAGTGCACAAAATTTTGAGGGAATGAGGTAAGTTTATTATGGCATAGTGGGCGGGGGATGTCAATTGATGGGAGAGTGTATGGGGAAAGCATGACGAACAGCGCATTTTTAAAGCGAGTATAAAAGATAATTGACAAATGGACATTTATCCCCTTTCCCTCGGGAGCGTCTTATTCGCACGCATTATTCGCTATTATTAAATTCGTCGCCATAGGCGACACCTTGAAATTCTGTTTTCTGATTTCTGACTTCTGTATTCTTAATGTGTCCGATAGGACACATCTTTTCTCTCCCACACCCCTTGCAATTTCAATAATAATGTGCTATAGTTATATGGTTTCATGTTATAATTTATTTCGGAGGTCTTTATGGCTAACAGCTTCGTTAAAAAATACGTCGGCGACCGGGCGTTTTATAAACAGCTCGTTTCCGTCGTTCTGCCTATCATGATCCAAAACGCGATCACAACGTTCGTCGGGCTTCTTGACAATATCATGGTCGGAAAAACCGGCACCGACCCCATGACCGGCGTGTCCATCGCCAACCAGCTCGTCTTTGTTTTTAACATTCTTATTTTCGGGGCAATTTCCGGCGCGGGAATCTTTACGGCTCAGTTCCACGGCAGCGGCGACAGCGAGGGCGTGCGCCAGACGATGAGGTTCAAGCTCATGATATGCACCGTGATATCCGCTCTCGGCATATGCGTATTCAGCCTGTTCCGCAATAACCTTATATCCCTTTATATTTCGGGCAACGCCTCCGTCGGAGACCCCGCCGCGACCCTCGGCTTCGGCTCAGACTATCTTAGGGTCATGCTCTTCGGCCTTATCCCCTTTGCGATAACTCAGGCCTATGCCGGAACATTGAGAGAGACTGGCGAAACGGTGCTCCCCATGGCGGCGGGCGTGGCGGCAGTTCTTGTAAACCTTTCACTGAACTGGGTGCTTATTTTCGGTCATCTCGGCGCGCCTGCCTTAGGAGCTGTCGGCGCCGCTATCGCGACTGTCATATCAAGATATGCAGAGCTTCTTATCGTAGTCGTCTGGACCCACACTCATGCCGATAAAAACCCCTTTGCAAAGGGACTTTACCGCTCGGCATACATACCCAAAAACGTCATTCGGCAGATCTTTGTCAAGGGCACTCCGCTGTTTTTAAACGAGGCGTTCTGGAGTTTCGGCATTGCCGCCGTCACGACCTGCTACTCATACAGAGGTCTCGAAGTCATTTCGGCGAACAATATTTCGGTCACGGTCATGAACCTCTTTAACGTCACGTTTCTGTCGCTCGGCTCGGCGATTTCCATTATCATCGGCCAGGAGCTCGGCAGCGGAAATACCGAAAACGCCGTCGACAAGGACAGAAAGCTTTTGTTCATTTCTTTCGCCTCCGGCGTCGTCACGGGCATAGTAATGGCGCTCGTGTCGCCTGTCTTCCCGCAGTTTTACAACACCGAGCCCGAGATAAAGCACCTTGCCACGCTGTTTATACTTGCCGTTGCGGCGGGCATGCCGGTCCAGTCGTTTTTGAACGCCTGCTATTTCACGCTCCGTTCCGGCGGAAAGACGGTCATCACGTTTATTTTCGACAGCGGCGCGATTTGGGCGATAAACTTCCCGCTGGTGTATATCCTCACGCACTATGTCCCGGGCATGCACGTCGCGCTGATAATGCTCTGCGAGCAGATGTCGGGTCTCATTCGCTGCGCGATAGGACTTGTGCTTGTCAAGAGAAAGACCTGGGTCAACAACCTGACGGTAATGGGGGAGACGGGGGAAGGATAAAGAATCGGTAAAAAGCGACCCCGCAGGAGCCTTGAAGCTTCTGCGGGGATATTTTGTCCGTTCTCCCATATGCGAGAGGGTAATTTTCTTAATTAACGTTCGCAAATTCGACCTCACCACTTCTCCTGGCTGCTGCGGCCGCCGTAGAGTCTCGAGCGCTTTTTGTTTGCCCGTCGGACGGCGATCTTCACAATAACGATCAGGACAGTATAGACAAGAAAAAATGCGGCGGAGAACTTCGCGGCGTCAAAGAATTCCTTTGAACCGATGAAGCTTTGGGCTACCGATAAAAGCTCCTTTTGCTCGCTTCTTTCGACGTCCGTCGTTGCGACAAGGTCCATTTTCGCAAGCGTCCCGCCGCCGTACTGAAGCTCCATCGTTCCTAAAACCTCGCCCTCTTTTACGGGCGCTATAACGTTCTGCTTAAGCTCTATCACACGGTGGATGCTCTCTGCCGGGACTCTTGTGCTCCAGATGCGGGAATATTCCTTTTCCGGCCGGACTATCACATAGTCCACGCCCTCGCCGTATTCTACCGGCACTTCCGCTATTTCCTCGGTGCCCGCTATAAGAGTGGTGTACTTAAAATCCGAAAACGCCCATTCGTAGATATTTTTATGATCTATCATGTTATACATGACCTGATTCCCGTTTTCGTCATACTGCGGCGCGCCCAAGGTTATAAGCAGGTAGCTGTAGCCGTCCTTATATGCCAAAGAAGCGAGGCATCTTCCCGACTCGTCGAGAGTGCCGGTCTTGATTCCCTTGACATACTCGTAATAGTAGTCGCTGCCCTTCATCATCATCGAATTGGTATGGGTTATCGTTCTCGGGTCGTGATAGGACGTTTCCTCCATCTCGTAGCTCGGCGAGCATGCTATTTCGGTGAACATCGGCAAAGTCATTGCATACTGTATCAGCGTGCAGAGGTCTCTTGCGGTAGTGTAGTGGTCCTGCCAGAAGAGTCCGTGGGCGTTTGTGAAGTGAGTGCTGTCCATGCCTAACTGCTGTGCCTTAAGGTTCATCATGTCCGCAAATGCCGAAAGAGAGCCCGCAGAATTTACTGCCAGAATATTAGCCGCTTCGCAGGCCGAGCGCAGCATAAGGGCATAGAGCAGGTCCTTTACCGAGACTTCCTCGCCGTTTCTTATGTCGGCGTTTGACGCGCCTGTCAGATAAAGCTCGTCGAAACATTCGTAGCCTCCCGACCAGTACGTAGTGGAGAGCGCACTTATGTCGTCCTTGAACTGCTCCAAAATAAGCACCGCCGTCATTATCTTCGTAAGAGAGGCGGGCGTTCTTTTTTCGTCGGCATTTTTCTGGTACACGACCTCGCCGGTGTCGAGATTATATAGGATAGCCGATTCGGAATACACGTCGAAATCCGGCGTGAAGCTTGCGCAGAAAGCCCCTGCGGACAGGGAAATTATAAGTGCAAAAGCCGTAACGGCGCAGAGAATTTTTTTAAGCAGCATCGGTTCACCCTCCGTAACTGCCCCAACAAGGGAGCAGAAAGAAACAAAAATATAGTCATAATACCATAATACCACAAAACCCGACGTTTGAAAAGATGTAAAATATTAAAAAACGGTAACAGTTTAGGGGATAGAAATTAGGGGATAGAGGTTAGAAGATATTAACAGGGCGACAGCGTTCGACGAACATGCGGCCGCTCCCGGCCGGAGTGGGCTGCAACACCCCCGCGGCCGGAACCGCACTTTCCTGCGTACGCGGAGCCCCGGCTCGCGTAAGCGAGCCCGACGGCTTCGCCGTCGGACCCGGCCGCAGGCCGGGTCGGGGCTCCGCCCCGCACTCCCCCCGGTGTTCCGGCCGCGGGGACCGTAAGCGCTCTACTTAATCTTCCCAGATCTCGGCCGGCAGCGTGCCGAGAAACTCCCTCATCTCGCCCGCCATTTCCTTTTGCTCGCTGTACCTCGGATGCCCCGGAGTGGCCTTTCCGACCCGGGTATACATGAAGTGATACGCCCGGCCGCTTTCACCGCCGAGACGGTCCTTTATCTCCTCCATCGCCTCGTCCCAGACCGGGTCGTGATTCAGTACCGTCAGCGCCATGACCGCCGCCGCTTTCGGGGCGCGCGCCCTGACCGAGTTGATTATTTCGAGGTATTTTTTTATCCACGCCTCTTTTTTCTCGGGGTCATAAAGCACGTTCGGGTCGGGGTTCGAGTCGTTCTGACCGATGGCGAAAATTATGACGTGGGGCACGAAATGAAAGTCCCAGTCGCTTTTCGGCACATAGGAGCTGTAGCGGCACTTGTCCCAGCAGGACTCCATGCCCCGTGTGTTCGGCATCTCGAACCAGCCCGTCCCGTCAAATATCGAGATACCGCCCTGAGACGTGTCGTAGACCTCCGCGGGCAGCTCCCTTGCCAGTATCTGCGGGTAGGCGTGGTAGGCGTTGTCCCACTGTCCGTTGTGTTCGGGGTCGCTCTTTCCGGCATATTCTTCGCAGTCGACAACAGACCCCGCCGAAACGCTGTCGCCGTAGACCTCGATTCTTTTTTTGGGAGCATTAGGCAGCGGCAGCAGTTCACCGTCAAGCTCTACCGATTTTATCGTGATGAAGTGACCCTCCATCCGTTTATAAATAAGCAGGTCATGCTCGCCGTCTTCTTTGCATTCTATCTCGGCGATGCCGTCGCCGCTTCCGCCTACGGGGTACTGTCTTTCCTCGCCGTCGACGACAACGCCTAAAATGCTCGGCGCTCCGAAGTTTTCATTGCGCCAGTTTACCCTTGCAAGCTTTCCTTTAAACCTGAAAAACACCGACGTCCCGGGCCAGGTAAGGCATGCCCCGTCCGCGGTATCGACTCGGCCGCAGAGCCTGAATCGGCAGCCTGTCGGAGAATATGTATTCATAAAATTCCTCCCGAAAAGATTGATTTATTCTATTTTACCACAGTCCGCCGCAATAATCAACCGAAAAATTAAATTTTGCTATTGAAAAATCGGGGAAAAGGTTATATAATATAGGGTGCAATAATTTTGTATAAATGTATAAAGGGTGAAATTATGGACTTTAACGACGTTGACAGAAATTATTCCTACTCGGGCGAACTCGGAGTCGAGCTGTCGGAGAATTCTACGTCTTTTTCGGTGTGGGCTCCCTGCGCCGAAAACGTCGAGCTTAAGCTTTACGATTCCCAGACCGGCGGTCCCCGGGAGGTCGTGCCCCTTAAAAAGGGCGACGACGGCGTATGGAGATATGTCAGCCCCGAGAGGCTGAGTGGGCTTTACTACACCTATGCCTACACTTACGGCGGCGTTGCACGCGAGGGCCTCGACGTATATGCAAAATCCGCAGGCGCGAACGCCCTAAGAGGCTATATCGCCGACTTCGCGGCCACCGACCCCTCGGGCTGGGACAGGGAGACATACGTCAAGACTCAAAGCCCCGTCGACGCGGTGATATATGAGCTTTCGGTCAGGGATTTCTCGTTTGACGAATCGTCCAACATCGCTCCGTCCGCCAGGGGAACTTTCGCCGCCTTTTACGACCGCTACAGCAGGCTCCCCTCCGGCAGACCCACCTGCTTGGGACATTTAAAAAACCTCGGCGTTACCCACGTCCAGCTGCTCCCGATATTCGATTTCGAGGGCGTGGACGAGATAAATCCCCGCTCGGAATACAACTGGGGCTACAACCCCGCGAACTACAACCTCCCCGACGGGTCGTTCTCGCGTGAGCCGAACAAGCCCGAGAGAAGAATAAACGAGCTGAAAAAGCTCGTGCAGTCGCTCCACCGCGAGGGCATAGGAGTCGTCATGGACGTCGTGTATAACCACACCTCCCGCACCGGCGATTCAAGCTTTGACATCGCTTTCCCGCAGTATTATTACAGGGTCGACGAAAGCGGCAGGTATTCAAACGGCTCGGGCTGCGGAAACGAGCTTGCTTCCGAGCGCGCGATGGTGAGAAAATTTATCGTCGATTCGGTGGTATGGTGGGCAAAGGAATACCGCATGGACGGCTTCAGATTCGATCTGATGGGCGTTTTGGACATCGACACGATAAACGAGATAACCCGCCGCCTCAAGGAGATAAACCCGTCGGTGCTCCTCTACGGAGAGGGCTGGACGGGAGGGGCCACTATGCTTGCCTACGAGCGCTCCGCCATGAGAGACAACGCTGCCGCAACCCCCGAGGTCGCATTCTTCAACGACAGCTTCCGCGACGCCATAAAGGGCGACACTTTCTCCGGCCCTGCTCTCGGATATATAAGCGGAAACTTCCACTTCCGTTCAAGAATAATAGACGGTCTTTTGGGCAGGCCGGGCTGGACCGGTTCTCCGGTGCAGACGATAAACTACTGCGAAGCCCACGACAACCTGACCCTCTGGGACAAGCTGACGGCTTCGGCGGGCGGCTATTCCGAGTCCGACCGAAAGAAAATGGCGAGGCTTGCCATGTTTTTGGTCATGACCGCCCAGGGAATACCCTTTTTGCACGGCGGACAGGATTTTCTGCGCTCCAAGAAAAACGACCCGAATTCCTACCGTTCGTCCGACGACGTGAATTCGCTGAAGTGGTACATGCTCGATAAAAACGGTCTCGAGTCGGACTATTGCCGAGGGCTTATTTCATTCAGGAAAAAGCACCCGGGCCTGCGAATGAGAACAGAATCGGAGGTCAGCTCGGCATTTGAAGTCCTTGCCTCCCCGGACGGCACGGTCGAGCTTCGGCTCAACACTCCGACCGAGTGTCTTTTAATTCTTGTGAACCCGGTGCCGAGGGCGAAGATGATGACTCTTCCCGACGGCGAATGGTATCTTCACGTCAGCGATATAACGGCCTCTGAAAGCCCGATGGCGACCTACTGCGAGGGGATAATCGTGCCCCCGATATCCGGCATGGTGCTGATAAGAAAGGAAAACTGAGCATGAATATGACAGAAATTTTTGAATATATCGACTCGCTCGAGCAGGAAATGGTAAAAACTCTCGGGGAGCTTATCTCTTTCCCGAGCTATCGCAGGCCGCCCGAACCCGGCGCGCCTTTCGGCATGCCTGCAAGAAAATGCCTCGATCGGGCGCTTGAAATATGCCGAAGTATCGGCCTTAAGACCAAAAACATCGACGGATATGCAGGCTTAGCGCAGCTTGGCGACGGCGAGCCGGAACTCGGGATTTTGGCGCATCTCGACGTGGTGCCCGAGGGCGACGGCTGGACCCGCGAGCCCTATTCCGCGACGGTAGAGGACGGCCTTTTGTACGGCCGAGGAGCGATGGACGACAAGGGCCCGGCGGTGTCGGTAATGTATGCATTAAAGGCGCTCAAGGACATGAAAGCGCCCCTGAAAAAGCCGGTGGAGCTTATTCTGGGCACGGACGAGGAGTGCGGTTCGGGGGATCTCGAATACTTTAAGACCAAGGAAAAATTCCCGGAAAAGCTTTTCACTCCCGACGCAAGCTATCCGCTGATAAACATCGAAAAGGGCCGCATTATGGCCGGTTTTTCGGCAGACTGCCCGTCCGAAATGCTTTTAGAACTCCACGGCGGCAGGACCGTGAACGCCGTTCCGGCAAGGGCGAGCGCCAAGGTAAAGGGCGTTAATGCCGAAGTTATAGCCGACGTTATTAAGGGCATGGACGTAAATGCCGAATTCTCGCTTTCCGAGAATAGCGACTATGTTGAGATTTTGGCATCGGGCAAAAGCGCGCACGCCTCTACCCCTGAATTTGGGGAAAACGCGCTCACGGCGACGCTTATGCTGCTGAATAAAATAAACTTAGACGAGCCGGCAAACAGGCTTATTTCCGGGCTTTGCAGGCTTTTCCCGCACGGGGAGACCGACGGGCGCTCGGCAGGAATTGCTCAGCGCGACGACGTTTCGGGGGCTCTGACCCTTGCTCTCAGTATTGCGGATTTTTCGGACGGCAGGATAACGGGCGCTATGGATATAAGATTTCCGGTCTGCGGCAGCGTCGGCGGTATCGGCGAGAGCCTTGGCAGGGCGCTGCGCGATTCGGGTTTTAAGCCGAAAATTCAGGGCGTTGAGCCGCATTGCGTGTCGTCCGACAGCCCGTTCGTCCGGGAGCTTTTGGCGGCCTACGAGGCCGTGACCGGGGAAAAGGGCGAGCCGTTTGCGATAGGCGGCGGGACCTACGTCCACGGCACTCCGGGAGGGGTCGCGTTCGGCTGCGAGGTCGACGGCGAGGACAACCGCATCCACGGCGCCGACGAATTTATCCGCATAGAAGCCCTGAAAACCAACGCGAAAATTTTTGCAGAAGCGATAGTAAGGGTGTGCGGAGTAAATGAATAAGACTTAAAATCCTATTTACATTTCCCTCAAAATGATGTATAATAATTGCAATAAAACTTAAGGAGATGTTTTAAATGAAGCCTCGCTCTGTCGCTCCTATGAAAATTGCAAAATTCGGTTATCTTATCATGTCGCTGCTTTTGATAGCCGCCGGCGTCGTCTGCATAGCCGTGCCGGGGGTCTCCGCCAAAGTTATCGGCATAATCGTCGGCATTTCGCTCATTATTTTCGGCATAATCCGCCTCATCGGCTTCTTCTGCCGCGACCCCTACCGCTTGGCGTTCCGGTACGACCTTGAGTGCGGCATACTCATGCTCATTCTGGGCATAGTCATCCTCATCAGCCCCGAAAGCCTCATGAACTATCTGAGCATCGCCCTCGGGGTATCAGCGCTTATCGACGGGCTGTTTAAGATACGTGTGGCACGTGATTCCAAGGAATTCGGCGTGGACAGCTGGTGGCTGATACTAATAATGGCGATAATCACCGTCGTGGCCGGGACTGCCCTTATATTCGACTGTGCGGCAGGCGCTGCACTTCTGACGGTATTTCTCGGCATATCTCTTCTCAGCGAGGGGATACTCAACATCTGCACCGTAGTCGCCACAGTTATCATCGTCAAAAATCAGCAGCCCGACGTCATAGAAACGACGTTCACCGACGGCGGCACGCCCGACGAAAGCGAAGAATAAATAACGGTAAGACGGAAAAAGCAGGCTCTTGGAGCCCCTCTGAGATAAGAAAACAAGCGTGCCCTGTGGGCACTGCGAAGCACCGCATAGTCGCTCAAAGCTGCCGGATTCAAGGCGGCGGCTCGCACGCACTCCTTTGTGGAATGCAAGAGCCGCCAACGATGAAGATGGCGGCTTTGAGTCAGATTATGCGGGCTTGTTTTCTTATGGAAGAGGGGCTAATAGTCTGCTTTTTTGCATGTGACATAAAATCGGGATTTACAGTAGTTTTTCTAATTCATCAAGCAGCTTTCGCTTTATATCCGCGAGTTCTTCCTCACCGGGTCTGCTGTCATCGGAATACATCTTTTCCATAGGATACCACCAAACAGGGCCTCTGCCGTTATTCCCATAGTTTTCAATGTCGCCGCTGACCCTTGGAAATAAATGCCAATGAAGATGAGAGTCGCCCATACCGAGCAGTTCATAGTTTATCTTTTCCGCGCCAAAAGCCTTTGACACGGCTTCGGCAACTATCGTCATTTCTTCAAGGAACTTTGCCCTCTCGGAAAGGTCAAGATGGAACAACTCGGTTTTTTCTTCATGGTGCTTATAAAGAAACAGAGTATAGCCATAGAAATGCTGATTATCGCCTATCACCACATACCCCGTTTCAAGCTCCTTTACAAAATATGGGTTAGCGCCTTTTTTTATCATTTCAATTCGTTCACATATCAGGCACATAACTATTTCCCGTAAGCCCTCGCTTTCCCGATTCCCGCATTGTCCGTCTCACACCATCAGCTCGGATACGAGCCTTGTGAACTCCTCGGGGTCGTCTATCTCAAGCCCCGAGAGGAGTCTTGCCTGCGCGCCCAAAAGTTTGCAATACTTTGCGCATTTGTCCTTGTCGCTGGCGAAAAGCTCCTTTATTTTCGCGGTGACGGGGTGGCCGGAGTTTATCTCCAAAACCAAAGAAGCTGCGAGGCTTCCGTCCGCCTCCGGCATTTTCGAGAGCACCTTTGCCATCTCGATGCTCATGCCTCCCTCCGAGGACAGCGCGGCCGGATGGTCGCCGAGAGACGCGGAGAATTTTACCGAATTGAGCCCGCCGGCGCTCTCCTTGATGAAATCAAGAAGCTCCTTTTCCGACTCGTTTTCCTCTTTCAGCTTCTTCGACTCCTCCTCGGTCGTGAGGTCGAGCTCGTCAGTCGCGACGTTTACGAATTTTTTGTCATCATAGCTCATCAGCGTCTGCAATGTGAACTCGTCCACGTCCTCGGTGAGAAGCAGCAGCTCATACCCCTTTGCCTTGACGGCGGCCGCCTGGGGCAGCCTCATCGCCTTTTCCGGAGTGTCGCCGCAGGCATAGTAGATAGCCTTTTGCTCGGACGGCATCCTGTCGATATATTCCTTAAGAGTAGAATATTTCATCTCATTCGAGGTTATGAACATGACAAGATCCTTAAGCTGGTCCTTGTGCATGCCGTAGTCGGAATACACGCCGAATTTAAGCTGTGAGCCGAACGCCTTATAGAATGTCTCATACTTTTCGCGGTCGGCCTCCATGAGCTTTAAAAGCTCGCTCTTTATCTTCTTTTCTACGGCTTTCGCTATGGTTTTCAGCTGATGGTCCTGCTGAAGCGTTTCACGGGAAATGTTTAAAGATATGTCGGAGCTGTCTATAACGCCTTTGACGAAGCTGAAATAGTCCGGCAGGGCGTCGGCGCAGCGCTCCATGATCATGACCCCGCTTGAATATAATGTAAGACCCTTTTCATAGTTTTTGGAATAGTAGTCGATAGGCGCATGCGATGGTATAAAGAGCATGGCGGTATACTCGACGGCGCCCTCCTGGCGGTAGTGGATGACCTTAAGAGGGGCCTCGTAGTCGTAGTATTTCTGGCTGTAGAAGCTCTTGTATTCCTCCTCCGTGACTTCTGCGGGCTGCTTTTTCCAGACCGGGGTCATCGAATTGAGGGTCCTGCGCTCTATTACCTTTTCGGTCTTGCCCTCCTCGCCCTCGACCGGCTTTTCGGTCTCGAAGTCCATCCTTATCGGGTGGTGGATAAAGTCGGAGTATTTCTTTACCAGCCTCTGGACGGTGTACTGCTCCAAAAACTCACAGTAATCCTCTTCCTCGGTATCGGGCTTGATGTGCAGGACTATCTCGGTGCCGACGGTATCTTTTTCGCAGGGTTCAAGGGTATAGCCGTCCACGCCCTCGGATTCCCACCTGTAGGCGGTATCAGCGCCGTAGACCTTAGAAGTAACCGTGACCCTGTCGGCGACCATGAATGCGGAGTAAAATCCCACGCCGAACTGGCCGATGATGTCGACGTTGTCGGAGCTGTTTTCGTTTTTGAAATCGAGCGAGCCGCTCTTGGCGATGGTTCCGAGGTTGTTTTCAAGCTCCTCGGCAGTCATTCCGCAGCCGTTGTCGGAGACGGTGAGTGTGCCGGCGTCCTTGTCGGTTTTGATGAATATTTCGTACTCATCCCGATTCAGGCCGGATTCAGGCTCGGTGAGGGAGCGGAAGTAGCGCTTGTCGATAGCGTCGGAGGCGTTAGAGATAAGCTCTCTCAAAAAGATCTCGCGGTTGGTGTAGATCGAGTTGATCATCATGTCCAAAAGCTTTTTCGATTCAGTTTTAAACTGTTTCTTTTTCATGTTAAACTCTCCTTTGAAAATTTTGCGTGAAAATTTTTCGCTATATTATATTTTATCACGCTTTTTTAAAAAATCAATAGACAAAAGAGAGAAAATGTATTTCACTCCACCTCCCGCGGTTCTATCCCGAGGGAGCGGCAGATTTTCATCACAAGATCGAATCCCGAGCCCGATATCCCCCGGTCCAAAACCGTCATCAGCGTAGAATACGGGATATCCGTCTGCCTCGAAAACTCCCGAAGACTCGGGTACCTGTCTAAAATCATGAACCGAAGCTTAAGCTCCCTCTCGCCCTCGCTCATTCGTCCTCCCTCGCCGTAATAACGCTGATCCCCGAGCCTGAGATCTCCTCGACAAGCGCTTCGTCGGCCGTCCAGTCGGTGATCATCTCGTCAAATTCTTCGGCCCCGCAGACCCTTAAAAAGCTGTCATGACCGATCTTTTTTCCGGGCATGAGAAGTATTTTTCTTTTACTGTTTTTCAGGATCTCGCGCTGAAACGCCGCCGTTTCGCCGCTTCCGTTTGAAAGCCCAAAGCCGAGACTGAGGCCGCCGCCCGTGATGAAACAAATGTCAAAACGAAATTTCCCGGCATTCTCGACGGCCGTCGGGTCGACGACAGACCCCGACCGCCGCATTTTTCCGCCGATGATATAAACGTCAATATTTGAAAACGCCCTCAGATCGCTCGCCAGGTCCGCCGAATTCACCACGACGGTGTAGTAAAAATCCATCGGCAAAAACCTAAGCATTAAATGCCCGAAAGACCCGCCGGTCAGGTAAATACTGTCATTTTCTTTGACATAGCACGCCGCTTTTTTTGCGATGGCAAGGTACTCGGGAAAGACCGGCTGGCTCGCAAAATTCCGGGGCGCCGGAGGCCTCACCGAGACCTGTCCGCTGTCGGGAAGCGGCCGGATAGCTCCGCCGTGGGTCCGCTTGCAGAGCCCGTCGCGCTCAAGGGCTTCGAGGTCGCGTCGTGCAGTCTCGCGGCTCACCCCGAACATCTCCTGGATTTTCGGGATGGAAATGCTGCCCTCTGAGGCGATTATGCCGGCGATAATGCGCTGGCGCTCCTCCATAAATATCTGCTGATTTTCGTTTACTGTATTTTCCATTTTTATTCTCCTTTTCTTGCAGCAGTGTGCGTTTATCTGTATTTTCGGGCCCGATGAGCAAATTATAGCACATATTTGCACATAAGTCAACACAATCGCAGGTCGGGATCGCGTATTTTTGTGCGGTAAGAGCCGCTCCCCTCCCCCAAACAAAAACCCGGTAAAATTTTTGAAAAAAGGGTTGCATTTTTTTGCGGGATGTGCTATACTTATAAAGATTCAATTTTCGTATTCTTTGGAGGAATTCTAAATGACAGCAGTAAACATCATAAGCGGCATTATCCTCGTTATTGCGAGCGTGCTGATTATTTTACTCGTTCTTTTCAGCGACACCCGCAACTCCGGCATCAGCTCCGCGATCGGCGGCTCGCAGGAAAGCTTCTTCGGCAAGAACAGCGGCAACACCCGCGAGGCCAAGATGGACAGAATAACAAAAATTTCCGTCGTCGTCTTCTTCATCGTCGCGCTCGTCGTAAACGTTGTTTCCGCTTATCTGGGATGACAAAACGGCCGCTCCCTTTTCGGAGCGGCATTTTTCCTTTTGGAGGTATCTTATGAAAAAGACCCTGATAGTAAGAATCGCGGTCATAGCCCTGGCGGTCTTGATGGTCGTCGGCGTGATCGCGTCGAGCGTTTATTACGCGTTTATTTGACATGGCCGCTCCGAAAATAGGCGGCGGTTGGGATGAAATTATCGGCGGCGAATTTGAAAAGCCGTACTATCTTAATCTTCGGGAATTTCTTATGACAGAGTACCGCACGAAAGAAATTTACCCCGGAATGTACGACATTTTCAACGCCCTGAAGCTCACGCCGTATGACAAAATAAAAGCGGTAATTCTCGGGCAGGACCCCTACCACGAGCCCGGACAGGCGCACGGCCTTAGTTTTTCTGTGCGTGAGGGGACGGAGCTGCCGCCGTCATTAAAAAATATTTATAAGGAGCTTTCGGACGACGTCGGGATACCGCCCGCTCGTACGGGAAACCTGACCCCTTGGGCGGAGCAGGGCGTGCTACTCATGAACACGGTGCTCACCGTCCGCCGAGGGCAGGCGAATTCCCACCGCGGAATGGGCTGGGAGACGTTCACCGACGAGGTGATAAAGGCCGTAAACCGCCGTGAGAAGCCGGTCGCGTTTATTTTATGGGGCGCGAATGCAAGAAGCAAGAAGCCGCTCATCACAAACCCCGTCCACGGGATATTTGAGAGCGCCCATCCGAGCCCGCTTTCGGCATACGGGGGATTTTTCGGCTCGCGTGTGTTTTCAAAGGTGAACAGGTTTTTGCTGGAAAACGAGATCCCGCCCATCGACTGGAGAGTGGAAAAGTAGGGGGGAATTTTGTCTTAGGCCAGGGAAAAGCCGGCTCAAAATCCCCCTAAACCCACCCCGCCGCCGACACGCGATGTGCCGACGGCGGTTTAACTTTTTTCTTTATTTGCCCGGGAGCCGGACCGTCATCGCTTTCCGGTCGCTTTCCGCTTTCGAGCGGCCCTTACTTTCTCAATCCCCAGATGTTCTTCGCGTACTCGTCGACGGCTCTGTCGGCGGAGAAGACGCCTGCGCCGGCAATGTTCATGAGCGACATAGACTGCCACTTTTCGGCGTTCCTGTAGAGCTCTGAGACCTTAGCCTGTGCGTCGCGGTAGGACCTGTAGTCGGCGAGCGCCATGTACTGGTCCTTGCCCTTGAAGAAGTCGCGCGCGATATCTGCAAAATCGTTGCCGTTGAAGCCCTTTTCGATCTGGTCGATGACGGCCTTTACCTCGGCGTCGCTGTCATAGATCTTTATCGGGGAGTAGCTGCGCTCTCTGTGCTTTACTTCTTCGGCGGTCATTCCGAAGAATACTATGTTGTCCTCGCCTGCGGCAGCGCCTATCTCGATATTTGCGCCGTCTCTTGTGCCGAGCGTGACCGCACCGTTGAGCATTAGCTTCATATTGCCAGTGCCCGAAGCCTCCGTTCCGGCAAGGGATATCTGCTCGGATATCTCGGCGGCCGGCATCAGCTTCTCCGAAAGAGTAACGCTGTAGTTTTCGAGGAACACGACGTTGAGTTTCTCTCTTATGCTCTTGTTTTCGGGCTTGTCAAGCTCCTTGGAGATGGACCAGATGAGCTTGATGACCTGCTTTGCAAAGTAATAACTCGGGGCAGCCTTTGCAGCAAAGATGTATGTCCTCGGGAGGATGTTCGCCGAGGGATCGTCCTTTAAAGTGAGATAGTCGGCGACTATGTTCATGACGTTAAGGTGCTGTCTCTTGTATTCATGGAGGCGCTTGACCTGTACGTCGAAGAGGGTATCCTCGTCGATGACCTTGCCGCACTGCTGTTTTACATATTTTGCAAAGCTCTTTTTGTTTTCAAGCTTCGCAGCGGCAAGCTTCTTCAAGGTATCGGGGTCGTTTCTGAACGCCTCTAACTTTTTAAGCTTTGTGGCGTCCTTGCGGTAGCCGGTGCCTATCTTTTCGTCCAAAAGCTCGCAGAGAGGCTTATTGGACTGGCAGAGCCAGCGGCGGTATGCTATGCCGTTGGTGACGTTGGTGAATTTTTCGGGTGTGTTCTGGTATTCGTTGCGGAACACCGACTCCTTGATTATCTCGGAATGTATCGCCGAAACGCCGTTTATCTTCATAGAGGCGCAGGCGCAGAGTCTCGCCATATGGACCTTGCCGCCGTCGATTATCGTCATGCGGTTGCAGAGCTCGGTGCTGTGGGTCTTTTCCCATATCTCGCCGCAGTAGCGGTTGTTGATCTCGACGATGATGGAATAAATTCTCGGGGCGATCTTCTGGACTATGCTGATGTCCCACTTTTCGAGAGCTTCGGGCAGGACGGTGTGGTTGGTGTAGGCGAAAACTCTCGTCGTGATGTCCCACGCCTTGTCCCAGCTGTATCCGCAGTCGTCAAGAAGAATCCTCATCAACTCGGGGATAGCCATGGTCGGGTGTGTGTCGTTTATCTGGATGGCGACCTTGTCGGCAAGATTTTCAAGCGTGCCGTAGGTGGCCATGTGGTGGTTGACTATGTCGTTTATAGAAGCCGAGCAGAGGAAATACTGCTGCTTTACCCTAAGCTCCTGGCCCATCTCTTTCTGGTCGTTAGGATAGAGGACCTTGCCTATGGCGTCGACCTCATAGCTCTTTCTTGCGGCAGCGTCGAGGCTTGCGATATCGCCTGTGATGAACGGGGTGTTATCGTGAATGGGATTTACCGGCTTCCAGAGTCTGAGCTTAGATACCGCCTCGGAATCGTAGCCCGAAACGAAGAGATCGTACGGGACTGCCGAAATAGTGGTATATTTATCATAGGTGACGATATGGTAGTTATTTTCCCACTTTTCGCGTGCCTCGCCGCCTATATGAACTTCAACAGCCTGTTCGGGCCGCTCGACGAGCCAAATTTTTCCGCCGGGAAGCCAGTTGTCGGGGAGCTCGTTCTGCCAACCGTCCTGGAGCTTCTGCTTAAAGAAGCCGAGCTCATATAAGATGGAGTAGCCGGTGGCGGAATATCCGTCGGTCGCAAGGCCGTCAAGATAGCATGCCGCAAGTCTGCCCAAGCCGCCGTTGCCGAGACCCGCGTCGGGCTCCGCCTCATAAATAGAATCAAGAGTGATCCCGTATTCCTTGAGTATCTTATCCGCGGCGTCGGTGAGCTTGAGGTTAAACAGGCTCGTCTTAAGGGAACGTCCCATAAGGAACTCCATCGAAAGATAGTAGACCTGTTTTCTGCCCTCGCTGTGTACTTTATTGGTGAAGTTTTTGCGCTTTTCTCTCAGGATAGTGACAATAATCGACGCGAGCGCTTCATAGATCTGCTGGTTAGACGCTGCGTCGGGGGTTACGCCGTACTTGTCGTTAAGCACGTTGAGAAGCTTATCCTTAAGCTCCCTCTGGGTTAAAGCTGCCTTTGCCAAAGTAAACTCTCCTTTGCAAATTATTTAGACTAACGCCTTATAATTATACTCAATCAGCCCCGATTTGTCAATATATAATTCGCAAAATATACGGAATCGGGAGCTGAAATTCGTTGATATTTTACAAAAAATAACCAAATAAGAGGAAAACTTCCGCAAAAAAGCCATCGAAAAAACACGCAGGCCCGCAAAAACGCAGGCCCGCGACGGAAAGGATATAACATTCAAAGGCGGAATGAACGAGTGAAAACCGGGAAAGGGTTTAAAGTAGTTGGGGGCGGCGGAGGTGTGGTGCGGCTACCCCTCGCTCGCTGAGGTTTGACGGAAATATTGTGCGCCTCCCCCTCGCTCGCGAACGCTGCCGCGTTCGCTCGCTCGGGGCTTCTGCCGGCCGCTGCCTTTCGGGGACAACCCTTGCAGGGTTTTCCCCGAACCCCTTTTGCGAAACCCGACGGCATGAAATGCCGTCGGGCCGGGGAAACCCCCGGCGAGGGTTTCCCCGGCAAAAACAGTCCACCGGACTGTTTTTGCTCCCTTTCCTGCGCTTCGCTTACGCTTAACCCTCGAGAACGCCTGCCGGCGTTCTCTCGGGGGATTTCGCAGCCTGCGGGCTGCGACTCAGGGGCTCCGCCCCCGAGACCCCCGCAGCCTTGAAAGGCTGGCGAACTTTTTAGATTTCGCCCGCCATAACTTTGGCGTTTTTACTCATTCTTTATCGCTTCCAAAGCCGACAGGCGGGTCGCTCGGATGGCCGGGTAAAGCCCCGATATTACGCCTACCCCGATCGCCAGTATCACCGCCGCTATGTCGAGCCAGAACGGTATTATCGAAAGCTTGGCCTCTGATGAATAAATGCCGAACGCCTCCATGCCCCCGCCTGCGGCAAGCTTATTCACAAGCATCGAAGCCCCGTAACTCAGTCCCACGCCCAGGAACCCGCCTACAATGCCTATTATCGCGGCCTCGACAAGGAACATCCCCCTTATATCCGAAAGCTTGCAGCCTATGACCTTCATAATGCCTATTTCACGCGTTCTCTCGTAAATCGACATGACCATCGTATTTGCTATGGAAATCGCCGCGACAAAGAACGCCACCGCGCCTATCGCGCCCAAAACCGAGCGCAGAAACTTCGTCTGGTCCTGCTGCTGTCTTATCCAGTCCATCTGCGAATCGGTCTGGAACTCCATCGCGTTTATCTGGTCCTGGACCTCCAAAACGTTGTCGACGTCGTCGACTATTACCGTCAGATTCTGGTAGAGATTTTCCCTGCCGTCGGCGTAATTGTTGCCGTCGTCATAGGAATATCCGAAAACAACTTCCTCGCCGTACATATCCGAATAGTATTTGTTCTGGTTCTCTTCGAGCAGCTTGTCGAGCTCCTGCAAGCCCTTTATGTCCATATAGGCCTCATGCGACCAGTCGGTGCTGCCGTTCTGAAGATTCTGTACCAAAACGCCGACGCACTTTCCCTGGAACGCCTTGACTTTCGGTTTTGTGGTATCGACAGCGCCCGAGGCATAGTTTGAATCCCATGTCAGCTCGTAAAACACATCGTCGTCGAACTCGTTCACCGGGTTCATCGGCAGCTCCTCGCCCTCGGATGATTCATAATATCTTACAAGATTCTGCCAGTCGGTTTCATGCACGTCGTTGAATTCAAACGGCAGGTTGTAGCACAAAACGAAGTTATACGTTCCTACGTCCCGCTCGTCAAGCAGTCTGCCCACGACCACTTCATACCCGAGGTCCTCCATAGCCGAGGCGTCGATACCCTGAAAATTGGGATACCAGATTTTCTCTTTTTTATTTCTGACAATGAAGTTTATGTAGTTGCTCCACTGCATCGGTGAAACGGCCTTGACATGCTCTATCGACTTGATATTTGCAAGCGATATGTCGTCCAGCGGCTCGACTACGGCAGCCGCCTCCCACTCATCGGTTTCCTCGTTATAGGTGCCGGTCTTTGTGTAGACGGAGATTTCTTTTAAGTTACCGCGCGAGCCGAGCTGGTCCTCTATGCCCTTGTTCATGCCGATGCCGATGGAGAGCATGATGACAACGGCCGCCGTGCCTATAACGACGCCGAAGACGGTCAGGGCGCTTCTTGCCTTGCGCCTTAAAAAGTTAGAGAGCGCAAAGGTGAAAAGATCTATTTTCCTCATTTTGTATATTACTCCTTTGGAGCCCTATTACTCGTCTTCTTCGTCCTCAAGGGCCTCTTTCTTGGCCTTTACTTTTTTGACTATGACGACTATGACGATTATTGCGGCAAGACCTATGGCGGACGGTATCGCAATCTTTGCCCAAAGCGGGAGTCCCGCCTGCTCAACATTGTCGCCGGATACGGGATTTCCGAATTCATCGTATTCAACGTCTCCCATCATGCCCGGGTCTACCGCCATGCCGGGGTCATCCCAGCCCATGTCTCCGCCCATCATATCGCCGCCCATCATATCGCCGCCGCCCATGGTGGAGGTATCGGTGATGGTCACGTCGAATTTTTCCTCGATGCGCTGTTCGACTCCCGCCGAATCTTCAAAGGTGAAGAACAGGATAGCGGTCTTGGTCTGGCCTACCGCGGACGGGTCGACGGGGGTTATCGTGCCCTGGAAATACTCGTAGCTTGCCGCCGCAAGGGTACCGGGGTACTGGGTCGGCATCGTGAAGTCGCCCTCAACGCCGATGCCCAAAGCGGTCATCGGGTTCTTGGACTTGTTGAAATACTGGAACGAGATCATAACGCCGTCGGGGCCGCACTCGGTCGGCGGGGTCCATTCCATAAGGTCGAACTTGATGGGCTGCTGGACGGGAAGATTTATCGTCAGCTTGTCGTTGTCCGACTCGAACGTCAGGTTGTTTTCATACTGATAATCAAAGACTATGTCGACGGGGTAGGTGCCCGCGCCGGTACTTGCCGAGCACTTGAATTTGACCGCAAATTCCATCGTGGAAAGCTTCTCGAAGCTGTCGACGTAGAATGAGTTTGTGGAGTCGGCAAGGCTGAACACAGGCCCGCCGCCGGTTGTGC
Organism: uncultured Clostridia bacterium; assembly: GCA_947625125.1. Taxonomy (GTDB): domain Bacteria; phylum Bacillota; class Clostridia; order Oscillospirales; family Ruminococcaceae; genus Faeciplasma. The sequence continues at coordinate 64,299 of CANQNF010000004.1, forward strand.
CGCTTCCCGAGCTGCCCGAGCTGTAATCGGAACTCGGAGCGATCTTTACGGTCATGTTTCTCAAATCCTTATCGGCGGAGGTGTTCTGCAAAGATACTTTGATGGTGAATTCCTCGCCGGAGAAGATGGTGCCGGTGCCGTCGTCGGTCTCGACCGAGAAGTTGGAGACGATGACCTTGGGTCTTAAGGTGTCCTGCTTGGTCTCCTCTTCCTCTTTCTTTTCTTTCTCGGTGGCCTGCAAATAAACGGTGAAGTCCTCGCTCGCCTCGGCGGTCGCAGTGCCGTAGATGACGGTGGCGGTGAGGTTCGGCTGAGCGATGGGATACTCATCAAACTTTATCGGGAATACCGCCTTGCAGCTCTCGCCGGGAAGAATGTTTCCGACCTCGACGGTGTCGGTAAATGTGTCAAGGAGAATAGTAGAGCCCGAACCGAAGCCGGTGAGCCTTATCCTTACGTTTGAAGCCTCGTAGACAGAGCTGTTTTTGAATTCGAGAGTAAGCTTGGTGGAGAGCTTCGAGCGGCCTTTCTTTTCGGGGATGGAAGCCGAGGTCAGGCTGAAATGCGCGTTTTCCTTGGTCTCGTCGACCTCTTCCTCCTCGCTCTGAGATTCCACGTCTATATTGAGGGAACGGGAGGCGGTGTATGTCTTGCCCTCGACGGTAAAGCTGACCTTTAAGGTCACGGTCTTTCTGCCCGATGCGGAATTTTTATCGCATAAGATCCTCACGGTCTCGGAGCCTGTGGAGATGTCCTCCTCGGCCAAAGAGCCCGCCAAAGTGAAGCCCTCGCCCTCGACGGATACCGTTCCGTCGGCGGCGTTCACGCTTGAGTAGTAGCCGAAGCTGCTTGTGTAGACGTTTATCAGGCGGGAGCTGAAGCCGACTTCAAAGGACTCCCCCGCCGCTATTACGCCGGTCGGAGCGCTCGTGACCGAGAGGTCTACATATCCCTCGCCCGTCGGTTCGACCTGTTCGGGAGTGCCGGCGCCCATGACGTTGACATAGACTTTTTCGGAGACGGTGGTCTCGACCGTGCCGCTCTTATATTCCGCAATGACGTCAAAGGAGTACCTGCCCGATTCGAGGGACTGGTTGACCTTGACCGGGATGTTTATAACGCCTCCGTCGTAGCTTTCGGTATAGCGGGTAGCGCTCGAGCCGTCCATCGAAAAATCGGTGCCGCCGGAGACGGAGGCCCTGACGCTTCCGACTGATATATCGGTTCCGACGAGCCTGAAGCTCACGACAAAGCTGCCGCCTGCGTAGACGGTCGCGTTCAGCGTAGGATTCATATTGTTTACGCTGACAATCTCAAGTCTTGCGTCGTAGGACGTCGGGGTCAATCCGCCGCTCTCTCCGCCCTCTCCGCCGTCGCCCTCGACCGCAAAAGCCGGGAGCGCCATGACGTTGAGCGCCAAAACGACTGCCAGAACAAATACAGCAATTTTCTTCATGTTACTCTTCCTCCGTATGTATTTCGCTTATATCCGAATCTTCAAGTATATTTTCTATCTCCTCGGCCGAACTCTCGCCGTCCTTTATATCGATAGGCCCTATCGGCTCGATGACCGGCTCGTCGGGCGCGGACTCCTCTCTGCCCTTTCTTATCTCGGGGAGGCTCTCCTCAGACCTTACCGCGTCGGCAGCTTCCTCGGCGGCCGCCTCAGCCTCGGCCTGTGCGGTCTCTACGCTCTGTCTGCCGGGGATTATCTGTTTGGAACGGTTGTCGTCCATCGATGAAATCCTGCCGTCGATGATATGATAAATTTTATCGGCATAGGCTGCTATCTCGATATCGTGGGTGACGATAATAAGGGTCTGGCGGTTTTCCCTCGACAGGCTCACCATCATCTCCATGATCTCTATCGTGGTCCTCGTATCGAGGTTTCCGGTTGGCTCGTCCGCGAATACTATCTTGGGAGTCCCGACGAACGCCCTCGCTATGCCGACTCTTTGCTGCTGACCGCCGGACATCTGCGTGGGCTTGTGCCTCATGCGCTTTCCGAGGCCGACGAGTTTGAGCATCTTCCTCGCCTTTTTGTTTCTTATCTTCTTTTTCATGCCCGCAAATGCAAGCGGCAGCGCCACGTTGTCTATGGCGGTCAGGTTCGGCAGGAGGTTGTAGGACTGGAATACGAATCCCATATTTTTCTGCCGAAACATTGCAAGCTTTCGCTCGCTCATCCTGTCAAGGCGCTCTCCGAAGATGACGATAGAACCTTTCGTAGGCTTTTCAAGGCCCGCCATCATGTTCAGAAGAGTCGATTTGCCCGAGCCGGACGTTCCCAAAAGACAGACGATCTCGCCGGGGTATATTTCAAGGTCTATGCCGTTTAAGGCGACTACCTTTTCGCGGCCGAGCGTGAACACCTTGGTCAGACCCTTTATGCTGATTATAGGCTTTTTCAGAGCCTCGTTTTCCGGCACCTGACACAGCTCCTTTCTCGGATAAAATCCCGTATTATCCGCATTCTTCTCATGGCAATTATAACACTGTAAAGCGCAAAATACAATAGATATTAAGAATTTGTAATCAAATTTTAATATTTGCCCGTTTTTTCTTAATAATTACATTTTTTGGCAGCGATCTGCGGCAAAAATCGGGCGCGGGCGGCGGTTTTAATTTTATTTTCCGCGTCGCCCGGGAGCGCCCCCTTGCGAGCTCCTTTGGAAGCTCGGCTCATCCCCAAAGGGATGAGCGGCGCGGCCGAGCCGCGCCCAAGGGGGCGCGGGCGGTAAAGGCACGCAGGAGGCCGGGCAGGGGCAGCGCCCGCGCGCGCATTTTTGCACATATATAAGTAATACGCTTTTTGTCCCCGAAATATTGCAGCGGGATAAAAAATTTTTTCGGTAATTTCTGCAAAATAAAAAGCCCCTTGCGTCGGGCAAAGGGCTTTGTGAAAAATCTTCAATTAAGCGACGATGAAGAACTTCAGGAGGAAGATGGCGGCGATGACGTAAGTCAGGACCGAGACCTCCTTGGCCTTGCCGGTCAGGAGCTTGATGCAGGCGTAGGTGATAAGCGCAAGACCGATGGCGTGTCCGATGGAGCCGGTGATAGGCATGCCTATCAGCATGATGGCCGCGGGAGCAAGCTGGCTAAAATCGTCGAAGTCGAGATTCTTGAGGCCCGAAAGCATCAGGATACCGACGTAGACAAGCGCAGAGGAAGTAGCGGCGGCGGGGATGATGGCGGCTATCGGAGAGAGGAACATGCAGGCGAGGAAGAGGATACCGGTGGTGAGAGCGGTGAGTCCCGTTCTGCCGCCCGCCTCAACGCCGGAAGCGCTCTCGATGAAGGTGGTGACGGTGGAGGTACCGGTGACGGCGCCGACAGTCGTGCCGACGGCGTCCGAAAGAAGAGCTTCCTTCATGTTCGGCATATTGCCCTTTTCATCCATCATGCCGGCACGGGAAGCGGTACCTACGAGGGTGCCGATGGTGTCGAACATGTCGATCATGCAGAACGTGATGATAAGGGTGATGGCGGTGAACCATCCTACGTCGACAAAGAGGGTCTTGAAGTCGAACTTAAAGAGCGTGGTGCTCGCCATGTCGGCGAAAGGCGGGAGCCATGAAGCCCCGGAAAGAGAAGCGAACGGATTGCTGCCCATGATGAACGAACCTATCCAGTAGACGACGCTCGCGAAGATCATGCCGAGTAAAACGTTTGCTCTGATGCCGAAGTGCTTGAGGGCGATCATGCAGAAAACGCCCAAGAAGATGGTGATAACGGTGAGGACCATCGTGCCGTAGGCCGAACCCATGGAATCCTTGGCGACGGACGGAGAGAGAGCGCCGAAGAAGTTGGCGAAGACGTAGTGGGCGTTGCCGTTCTCGTCATAAACGCCGACGTTCGAGCCAAAGCCTATGTTAAGAAGCATAAGGCCGATGGCAGGAGCGATGGCGACTCTGACGCCGCGGGGAATAGCCTCTACGATCTTTTCGCGGATCGAGAGCACCGAAAGAATAAGGAAAACAATACCCTCGACGAGGATAATGCACATTGCCGCCTGGAACGCGTTGGTGTAGTCAACGCCCGTTGCGACGACGATGTTTGAGCAGACCGTCGCAAAGAAGCTGTTCAGGCCCATGCCCGGCGCCATAGCGAACGGCTTGTTGGCCAAAAACGCCATGCAGATGGTGCCGATGCCGGAGGCGATACATGTCGCCAGGAATACGCCGTTCCAAAGAGGAGTGCCTACGGCGAATCCTGTCAGCAGGTTAGGGTTCAGGGCGATGATGTAGGCCATCGTCATGAACGTCGTAAGACCCGCTAAGATCTCTGTGCGGACGCTGGTTTTGTTTTCCTTGAGTTTGAAAACTTTTTCCATTTTTGTCATCCTTTCTGTTTTGATGCGTGTGCGTGAATCAAACGCTTGTACTAAATGTACATATATATAGTACAATTAAATGGCAAGAATGTCAACATTTTGTGTCAAAAATTTCAGAGATTTTTCGCCAAATTTTCACCCCGTTATCTGGTAATTTTGCCGAGAAAAGCCGATTTGATGACTTAGGCTGCGGGGAGAGAGCGCGTCCCCGCACCGCTCCTCAGCTACCCGCGGACGGAACCCTACCCCCTGCTCCGGCGGAGCCCCGACCGGCCCGCAGGGCCGGTCCGACGGCGCAGCCGTCGGGCTCGCTTCGCGAGCCGGGGCTCCGCCCCGCACCAAGCCCGGGTACGTCCGCGGGTCTATCCTCCGCGCCTGCCTCTCGTCCGCTATTCGCCCATGCGCATCGCCGTTTCTGCGGCGGCTTCGCAGGCGAGCGCCCTCAGTTCGCTCCTGCTCAGATCCTCGGCCCTCGCCCTGGTCCTTGCCTGCATGATAGGCCCTATCAGCTCGAGCGGTCGGCAGCGCCACTCCGCATAACAGCTCTTGCCGCTTTCAAGCTCGGGATACCGTCTCTCCTCGGGCACGACCCCCGGTATCGCGCCGCTGTATGAATCAAAAATATATTCCAAAAATTTTAGTGAATTGTCATAATTTTTCGACTTGGGATTCATCATATAAACGTTCGCGGCGTAAATGGCTGCGCCGTCGCCGAACGGCATTTTTTCGCGGTTCCCGGTCGGATTTTCGTTAATGTATTTAAGCAGTTTATACAGCTCCTCGCCGTCCGGGTCGGCAAAACTTTTTTCAGCGGCGTCGACGTTTTCGGCACAGTAAATCATCTCGGAAACGGCCAGGGAGTAGCTCTGTGGGCTGCCGTTTTCGGGGTAGTATTCCTCGGCGGCATAGTTGAAAACGTGTGCGGGAACGCCGAAATATTTGCCGTCATAGCTTGCGCAAAGCTCGGCGGCGGGGCTTTGAGATATCCTTTTTTCGAGGCTTTCCACGGTTTTCAGGTCGACATATGCGCCCGCGCCGACGAAGCTGTGAAACCCCGAGCCTGTGTTGAATATGTCAAAGTCGTCGTCCCCGGCCATAAGCTTTAAAACGATTTTGTAATAGTCGGTGTATGCAGTCCTCACGAGTATCCCCGAAGCCCTTTCAAAGCTCTCAATAAGCTCCGGATCCGTTTCGTTTCCGAGTATTGTGATGCTTTCCGGCGGGTCGAGATAGTCGTATATCCGGCATTTATTTTCCGATGACGAAACAGTGCAGACCGCGTTTTCATATGCTCCTACAAAAAATCTAACGCCGTAGGATATGTCAATATAATAGCGGTTCAGGACGATACTGTCAGAGTCCTGTAAAGAATATTCTGTCAGCGGAATCGAGACTGTCTTGGTTCCGGAATCGTCTCCAAAAGAAACGCTTCCCGGCAGGCCGTAAATTATCGCCGTGTCGGTTTTTTCGCAGTACGCGACCGCCGAGCTGTAGTTGATGTAAAGTTCGCGGATGTTTGAAGTATCGCCGGTTTTTGCGTCAAAAACGCCGAGATTAGTGCCGGTAAAAACCGTGTCCGGGATAAGAGTCAGAAGCCTGTCGCCTTTGTAGGAAAACAGCTCGACGCCGGAATTCGGCGCCTTTTTTTCAAGCGTCTGCTCGCCCGTCTCACGCGAAAAGACCGTCAGTATCGTGTCGATATACACCTCTCCGACGACCCGCCGTTTAAGCGCATAGAAGCTGTCGGTGACGTATATTTTTTGCACGGTGCCGCCGTCTGCCGAAATAACGGTCTCGCCCAAGAGACTGCCGTCGGGGTCATACTCCGAAATCACGGAGCTCTCGGCGGTATATGCATAAAGCCGTCCGCCGTGGGAGCACAGCGATACCGCAGGCGTTTTAAATAGCTCGCCGCTCTCGCCGGTCTCAACGTCGAGGTAAAAGACCGAGCCGCACGCCAAAAAATAAAGCCGTTTTTTGATCTGCACGACGTCCGCAATTTCCTCGGCAGGAACGGGCAGCTCCGCCTCTTTGACTGGCGAAAATGCCCCGTATGAGATATTTCTTCCGAAAATCGAGCTTACCGGCCTGTCCGCAAGTGTCAGCGAATCCTCGGGCCTTGAGTCAGCGCCCGGGTTCGCAGCCCCTCCCGAGCATCCGCAAAGAATCAAAAGCGCAGCCGCCGCCAAAATTTTTCCGAGCATTTTTCTGAGCATATGACCTCTCCTTAAATTTTCTTGATTCGGTTATACGCTCTTCCCCAAGGTAAGTGTCAAGTCCACCGAAAAAACTTTGTAGCATGTGACAAAACGGAGGCCCAGCATTTGGGCAGAGTAACGAAAAAGCACGGTTTCCCACGCTTTTAAAACTATTTTTATTTTGTCACCGCAGGCGACTGCCTTGAAATTCTGACGTCTGATTTCTTACATCCGAATTCTTGAAGCTTTGAATGCGTCCTTACTTTTTCCCCTCCATTGCCAGCAGCACGCCTTTCATCACGTTTATCGGCGGTTCGTTTTTAAGAAGCTTTACCCTCATCGTGCCCTGAGCGCCGTCGACCGTGACCCTGCCCTTATACGCCCTCGCCGCGTTCATTATACCCGGGACGTTCGCCCCGTCCTCGCGGATAAGAAAGTTTATGTAATCGCCCTTTTGGGAGATCTCCTTGATCCCGTTTTTCGCGGCGGAATTTCTTAAAAGCGCCACGTTCACAAGCCCCGTTACCGACTTCGGCGGCTCGCCGTAACGGTCTATCAGCTCGTCGATGACGTCCTCCGAATCCTCCTGAGACTGTATCTGAGCGATCTTTCGGTACGCGTCGATGCGAAGCGGCAGGTCCTCTATATAATCCTCCGGAATGTATGCGTTTATAGATATATCGACAAGGCAGTCCTCGGGGGCTTTCGGCGGCTGCTCGCCCTTTTGCTCGGCAATCGCTTCCGTTAAAAGTCTCAGGTACATGTCATACCCGACCGCTTCCATATGCCCGTGCTGCTTTGCGGATAATATCGACCCCACGCCTCTTATTTCGAGGTCGCGCATGGCGATTTTAAAGCCCGAGCCGAACTGCGTGAGCTCTCGTATCGCTTCAAGGCGCTTTTGGGCGATTTCGCTTAAAACTCGCCCGCGTCGGAATGTAAAATAGGCGTATGCTCTTCTGTTGGAGCGCCCCACTCGGCCCCTGAGCTGATATAGCTGGGAAAGCCCGAAGCGGTCGGAATCCTCAATGATCAAAGTGTTCACATTCGGCACGTCCACGCCGGTCTCGATTATCGTCGTGCAGACTAAAATATCTATTTCGTAATCCAAAAGCTGCCGCCATATATCCGAAAGCTTTTCCTCGTCCATCTGTCCGTGGGCTATTCCTATTCTTGCGTCAGGGAGAGCCTGCTGCAATTTATATGCGCAGTTGTCAAGAGTTTCAATGCGGTTGTGGATATAATAGACCTGCCCGCCACGCCGAAGCTCCTTTTGTATCGCCTGGACGATTATGCCCTGCTGATGCTCCAAAACATAGGTCTGGACCGGGTATCTGTCCTGCGGAGGCTCTTCGATGACCGACATATCCCGAATCCCCGACATCGCCATGTTGAGGGTCCTCGGTATCGGGGTCGCCGAGAGGGTCAGTATATCCACCGACGGATACATCTCTTTAAGTTTTTCCTTGTGGGCAACGCCGAATCGCTGTTCCTCGTCGATTATCAAAAGCCCGAGGTCCTTGAATTTTATATCGTTTTGCACCAGCCTGTGCGTGCCGACGACTATATCAATATCCCCCTTGGCAAGCTTTTCGACGATCTCCTTTTGCTGCTTGGGAGTCCTAAAACGCGACAAAAGCTCGACGTTCACGGGAAAATACCCGAACCGTCTCAGGACCGTCTGGTAGTGCTGCCACGCCAAGACCGTCGTGGGAACGAGGATAGCGCACTGCTTTGAATCCAAAATGCACTTCATCGCGGCCCTAAGAGCAACCTCCGTCTTTCCGAAGCCGACGTCGCCGCAGAGAAGTCTGTCCATCGGTATTTTTTTCATCATATCGCCCTTTATCTCGTCGATAGAGCGAAGCTGGTCGGCGGTCTCCTCGTACTCGAACCGCTGCTCGAATTCCGCCTGCCAGTCGTTGTCCGGTGAAAAGGCATACCCCTGCGCAAGCTGCCGTTTGGCATAGAGCGCAATGAGTTCGTCCGCCATATCCTTGCATGCCTTTTTGACCCTTGCACGGGTCCTCGCCCACTCCTGACCGCCGAGCTTTGAGAGCTTTACCGCGTCCTCGTCGCCGGGAGCGATGTATTTCGACACGGTGTCGAGCTGCGTGACCGGAACATATAAGACGTCCGAGCCTGCGTATTTTACGGTGATATAGTCCTTGATAACTCCGCCGGTCTCGATTTTCGAGATGCCGCTGAAACGGCCTATGCCGTGGAGAGTGTGCACGACGAGATCCCCCGGCGAGATATCCTCGAGGGAGGTTATTTTCTTGGAATTTTCCGGGCGCTTTTTAGTTCTCTTTTTCGGGGCGGCTGCCGCACGCGATATGACCGCCAGTTTCTGCCCCGGATATTCAAGACCCGCCGACAATACGCCCTCGCCGACGTAGACCATCCCGGGAGATCTCACCGAATCGTCCGAGAGTATCTGACACCTAAAGCCCTCTCTTGAAATATCGTCCCGCAAGACGTCGCGGGCCTTTTCGTTTCCTGCAAGGATTATCACGCAGTAGTCCCTGTCGGTGAAGTCCCGAAGTTCCTCAAACAGCGACTGCGTATCTCCGCTCCAGGCAGACGACGAGAATGCCTCGGCCGCTATCATCTTTTTCAGCCTGATATCCGAGCCCCTTAAGAACATGTCCGCATAGATGAGCTTCTTTTTTTCGGCGAGCGCCATTATGTCCCGAAACTCATGATAAAACCCCGACGTCTCGCGATATAAAACCCCGTCCTCGTAGAGAAGCTTTATATCCTCCTGAAGCTGAGCCGAGTAGGCCTTGGCCCTCTCGCAGCATGCTGCATACTCCGAAACTATGACGAATCCGTCGGAAAAATAGTCTAAGACCGTCGCTCCCTCGGGATAAATTTTTGAATAATATTTGTCTGCGCTCGCAAGCCCCACGCCGCTTTTTATCGCGTCGAGGTCCTGCCGAAGATTCTTTTTTATCAGCTCCGCATGCCTGCCCGTAACGCCGTTTATCATTCTCTCGATTTCCTCGGCAAGCTCCTCGCCCCGGTATAAAAGCTCCTTTGCAGGCGTGACCGAAAGGCTTTTTACGGTGTCTATTCTTCTCTGGGAATCGGGGTCGAAAAGGGATACCGTGTCTATCTCGTTGCCCCAAAGTTCGATTCTGTACGGCAGCTCCGCGTCAACGGGGTAAATATCTATTATGGCGCCCCTTACCGAAAACTGACCCCTGCCGTCGGTCTGCGGCACACGGGAGTAGCCCATCTCCACCAAAAGCTCCGAAAGCTCGTGCGTGTCTATCTCCTCGCCCGGCTTAAAGTCCACGGTGAGTTCCTTAAGCCTTTCGGGAGGTATAGCCGACTGCATGGAAGCCTCGCAGGAGCATACCAAAACCTCTGCCGAGCCGTCCAGAATCCTGCTCAAAGCGGCTATTCTTCTTTGCTCATATTCGGGGGAGGCAGTCTCGATATTGGCAAGCGTGAAGTCCTTGACCGGGTATAAGACCGCGGCCTCCCTGCCTCTGAAAGCGTTTATATCGGCGGCAGTCCTTGTCGCGTTTGCCTCGTCGGGGCAGATAAAAAGGAGCTTTCCCTTTAAAGAAAGCCATGCGGCCGCGTGGGCCTTATGGACCCCGCTGAGACCGTTCATCGAAACGGGAAATTGCCCCTTTGAAGCGGCGCCGTCAAGTTCTACGATAAATCCCGGAAAATTATCCTTTGAAAGGAAAATGTTCATATCCACCTCAGTTATATCTGTTCATCGCTTTGTCAAGTTCTCCCGCTACGATAAGCTCGGCAGCCTCCGCAGCATGATTAAAAGCTTCAAAAACGGTCTTTTTCTCGCTGTCTGAGAATTCCGACGTGACCCATGCCGCAAGGTCGTAGTCGGGATGTGGCTTGTCGCCTATGCCGACCTTTATCCTCGGGAAGTCCTCGGAGCCGGTGAGCGTGACGATTGAACGCAGCCCGCGCTGGCCGCCGTCCGAGCCTTTTCGGCGTATGCGTATCTTTCCCACGTCAAGAGATATGTCGTCGCAGATGACCAAGACCCGCTCTATCGGTATCTTATAAAAATTCATCGCCTCGACGACCGCCTCGCCCGAGTTGTTCATATAGGTCGTCGGCTTCATCAAAAGGCATTTATGCCCCGAAATTTCGCACGTCCCCGTCACCGCCTTGAATTTTACCCGCGTGACCGAGACCCCGAGCTTCGAGGAGAGGTTGTCTATTGTCAGCCATCCGCAGTTGTGGCGGGTCCGGGCATACTTTTCCCCGGGATTCCCAAGCCCCACGATGAGCCACTCAATGCCGCCGGAGTCTCTTTTGAATGATGAAAAAATTCCCATAATTATCTCCCAAAGGCGCGCCGAAACCCCCGCTTTTTCGGCAGGGGGGATGGGCGCTGATTATGTCAAATAAATTTCTTTCCTTTTTCAAGGTGCCTCGAAAGCTTTTTCTCGGCATAGCCCTCGCGAATTTTCTGCTCGCCGCGCTCAATAGCCAAAGCACCGTCGGGGACGTCCTTTGTTACCGTCGAGCCTGCCGCGGTATAGGCGGCGTTTCCGACCTTTACGGGCGCCACGAGGTTTGTATTGCAGCCGATGAACGCGTTGTCGCCTATCTCGGTGCGGAATTTGTTGGTGCCGTCGTAGTTGGCGGTAAGAGAGCCGCAGCCGAAGTTGACGTTTTTGCCGACGTCGGAGTCTCCGACATAGTTGAAGTGCGAGACCGACGTGCCCTTGCCGACGGTGGAATTTTTGATTTCGACAAAGTCGCCGACGTGCACGCTGTCGTCTATTACCGTGCCCGGCCTTAACTGCACGAACGGGCCGATGTTGCAGTCCGAACCGACCTTGGAGCCGTTTGCGTAGACGTTATTTAAGCTTGACCTCTCGCCGACCACGGTGTCGCAAAGCTGGCAGTTCGGGCCGATGACGGAGTTCTTTCCTATCTCGGTGCAGCCCTTTAAAATGCAGCCCGGGAGGATTTTTGCGCCGGCCGCGATTTTGACCTCGGGGGAGATGATTATGCCGTCTGTGCATACAAACTCGACCCCGTTTTCAAGGTGCTTGTCTATGACCCTTTTTCTTGCGATTTCGTTCAGCTCAAGCATGCCCTTTCGGTCGTTTGCCGATAAAACTATATCGGGATTTTCGGCGATATATGCGTCCACGCGCTTGCCCTCGGCCTTGAGTATCTCTATCGTGTCCGTAAGATAATATTCCCCCTGCGAATTGTTTCGGGTAAGCTTCGGGAGAGCTTTTAAAAGTTCATCCGTCTTGAACCAGAAGCAGCCGGAATTTATCTCATGAATTTTCGCTTCATCGGCGGTGCAGTCCTTTTGCTCTCTTATCGCGCTGACTCCAGTATCGTCGCGGATTATCCTGCCGTAGCCGTAGGGGTCGGGTATTTCTGCCGAAAGAACGGTCGCGGCGTTATTTTTTGAGGCATGGAATTCAAGGGACTTTATAAGCGTTTCGGGATCGACAAAGGGCGCGTCCCCGTTATAGATAAGCGTGTTCCCGCCGGGATTTTCTTTTAGCCAGTCAGCCGCTGTCATCACGGCATGCCCGGTCCCCAATCTTTCCGACTGAAAGACGGTCCTGAACCTGCCCTCGGCGTATTTCTCAAGATACTCTTTAGCATAGCCGGTGACTATGCAGATATTTTTTATGCCCGCCTCGGAAAACGAGTCGGTTATCCAGGAAATGATGGGCTTTGAAAGTATCTCGGCCATCGTCTTAGGCAGGTCTGAGCGAAGCCTTTTGCCCTGCCCTCCGGCAAGTATTAAGGCGTTTGTGTTACGGATGTCCATTTTTATCACCTTTCGGGGAAATATTGTCGGATTTATTATAGCATAAATCCGCAGGATTTGTGCTATAATCAGCCATCTTTTGCGGTTCCCGACGAAGTCGGGGAGCAAAAGGGCGACTAAAATAAATTATAATAATCGCTTGCGATTATTATAGCATAAATCCGCAGGATTTGTGCTATAATCAGCCATCTTTTGCGGTTCCCGACGAAGTCGGGGAGCAAAAGGGCGACTAAAAATAATTTATAATAATCGTTTAAGATTATTATACAACAAAAAAATCAGACTTTCAAGACAAAATCAGGCGATAATTTTTCATAAAATTGCACAATTTATCCTTTGAGATTTTGGGTATTATTTTATTTTAAAGGGTATGGTAAAATCATGCGTTTTCTGGTATAATGATTATAATTCCGAAAAGCCGTGAAAATCGGCTCGGATAAAATGTATGGAGGTAAAAAACCAATGAGCAAAAAGTATTGTTACCTTTTCACCGAAGGCAACGCTCAGATGCGTGAGCTTTTGGGAGGAAAGGGCGCGAACCTTGCAGAGATGACGAACATCGGTCTGCCGGTTCCGCAGGGCTTCACTATTTCCACCGAGGCCTGCACCCAGTATTATGAGGACGGCAGGCAGATCAACCCCGAGATCATGGCCGAGATCATGGAATACATCGAGAAGATGGAAAACATCACCGGCAAGAAGTTCGGCGACAAGGAAAACCCGCTTTTAGTTTCGGTCCGTTCCGGCGCAAGAGCCTCTATGCCGGGCATGATGGACACCATCCTTAACCTCGGTCTTAACGAGGACGTCGTAAACGTCATCGCCGCCAAGTCCAATAATCCCCGCTGGGCTTGGGACTGCTACCGCAGATTCATCCAGATGTTCTCGGACGTCGTCATGGAGGTCGGCAAGAAGTATTTTGAGAAGCTTATCGACCAGATGAAAGAGGAAAAGGGCGTTACTCAGGACGTCGAGCTCGACGCCGAGGATCTTCACAAGCTCGCTGACCAGTTCAAGGCCGAGTACAAGAACCAGCTCGGCAAGGACTTCCCGGACGACCCGAAGGAGCAGCTCTTTGAAGCTATCAAGGCTGTTTTCCGTTCCTGGGACAACCCGAGAGCCAATATCTACCGCATGGACCACGATATCCCGTACTCCTGGGGCACCGCCGTCAACGTACAGATGATGGCGTTCGGCAACATGGGCGACAACTGCGGCACCGGCGTTGCGTTCACCCGTAACCCCGCTACCGGCGAAAAGGGCCTGATGGGCGAATTCTTAACTAACGCGCAAGGCGAAGACGTCGTTGCGGGCGTCCGCACTCCTATGCCGATAGCCAAGATGGCCGAGGTCTTCCCGAAAGTTTACGAGCAGTTCCAGGAAGTCTGCAAGATACTTGAAAATCACTACCGCGACATGCAGGATATGGAGTTCACCGTTGAGAATGAGAAGCTCTACATGCTCCAGACCCGTAACGGCAAGAGAACTGCCGCCGCCGCCATCAAGATCGCCTGCGACCTTATCGACGAGGGCATGATCACCGAGGAAGAAGCTCTTATGCAGATCGACGCCAAGTCGCTCGACATGCTTCTCCACCCGACATTCGACGCCGACGCCCTTAAGAAAGCCGTTCCTATCGGCAAGGGCATCGCCGCTTCTCCGGGAGCTGCCGCCGGCACCATCGTATTTACCGCCGAGGACGCAGTCGCTCACGGAAAGAACAAGGAAAAGGTCGTTTTGGTCCGTCTTGAGACTTCTCCCGAGGACATCGAGGGCATGAAGTATTCTCAGGGCATCCTCACCGTAAGAGGCGGACAGACCTCTCACGCTGCCGTTGTTGCCAGAGGCATGGGCACCTGCTGCGTTTCCGGCTGCGGCGACATCAAGATGGATGAAGAAAACAAGTGCTTCACCCTTGCCGGCAAGACCTACCACGAGGGCGACGCTATCTCGCTCGACGGCTCCACCGGCAACATCTACGGCGAGCTTATCCCGACCGTTCCCGCCGACCCGAATTCCGGTTACTTCGGCAGGATCATGGAGATGGCCGACAAGTATAAGAAACTGGGCGTAAGGACCAACGCCGACACTCCCGCCGACGCCAAGCAGGCCGCCGCTTTCGGCGCACAGGGCATCGGCCTCTGCCGTACCGAGCACATGTTCTTCGACCCTGCAAGGATCGGCGCTTTCAGAGAGATGATCTGCTCCGAGACCGTTGAGGAGCGCGAAGCCGCTCTTGCCAAGATCGAGCCCATGCAGCAGGCCGACTTCGAGGGTCTGTTCGAGGCTCTCGGCGGCTATCCCGTCACCATCCGCTTCTTAGACCCGCCGCTTCATGAATTCGTCCCCACCGACGAAGCCGACATTGAGGCTCTTGCAAAGGCTCAGGGCAAGTCCGTCGCTTATATCAAGCAGGTCATCGCAGACCTCCACGAGTTCAACCCGATGATGGGTCACCGCGGCTGCCGTCTGACCGTAACCTATCCCGAGATCGCCGTCATGCAGACCAAGGCTGTCATCAAGGCCGCCATCAATGTCAAGAAAAATCATCCCGACTGGAACATCGTTCCCGAGATCATGATCCCGCTGGTTGGCGAGGTCAAGGAGCTCAAGTTCGTCAAGGACACCGTCGTAAAGACTGCCGACGAGGTCATCAAGGCCGCCGGCTCCGATCTTAAGTATGAGGTCGGCACCATGATCGAGATTCCGAGAGCCGCCCTTACAGCCGACGATATCGCCAAGGAAGCCGAGTTCTTCTGCTTCGGCACCAACGACCTGACCCAGATGACGTTCGGCTTCTCCCGTGACGACGCGGGCAAGTTCCTCCCGGCTTATTATTCCAACAAGATCTACGAGTCCGACCCGTTCGCTCGTCTCGACACCACCGGCGTAGGCAAGCTGATGGATATGGCCGTAACAATGGGTAAAAAGGTAAGGCCCGAGCTTCACTGCGGTATCTGCGGCGAGCACGGCGGCGACCCGAGCTCCATTGAGTTCTGCCACAAGATCGGCCTCGACTATGTTTCCTGCTCGCCGTTCCGTGTTCCGATCGCAAGACTTGCGGCGGCCCAGGCGGCAATCAAGGACAAGAAGTAATAGCGAAGCAATACTTTATAGCCCATAAAACAAGCCCCCGTATGGTTTCATGCGGGGGTTTGAGTTTAATTGCGCCACGGTTCATGAGGGTTGAGCTGGGAAAATTTTTAATTTTGGGGCAGGATGTTGCAGAGCAGTTTAGTGGCTTAAAGTGTTAAAGCAGTCTTGCTGATTTGGGGCAATTTTTGTGCAACGTTTTAAATCGCTTAATTTAGTTGAATTCATCAAAGCTCGAAATCTTGCAAAAATTTAAATAATTTATCAAAACCCTATTGCTTTAAAGTAGTGAACTGTGCTATAATTAACTTATCAAATATTTGCGCCCGACGGAGGCTTGCATATGGCTTCGGGAGAGCTTGAACCAAAACGCATGTTTGGGGGAGCATGCCCTGAAGACTCGGACTTGGGATGGCTTGAACCAAACCGCGCGTTCGGAAATGTTTTGCTTTGTAAACGCAGGCTTGGGATGGCATGATCCTGAAAACTCGGGTTTGAGGGTTTATGCTGTGTAAGCGCGGGCATGGCGGGTTCTTGCTTATCCGCAAGTGCGCGGGAAGCCGGAGGCGAAGCCCCGCTGCGCTTTGCGCAGCAGCCTCGGCTTCGCCGAGGCGGTTCGGCGGAGCCGAACCGGGGCTTCGCCCGGGTATGGTTGAACCAACGCATAAGAATACAGAAATCAGAAATCAGATGTCAGATTTTCAAGCGCCACCTGCGGCGATAATCAATAATAACGTTTGCGGAACCTGCCCCTGAACAAAAACAGCTGCGCAGGTCGGGGCAAACGCCCACAAAAAGGACGGGACGGCTATGCTAAGGATCTTGTTTGTCTGCCACGGCAATATCTGCCGGTCGCCGATGGCGGAATTCGTGCTCAATTATCTGGCAGAAAAACACGGCCTCGGAGATGAGATCTATGCCGAGTCGGCGGCCGTCAGCCGCGAGGAAATCGGAAACGATATCCACCCCGGGACGGCGAAGATCCTGAAAAAATATAAAATACCATATCACAAGAGGTCGGCCAGGCAGATCACCCCGGACGACTACGATAATTTTGACCTCATCATCGGGATGGACCGTTATAACATTTCGGGCATGCGCAGGATTTTCGGCGGCGACCCGGACAAAAAGGTGGAAATGCTTCTCAAATTTGCGGGTCAGCCCGGCCGCGAAGTCGACGACCCGTGGTACACCGGCGACTTCGAGACTGCCTACTATGAGATAAAAAAGGGCTGCGAGGGGATAATCAAGGACTATCTCGGGCGCAGATGTCGATGAAAAAATACATACATTAGAAAGGATGTAAAAATATGGCGTCAGAAAAGCCGAGCGCGGCGAGAGCCGGGTTTCTTCGGAACCGCTATGCCGAAAAGGGCCTCGACGCGCTCACCAAAAAGGAACAGTTAGAGCTTCTTTTCGGGTATCTGATGCCCAAGGACAAGGCGTCGGCTTCGGCGGACGACGTTCTTGAAAAATTCGGGACAGTTTCTGCATTTTTGCATGCAAGTCCTGCCGAGCTGAAAAGCGTGGGCTGTTTCAACGACCAGGCGACGCTTTTGGTATCGCTTTTGCCGTACATACACTGCCTCGCCGTTTCGTCAAACGCTGTCGGAACGGTCATTTCAAACCGCGTAGACGCCTGCGGACTTTTTCATCAGATGTTGGCGGGACTGCCGGACGAAAGGCTGATGTGCTGCTGTCTGAGCAAGTCCTACAAGGTCAAATATTGCGGCACCGTTTCGTTCGGCGAGACTGACGCGGTAAGGTTCAAAAGCGAAGCGCTCATCGAACTGGCCGAAAAATACCGCTCCAAGGCCGTTATCATCGCCCATAATCACACACTGTCCACAAGCGTGCCGTCGGTCGAGGACATCGAATCCACGAAAACATTGTGCCGAAAGCTCGCAAGGTCAGGGATTTTGCTGCTCGACCACATCGTCGTCGGGCTTGACGGAGCGCGCTCGCTCATCGACTACGAGAGCGGCGACTATTCGGAGCTTATTCTCGGCGGCAGCGCCTGGGAGGACCGGGTCCGCCGAAAGGAGAAGCGCTCGCAGCAGGCTAAAACGAAACCCGACGGAAGTAGCGACCGGGAGTGAGGCGGGAGCCGAACCAACGGGCCTTGCAGCCTCCGCGCCACCGTCGCAAAAACCACAACCATGCGGATCCCCGAGCCGGCCGAAACGGCCGGCTCTGAACGTCGGCGAAGCCGGCGTTCAGGCCCTGCGAAAGCAGGGCCGGGGGTCCGCCGGTGTGGTTTTCTGCGACGGGGCGGGGAGGAGCAGAAGAGGCACAGCTATGCCCTTTGCTTTGTTCCGCGAGCCTGCGCAGCCCGAACAGCTTCCGCCCACAAATGCAAAGCCCCCCGGACACCTCAAAGGTCCCCGGGGGATGGTGGAAGCTGGCGGGCTCGAACCGCCGACCTCCTGCGTGTGAAGCAGGCGCTCTGACCGGCTGAGCTAAGTTTCCTTGCTCTACCCGATATATTAACATAAAAAACCCCGTTTGTCAAGGTTGACAACGCAAAAAGTTTTTTGTATAATATTCAGAGAAATGCTTTAAGGCGGTGGAATCATGTCACTTAAAAAAGATCTTAAAAAGCTGGCGGAATTTTCCGACAACCCCTACGACGCCGTTTATAAACCCAAAAAAGAGATGATACGGCTGTTTATAGGGCTTCTGATAACCCTGCCCCTCTTTCTCGGGTTTTCCTGTCAGTTTTACATACTTATCACCGGCCCCATCTTTATTTACTGGATAATTATTTATGTTCGCTCCGCAGAATATTGGAAAGAGCTCGGCTGGAAGCTCAGGTGGTATATCCTCCCCGTGATACCTCTTACCGTTCTGGGGCTCTATCTTGCGATAAGTCAGGCCCTTGTCAAGGCTGTCGGCTGGTTTATCGGCAACGTAATTTTTTACCGATGAGGAGAATAAAATGTATACGCTTTTAAAACAGGAGGGCGCCGCCAGAAGAGGCAGGTTCGAGACCGTCCACGGCGTAATAGAGACCCCGGTGTTCATGAACGTCGGCACGTCCGCCGCTATAAAGGGCGCGGTCAGCTCCCTCGACCTTGTCGACCTCAAATGCCAGGTGGAGCTCTGCAACACCTATCATCTTCACATCCGACCCGGCGACAAGGTCATATATAAGATGGGCGGGCTTCATAAATTCATGAACTGGCACGGGCCTATTCTCACCGATTCGGGAGGATTTCAGGTATTTTCTCTTGCCAAGCTGCGTAAAATCAAAGAGGAGGGAGTGTATTTTCAGTCCCACCTCGACGGCAAAAAGCTGTTTATAGGCCCCGAGGAGTCGATGAGGATACAGTCCCACCTTGCCTCCACTATAGCGATGGCGTTTGACGAGTGCGTTGAAAATCCCGCGCCGAAAAGCTACTCAAAGGAAAGCTGCGACAGGACATTAAGATGGCTCAAGCGAAGCAAGGCCGAGCTTCAGAGGCTGAATTCAAGGGATGATACAATAAATCCGAATCAGCTTCTTTTCGGCATAAATCAGGGCTGCACGTTCGACGATTTAAGGATCGAGCATATGAAGCAGATTGCCGACCTCGACCTCGACGGCTACGCTATCGGCGGCCTCGCAGTCGGAGAGCCGACAGAGGTGATGTATCGGATAATCGAAAGCGTCGAACCGTTCATGCCAAAGGATAAGCCGAGGTATCTCATGGGCGTGGGCACCCCGTCGAACATAATAGAAGCCGTGGCCCGAGGGGTCGACTTCTTCGACTGCGTCATGCCCTCCCGAAACGCCCGCCACGCCACCGTCTTTACCTGGGGCGGGATAATGCACCTGACAAATTCAAAATACGAACTCGACGACCGCCCCATCGACCCCGAGTGCGACTGCCCCACCTGCCGAAACTTCACAAGAAGCTACATAAGACACCTCTTTAAGTCGGGCGAACAGCTCGGCGGCCGGCTCGCGGTCATGCACAACCTCTACTTCTACAACACCCTCACACAAAGGATTCGCGACGCGCTCGACGAGGGCAGATTTACGCAGTTTCGCGAGCAGTATTCCGAGCGCCTCGCCGGAAAAGCGGAGTAAAATTTTATTTTTCGGAGGGATTTGTTTGAGCTTTGCCGAAATTTTCCTTATCGGGATAGGCCTGTCGGCCGACGCCTTTGCAGTCTCCGTGACAAACGGGATGTGCAAGCGCGGGAAAGTCCCTGTTATAGGGCTTTTGTGCGGGCTCTGTTTCGGAGCGTTCCAGGGACTGATGCCATACTTAGGGTATGCCCTCGGCTCGACTTTTGCAAAATTTATTTCCAGATATGACCATATAATCGCGCTGATTCTTCTTGGTTACATCGGCGGAAAGATGATATACGACGTGTTTAAAGGCGGCCCTGAAGAGGCGACCGGCGGAGAGCTTAAGCCCGGCGAGCTTGTTTTGCAGGGGGTTGCGACGTCGATAGACGCGCTCGCGGTCGGGGTCTCGTTTGCGGGAATGTTAAGCCCTGCGGGAATGCTCTCGGCCGCCCTGACGATAGCCGCGACGACCCTTGTTATCTCTTTTGCAGGGGCGTTTATAGGCCGAAAATTCGGCGATATCCTGACAAACAAGGCGCAGCTTGTCGGCGGTCTTATCCTCGTCGGCATAGGCGTGAAAATTTTTATCGAGCACACATTTTTCTGAAAAAATATTAAGGAGATTTAAAATGCCTTTAATTATTTTTGACCTCGACGGCACGGTCCTCGACACCGTCGACGACCTCACAAACGCCGCAAATTCGGGCGTTATGAGCCTCGGGTTTCCGAAAAGGAGCCGCGAGGAGGTCATGAGTTTTGTCGGAAACGGCGTTGCGAAGCTGATGGAGCGCGCCCTTCCGAAAGGACAGGCCACCGAGGAAAATGTCAAAAAATCGCTTGAGCAGTTTAACATATTCTACTCCGAACACTTCGCCGACAGCACCCGTCCCTACGACGGGATGCTCCAAATGCTTGAGGAGCTTAACGCGAGGGGATGTAAGCTCGCGGTCTTTTCAAACAAGCCGGACATGTTCTCAAAGGAGCTTATCGGGAAATTTTACCCCGGCATTTTCGATGTTGTCCTGGGCAGCAGGGATGGCGTTCCGAGGAAGCCCGACCCGACGACAGAGCTGGAAATCATGCATATGTTGGGTGTGTGTCCCGACGAGGTACTGCATATAGGTGATTCCGACACCGACCTTGCTGCCGCAAAAAATGCGGGCGTGGGATTTGTCGGGGTAAGCTGGGGCTATCGGAGCGAGGAGTCCCTGAAAGCCGCGGGAGCCGAAAAGGTCGCGGAAAGCGTAGATGAGCTTAAGGGGTACATACTCGAATTTCTTGGCGGGGCAGGATGAGCGCGGGCGGAAAATTGACGTATCGTAAGATAAGTGCGGCTGATGAGGCCGCCTTTTTTGTGGGCGTGACATGGCGGCCGGAAAACCGCACCTTCTGCGTAGGCGGAGCCCCGACCCGGCCGCAGGCCGGGTCCGACGGCTTCGCCGTCGGGCGAGCTTCGCTCGCCGGGGCTCCGCCCCGCACCAAGCCCGGGTTTTCCGTCCGCGGCTGTCAGATGTCAGAAATCAGATTTCAGATGTCAGAAAATTTTTTTCGCACTCTGTTCGCACTAAAATCCGTCGCGCAGCGCCCCCTTGAAATTCTGTTTTCTGATTTCTCATTTCTGTCTTCTGTATTGACATCTTTCCGAAAATATGCTATTCTATAAACAGAATTTTCCTGAAAGAGGGGGTCCGTATGAAGCTCAACACAAAGCAAACCGTACTCATCGGGCTGTCGTTCGCGTCGATTCTTGCGTTCTGGCAGCTTTACGACCAGGTCATCCCGGTCATCCTCGAGAACCACTTCGGCTGCTCGACCGGGGTCACAAACGCGATAATGGCCATCGACAACGTCCTTGCGGTCTTTATGCTGCCGCTTTTCGGCATGATTTCCGACAGGACCAAGACCCGGCTCGGCCGAAGAACTCCCTATATTTTATTTGGGACAGCTGCCGCAGTCGCGCTGATGATCGTCATCGCGGTCATCACCGAGGTCGGTAATTTCGCGGGGTTCTTTGTTTGTCTCATGCTGCTACTCGTGGTCATGAGCGTCTACCGGTCCCCTGCGGTCTCGTATATGCCCGACGTAACGCCTAAGCCCTTGCGCTCTAAGGGCAATGCCGTGATAAATCTCGTGGGATACATAGGCGGCATTTTCACGACGATTGTGATGGCATTTCTTGTAAAATCCACACCTGCGCCCGATGGTACGATGGTTTACGGAAGCTTTATTCCGATTTTTGCGGCAGTCGCGGCTTTCATGCTGATAACCGTGCTCATCATGGCGTTCACCCTGAACGAAAATAAAATCGTACGCGAGGCGAACGTCGGCTCGGACGAGGACGACAGCGCGGCCGTTCCGGGAGGAAAGCTCGAAAAGCCGGTGCTGAAAAGTCTTATTTTCATTCTTTTGTCGGTATTTTTGTGGTTCACGGCCTACAACGGCGTCACGACGTCGTTCTCGCGGTATTTTGAGAACGTCTACGGCGTGGGCGCGGGCAGTTCGTCGCTCTATCTGACAGTCGCGACGGTTGCCGCCATCGCGTCGTTCGTGCCCCTCGGGATAATCTCCTCAAAGCTCGGCAGAAAAAAGACGATCCTACTTGGAATTTTGGTCATGACTCTTTGTTACGGCGCCATTTTCCTGCTCCCGAAAACGGGCGTTATAATGTATATTATTTTTGCAGTGGTCGGCGTCGGCTGGGCTGCGATTAACGTAAACTCATTCCCGATGGTCGTTGAGATGTGCCATTCGTCGGACGTTGGAAAGTACACGGGCTACTATTACGCGTTTTCGATGGCGGCGCAGATATTCACCCCGCTTCTCTCTGGCATTCTTATCACCCGCCTGAGCGCAGGTTATCGCGTTTTGTTCCCGTATGCGGTCGTTTTCTCGGCATTGAGTTTTGTCACCATGTGCTTTGTCAGACACGGCGACTCCAAGCCAGAGGAGAAAAAATCCCTCCTCGAACACTTCGACGTGGATGTGGATTAAAGCGAGAGCGAGAGCGAGGGCGTGCAGAGTATCACATGAAAAGTTATGATTCCTGCCAACGCCATCCCTTTCATAAATGCAATAAATCAAAAGCGGTCGTCGTTTATTCGGCGGCTGCTTTTTTGATGTACATATAAACTTGCAGCATGATGTAGTAATGCCCTGCGGAAGCAGCCGAGGGCTCCGGCATTGCCTCGGCCTTGGCTGCTCCTCCGCACGCGCCCCTCCCTCCGATACCGAGTGCGTGGTGGCGAAGCCCCGTCGGCCGCAGGCCGACGGAAACGGCGCTTCGCGCCGTTTCGGGTCCGGCGAAGCCGGACCCCGGGGCTTCGCCGTAGGAGCAGGAGCCTGCGGGAGGGAGGGGCGCTCTATACGGGAGGCACAGGGCCCGCGCTCCCCATTCGCAACAAAAAAGAGCCCCCATAGGAGCTCTTTTTATGCTGAAGCTTATTTAATTAGGCTTTCTTCTTTTTGCCGAGGACGATACCGACGACAGCAGCGATAACTACTACGACGATAACGACGATGGCAATGATGACGCCGGTGGAACCGCCCTCAGAAGAGGTGTCTGCGGTATCTTCGGCGGGAGCTTCGGCTTCGGCTTCGTCAACAGGAGCCTCTTCCTCAACGGGAGCGGCGGCAGCGTTGGCTTCGTCCAAAATGCCCTGGATCTGCTCTACGATGGGAGCGAGAGTGCCGGTGACATAGGTTCCGGCAACGCCGTCAGCGGCATAGCCGGCGTTCTCAACTTCCTTGGTAGCACGGTTGACAGCCTTGGTGGCGTCGTCAAGAGCGCTCTGGATAGCGGCAACATCGCCGTTGGCGCCCTGAGCAGCGGTAAGAGCGTCGTTGACTCTGGTTGTGTATTCGGCAAGGGACTCATCGACGAACGCCTGCTCGAGTTCGCCTAAAGTGCCCTCGAAAGCGTTGATATCGTCAAGAGTGAGAAGCTCGATCTGATCGAAAGTAACGGTGACATCGACGTCGGTGACGGCGGCAAGCCAAGTGCAAGCGCCCTCAACGTCAAGACCTAACTGCTCTCTGGCGGGGCCGATAAGGTCGACGGTGGAGGCGGTGCCGGAGGTGTAGGAACCCTCGGACTTAGCGGTCCACTTGGCGACGATCTCAGCGCCGGGAACAACAACGTCATTGTAGCCGTTGGCCTTTACGGTGATGTCGGAATAGGTGAATTTGTATCTGCCGGTGTCGCCCATGGTGCCGGAATCCTTGTAGGAACCGTCATCGTTCTTGATGGAGGGCTCTAAGTAACCGTTGTCGCCGATCTGAAGAGCGAAGATAGGAAGACTGGTGAAGTCAGCGGTCTCTTCGGCAGTGTAGGCATAAACGGGAGCGAACATGCCCTTGAAGCCTTCGGGAGTGACGGAACCGCCAACGGACATTGCCTCGCCGGTGCCGACGCCGTGCCAGCCCCATGAAACCTTATCCTGGGTGTAGAGCTGTACGAATACCTGAGCGTCGCGGAGAGCGGCATAGTTCTTAACGGTCAGCTCAACAGGCTCCTCAACGGGGTCAACACGGTTGTCCTCGAAAGTGCCGGCGAGCTTAAGGGTCCACCAAACATCGTAAGTAGTCTGACGGTTGTCTCTCTGATAGGCGTCGTCGCCCTCGGGATGGCCGGTGACGTAAACGGTGGCGTCACGCTTGCCGGCGGTGGCGGCGTTGACCTGAACGCAAGTCTCAACGCAGTTGTCCTTGACGTCGGTGATCGGGAACTTGGCCTCAACGGCATAGCCGCCGTCGGTGGTGACTACGGCGTACTGATCCTCGGGAACCTTGGTCTGGTCCGGGTCGGCGTTGCCCTCGTCATAGTGGATTCTCCACTGGTTCTTGGAGTTGTCCGCCATGTAGAACAGCTCGATGGAGTCCTGCTCATAGTAGTTGGCAGAGGTGTTGTCGAGAGAGGCGTCATGTACGTCATAGAATACATATACCCACTCGGCGTCGTTCATGATGTAAACATCAGCTGCGGGGGAATCAAGAACCGCTCCGCCGCCGTTGTTGGTGCCGCACTGGTCGAGGACAAGGTGGAGAGCGGAAGCATAGCCGTCGTCCATGGTGCCGTCGATAGTAGCGGTGCCCTCAACCGACTCAAAAACGGTGTCGGCTGTAGCAGCATTTGCTATTGTTGTCATGGCGAAGATGGAGAGGACCATGGTCGCCGCGACAAGAATCGCTAAAATTCTTTTCATAAGGTTTATACCTCCAATAAAATTTGGTAAGAACATTATAACACTTTTTCGTCTTTCTTTCAATCAGCGAAGTGCACAAAAGTTTACACACAATTTGCACAAATTGAATAAATTGACATTGCCTGAAATAATGCAAATAATAAAATTCGAGGGAATAAATGCCCGAAAACGGCGTTTAAAAGTCATAAATCGTTTTTTGGGGCACTGACCGAGCGCCGGATATAGCCCTCCCCTATTTATGCAAAACGTCGCCCGATTGCTCGCCAATGTCGAAAAATGTTGACAAACCGCGGATTTTACGCTATACTTAAAATAGCAAATCCCGAATTTTATCGGAAAGAGGCGAAAACCGTGGAATACGAGAAGATGGTTGAAATACCCCTTGATGAAGATACCAAGGGAAGAAAAGGCTTCGGATGGAAGACCGTTATGTGGGCTTTCGGAGCCGGGTTTATTATCGCTATGTTCATGTTCGTCATCGGCTGGAACTCGGTAGCGAGGGCTCTTGCCAAAAATGCCGAACAGGAGCCCGAGCCGGAATTTGTCTCGGTCTCGACTCTTGAGGAGATAATCGAGGTGAGCGAGCTTTCGACGTTTCGCTCCGTCTACAACGGCGTGGCAGAGGTGCAGGGCAGCTCCGGCAAGACCGACTACTACGTCTCCTACAACGCGACCGTCGACGCGGGCATGGACTTCGACAGGATAGCCATAACCGTCGACAACGACGCAAAAACCGTGTCGCTGATACTCCCCGACGTCAAAATCACCGACGTGAACGTGGATATTCTGTCGCTCGATTACATTTTCCTGAACGACAAGGCGAACAGCTCCTCTGTCACCGCCGCCGCTTATAAGGCATGCGAGCAGGACGCCGAGAAAGAAAGCGCCGAACAAAATCAGATATTCGAGACCGCCGAACAGAATGCGGAAAACGTCGTTAAGGCGCTTGTGGAGCCGGTCATCGAGCCCCACGGCTACAGCCTTAAGATTGTGAGGGCAGGGTCATGATGAAAAAAATTATAAGCATGATTTTAGCGGCGCTTATTTTTACGGCAGCGTTCTGCGCCTGCGGAAAAAAGGAAGAACCGGTCGAGGAAATCAAGGAAGAGGTCGTCATGGAGCCGCAGATATCGCAGATGAAGTCGATTTGCGAGCTTGCCGTCATGGACTGCTACTACCACGACGTCGCCAAGTCGAACATACCCGTAAAAAAGAGCTTTTTGTGGTGGGATTGGACCGAAAATAAGCATTTCTGGATAGAGTACAGCGGCATCGTCCGCTTCGGCGTCGACGTTTCGCTTCTTAACATTGAGGTCTCGGGCAGCAATGTGACCGTGACGCTTCCCGAGGCTAAGGTCTTGGGCTGCAAGGTGGACTCCTCGTCGCTGACCGAGGATTCGTTCATCGTCGACAAGTCGTCCGCGAAAATTACCGCAGAGGATGAAAAAGCGGCGTTTGAGGCTGCGCAGCCTCTCCTCGAAAACAAGGCGTCCGCCGACAGGGCGCTCATCACCGAGGCCACCGAGCGCGCCCGCCGCCTTTTGGAGGACTACATAGCGAACATAAATTCGACCGTCGGCTCGAACTATACGATAAGCTGGGTCTACGCCGACTCCTCGGGGAACGAGGGGGAGACGGCCGAGTAAGCATACATTATAATATTAAGGCCCGGACGACGCAGTCCGGGCTTTTGTTATCTATAAAAATCGTGCCGAATCCCGACGGCGGACGGAAAACCCGGCCTGCGGCCGGGTCGGGGCTCCGCCTACGCAGAAGGTGCGGTTTTCCGTCCGCGGTCGGTTGGAAGCAGTATAGAGGAGCAGTCCCCTGTTCATCTATCCTCTGACCTCTAAAAAAGCAGAGAGCCTTAGCCCCTCTTCCATAAGAAAACAAGCCCGCATAATCTAACTCAAAGCCGCCAGCTTCATCGTTGGCGGCTCTTGCATTCCACAAAGGAGTGCGTGCGAACCGCCGCCTTGAATCTGGCAGCTTTGAGCGACTATGCGGTGCTTCGCAGTGCCCGCTGGGCACGCTTGTTTTCTTATCTCAGAGGGGCTCTCGCCCTCTGCTTCTTTATTAAAAATATTATCTCTTCGAGAACTGAGGCGCGCGTCTTGCTGCCTTGAGACCGTATTTCTTTCTTTCTTTCATTCTCGGGTCTCTGGTGAGGAAGCCTGCTGCCTTGAGCGCGGGTCTTAATTCAGCGCTGTACTGCAAAAGCGCTCTC
Organism: uncultured Clostridia bacterium; assembly: GCA_947625125.1. Lineage (GTDB taxonomy): Bacteria > Bacillota > Clostridia > Oscillospirales > Ruminococcaceae > Faeciplasma. The sequence goes on from CANQNF010000004.1 coordinate 91,202, forward strand.
GAGATGCCGTGACGGATAGCTCCCGCCTGGCCGGAAACGCCGCCGCCCGCTACAGTGCAGACGATGTCGAACTGACCTGCGGTGCCGGTGAGCTCAAGCGGCTGACGGACGATGAGCTTCAGGGTCTCGAGGCCGAAGTAATCGTCGATGTCTCTTCCGTTGACGGTCACTTTTCCGGTGCCCTCATAAATTCTGACTCTGGCGACAGAGTGCTTTTTTCTGCCTGTGCCGTAAAAATAAGGATTTTTGGATTCGTACATTATTCTTGCCTCCCTCTTTTAAAGCTCGATCTCAATAAGCTCCGGCTTCTGAGCGGCATGAGGATGCTCGCTGCCCTTGTAAGCACGAAGACGTGTGAGAGAATTTGCGCCGATGGAATTCTTGGGGAGCATTCCCTGTACGGCGAGCTTCATAGCCTTTTCGGGGGCTTTCGCCATAAGGTCGGAATACTTGACCTCCTTGAGGTGGCCGATCCAGCCGGTGTGCCAACGGCGGACTTTCTTGTGGAGCTTGGAGCCGGTGAGAACGGCATGCTCGCAGTTGATGATTATAACGTTGTCGCCGCAGTCGACGTGCGGGGTGTAGGTGGGCTTGTTCTTACCGTTTAAGATAGAAGCAGCCGCAGCCGCGACTCTGCCGAGCGGCTTACCGGCGGCGTCTATAACATACCACTTGCGCTCAACATTTTGCGGGTTAGCCATAAAAGTTGACATTATTAAGATCCTCCTGACATTATTTGTGACGGGCAGGCTGCCTTTTAACGGGCAAAAGCGGCGCGCCCTTTTCCGAGAAATCGGAACAACGCTTTGTATTATATAGCCTCGGCACGGGTTTGTCAAGGGCTTTTGAAAACTTTTTTCAAATATATTTGAATTTCTTGCGATTTCTCTTGATTTCTCTCGATTTTTCGATGATTCTCAAAAATGATTTCAGTTTGCATTTTACCCTGTCGCACACGCCTAAATGCCCTAAAATAGGCTCTGTATGCTCTTACTTATCCACCAGCTGGAGGTCGTAGAGCTTTTTATACAACCCGTTTCTTTGCAGGAGTTCCTGGTGGGTGCCGCTTTCGTGGATTCGGCCGTGATGCATGACGATTATCTTGTCGGCATGCTGTATCGTCGAAAGCCTGTGCGCGACCATTATCGTGGTCCTGCCCTCCATCAGCTTCTCAAGCGCCTCGGTTATAAGCGCCTCGGTCTCGGTGTCGATGCTCGCCGTCGCCTCGTCCAAAACAAGTATCGACGGCTTGTGCGCAAGCGTTCTTGCAAAGCTTATCAGCTGCCGCTGGCCTGCCGAAAGAGTCGAACCGCGTTCAGTGACCTCGCTGTCGTAACCGTCCGGCATTTTCTCGATAAACGTCGAGGCTCTGACCGTTTCTGCGGCCGATTTTACATCGTCAATTGAAATATCATCCGAATCGAGCGAGATATTTTTCTTTATATCGCCGGTGAACAGGAACACGTCCTGCTGGACCTGGCCGATAGCGCCCCTCAAAACGTCGGTGTCGACGTCCTTTATGTTCACGCCGTCGATGAGAATTTCGCCCTTTTGGATGTCGAAATACCTGCCGATAAGATTTAAAATCGAAGTCTTGCCGGCGCCCGTCGCTCCCACAAAGGCGACCTTTTCGCCGGGGGAGATGGTAAAGCTCACGTCTTTCAGGATATAGTCGTCCTTTTCATATGCAAACCAGACGTTCTTAAACTCAATCCGCCCGGTCATTTTCGGGGCGATGGGATGTTCGGGATTGACTATTTCGGGCTCGACGTCGAGCACCGAGAATACCTTGTCTGCGGAGGCAAGCGAGGACTGGAGCGTTCCGAACTGCTCGGCAAGCTCCTGTATCGGCTCGAAGAAGGAGCCGATGTAGGAGATGAAGATAAAAAGCGTTCCGAGGGATATTCTGCCGAGGGTCACGAAGTACGCGCCGGCGCCTATGACTATAGCCTTTGCGATTATCGAGACCAAGAATATCGCGGGACGGAAGATAGCGAATATCATCATCTCGCGCCAGCCCGCGTCAAAGAGCTGCTTGGACTTCTCGGAGAATTCTCCGTATTTCTCTTTTTCACGCGCAAATATCTGAATAAGCCTCATGCCGGAAATATGCTCGGACAGGAACGTATTCAGCTCGGTTATGCGGTTTCTCGTTATCTGGTAAGCCTTTCTTGAGACATGCCTGAAGTAGAACGTCAGAACGCCTACCACCGGAAGCAGCAAGAATGACACCGCCGTCATCGCGGGACTTCTTGAGAACATCACGACTGCGTAGCCGAAAATCATGATGACGTTTCGGAAAAGCCTGACCAAAATCGTCGTGAACAGCTCGTTTATCGACTCGGTATCGTTTGAGACCCTCGTCACGAGCTTTCCCACGGGCGTGGTGTTGAAGAAGTTGAGGGACAGGCTCTCGATGTGGGAAAAGACCTGCTCGCGCATCGAATATATTATTCTCTGGCCCATTTTTTGCAGTATCCAGGTGTCCGCCCAGTTAAATACAAATCCCGCCAAAAGGACCGCAAGATATAATGCCGAGGCATAGAGTATGCCGGAAAAATCGGTCTTTCTAAGGGCTTTGAGTTCCGGCTTTGTAAGCGGCTCGCCGTCCGAATTTGAATCGATAAAACTCTTCACAGTCCCCGGTTCGGCGTCTATAAGACTTTCGGTCTCGGAGGCTGTAAGGCCGCTTGCCATGTAGTAGCTGTCCTCGTATAAAAGTATCTGGTAATACTTGGGGGAGGAGTCCTTGAGTTCGTCATCCGTCATCCCGCCGTAGTGGCGGCTAAGCTTTACGCCGTCAAAGACAGTCTCGCCCTCGGCGCTCTCATAAAATGGCTGATAGTAACCGTTTATGTAATTGTCTATCGCGTCGCCGATTATAACGGGACGGTAGAGCTCGGTGACGATGATAAAGAGGACCAAGACCGTCGCCGCAAGCATCGCCCACTTGTGGGGCTTAAGATATCCTAAAAGCCTTTTCATACCCCGGCGTCCTCCTTTCCGACGCTCAGGATGCGCCTTTCAAGAGCCGCCTTTTTCTCGCCGACCGCAGCCTCTAACTGCTGGCTGCGGAACATTTCGGCATAGACTCCGTTTTTCTCCATGAGTTCGCGGTGGTTTCCGACCTCGGCCGCGCTGCCGTCCTCGAGCACCATTATAACGTCGGCGTCCTTTATCGTCGAGACCCTGTGCGCAATGATGATGGTCGTCTTGCCCTCGCGGTTTTTGCGAAGATTTGTTAAGATATGCTCCTCGGTATCGGTGTCGACCGCCGAAAGAGCGTCGTCCAGAATAAGGATGGGGGCGTCCTTTATAAGCGCCCTTGCTATCGAGGAGCGCTGCTTCTGGCCGCCCGAAAGGGTCACTCCCCTCTCGCCGACAACCGTCTCATAGCCCTCCGGGAATTCTATGATATTGTCGTGTATGCATGCGGCGCGCGAGGCCTCGACTATGCGCTCCATGCTCTTTTCGTGAGTGCCGAAAGCGATATTCGAGGCGAGCGTGTCGGAAAACAGGAAGTTGTCCTGCGGGACATACGCGATATTTTCCCGCAAAACGTTCAGCGGCACGTCGTTTATATCCGTCCCGTCGAGATATATCATGCCTCTTCTTACATTATATAAATGCAGGAGCAGGTTCACGAGCGTGGACTTTCCGTTGCCGGTCCTGCCGATTATGGCAAGGGTCGTCCCGGCGGGCACCTCAAGAGTGAGGTCTCTTATCGTCGGCTCGCTCGAACCCTTGTGAATAAATGTAAGATCGTCAAATTTTATCTCGCCCTTAAGCTCATGCACGGGCGCGGGATTCTCGGAATCGGTGATTTCGGGGCGCGAGGAGAATACCTCCTCTATTCTCTTTGCGGAGGCAAAGCCCTGGGAGAACATGTTTATAGCGTCGCCGCAGGCTATCATCGGCCATACGAGCATGCCGACGTACTGATTAAATGCGACGAACCTGCCAAGGGTAATATCCCCGACGAGCGCAAGATAACCGCCGTAGATGAGCGTTATAAGGCTCGACGAGCCGATTATGACCGTAAGTAAAGGATTTACGACGGCCTGCCAGCGGACTATATCGAGGTTTTTGTCCATGGCGTTTTGGTTGGTTTTCAAAAACTCTTTGAGCTGCTGTCTTTCCCTCACGAACGCCTTGACGACTCTTATGCCGGAAAAGCTTTCCTGGACAAAATCGGTAAGGTCGGAGACGGCCTCCTGGCGCTTTTTGTATTTTCCGTGCATTATTTTGCCGTAGTAGATTTCCCCCACCATGATGACCGACATGGGCACCAAAACCATCAGCGTGAGCCGCACGTTTACATAGACCATCATCTGAGCGATGACCATGACCGCCATGACCGTGGCGTCGAAGATGCTGATTATTGCCGGGCCGATGGACATTCTGACCGAGTTTAAGTCGGATGTGAACCGGGTCATCAGGTCGCCCGTCTTATGGGAGTTATAGTATTCGACGCTCATGCCCTCAAGGTGCTCGAACATATCGTCGCGTATCTCGCGCTCAATGGTCCTCGCCGCTCCGAATAAAAATATTCTCCAGAGAAATCTTCCGATGGCGAGAGTGAGCCCGAGAAGAAGAATTTTTGTCAGGACCGAAAAAACGCCCTGCATATCCATCGTTCTGTCGGCAAGTCCGTCGGTGACGTCGCCGGTCAGCTCGGGTATGAAGAGGTTAGCATAGTCCACGACGAAAAGAGTGATTATGCCGAAGATATACTGCCACTTGTGCCGGCGGATATATCTCATCAGGAATTTAAATGCTGACAAGGGCTTTCTCCTTTCAGAACTGTTATAAAAAGCGAACAAAGCTATTATACAATAATTGAATAATTCTTTCAATAGACATTTTGTCTTAATTTTGGGAATTTCGTTGCATACTTATGTGGATTGTGATGTAAAAGGGGGAGGATAGACGGGGGGCTGCATAGTGCCGTTGACAGGCTCTTTGATTTATGGTATAATCATGTTTGCAGAGAGCCCGCGGTTCGGCAGCCCCCGAGAGGAGGTGCCGCTTTATGGGAATTGAAGAACTGATACTTATAGTTATTCTTGCGTATATTGTTCTCGAGATTTTTAAAACCATAAAGAAATAACCGCCCGCTCCGCTAAAGTGGCGATTATTTCTTAAATAATTCGTTAATTTTGCCGAGCCGACCGGCTCTCTGCGCTTTTATTATAGCACATAACTTCCCCGTTGTCAACCGCTTCGGGGGATTATTTGACTTTTCAACAGGATATGATATAATATTTCTTGCAGAGAGCCTTGGGCGGCTCGCCTCCCCGGAAAGGGGGGATATTTATGGCGATAGAGCAGCTAATATTATACATATTACTCGCTTACATTCTCTTAGAGATTTTTAAAACCATAAAGAAATAACCGCCCTGCTCAGCCAAAAGCAACGGTTATTTCTTCATAATTCGTTAATTTAGGCGAGCCGTTCGGCTCTCTGCGCTTTTATTATAGCACATAACTTCCCCGTTGTCAACCGCTTCGGGGGATTATTTGACTTTTTGGGCGGATTTGATAAATATACTCTTTCGGGTGATAATGCGGAGTTTATGAAACAAGAAAAGTACGATTAGAGCAGCATCATTTGGCAGCAAAACGGCTATGCGTTTTGTATAGACGCACATTTTGGCGCGGACGAACTTGTTGAAATCGCCGAAAATACTGAATTTTAAAGACAGAGTGCAATATTTCATCTTCCCGATTCGTTTTAATTGATATACAAAAAATCAAATCGGAGGAGACTGTTATGTTTATGAAAAGAAGCTTATTTGCTTTATTGCTGACAATTGCCGTGTTGTTTTGTTCATGCGCTCCCGAAAACAATTTCAAAGAATCCGTCGACGGGTATTCCGAAGTCCCTGAGTCTGCGATGTTGAATATCCCTAACAGCACCGACGAGTCCGAGACGACCCCGGCGGTCACAACCGCAGCTGAGCCGACTACTGTTTTAGAAACCGCCGCAGCTCCGGAGCCTGCCACGACTCCCGCTGCCGCAACTACACCTGAGCCCACAAGAGAAGTCACAGCGAGCGAATCCGAAGCACCTGCCCAAACGACCGCCGCGACCGAATCGGAGGCTGTATCTGCCATAACCGAAGCTTCAAATGCAGAAGCCGAGAAAGCAACCGCCGCCTCGTCGTACCCTGAGAAACAGGTGGTCGATATAACAGACTCGAACGGTCAAAATCTTACTTGGCGTGATTATGATTCATATTTTTATACCGGTGATGACATAAGCTTTACCGTTTTGCAGGACACCTTGACAGATACCGGCATCGAGTATACTCTTGTCAATAACTTTGAGGAGCTGTCAAGCAGTTTGGATTGGCAGCTGCAGAAAAAGATCGACGGACAGTGGTATGATCTGAATTATATCTCCGGAGAGGATGAGGCAATAATGCTGCCGGTCGGAACAAGAACGAAAATCTATAATTTCGGGAAATACTTCGGCAGTCTTGAGCCGGGAGAATACAGAGTTATTTTTTCTGCCTTAACCGAGCCTGATGAAAACAGCGAGATACGCTACGGCTTTATCTTTCTTTCATCGGAGTTTACGGCGTCATAATTGACGGCTTGTCGCGCTTGATATATTTAAAGCCATAAAATAACCGCCGAAAGTTCTCGCTTAGGGCGGTTATTTTTGGCGGTTATTTCTTTTGCCCAAAATTCAGGCGAGCCGTTCGGCATGTTTATTACAGCATATATCTTCCCCGTTGTCAACCGCTTCGGGGAATTATTTGACTTTTTGGGCGGGAGATGATATAATAAGCTATCAAAAACCCATCACTCTTGAAAGGAACATAGTTATGAGAGCAAGCGGAATTTTACTCGGCATAAATTCTCTGCACGGAAAATACGGCGTCGGAAAGCTCGGAAAAGAGGCCCGGGAGTTCGTTGACTTCTTAAAAAAATCCGAACAGAAATACTGGCAGATACTTCCCCTCTCCCCGACGGGATACGGCGACAGCCCCTACCAGTCCTTTTCGACCCGCGCAGGAAATCCCTACTTCATCGACCTCGAGACCTTGGAGGCGGACGGCCTGCTCATGCCCGAGGACTATAAGGACGTGCAGTTCGGCGACAACGACCGCTACATAAACTACGGGACGCTTTATTTCGCCATATACCCCGTCCTGAGAAAGGCCTACAAGCGCTTTAAACCCGACGGGGAGTATGAAAAATTCCTCGAAAAAAATAAGGACTGGCTGCCCGATTACGCGCTCTTTGCCGCCCTGAAAGACAAAAACGGCGGCAAGCCGTGGTACGAATGGGACGACCAGTTGCGCCTTGCAAAGCCCGACGCCGTCGAAAAGGCCCGCCGGGAAAACGCCGAGGACGTAGGGTTCTACATATTTTTGCAATATGAATTTTACAGGCAGTGGTTCGCGCTGAAGAAATATGCGAACGACAACGGAATAGAGATAATCGGAGATATGCCGATTTACTGCGCATACGACAGCGTGGAGTGCTGGATGGAGCCCGAGCTGTTTGATTTCGACGAGGACAAACGCCCGCGATTCGTAGCGGGATGCCCGCCGGACCCCTATGCGGAAGAGGGACAGCTCTGGGGAAATCCCATATACAACTGGAAAGGCATGGAGCAAAACGGCTACAAGTGGTGGATAGACCGCATAGCATTTGTCACCGAGATCTACGATGTTTTAAGAATAGACCATTTCAGGGCGTTCGCAGGCTATTACGCCATCCCCGGAAAGGACAAAAACGCCGTCAACGGGATCTGGCGCGAGGGCCCGAGGATGAAGCTGTTCAACTCGACAAACTACTGGCTCGGCCCGAAAAGGATAATCGCCGAGGACCTCGGCTTTATTACCGACGACGTGGTGCAGCTTTTAAAGGACACCGGCTATCCCGGCATGAAAGTTTTACAGTTCAGCTTCGACCCGTCCTGTGGAAGTCCGTATATGCCCTGTAATTTCGAGACGAGCGATTGCATCGTCTATACATCCACACACGACAGCGACACCGCTAAGGGCTGGGCGGAAAGCCTTACCGGCGCAGAGCTGAGGCTGGCCCTTGATTATTGCGGGGTAAAGTCCCGCGGAGAGCTTCCCGACGCGCTTTTGCGGCTCGCGTGGTCGAGCGTTGCCGAGACCGCCGTCACGCAGATGCAGGACCTTTTGGGCCTCGGAAATGAAGCGAGAATAAACGTGCCGTCGACGGTGGGCCTCAACTGGCGGTGGAGAATAGGCAGCGAGGACCTCTCGCCGCAGATATCCGACAAGCTGAGACGTCTGACCGAAACATACAACCGCGCAGGCTGGGAGCGCTCTAAGCAGTCCGACCGGGAAAGAGGCTACGTTTTCGGGGACTGACGATAAAATAATGACATAAAATTATCCCCCGGGGAAGTAACCGGGGGAATTTTTTTATTTAACATTTTTAAAGCTCACGGTTATGCAGAGCCTGCTGTCGCAGTAATCGGCTTCAATGCTTCCGCCCATAAGCTCGCAAAGAGTCTTTGAAATCGCGAGGCCGAGGCCGGTTGAATTCCCGGCCGCCTCCACCGAAAAGAATCTGTCAAAAAGCTTGCCGACGTCGACGCCTCGAAGCTTTTCGGCGGTATTTATAAACTTCGTCTCGCCGCCGCCGTCCATCGTGACGGTAAGGTCGCCGTCGGAATATTTCAGGGCGTTCGAGAGGATGTTCCCGTAAATTCTTGAAAGCGCTTCGCGGTTTAAATTCTTGACTATTTTATTTTCCGGCAGGGTTATTTCGGGGGCGATGCCGCGTTCGGTGAGCGCGCCGTAAAGCCCGGCTACGCTCTCCTCCAAAACAGAGACCATATCCACCGGCGAGAGCTCCATTTCATCGGGCGAGGAAAGTATCACGGAATACCTAAAAAGCTCCTCGGTAAGGGTTTTCATGGCCTCTGCACGGTTCTCGATATATTTTAAATATCTCTCGGCTGCGGGGGATTTTTCTTCGGTCCTCAAAAGTTCAATGTAGCCGCAGATCGCGGTCAGGGGCGTTCGCAGGTCGTGGGAGATGTTCGTGACCGCGGCCTTTATATCGCGGTCGCCGTTTAAGTATTTTCGCCTGAGCGCCTTGAGCTTTTTAAGTTCAATATTCAAGCGCGAGGCGAGCTTTCTTAAGGCTTTTCCTCCGCCTGAGAGGGTTATAAGCGTGTTTGAATCGGAGTCAAGAAGCTCCTCCAAAGAGGACGTTATCTCGTTTATTCCCTTTTCAAGAGATATGTTTCTTAAAAAAAGCGCTGCCGCGACGACAGCGGCCGCAATGAAAAGAATCCATGGCAACATAAAACCACCGCCTTTTTTGTATCATAGCATGAAATCCCGGCGAGGTCAAGGGGGATGCGACCTAAGGGGGGAGTGTCCATTCCGCCCACATTAAAGAAAATCAACCAGTCCAAAAGGCAGGTCGCCCTTTGGATGCTTATCACGATACATCAATTTTGCAACTCCGAATTTATTGTATGCGTCGACAAAAACTTCAACGACGGCTCTCAGGGTTTCAATGCTCCTTGCAAAACATCTGCTCCTGCGTCTGAGCAGCGGTATATAGTCACGAAAGTCGGCATTAACGCTCTCAACCGTAAATGTATCGCTTTTGTCATGACAGTTGTAGACGTGCTTGCCCGGGTAAATCACGCTTAAATACCCGAAATACCCATCGGTGCAGTAGTAATCGGCGTACGGAGCACTGTCGACTATCTCCTGAATCCTGTGCGCAGATTTGTCTTCTGAAACCTGATGACCAGCTATAATGCGCGGTTTGCGAGAAACCATCGACATCAAATAAACGTTCTCTTTAGTTTCCGTTTTCGGCTTTTTACCTATGAACCAGTAAAGCTCGTCGAGTTCATAAAGCCTTGGCTTGATATTAAATTTCTTGAAAATCTCAGAAAGTTTAGACATGTTTTCAACACTTTGTTGATTACTTATTTCGTTTTTTTATCCAATTATAGACATTGGATTTGTTGAAATTGTTCAAAAGTCCTACCTTTCTTCCGCTTACTCCGGAATAGTATGTTCTGATTGCCTGCTTGCGGACCTCCTCGCTGTACTGCCACGGATATGGATCAGGAGTATAGTCTATATTGCAGTCGTTGCAATGATACTTCTGTGACCCCGACTTGTTTTTGCCGTGTTTTACTTGATGTTCATGCTTGCCGCATTTTGGGCAATATATGTTTTCGTCAATTTTTGCTGCTCTCGACATTTTTATCACCTCGATGATATTATAGCATATTGTGCCCGCTTCGGCCACATCTCATCATCTCACTTGACAAATTCTGCGCTTTAGTGTATTATATAATAAATACGGCATGGGAGGGATTTTTTTGACTCGTGCTCTGATGTTTACCGTTTTGGGATATTTTGGCGGCAGTATTCTGTTCGCAAGAGTATTCAGCCAGCTCTTTTACAAACGCGACGTCACCGAAGACGGCGACGACCGCAACCCCGGTACCTACAACGCCTTTAAGTGCGGCGGGTTCCTGATGGGGGTGCTGACGTTGGTTTTTGACCTCGCAAAGGGTATTCTTCCGGTGTTTTTGTATCTTCACGGCCAAGACGAGCCGGGCACCGGCCTTGCCCTTGCTTTTGTCATGGCGGCGCCGGTCGTCGGCCACACATTCCCGATTTTTTATCATTTCAAAGGCGGAAAGGGAATTGCCGTCTCTTTCGGCACGCTCTTGGGACTCTTTCCCGACATGATGCCGGTCCTGTTTTTGGCGGCGACGTTCATTTTCTTCTCGGTCGTCGTTAAGGTCTCGCCCCACTACTACCGCACGATAGCTGCATTTTGTATTACAAGTGTATTGATACTTGTATTCTCAGACAGCCCTCACGCCGTCACGGTGGGGTTTCTTATCAGCTCCGTCTGCGTTAATTTAAGACTTTATCGCAGCACGGAAGAAAAACAAAGCTTAGAGGTAAAATTTGCATGGAGGCATTGATTTTATCATGTTCTACGGGCGGCGGGCATAATGCGGCTGCGTATGCCGCTGCGGAAGCAATGACAGCCCGAGGCCACAATGTTAAGGTGCTCGACCCGTATACTCTGATAGGCGAAAGGGTCGCAAAGGCTGTCGGAGGCACATATGTCAGAATGGTACAAATATCCCCGAAAGCGTTCGGAGTGGTATATAAGCTCGGCGACGCATACAGAAGACTGCCGATAAAATCACCTGTATACAGAATAAACGGCAGTCTTGCCAAGAGGCTCGACAGGTATTTCAGAGAAAACAAGACCGACGTCGTTTTATGCACCCACGTTTTCACGGCGGAAATGCTGACATATATGAGAAATCACGGGTACGCCACGCCCAAGGTCATTTTCGTTGCGACGGATTACACCTGCGTTCCGTTCACCGAGGAGACAGGCTGCGACTATTATATCATCCCGTCGGTCGACCTGCGCGACGAATATATCAGGCGGGGAGTGCCGGAGGAAAAGCTTATACCCTGCGGAATACCGGTCAGGGAGGCGTTCCGCGACGGCCCCGGCAGAGATGAGGCGAGAAGAAGCCTCGGGCTTGACATGGATTCGGAATATATAATTCTTTCCGGAGGCAGTATAGGCGCAGGAAAGCTTCGGACCGCGATAAGGGTCTTGGAGCCGCTTTTGGAACCGGACGACAAAAGGCTCATAGTTCTCTGCGGCAACAACTCGGGACTTTACGGTTCATTTGAGGAAAAATTCGGCGGCAGCGACCGGATAACCGTCCTCAAGAGCACGCAGGATATGCCGACGTATGTGAGGGCGTGCGATATATTCATCGGAAAGCCCGGGGGCCTATCGTCCACCGAAACTGCGGCGGCAAGGATACCGACGGTGTTTATCTCCCCGATACCGGGATGCGAGACGTATAACTGCCGATTCTTCACGGGCCGCGGCATGTCTCTTGCGGTAAAGGATATTCGGCGCGAGCTGATCCCCGCGGTCAGAAAGCTTGAAAGCGCGCAGGCGGTCGAGCGCATGAAGCGCCAGCAGCAGAAGTACATCTCCGGCCGCTCAGCCGAGGAGCTCGCGATGTTCTGCGAAAAGATTACGGCAAAATAGCCGGGAGCGTTACCGGAATATGGGAAAACCTGCGTCGTTCAAAAACGGCGCGGGTTTTTTGGGGGTCATTGGGGGCGCGCTCCGGCAAAAAGGGGAGCCGGCCGGAGTGGCCTAAGAGTAAAAGGTATTCGCTTCGCTCATGCTATTTGAAAGTCCCCCCTCCCCCGACCCCCTCCCCCTCAAGGGAAGGGCGTTGGTGCTGACTTTTGCCTTTGCGGCTTGACCTGCCCTCGCTCGCGACTCCTGCCGGATTCGCTCGCTCGGGGCTATGCGCTAAGCTAAGCCCCCAATCCCCCTCTCTCAATAAATCATATCACCCCGCGCCCCGACCTCCCGGCATTTAGCCGGGCCTGTCGGGGCGCGTTTGTCTATTCAGCCAGCTTCCCGGCTCTCTCGGTCAGTTCCTTATACCTCTCGTCCTCTCTCGCCGGGTCGAACCACTCCCAACCGTGCGGGGCGGTCATGGCAAAATAGATCTGAGCGCTGTCCGAAAGCCGGCCGTCGATGGTGCCGTCGGCGCTTATCTCGCGTTTTGTACCGTCCGGAAGCTCTATAACCGACTGCCCCTTGACATAAACGATGTTCCCGAACACCGACTCGTCGCCGAAACTCAGCTTCTCGCCCTCGGGTATCGCCTTCCATTTTTCGGCATATTCTATCGCCAGCTCCAGATACTTATACCCCTCGTCTTTCTGACCGCCGCCGATGAACGCGACCGCCGCCAAAAGGCATGTCCTTGAAGCTCTTGCATAGAACGCCGGGGCAATTTCGCCGTTTCCTGCGGCTTCCATAAGGCGGTAGTTGTAAAGACACCTCTTTGCCCTTGTTACGGCGTCGGAGAAGAAATGGTAGCCCTTTGTCATCTGATGAAGAAGAATATTTATCGCGTTGCAGCAGCCCTCAAGGTTGGCCTCGCTGTACTTTCCGAGCCCGTCAAGGCGCTCCTCCTCCATCTCGCCCATTATCGAATCGTAGCGGGTCATCTTAGTCGCCTTGTGCCTTATTCCGGTGAGGTCGGAGAAGATGACCGTCTTTCCCTCGCTGTCCTTGGCATATACATACTCCGCCGCGGCCTCGTAGCCGTCGGTCAGGCCGAGGTCCTCATAGCGCCGCCTCATGCCCTCTTCTATCGGCATATACCCCTCGCCGACGCCCTCATATGACGTCAGCTCGTATGCGCTCACGGTGCCGGCCTTGGAGTATATCTCGACCTTTACAAGCCCTATCCCGGGCGCGAAGTAATATGTTCTCCTGCCGCCTCGGTATTCCTGACCGCTCGGGAAGCCCTCGCAGACGGTATCGACCGATAGGCAGTTTTCAAAGCTTCCCGCCTTGACCTCGACCGTGCCCGCGTTCTCGCAGCTTATCTTTGTCTTAAGTGCGTCGCTAAAATAGTCGATTGCTTTTTCGGCATGGTATCCCGGCTTCCACTGCTCGTCAAATAAACATTCCGTCACGTCTCCCAGTATCCAGTAGAGGTGATTCGAGAGCAGGCGGTCGAAGAGCGGGCTGCGCTCCCAGCCTTTCCATTCAAAGGAAAATCTTCCGCTCCTGTCGTCCGTGGTAATTCTGCCGTCCTCGTTATATACCTCGCATCGGATAAAGAAGTTCCATAAGCCGACGGACTCGCAGTCGGGGCAGATTTCCTGATCGGTTTCGATTATCCTCTTTACGACCGAGTAAGCGGTCTCGGCGTGAGCCTTTTCGTAGGGCGTTTTTGCAAGCTCGATAGCACGCTTTGCATACTTCCTGACGTCCCGAAGCTTCCATGTATCGGTATCTCTTTGCGTGACATAGTCCGCTCTGGTCTTTAAAATCATGTCGAGCCAGGAATTTTCGTCGTATTTTTTCCTGACGACGCTGATATTTATGTTTGCGACGGCTTTTTTGCCCACGCAGCGCGGAATATCTATCTTTAGCTCGGCAGCATATGCCTCGGGGTTGCTGTCGGATACATATACCCAGAAATTGCCTTTATGTATCGGCAAAAGTCCCTTTCCGTTTGTGACGTCATACGATTTTAAGAGCATGCTCTCGCTTGCGCCCTCCGAGACGATTTCCTGCTTTATAACGCCCACGCCGCTTTTGAGCCAACTGCGAACGGTGAAGCTTCTGAGGCGAGATGTCCAAACCTCGCAGCCGACGAATTTTCCTGCGGGAACGTCCGCCGTCTCGCAGTCCGATTCAAAGGTAAGCGTCGAGCCGTCGGAGGCTGTAACGCTTTCTCCGGGCTTAATGTCGGCGGTCATCATTCCGTCGCAGACGAACAGCCTGTCCCATATATACCCGTTGGAATGATTGTAGGAATAAAGCTCTCCGAAGTTGCAGTACCAGCTTTCCCCGAGCTTAATGCCGTCCGAAATGTCTATCTCGAATACCCCGCCGGAGTTGAGCCGGTTCTGATTGTCGCTTATAAACTCCTCCGCTGCCGATTTTTCGTAGTTCTCTTTTGAGTTTACTACAGCATAATAGAAGGGCTCGACGGGCTTTAAAAGCCTGAGCGCGGAGTCGTAGGCGTCCAGCGCTTCTTCCCGTTTTTCCGGTTTGGTGCTGTTTGCAAGATGGCGCCAAAGCTCGGCGATAGTCAGCCTGAAATCAACGGGGTCGAGCGACGGTATCTGAATATTCCTGATATGGTCCAGCCTGTCGTTATCCCAGTATTTCAGCGACTCGCGGTATAAGACAGAATACATGACCTCGTTGTTCTTGCCGAGAAGCGCGGCCTCTTTTATCCTTTCGAGCAGTTTGTCGTTCTTTTCGCTGGGCAGCCACCAGTAACCGCGCATCAGCACGTCGGCAAGGGCATGGTATTTCTCCCGGCATTCGGGAATAGAGTCGATGTCCTTTAAAACGCTGCCGTAGACCTTTTCAAAGCCCGCCTTTGAGTTTTTGTACTGCCAGCTTTTGACCTCGTCGATTTTCTTGCGTATTTTTTGCAATAATGTATCGTTTAATTTTTCATCCATTGAGCATAGCTCCTTTCTCATTTTCCTCCTGCCGTCGTGGAGCTGCGACTTGACCGTGCCCACCGAAACGCCGATGAGCCGAGCGATGTCCTCCGCGCTCATGTCTTCATAGTAGTGCAGATACACCACCTGCTGTGCGCGTTCCGGCAGTTTTCGCAGCCCTTTCCGCAGGAGCCGCGCCTCTTCTTCGCTCATAAGCAGCTGTTCCGGGTCGTCTTCGTCGGAACGTATATATTCAAGCCCGTCGACGTCGTCGAGGCTCAGATAATTCCGGAACCGAAGCGCCATATTTTTAGCGCAGTTTTTGGCGATTTTCGCCGCCCATGCCCCGAATTTTTCGGGATCTATGAGCCGGTCGAGCTTGAGCCATGCCGCCAAAAAGGCGTCCTGTGCCGCGTCCTCGGCGATGTGAGGGTTGTGTATGACCGAGTAGGCGGCTGAGCGCACGCGCTTTTCATGGCGCCTGACCAGTTCGTCATATGCAGTCGGGTCGCCCGCGAGCGTCAGAAGCACCAGCGCTCCGTCAGAGCATGTAAGATGAGGCATATTTATCGTCCTTTCGTGAAAGCTTTCAATAATATGACAAGGAAAACGCAAAAAAGGTTGGGAAAAATCAAAAATTTTTTCGGCGGCCGTCCTCAGCGCTTTTTATCCGTTTAAAGCATAAAAGCGCCGCCGTCGGCACAAAAGTATTATAACATATTGAAAAGAAGCACTCAATAGGATGGGTGTGTAATCAGAGCAAGTCTACCCCGAAATCTCATCATTCCGTGCCCCGGAAATTAAACCCCCGCGCTCTATCGCAATTGACAGAGGGCGGGGGCGTGAGATAAAAATAATTTGTATTATTGCTTATTTTCGGCAAACACTTCATCGCAATATTGCCACCACAAAATTTTATATTGCTCATGCGGCAGCAGCGTCATATCTTTCGGGGTCAATATTTTTCTTCGCTCGGCTTCATGAACAAAAGTCCAAATATAATCGTCGGTCTCGCTCTCTACCGCTTTAACAGTGACGAAACCGTTCTGCACGGCTAAATACAGGCGGGTGTGGCCGTCCAAAGAAATGAACCTGTCCCCATAAGGAATCACCTGAATGACGATATCTTCGGGCATGCTTATAAACGTTTGAACAGCTTTAAGTTTTTCTTCATCGACATAAAACTGAGACGGCTGAATGCTTTCAAGCCTAACGTCAAAAAGAGCGTGAGCAGGATATTCCGCTATCAATCTTGCATGCGCGTCATAAAATTTAAAGATATGCGGCGCATGAAACCGAAATTCTTCGATTAACGTTTTGTATACAGCAGGATTTTTTCCGCATACCACCGCCGATGACGGGTCCGTGATCGTAATCTGATACGGTTCGTGGTCGATAAGATACGCACCGTGCTGATTTAAAGCGGCTTTTGAAAATCTGTCGTCGTTATAACCGCCTATCCTTTTGATGTTCATTTTTCCTCGCACTTGATTTTTGTTATAACAATTATAGCTGACATGGGAGAAAAAGTCAACTATGAGGGGGTGTGGAAGTGTTCAAAAGCCACATTTAAATGAAAAGGTAGAGCGGAAAGGGTTGGTGACTGTAAATAGTCAGCAAAATATTTTATTATGCGGACTGAATGGGAACTCCCGAGTGGGGAGAAGACGGAAGGAAGAGTTTTGAGGTGAGATGACGGGGAGGGGAGAGGGGAGGAGGTAGCAAATCCCCCCAAAAAATGCCACCGCCTCACAATCCGTCAATATCAATCTCACAAAAAGCCCGAAACATACAATCTCCACAAAAAATAATATGAAAATATGTTAATTCTACCTCTTGTGCGGAGCGAAGATATGCTGTAAAATAATAGTGCGGAGATTTCCGCTTACTTGGAGGATCGTACTATGAAGAAGATTTTTGCCGCCGTAACAGCGCTCGTAATGCTTTTGGCGCTATGCGGCTGCGCTGAGAAGAGCGGGCCGAGCGATTCGGCCGCAAGCGGGGACAGCCCCGAGGAGGCCGCTGTGATGAGAATGTCGCCCGAAGACCTGCTTAAATTTGCCGAGGAAAATCTCGAGGAGTTCGCGCCGTCGGCCGCTTCCGAAAAATATCTCGACCGCGAGTACGGCGAGATAGTCCACGGGACCTATAAGTCCAAAACCCTCGGCAGAGAGCGCAATTATAACATCATGCTCCCGCCGGGATATGACGAGAACGAAAAATACCCCGTTCTCTACGCGCTTCACGGCTATTGGGGCGACGAGTATTCGCTTCTCGACCAGGGCGACGGCTCTATAAAATGCCTCGAGCTTTTGGGAAATCTTATGTCAGAGGGCAAGGCTGTCCCGATGATAATTGTTTTTCCCGACATTTTCTGCCACGCGACAAAGGAAGACTGCGACGGCATGAACGATGAAAATAATAAGGCATACGACAACTTTATCAACGAGCTCGTCAACGATCTTATGCCCTATATCGAGGAGAATTATCCCGTTCTCACCGGCCGCGAAAACACCGCTGTGACAGGCTTCTCCATGGGCGGCAGAGAGTCTTTGTATATCGGCTGCACCTATCCCGATAAATTCGGTTACATAGGGGCGGTATGCCCGGCCCCCGGTCTTACGACGGACTGCGTCAAGGAAGAAGATATGGTGTTTGATGATGACAACAAGCCCTATATCTTGATGATCTCCGCCGGCACCAACGACACCGTCGTCTACAACAACCCCGAGATCTACCACAATGTATTCACTCAGAACGGCGTCGACCACGTCTGGCACACCGTCACTGGCGGCGAGCATTGGGGCATGACCATAAGGCCGCACCTGTATAACTTCCTGCAGTTCTGCTTTAAAGAGCCCGCAGGCAACTGACAAAAGAAATTTATCCGACTCCATTTTTAGTCCGCGTATGCGCTCTCCCTGCCATACGCGGACGTTTTTTGGTATGAGGCTCCCCCAATATCCGAGGGAGCCTTTCCTCACCCCAACATTCACCCCTCCGAATTTACTCCTCCTCAACGACCTCGGCGGTAAAGTATTCAAGCTCCACCTCGCCGTCGGCCATGTTATAAAGCGCGAATCGGTACTCGCCGCTGAACTTGAGGGGCAGCGTGAGAGTCGTCTCGTACTCGTCCACCGGCAGCGTTATCGGGTAGAACCAGCCGTCGCCCTCGCGGTATGCCGGGCCCTCGGTCTCGCCCTGGGGGTCTGACGGGTCGAGGTAAAATCCTATCTCGACGTCTTTCCCGAGGACGTCCTCCGAAACGTTTTTGAACTTGAACTTATACCTGACCCGCTCGCCCTTTTTGTGCGTTTCGGTATCATTCCCAAGGACTGCGGTCCCGCGGCCCTTGACGGTAAATCCATCTCCGCCGTTTTCTACCGTCTTTATATTCCCGTCCGGCGGCAGGATAAATCCCGTGGGAGTGTAGTCGAGGTCGATTACGGTGTCGCCGGTCATCGGGTAGATGTAGTATGTGAACCCGTAACCCTCGCTGTCGAGCATGGTAAAGGTGTTCGCATCCTTTCTCGTCAGGGTAAATTCCGACCACGGCCCGACCATTTCTATGCTGCTTCCGATGTCAAGACGGTAATCTTTTATGCAATCTATTTCGCTTCCGTCCTGTTCATAAAACGCAAACGGGCTCGTTTCAAGCTTTTCAAGATCATCAAAAACCGTCATTATCTCGGCCTCGGGATCGCCCAAAACTTCTGTCGGAAAATAAATATTGTACCGCATGCTCTGCATTCTGTAAGACGCGGGGTCAAAGACCGACTGCTCGATAGCCGCCGTCTTTCCGTCCTCGCTTTCCTGTACCGTCGCCGATTTTCCCCAGATATTTTCCCGCAGGACCGGCCATCCGGCCGCGCACAAAAGCGCAAGACACAGCGTCGCCGCAATTATGACGGCCGCCTTTTTTCCTATATTTTTGTTCATTTTAACGCTCCTTTTTCTTTGTAATTCCGCCCCGACGGCTTCATGAAGGTCGTCGGGCGGCTCTATTTCGTCAAAGATTTTTTTAACGTTGCCGTTCATTCAAAATACCTCCTCCGAAGCTTTTCTATCGCACGGTAGCAGAGCGTTTTCGCCGTACCGACCGGCACTCCCAAAATTTTCGCGACGTCCTTAAACCCGTAGCCGAACGCGTGTCTTAGGACTACCGCCGAACGCTCGCCCGGGGAGAGCTCCTCCAAAAGCTCGTTTAAGCTCAGCCTGCCGAGTACCTCGTTTTCGACGTCTTTATCCGGTTCATGAATTTCCGGGATGTCCTCAAGCGCCGTCTCCGGCTTTCTTTTTTTGAGGATGTCCTTGGCGCAGTTCAGGGTGACTCTTATCGCCCATGTTTTGAAATAGGCGGGGTCGCGAAGTCCTGAAAAACCCTTGAAGCAGCGCCAAGCGGCCTCCTGAACGCAGTCGCGGGCGTCGTCCCGGTTTTTAAGATACAAAAACGCCATTCGGTACAAGTCGGCCTCTATCGGCTCAAAAAGCTCGGAAAACCGACTGTTTCGGTCCTGCACTCTGCTTCACCTCTTTTTGTAAGCTTACATATATTAGACTCCCGGAATTTAAAAATCGCCTTGAAAATAAAAAATTTTTTTGAAATAAAAAAGCAGGCGTATTAGCCCCTCTTCAATAAGAAAACAAGCCCGCATAATCTGACTCAAAGCCGTCATCTTCGTCGTTGGCGGCTCTTGCATTCCACAAAGGAGTGCGTGCGAGCCGCCGCCTTGAATCTGACGACTTTGAACGACTATGCGGTGCTTCGCAGTGCCCACCGGGCACTCTTGTTTTCTTATCTCAGAGGGGCTTTATCTCAGAGGAACTAATACGTCTGCTTTTTGCGCATATAAGCGATAAATCGGGATTTGCTATGATACTTTTTCCCTATTCACTTTTGTGTTTCCGAAGCCTTAATTCTTCTTCCCGCAAACGAAAGCACAACATTAACTGTCAGCAGCCCCAATGTGACCCATGTACTGATTTCAAAGACTTTCAGGAATCGTTCATGAGACCACAGGCTGTCGCCGAAAAAGTTGATAAATGTGCGAACGGTAATTCCGTCATTTACGTCAGGGACAAGCGCCCACAGAAAATTGAAGCCGAGATCTATGGAAATAATCAAAGAAATAATAAACAGCACTATAAAAACTGTCTTAATTATTTTCATTATTTTCAAATTCTTCGCCTCCGTTTTTCGTCGGGTCACTTGTTCTTGCTGTTGTCCTTAGCGCGCTGGACGTTTGAAAGGGTCTTCTTTCTTAAGCGGATGTTTTTCGGCGTTATCTCGACCAGCTCGTCGTCCGCGATGAATTCAAGAGAATCCTCAAGGCTTAAAATCCTCGGCGGGATGAGCCTTAACGCGTCGTCCGAGCCGCTTGCGCGGGTATTCGTCAGGTGCTTTTTTTTGCATACGTTCACGACAAGGTCCCCGGGCTTCGGAGACACGCCGACTATCATGCCCTCGTACACCGGCACGCCCGCCCCGATAAAGAGCGCGCCCCTCTCCTGTGCGTTGTAAAGTCCGTAGGTGACGGCCTCTCCCGACTCAAACGCGACCAAAGACCCGCTCGTTCTCCTCGGGATGTCCCCCTTATAGGGCTCGTAGCCGTGGAACACCGAGCTCATTATGCCCTCGCCCTTGGTGTCGGTGAGAAATTCGTTTCTATACCCGAAAAGACCTCTTGCGGGGACGTGGAACACCGCCCTCATCCGCGAGCCCATCGGGGTCATCGATACCATCTCGCCCTTTCTTGTGCCCATCTTCTCCATGACCGAACCCAAGGACTCCTCGGGAACGTCGACGACAAGCTCCTCAATAGGCTCGCAGAGCTTTCCGTCGACCTCTTTATACAAGACCCTCGGGGTCGAAACGCCGAGCTCATACCCCTCTCTGCGCATGTTCTCTATAAGAATGGACAGGTGCATTTCGCCTCTGCCGGCGACCTTGAAGCTGTCCGTCGAATCGGTCTCGGAGACCCTGAGAGAAACGTCCTTTAAAAGCTCCTTAAAGAGCCTCTCGCGGATGTGCCGGGAGGTGACGTATTTGCCCTCGCGGCCTGCGAAGGGACTGTCGTTGACGGAAAACGTCATTTCTACCGTCGGCTCGCTGATTTTTACAAACGGCAGCGGTTCGGGGGTCTGGTAGTCGCAGACCGTGTCGCCGATGGTGATATTTTCAATGCCGCTTATGCAGACTATATCGCCGACGGTGGCGCTCTCGGCGGGCGTGCGCTCGAGGCCGTTTATCTGGTAAAGAGTGACGACCTTGCCGCGGTAGTCCTTTTTATTGTGATGGAAGTCGCATATCATGACCTCCTGGTTTACCTTTATTGAGCCGCGCTCTATCTTGCCGATGGCGATTCTTCCGACGTAGTCGTTGTAGTCGATGGAGCTTACAAGCATCTGCAAGGGCTGTTCGGGGTCGCCCTCTGGAGCTGGTATATACTCTAAAATTTTGTCAAACAGCGGGACAAGGTCTACGCCGGGGGTGTTCTCGTCCAAAGAAGCGGTGCCGTCCCTGCCGGAGCAGAATAAGATAGGGCTGTCGAGCTGTTCGTCCGAAGCGTTGAGGTCCATTAAAAGCTCGTAGCATTCGTCTATTACCTCGGCAATTCTCGCGTCGGGGCGGTCGATTTTGTTGATAACGATGATGACCCTATGTCCGAGCTCCAGGGCATGCTGCAGGACAAATCTCGTCTGCGGCATAGGCCCCTCGGCAGCGTCCACGAGGAGGATAACGCCGTCCACCATCTTTAAGATCCTCTCGACCTCGCCGCCGAAATCGGCATGGCCGGGGGTGTCAACGATGTTTATTTTGACGTTTTTGTACATCACCGAGGTGTTCTTGGCCAAAATCGTTATGCCTCTTTCGCGCTCGATGTCGTTTGAGTCCATGACGCGTTCGGCGACCGCCTGGTTCTGCCGAAACGTTCCCGACTGGCGGAGCATGCCGTCCACGAGGGTAGTTTTACCGTGGTCGACGTGCGCGATGATGGCAATGTTTCTCAAGTCGTTCCTAACCATTTTATCAATCCTTTTTAAGCTCATATTCTAACATAGTATTATAACTCTTTAAGACTTGAAAGGTCAATAGGGATTTTTAACAGAATGACCCGGCCGGCCTCCCCTTTGGCTTGGCAAAACGACCGAAAAACGCCCGGCCGAAGCATTGCCGCCCCGACCGGGTATGATATTTATGTTTCTATTTTGCACCTTTGGTTCCGCCTAAATGGATCCCCGACAGGACGTTGGTGTCAAAGGCGTAGGTTATCTTTTTCTGTTCGCGGTCGCGCTCCAAGGCAATGGAAATCATCTCGTCCAGAAGCTCGGGATAGCTTTTTCCCGCTGCCTCCCAGAGATAGAACGCCAGCGAGCCGGGAATGCTGTTTATTTCGTTTAAGAATATCTCGCCGGAGCTTTTGTCTATCATGAAATCTATCCTCGACACGCCCGAACAGCCGAGCGCCAAAAACGCCCTAACGGCGTAGTCTTGTATCGCTTTTGTCTGCTCGTCGGTGATGTCGGCGGGGATGATCCTTTTTGTCGAAGCCATGCCCTTTGAACCCTTTGAGCCGCCCATGTATTTGTCCTCATAGCTCAGTATCTCGTCGCTGCCGACCGGCCTCTCGCAGACCGAAGCGCTCGCCCTTTTTTCGTTGCCCAAAACTGCGCAGTTCACCTCGATAAGCTCGACTATCGCCCTCTCTATGAGCACTTTTTTTGCATACATAAACGCCTCGCCGACAGCTTCTACAAGCTTTTCGCGGTCGTCGGCCTTTGAGATGCCCACGCTCGAACCGAGATTCACCGGCTTAACTATCATCGGATACCCTATTTTTTTCTCGATTTTTTCTATTTCATTATCGTCGTCCACGGTCTCCGGCCTGTCGAGAAGCACGCAGTCAAGGACAGGTATTCCCGCCGCTTTGAATATCAGCTTCATGTCGTATTTATCCATCGACAGCGCCGCCGACAAAATGTCGCAGCCCGCAAACGGCACGCCTATCATGTTGAGGTATCCGGCGACGGTGCCGTCCTCGACGTTGGTGCCGTGAACGACGGGAAGCGCCACGTCGATATAGCTGACAAGCGGTTTTTTAAACATCTTCGGCTCGGTCCTTATCACGGCGGGTCTGTTGTCCATGCGCGCAAAAGTCACCCGATACGACTGCGAAAGAAGCGACTTTATGTCCTTGTATGCCTCTATATCGCCTATTTTTTCGCCGCAGTACATCTCCCCCGATTTGGAAATGTAGACCGGCAGAACGTCGTATTTTTCCCTGCTCAGGCTTTGGGCGGCCTGTAAAGCGGATATGATGGAAATTTCATGCTCGACGGACTTGCCGCCGAATAGAAGCGCAACGGTAATTTTCATAAAAAATCTCCTTATATGTAAAATTCAGTAATTGTCGGGGAGGTCGTTCTCCAAAAGTATTATCTTATTTTTTTCGCCGGTTGTCAAGCCGTAAATTTTCGCCATGGCTTCACTAAGGCTCTCCGCCGCAAAAATTTTTTCTTCATCCATCCCGCCGTCCCGAAGCCCTTTCAGGATAGCCTCGCGGTTGGTTTTCCCGACGACGGCAGCGTAGTCGCAGACCTTGGCGGCGTTTTCTCCGAATTCCCGGTTCAGCTCAAACTCTTTCTCCCCGAGTTCTATCATCCCCGGAGTGCATAGTATCTTATATCCGTCCATCATCCCGAGCGCCTCCAAAGCGGCCTTGGCGCCTGTCGGGTTTGAGTTATACGCGTCGTCAATTATCGTGACTCCGCCGTTTCGCTTCAGCTCAAGCCTGTGGGGAACGCTTTCAAGCCGCCTCACGGCGGGCTTCAGCTCCTCAAGAGAGATACCGAGGGCGTTTGCGGCGGCCACTGCTCCGCAGATATTTATGACGTTGTGCTTTCCTATGAGCCTTGTTTTATAGCGGCAGCGCTCGCCGGACGGGGAAATCACGTCGAATTCCGAGCCGGAGGATGAAACGCTCAGATTTTCGCAGTGCCAGCCTCCGCGGTTTTCAATGCCGTAGCCGATATAGCGCCTGTTTCCGGCATGCTCCCGCACGTTTTCATCGTCTGTATTCAAAAACAGCAGCCCGTCCTCGGGAAGCGTGTCGGCAAGCTCGAATTTTGTCTTTTTGACATTGTCTATGCTCCCGAAGCTTTCAAGGTGCATCGGCCCCACCGAGGTAATTATACCGTGCTTCGGATGTACTATGTCGCATATCTCCTTTATATCCCCGACGTTTTTCGCGCCCATCTCGCAGAGGAATATATCATGCGTAGCCCTCAGCTCGCCTCTTATTGTCTTTACCACCCCGAGCGGCGTATTGAAATTACCCGGAGTTTTTAAAACATTATATTTTACGCTCAGTAATTCATCCAGAAAATACTTCACCGACGTTTTTCCGAAGCTTCCGGTTATGCCGAAAACCGTTAAATTCGGGCATTCCGATAAAATTCTCTTCGCGTCGTTTATGTAGCGGCGGTTGATGGCCTGCTCTACGGGTCGGTTTATGAGGTTTGCAAGGAGCACCGCCCAAGGCGACAGCAGTACCCAGAGAACATACATCGCGGCAAAAACGACCGCAAATCCCCAATCATAGAGGATCATAAGCGCCGCAGCGGGGAGAAGATAGATGATACATAATGTAAAAATTAGTCGTTTTATACGCGCGGTATATTTAAGCGGTATCTTTGCGGGCTTTGGTCTCATGCATATCGCCGAGAACAGCAGAACGGCGGATATAAGAATAATCAGAAGCCCCTGCCCGACCGAACTCATCGGCAGACGAAGCGAGATAACGGCGCAGATAAGCGCGACGACCGCGCCAATGACATGCCCCGCGAAGAACCCGCGAGCGTTGTCTTTAAGCCATTTAAGCTGCACTTTCGGTTTGTAGGAGTTGAGCTGGAACATGTGAATGAAGTGCCGAAGCGAAAGCGCGGCCGCTGCGAAATACAGCGCCGTCGCAAGTATCGCGCAAATCAGCTTGAAAAATTCCATATTGTGCCTCCTTATAGGTTCAGAAACGAAGCCAGCACCCTCGCGACGTACCCGGGCGCTTCTAAGAAGCTGTAGTGTCCCGCGCCTGCGATCTTGACAAGCCCCGAATCTGGTATCAGCTTCTCCATCAGCTCGCCGTCGGAAAGGGGAGTAGCCGTATCCTTGGTGCCCCAAATCAGAAGCGTGGGGGCTTTTATTTTCGGCAGGACGCGTCTTAAGTCCTCGTTCACGACCTTAACAAGGGTCTGCCTCATAATAGGCGAAGCCGCGTTATAGTCGGCCGAACCGCGTTTTTTGCGCATGTTTTCAACGGCGTTCGGGAAAAGCTTTTTAAGCGGCGGGGTTGACATTATATTCCTGCCGATTTTATACATCATGAGCGAAGCCCGGCTTTTAAGGCTTTTTTTCGGTTTTATTCCGGCCGCGTCGACCATGATTATCTTTTTTATCTCAAACGGCAGCTGCATTTCGCAGAGCTTGAGTATCACCCTGCCGCCGAAGCTGTGCCCCAAAAGTATAACCGATTCGGGCGCATAGGGCTCCAAAAATTTCAGGACAAAGTCCGCATAGGCTCTTACGTCCCACGGCTCGCCCGGTTCCTCGGTGCCGCCGAACCCCGGCAGGTCGGGAGCCAAGACTTTATATTTTTTCGAGCACTGTTCGATAAGTCCCGAAAATAACTCGGCCTTTGAGCCCCAGCCGTGCAGCATGAGGACTATCCCGCCCTCGCCCTTTTCTATGTATTCGGTGCTTATACCCATAACTTCTCTGCGCATAACTACCTCTTAAATCTCGTCGGAATGAAATATCTAATACAGTATATCACAACTCAAGCAAAATTTCCACTGTTTTTTGAAACATTGCATAAATTATTTTTCAAACGCCGAATAATGCCGTCATTTTGCCTATTGAAATTTTTCCGCAAGTGTGATATGATTGTTTTTAATTTGGGCAGTGTTGATTTTTTTACGCGGCCCGCAAAAGGTTAGGAGGATTTTTATGCAAGTTAGCGATCCCGGCATGGGTCTTGTGATCGGCATGGGCCTCGGCACCGTTTTTATCGGCCTCATCTGCATTATAGCGATATGCTATGCGATGGGCGCGGTGATTAAGATGTTAGAGGGCAAAAAGCCTGTCAAAGAGAGCGAAAAACCGCCTGTCGCAGAGCCTGCCGAGAATGCTCCCGAGGTAAACAAGGGAGAGCTTATCGCGGCAATATCGGCGGCGATTGCAGAGGAGCTCGGCGAAAGCGTCGAGGCAATAAGGATAAGATCCATTCGTAGAGTAAACTGATTTTGGAGGAAAGCTTATGAAAAACTATCGTGTAAACGTCAACGGCACCGAATATGAGGTAGCCATCGAGGAGATCTCCGCAGGCGAGGTAAAGACCACCGCTAAGGCAGAGGCCCCCGCCCCCAAGGCTCCCGCCGCAGCCGGAGCAGGCGAGAAGATCACCGCTCCCATGCCCGGAAACATTCTTTCGGTAAACGTCTCGGCAGGCCAGACCGTCAAGTCGGGCGAGGTGCTCATGATACTTGAGGCCATGAAGATGGAAAACGAGATAATGGCCCCCAAGGCCGGCAAGGTCACCGCTGTCGCCGTCTCAAAGGGCTCCACTGTCGCTACCGGCGATATTCTCTGCACTATTGAGTAATCAGAGGTGCGAAAATGAACCCTATTATCGACTTTATTAAATCAACGGGCTTCGCCCTTATAGGCAGCGACCCGAGGGCCCTTATTATGATCCTCATCTCGTTCGTGCTCCTGTATCTTGCGATAGTCAAGAAATTTGAGCCGCTGCTGCTTCTGCCGATAGCGTTCGGCATGCTCTTGACAAATCTTCCCGGCGCTGAGATGTACCACGAGCTTCTCTTTGCCGGCGGACACGTCCACTGGGACATCTTCGGCGGAGCCGCCATAACCCGGGAAATGATAGACGAGTTCGCGGCCTCGGGAGTCTCCCAAAATATACTCGACCAGATGACCGCGCTTTTGGGTCAGACCGTCACCCCGGGACTTTTGGACGTCCTGTATTTGGGCGTTAAGCTGGGAATCTACCCCTGCCTTATCTTTGTCGGCGTAGGCGCTATGACCGACTTCGGCCCGCTGATTGCAAACCCGAAGTCCATGCTTCTCGGCGCTGCCGCACAGCTCGGCATTTTCGTGACATATATCGCCGCGAATTTCCTGGGCTTTACCCCTCAGCAGGCCGGCTCCATCGGAATCATCGGCGGCGCTGACGGTCCTACCGCCATCTACACGACGATGATACTTGCGGCAGAGCTTTTAGGCCCTATCGCAGTTGCGGCTTATTCCTATATGGCTCTTATCGGGGTCATCCAGCCGCCTATAATGAAAGCTCTCACCACCAAAAAGGAGCGCTCCATCGTCATGAAGCAGCTTCGTCCCGTCTCCAAGACCGAGAAGATAATCTTCCCGATAGTCGTCACGGTATTCGTAACGCTCTTGGTCCCCTCGGCAGGCCCGCTTATCGGCTCGCTGATGCTCGGAAACCTGATGAAAGAGTCGGGGGTCTGCGACAGGCTTTCTAAGACCGCTCAGAACGAGCTTATGAACATAGTGACCATCTTCCTCGGCGTATCGGTCGGCGCTACCGCCACCGCCTCCACGTTCCTGACATGGCGCACGCTCGGGATCATCCTCATGGGCATCGTGGCGTTCTCGATGGGCACTGCCGGAGGACTGCTTTTAGCGAAGTTCATGAACCTCTTCTTAAAGGAGAAGATCAACCCGCTCATCGGTTCCGCAGGCGTTTCGGCGGTACCTATGGCGGCGAGGGTATCCCAGAAAGTCGGCCAGGAGGAGAACCCCGGAAACTTCCTTTTGATGCACGCCATGGGCCCGAACGTTGCGGGCGTCATCGGCTCCGCTATAGCCGCGGGCGTGCTGATCTCGCTTTTGGGATAACGGCTTTGTGCATGATACCGTCCCGCGCCCGGACCCACTGCCCCGGCGAACCCCCTCGCCGGCTCCGCCGGCGGGCCAGCTTCGCTGGCCGCCGCACTTCGTGCGGCAGGGGCTTCGCCCCGCACACGGGCATGATACTTAAAATGCCCGGATAGGAGCAGGGACCCCGGGCGCGGACGGTATATGAATATAAGATTAGGAGGATAATATGGCAAAGAATCCTTTGAAAATTACCGATACGATCTTAAGAGACGCTCACCAGTCGCAGGCCGCGACGAGAATGAGGCTCGAGGATATGCTCCCGGCCTGCGAGCGGCTCGATAAAATAGGTTACTGGTCCTTGGAGTGCTGGGGCGGCGCGACGTTTGACTCCTGCATGAGGTTTTTGAACGAGGACCCGTGGGAGAGACTGCGCGCGCTTAAAAAGGCGATGCCTAACACCAAACTGCAAATGCTGTTCAGAGGCCAGAATATCTTGGGATATAAGCATTACGCCGACGACGTGGTCGACGC
Source organism: uncultured Clostridia bacterium (assembly GCA_947625125.1). GTDB lineage: Bacteria > Bacillota > Clostridia > Oscillospirales > Ruminococcaceae > Faeciplasma. Next base: position 119,666 of record CANQNF010000004.1, read on the forward strand.
GTTTGTAAAAAAGTCGATTGAAAACGGCATTGATGTAATAAGAATTTTTGACGCATTGAACGACACCCGCAACCTCAAGGCCGCCATCGACGCGACTAAAAAGTACGGCGGGATCTGCGAAGCCGCTCTCAGCTATACCACCAGCCCGGTGCACAGCGAGGAATATTTTGTAAACCTCGCCAAGGAGCTTGAAGCCATGGGTGCGGATACCATCTGCATCAAGGATATGGCGAACCTTTTGCTCCCGTATGACGCCGCGAGCCTTGTCAAAAAGCTCAAAGCCGCTGTGAATATTCCTATCCATCTTCACACCCATAACACCACCGGCACCGGCGATATGGTCTATCTTAAGGCATGCGAAGCGGGGGTCGATATCGTCGATACCGCCCTTTCTCCCCTTGCAAACGGCACCTCGCAGCCCGCCACCGAATCGCTCGTCGCCACTATAGCAGGCACCGACAGAGATTCCGGGCTCGACCTTGCCGCCCTTTCGGACGTTGCCGCACACTTCAGAAATGTCGCAAACAAATTAAAAGCCGAGGGCATTTTAGACCCCAAGGTTCTTAACGTCGACACGAAAACGCTTATGTATCAGGTCCCCGGCGGAATGCTCTCTAACCTTATTAGCCAGCTCAAGCAGGCTAATGCCGAGGACAAGTATTACGAAGTTCTGGCAGAAGTCCCGAACGTAAGAAAGGACTTCGGATATCCGCCTCTTGTAACGCCTACGTCTCAGATAGTCGGCTCGCAGGCAGTCTTAAACGTTCTATCGGGAGAGCGCTACAAGGTCTTTACCAAGGAGTCCAAGGCGCTTCTTAGGGGCGAGTACGGCCGTTTGCCGGGCGAGGTCAACGAGGAGGTCCGCAAAAAGGCCATCGGCGACGAAGAGGTCATCACCTGCCGTCCCGCAGACCTTTTGGAGCCCGAGCTTGACAAGTACCGCGAGGAGTGCAGAAGCGTCCCCGGCTTCAACGGTTCCGAGGAGGACGTCTTAAGCTACGCTCTGTTCCCGCAGGTCGCCACGAAGTTCTTCGCCTCGCGCTTAGCCCCCAAGGAGGAGCCGAAGCCCAAGGCCGACCCGAACGCCGTAAGAACGTTCTACGTCGACGCAAGCGGAATATAAAAACACGGGGAGGCTTTAGCCCCTCTTCGATAAGAAAACAAGCCCGCATAGTCTGACTCAAAGCCGTCATCTTCGTCGTTGGCGGCTCTTGCATTCCACAACGGAGTGCGTGCGAGCCGCCGCCTTGAATCTGACGACTTTGAACGACTATGCGGTGCTTCGCAGTGCCCACCGGGCACTCTTGTTTTCTTATCTCAAAGGGGCTTTAGCCTCCCTTTTTTTGAGTGCGAGCGCCGCAGGCCGGGGGCGGCGCATGTAAAGGAGAGATCGACCATGCCGGAGCACAGATACGAAGCCGTGATAGGCGGCAAAAGCTTTGTTTTTAACACATGCCCCGGGCTTTTTTCTCCCGACGGGCCGGACAGGGGCACCCTCGCCATGCTGAGCCTTGCCGATTTTTCCTGCGAGAAAAAGGTTCTCGACCTCGGCTGCGGATGCGGTATCGTCGGCATAGCGGCGGCGTCCGTTATAGGCGCCGAAAACGTCGTCATGTGCGATATATCCCCGGACGCCGTAAAAACCGCCTCCGAGAATGCCGCTTTAAACGGCATGCCCGAAATAAAGGCTTTCGTCAGCGACGGCTTTAGAGCCATGCCGGAGGAAAATTTCACGCTGATACTTTCAAACCCGCCCTATCACGCCGACTTCTCGGTCGCAAAGGGGTTTATCGAGGACGGCTTCAAGCGCCTTGCCATGGGCGGAAAAATGATGATGGTGACAAAGCGCCTTGACTGGTACAAAAATAAGCTCACGTCGGTTTTCGGCGGGGTCAGGGTCGTCGAACGGGACGGTTATTTTATCTTCATCGCCGAAAAGCGGGAAAGAAAAAAGTCCGCGCCGAAAAAGAAAACCATGTCGAAAAAGCTTGCAAAAAAATACAAAAAATAACCGTCCCCCGACCCTGTACTGTCGGAGGACGGTTTTTAATTTTTTATCACGTCTTATAGTGCGAGGCGATGTCCTTGGCTTCCTTGTGCTTTTCATCGGCAAGCGGCGCCACGCCCTCGCTTATCATGTCGAGCATGTGCGGCACTATCTTCTCGTCAAGCTGCGTTCCCGCGACCCGCTTCAATTCCTCGACGATAAAATCTTCGCTCAGCGCAGGCCTGTAGCAGCGGGTAGAGCTCATCGCGTCATAGGTGTCCGCAACGCCGATAATTCTTGCGATAAGGGGTATCTCGTCTCCCTTTCTGCCCTCGTTATAGCCCTTGCCGTCTATTCTCTCGTGGTGATACTTAGCGCCGTCGGCGATGCCGCTTATGGCGGTAAAGTCCTTGAGAATCTCGCCGCCGATGAGGGGATGATTCTGTATCATCTGGCGCTCCTCCTCGGTAAGCTTTCCGGGCTTATTGAGGATGGAATCGGGAATGCCTATCTTTCCTATATCGTGCAAAAGCGCGATGTAGTAGATATTTTCCTGGTCTCTTTCGGACAGGTTCATGCGCTTGGCAAGCTCCACCGAATACTCGGCGACCCTCAAGCTGTGGCCGTTGGTGTATTTGTCCTTGGCGTCTATTGCGCGCGCAAAGGTCTGAAGCGACTGTTCGACTATCTTTCGGTATTCTTTCTGCCGCTTTTCTGCGGATGACAGCTTCGCCCTCTCGACTATGAGCACCGCCCCCGCCACTATGCCTGCGGCCGCAAGCCCGAGGATGACGAAGAACGCGACGTGCTCGTATACGCGTTTATCCTTTGTTATGGTTATGCCGCACTCCTCGGCAAGCGCTTCTTTTCCTCTCTCGTAAACTTTGAGCCGGAATTCGTAGTCGCCGCCCGGGAGGTTTGTGTAGCTGACGCTTGAATTCTGCACCCCGGTCAGCACCGTCGGGCTCTCGTCGAAGCCCTCAAGGATATATTCCATCACGACGTCGGTGGTGCCGGTGTAGGTAAGCGCGGAGAAGTCGACGGTGATTCTCGAAACGTCGCTCTTAAGCTCGGCAGAGGCGGGATTTATCATCTCGACGCCGTCGACATAGAGGCTGTTGATGATGGCTTTCGGCGGGATGTTCTCGACTCCACCGAAATCAAACACCGAAACGCCGCTTCTTGTGGCAAGATACAGGCTTCCGGTCTCGGGGTCGGTCCAGTTCCAGGTGTTCGCGTTAAGAGTTCCCGAAAGGCCGTGCTCGGCTCCGAATTCCTCGTCCGCGGCGGTCTCCTCACCCGAAAGAACAGCCTGCCTGTCGTATGCTAAAATGCCGTTATTTTGCAGTATCCAGAGCTTTCCGTCCCTGACATAAAAATCAAATATCGAGCCTGCGCCCTTTTTGACGGAGAGCTTTTTGAAGCCGTCGGAGTTAAAGTAGTAGAGGCTCGAACCCGCGCTGACAAAGTATCCGTCGCCGTCGGGGTCGTCAAGTATCCTTAACACCACGCCGTCCGAAAGGCCCTCGTCAAAGCCGTGGGGGATGACCCTGCCGTCTTTTATCTCATAAATTCCTCCGCCGTCCGAGCCAACTAAAATCGCTCCGTCGGCTGTCTCTATCGTGCATAAGACGGAGGCCGTGCTGAGGCCCTCGCCCGAGCCGTAGGATTCGGCGACAACGCCGTCTCTTATGATGTTAAGGCCCTCCTGAGTGCCGACCGCGACCGAGCCGTCGGAGAGCTCATACACGGTCCTTGCGCCGTTTGAGAGAAGCCCGTCCTCGGTGCCGTATGTCTTAAGAGTATCGGTTTTCGGGTCATAGCACGCGACCGAGTTCTTGTTATCGTATGTAGCCGCCCAGACGTTTCCGCCGCCGTCTACGGCAAGGCTTCTGACTCTGACGTCGTTATATGCAGATGTGAGGCTGTTTTCAACGCTGTTCCAGTCGCCGTCGTAGCATAAGATTCCGGTGTCTGTGCCGAGGTAGCAGCAGCCGTCCGCTATTGCTACGGCGTTTAAGGGAATGCCGTCGAGACCCGCCTTTAAATTCGGGCTTTCAAAGCAGCCCTCGGTGTATTTTATGATGCCGAAGCCGGTGGAGGCAAGCCAGATATTTCCCTCGTAGTCCATGCACGCCGAGTTCAAAGAGGCAGCTCTGTCGGTCTCGGTGAAAGTTATCTGCTCGCCGGATTTTAAAATCACGCATGCTCCGACGTTGCCGCAGACTATCACCGAGCCGTCGGGGCCTGTTCTTATCATGTTGTGAGTGGTGACTCCGGGGGTCTCTATCACCGTTTGGGAGCCGCTGCCGCTGTCCCAGCCGTTTTCAAGCTTCATGACGGTCGAGCCTGACGTTCCGAGATAGATGTTGCCTTTGTCGTCCGAGCCGGTGCAGTAGATGCTCTCGCCGCCCGGGAAGAAGTCGGAAGAAGCAAAAGTCTTTACCTCGCGGTCGTTTTCGAGGAGCACGCATACTCCCGCGTTAAGAGCGCCCCAGACCCGTCCCGAGCCGTCGACGTCGACGGAATAGACGGTGCCGCCTACGGTATGCTCGCCCTCGCACGGCTTCAAAACGCCGTCGCGTATTACCGCAAGACCGGAGTTAGACGCCGCATAGACCGCTCCGTCCTTACCTATAGCGAAGTCGCGGATGCACAAAAACGAATTCTCATCCTCCGAGGGAATGTGGGACACCGCGCCGTTTTCCATGACGAAAACTCCGGCGTCGTTCGTGCCTATCCAGAGCTTTCCGTCATTTCCCTCCGCAAGAGCCCTGATAGATGAGGAAGCTATAGCGCCCTCGAGGCTGAAGTTGCGGAAAGTCGTTCCGTCATAGCGGATAAGTCCGCCGTAGCTGCCTATCCAGATGTAGCCGTCGGACGTCTGGATGACCTCGTTGGCCTCGCCTGTGGGAAGCCCGTTGGATTCGTTGTAGAGCGTGACGACATAGGGGTCGTCCGAGCTGTCTATTGCCGCTGCGGGCAAGCTCATGCAAAGGAGAAACAATACCGCCGCCTGTGCGCAGGCGAATATCTTCCCTAATTTCATAATAAGCCCCTTCCAATGTTTAATTACTTGCCAAAGCTTTTGCCGATATAGTCTTTAAGCCTCTCAAATGTTTCGTCGGAGATGACGTGTTCTATCTTGCAGGCGTCGTCGGCGGCGTTTTTCTCCGGCACTCCTATGGCGCGGAAAAATCCCGTCAGGACTGTGTGGCGCTCGTACGTCCTCTCGGCGACATACTTGCCCTCGTCGGTGAGGGTTATGTAGCCGTCGGCGTCCACGTCGATATACCCGCCGTTTTTAAGAATTTTGACGGCGCGCGAAACGCTCGGCTTTGAATATCCCATTTCCTCGCAGACGTCGATAGAGCGCACTCCGCCCTTTTGCGAAAGAATCAAAATGGTTTCCAAATACATTTCTCCGGACTCCTGCACGGCCGCATCTCCTTTTTTAAACGATGTTAAGCGCTTTAGGCATACTAATATATAATAACTATACCACATATGAAGCAAAAATGCAAGTACAAAAAAAGGAAAAAGCGTTAATAAAACGGAAAATCAGAGCCATGTATCATATTTTATTTTTTACATCACCCGATACGCCGCCGGCAGTTCGCTGCGAAGTATCCTGTCGGCCCCGGTGAGCAGGGCCTCGCACTCCGCCGTAAATTCGTCGCAGCCGCTTTGATACATCGCTTCAAGCTTTGACGCCGACGCCGCCATTTCGGCGAGCATGCCGTCGTTCACCACGCATGCAAGCTTCGGGGCATAGTCCTCCTTGAAAAAATCGGTGAGCTCATTTATCCTGCCCGAAACGTCGCCGCCGGCCTCGTAGGTCTCGATAACGCCCCGAACCATCCCGTAGAGCCTTTCGTTTTTTGACGACACGAGCCCTATCGAGAACACCCCCGCCGCCACGATGGCCGCGATTATAGCTATGCAAACGGCAAGTCTTTTCATTATTTATCGCTCCTTTTCTCGGTTATTTTAAGCTTTCCGTCGGCGTCCACCGTGCAGAGAAAAACGTCGCCGGGCTCAAGGTGTTTTCGTTTAAGTTCTTTGAGTATTTCATCCCGCGAGAGCTTCCCTGCCGGTCCTATAAAATCGCCGTCGCTTATCACGGTCTTAGGCGGGTCGGATGATTGGTCGGGAGATTTTACCGCGGACGGGGTCATCGGCTGGAATTCGGGTTTTAGGTATGCGCTGACGGCTCCGGTGGTCTCGACGACGGCGTACTGCACCTGCGAGATGTCAAAAATCGACTGCGTTCTCAAAGCCGACATAAGGTCGTCGACGGTGTATCTTAAGGACCTGAGCATTTTCTGGTCTATCACCCCGTCGGAGATGATGACTTTGGGTCTGCCCGAGATCATATGCCGGATCTTTCGCGATTTTAAGCATACATACCCCGACAGCACGTCGAGCGACACGAGCGTTAAAATCGGGACGGTGCCGGTTATCAGCGGCACGGAGACGTCCTCCATGGCGAGAGTGGCGATGTTGGAAATCAGGATCGTGATGACGAGCTCCGACGGGGCAAGCTCGCCGAGCTGGCGCTTGCCCATGAGCCTCACCGCAAAAATTACGAGCGCATAAAGAATTATCCCGCGTATAAAAACAATGAGCATGACCCGCACCTCCGGGATTAGTGTGCGCAGGAAAGGAAAAAATATGCAGCCCTCTGCGGGCGCCCCACCGCCTGCGGGCGCCCCGTCCCCCGACAGCTTCGCTGTCGGGGACCCCGTCGGCGAAAGCCGACGGGGGTCCGGCGTAAGCCGGACGGACGGGGCCGCAGGCGTGGGGCGCGCAGAAAAAGCGCGGCGCCCGCAAACGGGCACCGCACCATGTTTAAAAAATTCAACTCGGGTTCGATTCTTTGATATGTCAGAGGAAAGCGTTAAAATCCGTCGCGTCAGCGACACCTTGAATCTCTATCCTCTGACGCTCTGACGTTCTATCCTCTATTAGTAAGTAAACTTCTGCACTTCTTCGTACCTTATCCTGATTTTCGGGAGCTTCGAGACGGTGGCGTAGGTATCCACGCTGCCGGGAACGTCGTTTTCACCGCTTGCCGGAGGGGCGAATATCTTTAAGGTCAGGGTCGTCTTACCCTCAAGGCGGTTTTCAAAGAACGCCGGCATTAAGTCTACGAATTTCGCTTTCGGGGACTTGTAGAACCACCTGCCGTTTATTTCCATCATCAGGTTGTCCTCCGTCTCAAACCACAGCTCGCAGAACACCGGGTCTTTCTCGAATTCTATCGGTATGGCAATGCCCTCGGCGTCCTCTGCTCCTCCCCATCTTAACGTCACGGGCAGGGTTATCTCGCCGCCCACAGTCATCTCGGGTTTGAACCAGTCTTTGGAGATGACCTCCTTGTAATCCTTTAAAATCGGGGCGTCGATACCCACGTCCTTGTTGTTCGGGTCCTCGATCTCGAGGCCGAGCCTGCCCCGGTCGCGGAACTGATAGAACGTGAACGCCGAGAGCCAGTCCGCCTTTTCGTCGGCGACTCTGTCCAAAAACGCCCTCACCATCTTTGCCTGGTCGTACGGGCCGGTCACGTCGCCGTCGGTGTTCAGCTCGCTCATGACCATCGGCTTGACCCGGCCGGTGATTTTTTTGTATCTCTCAAGAGTCTTTCTCACGGACTCATAGACCGGCCCTATGCCGTTATAGGAGAAGCTGTGGCCGCCCTTTTCGGCGACGTCGTTCGGGTAGCCGTAGTGCAGCGTGAAATACTGATCTATCGACCAGATGTCGGCTTCTTTTGCGGAGCCCATGAACAGTTCTTCCATCTCAAGCTTGCCCTCTCTGTCGACGTAAGCGCCTGCGCAGAGTATCGTCTTTACGTTTGGAGCATGCTCGTGGATTATGCGCGCAAACCTTGCGAAGAAGTCGGCGACCTCTTTATATGAGCATCTCTTGTTAAAGCTGAACCAGCTTCCGGTGCATTCGTGATTTATTCTCATCATCACCCTGCCGAAAGGCTTCATATCCTCGGCGATGGCGATCAGGTGCTCGTCCGAAACATGCGGGTCGACGGTTATCGTGAAGATAATGTCCTGGCCGTGGCGCCTTATGTCCCTCATCTGTTCAAAGACCTCGGCATTCTTGTCGCCGTTGAGGCCGCCGCGATAGGGGAAGTAGTCGTCGTAGGGGTAGCCCCAGGCATTCGTGGAATCGGTGGACGGGAACGCGACGGAGGCGCGCTCGGGCCAACCCTCGTCAAGCGGGTAGTAGCAGTACATGAGGTTGATGCCGCGGTGGGGCCTGCCGAGCTTCGAGAGGATATAGTCCTGGTTGACGTATTCGCCTCTCTCGCTGCCGTCCCCGAGGTCTACGGAGCACTTCGCCTCGCCCATATGCAGAGCGTACGTCTTAACGTTTTCGAGCGGATTCTGTATGTCCATAAAAAAATCTCCTTATCAAAAAATTCTTCTGATACTGATAATAAATGATAAAGAGAGATTTGTCAAGTATAATTTGCATAAAAATTACACCAAATGTTGACATTTACGCTTGAAAGTGCTATAATATTTACAAGCCGAAAAAGGCAAATATTTCAGGAAAGAGGAAACAATATGGATTTTAAAACAGCTGTAACATCCGTTCTGAAGTCAAATTATGCCAACTTCAACGGCCGCGCAAGACGCAGCGAGTATTGGTACTTCTGGCTCTTCAGCTTCTTGGTATCGATCGTGTGCACGATTCTGACGTCGATTTTGGGCAAGGTCCCGGTTCTCGGCACCCTCATCTCCATCGTCACTCTTGTGATCTCGCTTCTCCTGCTCGTTCCCGGCCTCGCCGTTGCTTTCCGCCGTCTCCACGACACCGGCAAGAGCGGCTGGTGGATTTTAATTGCGCTTATCCCGCTTGTAGGCGAAATTCTTCTCATCGTATTCTTCGCCACCGACTCCCAGCCCGGCGAGAACAAATACGGCCCGAACCCCAAGGGAATGTAAAAGTAAGAGGCAGGCTTTTGAGCCCGTCTTCGATAAAAAACATGCCCGCATAATATGACATAAAGCCGCCATCTTCTACGTTGGCGGCTCTTGCATTATATAAAGCAAAAAAAGCGATATAATTTGCTTTCGCCCCCTACTTCGCCCCGGCTGGAGAAGTGGGGGCGTTTTCAGCGCTCACATGCCCCGTTTGCCATTTCCCGCAGCCAGCGGTCGAACTCGGGGCAGACGTTTCTAAGCCTTATCGGGCGCCCGCTTCTGTCGGTGAAGCAGTGCTCCGAAAAGCCCTCGCAGACCGTTTCTCCGCGGGAATTTTTCATGCGGTATTTTACCCTCAGCCGTGCTCCGCCGTACTCCTCGACGCCGACCTCGATTTCAATAACGTCGGAAAACGTCGTGGGGGTCTTAAAGCGGCAGTTTACCCCGATAACCGGCGAAAAAATGCCCATACTTTCTAATTTTTGGTATGGCCATCCGCCCTTTTCGAGAAAATCGACCCGGGCCTCCTCCATGAATCTGATATAATTTGAGTGGTGCGTGAGGCCCATCATATCGGTCTCGTAGTACATCACTTTGTGACGGTAATTTTCCATATTATTCAATCCCGAAGAACCTCATCGCGTTTTTGCAGCACACGCCCTCGACGATTTTTTTGAGGGAGTTTTCGTCGGCCGGGTACTCGCCGTTTTCGACCCATTCTCCCAAGAGATTGCAGAAAATTCTGCGGAAATATTCGTGCCTGGTGTAGGACAAAAGGCTTCTTGAATCGGTGAGCATGCCGATGAACTGTCCGAGCGGCAGGAGATTTGCAAAGCTTTTCAGCTGTGCTTCCATGCCGGATTTTGTGTCATTGAACCACCATGCGGCGCCGTGCTGTACCTTCATAAAGCCGTCCTCGCCGGGGAACGAACCTGCCACGGAATCCAAAAGCTCATTGTCGGCGGGATTGAGAGAGTAGAGCACCGTTTTCGGCAGGGCGTTCTCGCAGTCAAGAGCGTTCAGAAGCCCGGTTACGGCCGAGCCTCCGTCGTTTGTGCGGATGCAGTCGAAGCCGGTGTCTGCGCCAAGCATTTCAGTGTAGCGTGAATTTACGCGGCGCTGGCAGTTGTAGTGGAGCTGCATGACTATGCCGAGACGTGAATATTCTCTTCCGCAGTGCAGGAGCATGACGGTGATATACTTGTCGGCCTCTTCGCGTGAAATCGGCTTTCCCGACAGGGCTTTTTTTAGTATCTCGTCCGCTTCATTATCGGTAGCGGGAGAGAAAACGGCGCGGTCGAGACCGTGGTCGGCAGCCCTGCACCCATGTTTGGCAAAGAATTCAAGCCGCAGGCTCAGAGCCTTTTTGATTCCCGAAATATTTGAAACGTCGGTGTCGGAGACGTCGCCCAATTTTTTTATGTAGTCGGCAAAGCCCGGCTTGTCGATGTTCAGGGCATTGTCGGGGCGGAACGACGGCAGGACAAGGGTCTCAAAGGTCTTGTCCTCGGCGATTTTTTCGTGCCATTCAAGGCTGTCGGTCGGGTCGTCGGTGGTGCCGATCATTCTGACGTTTGAGCGGCGGATGATGCCCCTTGCCGACATATCGTCGCGCTTTAAAGCGTTATTGCAGAGAGAATAAATTTCCTCGGCGTTTTCGGGGTTAAGGGTAAGGTCGCAGCCGAAGTAGCGCTTGAGCTCGAGGTGGGTCCAGTGGTACATCGGGTTGCCTATTGCCTGCGGCAGCGCCTCTGCAAATCTTAAAAACTTGGTCTTAGGGTCGCAATCGCCGGTAATTTCGCTTTCGGGCGCCCCAGTCATGCGAATCAGCCGCCACTTATAGTGGTCGCCGCCGAGCCATACCTCGGTGATATCGGAAAAGCGCTTATCTTCGGCGATATCCCTGGGCGGAATGTGGCAGTGATAATCGATTATCGGGAGATTTTCGGCATAGCTGTGGTAAAGCCGCCGGGCTGTTTCGGTCTTTAAAAGAAAGTTGTCGTTTATAAGCATAGAAGCACCTCCGGGATTTTTTTATATTATAGCAGAACGGGGAGGAAAAATCAAGTTAGAAGATAGAGGGTAGATGAATAGAAGATAGAGCGCTTTTATACGGCATGGTGCGGGGCGTTGGTTTTGCAGCTTTTTGCGGGTTCGGGTTTTGATCGTCTGACCCGCCGCCCGTGCGAAGATAGAGGGTAGAGGGTAGATGAACAGAAGATAGAACGCTTTTAGACGGCATGGTGCGGGGCGTTGGTTTTGCAGCTTTTTGCGGGTTCGGGTTTTGATCGTCTGACCCGCCGCCCGTGCGA